>NZ_JAZARE010000010.1:0-283393 GCF_036231905.1 Ideonella sp. BN130291 | reverse complement strand
GTCGAGGTGGCTGGGCTCGGGTGGCCGGCGGGGCGCCTTGGGTCGCCGAGAAGCGCAGCGCAGGGAGGGGAAGTCCGCTGCGCAGCGGCGGACCGGCGAGAAGGCTCTATGGGCCGGGCCGTTCAGGCCCGGAGCCGGAGTCATCGCAGCCGCCCTCCCGGAGTGAGCATCGCAGGGCAGCCTCGCGCTTGCGCGAGGCCGACCCAGATGAAGCCCCGACGGCCACCCGGGCCCAGCCTCCCCGCTCGGTCTCACGCCCGCCACCATTCAGTCTGCTGCTCGGTGAACAACGCCGCACCGATCGTTACTGCGGCCCAAGCCGGTCAATGAGCACCCGCAACTGCTCCACCTCGGCAGGCTTCAGATCCGACAGCGGCGGCCGCACCGGCCCGGCACTGTGGCCGACGATGGTGGCCCCGGCCTTCACGATGCTCACCGCATACCCCTCGCCCTTGTTGCGGATCTCCAGGTAGGGCAGGAAGAACTCGTCGAGCAGGCGGCCGGTGGTGGCGGTGTCGCCGGCCGCATAGGCGTTGTAGAACTCGATCGCGGTGCGCGGCACGAAGTTGAAGACGGCCGATGAATACACCGGCACACCCAGCGCCTTGTAGGCATGGGCATACACCTCGTGGGTGGGCATGCCGCCCACATAGACGAAGCGCTCGCCCAGGCGCTGGCGGATCTGCACGATGCGCTCGATGTCGCCCAGCCCGTCCTTGAAGCCGATGAGGTTGGGGCAGCGCTCGGCTAGCCGCACCAGCGAGTCGGCGTTGAGCCTGCAGGCGCCGCGGTTGTAGACGATCACGCCGATCTTCACGCTCTTGCACACCGCTTCCACGTGGGCCACCAAGCCTTCCTGCGTCGCCTCCGTCAGGTAGTGGGGCAGCAGCAGGATGCCCTGGGCGCCCACGCGCTCGGCTTCCTGGGCGTAGGTGATGGCGAGGGTGGTGCCGCCGCCGGCGCCCGCCACGATGGGCACGCGGCCGCGACAGGTTTGCGCGGCGGTCTTCACCACCTCGGCGTATTCCGCCGGCGCCAGCGAAAAGAACTCCCCGGTGCCACCGGCGGCAAACAGCACGGTGGCGCCATACGGCATCAGCCATTCCAGCCGGTCGGCATACGGCCGGGGTGCGAAGCGCAGGTCCGCGTCGAAGTCGGTGAGGGGGAAGGACAGCAAACCGGAGGACAGGGCCTGCTTCAGTTCTTGGGGATTCATCCAGCGCTCCGAGAAGAGATAAGACATCGTACAACATAGCCGATGTCTACACCAGAGCTGTTGAACGCTGGATCAGTGGGAGGGGGTATTGGCCGCGGCGCGCCGGCGCCGTTCGCGGCTGTTGGCCAGGTGGGTGCGCATGGCCGCCCGGGCGGCGTCCGTGTCCTGCGCCGCGATGGCGTCGAAGATGCTCTCGTGCTCCGCGTTCACCCGCCGCAGGTAAGTGCGGCGCTCGTCGCTGGTCACTTCCGCCGGCTCCAGCCGCGCGCGGGGGATGATGGTGGCCCCCAGCATGGTCATGATTTCGGTGAAATGGTGGTTCTGCGTGGCGCGCGCGATCTCCACATGGAACTGGAAGTCCGGGGCCACCGCCGCACGGCCTTGCTCGATGGCTTCGGCAAACGCATCCAGCGCCGTGCGCATGGCGGCCAGGTTCTCCGGCGTGCGGCGCACTGCGGCGAGCGCAGCGCTTTCGGTCTCGATGCCGATGCGCAGCTCCAGCACGGCCACCACGTCGCGCAAGGTGGCCACCTGCTCCGGTGCGATGCGGAAGCTGCCGCTGTCGCCCAGGCCCACCACGAAGGTGCCGATGCCGTGGCGTGTTTCCACCAGGCCCGAGGCCTGCAGGCGCGAGATCGCTTCCCGCACCACGGTGCGGCTCACACCGTACTCGGCCATCATGGCCGCCTCGGTGGGCAGCTTGTCATTGGGCGACATCTTGCCTTCGCGGATGCGCATGCCCAGCGCCTCTACCAGTTCGGCGGCCAGGGTGCGCGCGCGGCGGCGGGGGGGAAAAGGGGGATCTTGGGTTTCGTTCATGTCGTGTGACAACGGACGAGGCACTTTACCAGACTAGAATAACGAAACACCGTTTCGAAAACGCCTCGAATCTTCTGCCATGCCCTCTTCTCCACACAAGGTGGCCCTCATCGGTGAATGCATGCTCGAACTGCGCGGTCAGGCCTTCGGCACGCTGCAGCAAGGGTACGGCGGCGACACCTTCAACACCGCCGTGTACCTCGCGCGCTGCGGTGCGCCGCTGGGCCAGCAGGCCTTGTATGCCACTGCACTGGGCGATGATGCCTTGAGCGAGGGGCTGCTCGCTCGCTGGGAGGCCGAAGGCGTTGATTGTTCATTGGTGCGCCGACTGCCCGGCCGCATGCCGGGCCTCTACCAGATCTCGGTGGACGAGCGCGGCGAGCGCAGCTTCACCTATTGGCGCGACACCAGCGCCGCCAAGGCCTACTTCGATGTGGACATCACGCCGCTGGAACAGCGCGCCGTCGAGTGGGGCGCGCTGTACGTCAGCGGCATCAGCTTGGCGGTGCTGCCGGTGGCGGGGCGCGAGCGCCTGCTGGCGTTGATGCGCACCCTGCGCGCGCGCGGTGCCACGGTGGTGTTCGACAACAACTACCGCCCGCGCCTGTGGCCAGCCGCCACGGAAGCGCGCAAATGGTTCTGCCTCGCGTTCGAGGCGGCCTCCATCGCGCTGCTTACCGCCGACGACCACCAGGCGTTGCTGCAACTGGAGCAGCCGGCACAGGCGCTGGAGGCGGCGCGTGCGCTGCCCACCGCGGAACTCGTGGTCAAGCGGGGCGCCGAGCCCGCCTTGCTGCGCGGGCCGGATGGCGGCTGGCTGGAAGTGCCTGCCGAGCGCGTGGCGCGCGTGGTGGACACCACGGCCGCTGGTGATGCATTCGGGGCGGGCTACCTGTGCCAGCGCCTTGCCGGCGCCGCACCGGCGGAGGCAGCCGCGTTCGGCAACCGCCTGGCGGCGCGGGTGATCCAGCACCCCGGTGCAGTGATCGCGCGCGAGGTGATGGCCGATCTCTGCTGATCGCGTCCCTGCGGCTCGCGCCGAGGTTGATCCAGTGAAACGCTGAAAACTCAGCGCGGCTTGAAGAGCGCACCCCAGCCGGCCTTCGGGCTCATGTCATCGAGGTTCCACTCGGCCTCGACAAACGGCCGGCGCGTCGGCTGCGGCGATGGATATCCCGATGCCGTCTCGCGCTCCGAATCGATGATATGGCCGCGCCCCTCGGCCATGTCGGCCAGCAGCTGAGCGTCGATGGGGTCACGCTGCCAGGACCGCGCGCCCACCGCCTGCGGCAGCTCGTCCATCAGCCGCGCCGCCGGCACAGCCTTCACGTCGGGCGGCAGCCCGGCTGCAACGGTCGGCAGCAGGCGCGCCTGGCCGGAGCCGTAGCGGCCCAGCAGCGGCACCGGTCGGCCGCGCGTGTCGTGCGCGAGGTTGTCTTCCAGGTACAGCGCCAGTTCACCTTCGCCGCCCAGCATGAACAGCGGCGTGCCTGGCACGGTGTCCGGCCCGTGGCGCAAGACGTTGCCCACCAGCGCGAGCTGCCCCGGTTGCAGGGGCTGGCCAGCCCACTCCTTGGCGAAGAGGTTGTAGTGCACCGCACGGTCGCCCGGGTTGTAGACCACGTTGTTCACCATCGCGCCGCGCGTGCCGCCCTTCCACAGCGCGTTGCGCTGGCGGTTGGACGCGTAGACGTTGGCGTACAGCAGCACGCCGCTGGCGTTGTCGTGCACCAGCGTGCCCTTGGAGTGTTCGCCTTTCTCGTGCACCGAGTTCGACAGCCCCTGGTAGATCAGGTTGTGGCTGTAGGTGATGTCGTGCGACGTGTAGTGGCGCCACTCGTCCGGGTCGTTGCCGGCGAAGCGCGGCCCGCCGACGGACAGGTTCTCGTCGGTGGCCCAGGAGAAGCTGCAGTGGTCCACGATCACGTTGTAGGCGCCCGCGTTGGTGGACAGGCCGTCCTGGTCGCCGCCGCTGCGCGGCGGGCGGCCCCAGTCGCCCGGGCGCAGGGCCAGGTGCTGCACGATCACGTCGTGCGCGGCAATCTCGAGCTCGCCGCGGATCAGCGTGATGCCCGGGTGCGGCGCGGTCTGGCCCGCGATGGTGAGGTAGGGCTGCCGGATGGTGATGCCCTTGCCGGCGAGATCGATCACGCCGGCCACCTCGAACACCACGATGCGCGGCCCGGGCGTTTCGAGCGCGGCGCGCAGGGAGCCGGGGCCTGACGCGGCCAGCGTGGTCACGCGCACGATCTTGCCGCCGTGCCCACCGCGGGTGGCCGCGGCCCAGCCCTTGACGTCGTAGCTCGCATGGTTGAAGGCCGGCATGGGCTTCAGCCAGGCCGCCAGCGGCAGGCCCAGCGCGCGTATCTCGGTGGCGGCCAGGCCCGCCATGGCGCGCGCGCCGTCCTCGCTGAAGTGGGTGTCGTCGCGCCGGCCGTCGGGGTAACGGGCCCACTCGCCGGGCGCCAGCCACTGGTAGAGCGCGCGTGAAGCCTCCGGCCCCACGCGTTGCACGAACTCGCGGCTGGCGCGCTGCAGGTCCAGCAGCGGCACACGCTCTTCCAAGGCAACACGCCGCATCTCGTCGGGGTAGGCGCCGTGCGTGTCCTGCAGCCGCCCGGCTTCGTCGAACTTGCGGCGCACCAGCGGCGTCGCCAGCAAGGGCGTGGCGCCGCGCTCGCGCACCTCGCGCACGAAGCGGCGCAGGTTCTCGCGGTAGGTGGCCGGGTCGGCGTAGCGCTTGGGGTCGTCGATGCGGGCGTCGTTGTGGCCAAACTGGATCAGCACCTGGTCGCCGGCCTGCAACTGCGACAGCAGATGATCCCAGCGGCCCTCGTCGCGGAAGTTGCGCGTGCTGCGGCCGTTCATCGCATGGTTGACCAGCCGCGCCGGCTCCAGCAGCCGCTCGCGGAACAGCTGGCCCCAGCCGTGCTCGGGGTTGGGCGGGTCCTGCGGCTTGTCGGCCATCGTGGAATCGCCGGCCAGGTGCAGGGCGGGGTGGACCGTGGCCACGGGTGCGCCCGGCGATGGGGACACCGCTTGGGCCTGGGCAAAAAGTGGCGTTGTGAACACGATCACGACGCAGCAAAGCAGGCGAAGGGGATGCATCGGGGCAGCACAGCGGAAAGGCGATGCCCACCGCGGCCGCAATCTGCCGGGGGAGCCGCGTCGCCGAATGGCGAAGGCGCCGAAGCGCCTGCGCGGGTGGTCAGAGGTAGTCGTCGCGGCGCGGCGAGAACTGGTCGAGCAGCGTGCTCTGCGGCTCCAGCGCGACGACGCCGTGCATCGTGCCGTGCGGCGCGATGAAGGCGTCACCGGGCTTGAGCACCCGCTTGGCGCCGCCCACCTCGCACTCGAACGACCCGCGCACCACGAAGGCGATCTGGTCGTGCACGTCGTGTGCATGGGGCGTGCCCACCGCACCCTGGTCGAACTGCACCAGCACCGACATCAGCTGCGGCGTGTGGGCCACCACCTTGCGGCGGATACCGTCGCCCAGCTCGGTCCACGGCTGTTCGTCGTTGAGGAAGTAGTTCGACATGGGGCGGCTCCTGGGTGCAGAAGATCAGAACTTGTAGCGCATGCCGAGCATGTATTCGCGCCCGGTGACGTTGTACACGACAGCGCTGTCGCGCGCGCGGCTCACGAACTGGTCGTTGGCCTCGTTGGTGAGGTTCACGCCCTCGAAGGTGACCTCCAGGTTGTCGCGCAGCTTGTACGACACCGACAGGTCTACGTTCAAGGTCTTGTTCTTGCCTTCCACGTCGTTGTTGTTCTGGCCCGGCACGCGGGTGAGGAAGCTGGAGCGGTAGGCGCCCGACACGCGCGCGCTGAGGCGGCCATCGTCATAGAACAGCGTCGCGTTCCAGGCCTTGGGCGACATGTTGATCAGGTCGTCGGTGATCGTGCTGCCGGCCGTGGGCGAGACGATGTAGTTGATCTTGGATTTCACCTGCGTGTAGTTCAGCAGCACGCCGAAGTTGCGCCAGACGCCGGGCAAGAAGGTGAAGGGCTGCTGGTAGTTGATCTCGAAGCCGGAGAGCCGGCCGCCCGAGGTATTGACCGGCGCCGTCACCTGGAACTCCTCTTCCCCGGTGAAGTTCGACGGCAGCAGCGACAGCGGCAACCCCGTCTGGTTGAACGGCATGGTGGTGCGCAGGCTCTGGATGTAGGTGTCGATGTTCTTCTGGAACAAGCCGAGCCCGATGAAGCCGTTGCGCGAGAAGTACCACTCGATGCTTTCGTCGAAGGTCTTGGCGCGGAAGGGCTTGAGGAAGGGGTTGCCGGTGGTGATGGACAGCGTCCCCGTGGTGCTGATGGTGCCGCCGGGGTTCAGGTTGCCCAGCTGCGGGCGGGCCATCACCTTGGCCGCCGCCAGGCGCAGCACCAGGTCCTTGGAAAGGTTGGCGGCCAGGTTCACCGCAGGCAGCCAGTCTTCATAGCTCTGGTCCAGCGTCACCGCGGTGCCGTTGCCGGTGGCCAGGTAGCCGGTGGCCGCCTGGTGCGTCTCCACGTAGCGCACGCCGGCATTGCCGCGCACCGGCAGTCCCAGCAGCTGGGTGGAGAAGTCGGCCATGAAGAAGCCGCCCTTGTCGGTTTCGCTCACCGAGCGGTTGTTGCCGCGTGCGTTGCCGTTGGTGATGGATGACAAGGTGAAGTCGCCCGGGCCGCCGGCCGGGCCGCTCTTGATGCAGTTGCAGTAGATGTCGTAGGTGTTGGCGATGGCGTTCAGGTTGGGAATGACCCAGCTGGTGGGCACGCCCGCCGGCAGGCTGAGCCCGCCGCCGAAGCCGTTGAGCAGCGTGGTGAGGCCGGCGGCCGAGGTGCCGGCCGGCGGCGCGAAGATGGTGTCGTTCTGGTTGACCCGGCGGAACTCGAAGGTGCTGAAGGCGAAGCGCTTGTAGTCCACGCCCGCCTTGAGGTTCAGCTTGTCGGGAATCGCCTCCCAGTCGAGGTCGATATGGGCCACGTCGTTGCGGTTGTCCGTGCCCTGCGGGCGGATGCGGATCTCGCTGGAGGTGGTGTTGGGGATCGTGGTGGGCTGCGTGCCGGAGCTCACCTGCGGCACGCCCACGATGCTTAATGCGCCGCCGGGCTGCGTGACGTCGAAGGGGTAGCCGATGGTGGGCAGGCGGTCGTTGCCGCGAAAGTCGATGGAGTAGCCGTTGACGTTCAGCGCGTCCAGCGTGGTGGTGGTCTGCACCGGATTGCGGAAGCGGGACACCGCGCGCCCGCCCATTGCGTTCAGGCGCAGCGTCTCGCTCAGGTCCTGACGGATCGTGAGGGTGGGCTGGGTGAATTCGGTCGACAGCTTGTCGTAGCGCGACTCGGCGCGGATGTCCACGCCGTTGTAGGTGCCGTAGAGCAGGGCGCCGTTGGGGCCGTAGGCGGTGTCCACCACGCTGGTCTGCGGCTTGCCACCCTGGCTGGCGCTGCGGCTGAACGAGATGGCCTCGAGAAAGTCCTCCTGCCGCGTGGCCTTGAGCTTGGCGTACAGCATGTCCAGGGTGATCAGCGTGCTGTCCTGCGGCTTGACCTGCAGCGTGGCGGTGAGGCCGATGCGCTCCTGGTCATGCGTGAGGCGGCCGTAGCGCGGCAGGCGCGGGTGAAAGTTGTTGGGGTCGCTCGCCAGGTTGTAGGCGTCGATGTTCTGTTGCGTGTTGGGCAGCCGGGGCACGGCCTGCGCCGCCGGCCCGCAGGTGGTGGCGGTGCTGTTGGTGGGGTTGGCGGGCGTCACGCCCTGCGGTGCGCACCAGCCGCCGGAGGAGGCGCCGTTGTCCCAGCGCACGGTGCTGAAGCCTTCCTCGTAAAGCTCGCGCTTGGACAGCGCGCCCGACAGCAGCACGCCCACCCGGTTGTCGGCAAAGGTGTTGGACACCAGGAACGCGCCCCGCGGCTGCGCCTTCTTCGACAGGTCGTTGTAGCCGGCCTTCACCGACGCGGTGGCGTGAAAGCCCGGCATCTCCAGCGGCCGCGGGGTCTGCAGGTCCACCGTGGCGCCGAGCGAGCCTTCGTCCACGTCGGCCTGCGAGCTCTTGCGCACCGTGATCTGGTTGAACAGCTCGGCGGCGAACACATTGAAATCGAAGCCGCGGCTGCGGTTGGCCCCGCCGGAGGAGTCGGTGCCGCCGGTGGTGGTGAGGGCCTCCACGCCGTTGATGCGCACGCGGGTGAAGTCCGCGCCCAGGCCGCGCACGGTGATGCCGCGGCCTTCGCCGGCGTCGCGGTCGATCACCACGCCGGGCACCCGCTGCAGCGACTCGGCCAGGTTGGTGTCGGGGAACTTGGCGATGTCCTCCGCCTTGATCACATCGACGATGCCGCGGTCCTCGCGCTTCTTGTTGAGCGCGCTTTCCAGCGCGGCGCGCATGCCGATGACCTCCACCCGCGCGGGCTGGTCGTCCGGCGTGGTCTGGGCGTGGGCGGTGGTGGCCAGCACGGCCAGGGTGAGGGTCGAGAGCGGGAAGCGCCGCGGCGCGTGGCGTGATGTCATGGCTTGTCTCCGTCCGGATTGAGCGCGGCGCGCTCGTGGTTTTCTCGGCTTTACTGCTCTTGTGAAACGCTGATTTGCGTGTACTATAGCGGCACGGAATCAAAACTGAAACGCTGGTTCATTTAAAAAGTCCAGCATTTCGGGAAACTACCAACGCGGTGCGGCGCTTCCAGACGCACGCTGCCGCCAGACGCGACCCGCCACGTCTTCAAGCCATTCGAGGAGCCCCATGGAAATTCGCCAGCCCATCCACAGCGAGCACGCCCGCACGCTGGACACCGCCGGCCTGCGCCGCCAGTTTTTGGTGGAGGACCTGTTCGTTCCGGAGCAGGCCACGCTCACCTACAGCCAGATCGACCGCATCATCGTGGGCGGCATCCAGCCGGTGAACCAGGCGGTGCGCTTCTCGCCGGAGCTCGGCAGGCACACCGGCACCGACTTCTTCCTGCAGCGCCGCGAGCTCGGCCTGATCAACATCGGCGGCGACGCGGTGGTGGAGGTGGACGGCCGGCGCTACGAGGTGGCCGCGCGCGAAGCGCTGTACATCGGCCAGGGCGCCAAGGAAGTGGCGTTCAGCAGCGTGGACCCGGCCAAGCCCGCCAAGCTGTACTTCAACTGCGCACCGGCCCACACGCACTACCCCAACAAGAAGATCACGCTGGCGGAAGCCTCACCCGAGACGCTGGGCGACGCCAAGACCAGCAACCGCCGCACGATCTACAAGTTCCTGGTGCCCGATGTGCTGCCCACCTGCCAGCTGCTGATGGGCATGACCCAGCTGGAGCCCGGCAGCCTGTGGAACACCATGCCCTGCCACACCCACGAGCGGCGCATGGAGGTCTACTTCTATTTCGACATGCCGGCCGATGGCGTGGTGTTCCACATGCTGGGCGAGCCCAGCGAGACGCGCCACCTGGTGGTGCGCAACGAGCAGGCGGTGATCGCGCCCAGCTGGTCCATCCACAGCGGCGTGGGCACCCAGGCCTACACCTTCATCTGGGGCATGGTGGGCGAGAACCAGGTCTTCAAGGACATGGACCACGTGCCCATGACCAGCCTGCGCTGAGGTGGCCCAGCACATGGTGCTCGATCAATTCAGCGTGGCCGGCAAGGTGGCGGTGGTCACCGGCTGCAACACCGGTCTCGGCCAGGGCATGGCCTGCGCGCTGGCGCAGGCGGGCGCCGACGTGGTGGGCGTCAACATGAGCGCGCCCACCGACACCGCGGCCCGGGTGGAGGCGGCCGGCCGGCGCTTCCTCGACCTGCGTGCCGACCTGTCGGACATCGCATGCATCGAAGGCCTGCTGCGCGAGGCGGTGGCCTGGGGCGGGCACGTGGACGTGCTCGTCAACAACGCCGGCATCATCCGCCGCGACGATGCGCTTTCCTTCAGCGAGAAGGACTGGGACGACGTGATGAACGTCAACCTGAAGACCGTGTTCTTCTTTTCCCAGGCGGTGGCGCGGCAGTACATCGCGCAGGGCAGCGGCGGCAAGATCATCAACGTGGCGTCGATGCTCTCCTTCCAGGGCGGCGTGCGCGTGCCCTCGTACACCGCGGCCAAGAGCGGTGTGATGGGCGTGACACGCTTGCTGGCCAACGAATGGGCCCAGCACCGCATCAACGTGAACGCGATCGCGCCCGGCTACATGGCCACCAACAACACCGAGCCGCTGCGCAAGGACAGTGAGCGCAGCACGGCGATCCTCGAGCGCATTCCGGCGGGGCGCTGGGGTGTGCCGGAGGATCTGGCGGGGCCGGTGGTGTTCTTGGCTTCTGCGGCTTCGGACTATGTGAACGGGTACACCGTGGCGGTGGACGGTGGTTGGTTGGCGCGATGAGCGTGCTTGCTGGGCCTAGGCCTGCCTCCGCCTTTGCGGAGACGTTGGTGAGTCTGATGCCGCGCAACCCCGGTCGCAGGAGAGCGGCTTGGGGTGCGGCGCCGGCGGGCCGTGGCAGGCGGCGAAGAGCGCAGTGCTGGCGGCGGCGCGCGCAGCGCGCATCAACATCTGACTCGCCGGCGATGTGCGCAGTGCGCGCAGCGCACGGAGCTAAATGGACGGCGCAGCCCCCAGCGCGAGCACCGCAGCGAAGTCGCCCCGCAGGGGCGACCGCCGGAGATCGGCCCGCCGGCGCCGCACCCCAAGCCGCTCGGGCGCTCCATCCGTCGCACGTTACTCGGGCGCTACACCCCCCGCAGGCCCGCTGAAGCCATGTACGAAAACAAGCGCACCGGCCTGCTCTTCGCACTGCCGTTCCTCATCGGCGTGCTGATGTTCAAGCTGTTCCCGTTCGTGATGAGCTTGGCGGTCAGCTTCACGCAGTACGACGTGTTCTCGCCGCCGCGTTTTGCCGGCGCGCAGAACTACGCCCAGATGGTGCAGGACCCGGTGTTCCGCCGTTCGCTCGGCGTGACGCTGCTGTTCGTGGCGCTGGCGGTGCCCTTGCGCGTGGGCTTTGCGCTCTTCATCGCGCATGTGCTGAACTTCAAGCTGCGCGGTATCAACTTCTTCCGCTCCGCGTTCTACCTGCCCTCCATCCTGGGCGGTTCGATTGCAGTGGCGGTGCTGTGGCGCTTCATCTTCTCGCAGCATGGGCTGGTCAACGGCGTGCTCGCGCGCGTGGGGCTGGAGCCGATCGCCTGGCTGGCCGACGAGCGCTTTTCGATCTGGACCATCGTGACGCTGTTCGTCTGGCAGTTCGGCTCCTCGATGGTGATCTTTCTGGCCGCGCTGCAGAACGTGCCGCAGTCGCTGTACGAGGCGGCGGAGATCGATGGCGCCAGCAAGTGGCAGCAGTTCACCCGCATCACGGTGCCGCTGATCACGCCGGTGATCTTCTTCAACCTGATCATGCAGCTGGTGCACGGCTTCCAGGAATTCAACGGCCCGTACATGGTGACCGAGGGCGGGCCGCTGCAGTCCACCTACCTGCTCAGCCTCTACATCTACGAAGAGTGCTTCCGCTACTTCAACCTGGGCTATGGCGCCGCGATGTCGTGGGTGCTGTTCGCGCTGGTGGGGGCCCTGAGCGCGGTGTCGTTCTGGAGCTCGAAGTACTGGGTGTTCTATTCGGGCGAGAAGGAGGCCAAGCGATGAGCACGCCCGTGGCACACCTGGCGATGCCGCCGGCCACCGACGCGCTCAACGGGCAGCAGCTGCGCCGCGAGCGCATCAGCATCGTGTTGCGCTACCTGGCGCTGGGCCTCGTGGGCCTGGTGATGCTGTACCCGATCTTCTGGCTGGTGGGCGCCTCGTTCAAGACCAATGCGGAGATCTTCGGCGGCGTGGGGCTGCTGCCGGCGCAGCTCGACTTCACGGCCTATGCCAAAGGCTGGAAGACCAGCAGCGAATACACCTTCGCCACCTACTTCCTCAACTCCTTCCTGATCGTGGTGCCGCGCATCGTGGTGACCGTGATCTCCTGCGTGCTGGTGGCCTATGCGTTTGCGCGCTGCGACTTCTGGGGCAAGAAGCTGCTGTTCGCGGTGATGGTGGCGACGCTGATGCTGCCGCAGATCATTCTGCGCATCCCGCAGTACCTGTTGTTCAAGGAGCTGGGCTGGCTGGACACCTACCTGCCGATCATCGTGCCCTCGGCCTTTGCCACTGACACCTTCTTCGTGTTCATGTTGGTGCAGTTCCTGCGCGGCATCCCGCGCGACATGGAGGAGGCCGCGCAGATCGACGGCTGCAATCCGCTGCAGGTGCTGCTGTACGTGATCATGCCGCTGCTCAAGCCGGCGATCGTGTCGGTGATCGTGTTCCAGTTCATCTGGACGATGAACGACTTCATGGGCCCGCTGATCTACCTGAGCTCGGTGGAGAAGTACCCGGTGTCGCTGGCGCTGAAGATGACCATGGGCGCCACCGAGGAGGTGGAGTGGGCGAGTGCCATCGCGATCTCCGTGGTAGCGCTGCTGCCTTCGGTGGCGGTGTTCTTCGCCGCGCAGAAGCATTTCATCGAAAGCGCCGCCTCCAGCGGCATCAAGGGCTGAGGGAGCAGGCGCGTGGCACACGTGAGCTTGAGAGGAATCCAGAAGGTCTATCCCAATGGCTTCAAGGCCGTGCATGGGGTGGACCTTGAGGTGCGCGACGGCGAGTTCATGGTCTTCGTGGGGCCCAGCGGCTGCGCCAAGAGCACCTTGCTGCGCATGATCGCCGGGCTGGAAAGCATCACCGGCGGCGAGCTGCACATCGGCGAGCAGCTGGTCAATGCGCTGCCGGCCAAGCAGCGCGGCATCGCGATGGTCTTCCAGAACTATGCGCTCTATCCGCACATGAAGGTGCGCGAGAACCTGGCCTTCGGCTTGAAGCTCGCCGGCACGCCCAAGGCCGAGGTGGAGCAGCGCGTGCTCGAAGCCGCCCGGCTGCTGGAGATGGAGCACCTGCTGGACCGCTATCCCAAGCAGCTGTCGGGCGGCCAGGCGCAGCGGGTGGCGGTGGGCCGCGCGATCGTCAAGCGCCCGGCGGTGTTCCTGTTCGACGAGCCGCTGTCCAACCTGGATGCCAAGCTGCGCGCGTCCATGCGCGTGCGCCTGACCGAGCTGCACCAGACGCTGCGCTCCGGCGGCCGGCCGGCCACCGTGGTGTACGTCACCCACGACCAGGTGGAGGCCATGACCATGGGCGAGCGCATCTGCGTGCTCAAGGACGGCAGCATCCAGCAGGTGGACGTGCCGGCGGCGCTGTACGAGCGGCCGGCCAATGCGTTTGTCGCCGGCTTCATCGGGTCGCCCGAGATGAACCTGCACAAGGTGGACCTGGCCCAAGGCGCCGTGCACTGGGGCGGCGTGCAACTACCCCTGCCGCCGGCCAAGGCGGCGCGCGTGGGCATGCGGCAGGGCGCTGTCACCCTCGGCCTGCGGCCCGAGCACCTGACGGCGCAGCGCACCCATGCCGGCGCGGTGCCGCTGCCCGGCCGCCTGCGCTTCATGGAGAACATGGGTAGCGAGGTGTTCGTGCATGCCGAGATCGGTGGGCTGCGTTTCACCAGCCGCGTGCCGCCCGATGCACTGGGCGACCTGGCCACCAAGGCGCGTGGCGAGGCCCACACCTTCCATGCGCAGGCGCAGGCTTGCCATGTGTTCGACGCCGACACCGGCGTCAACCTGCTCCTCTGATGCAGCGCCGCATCTTTCTTCTCGCCCCCGCGGCGATGGCGGCACGCCCGGCGCGGGCCCAGGCGCCCACCACGCTGCGCTTTCTCTGGTGGGGCGGCAGCGACCGGCATGCGCGCACCTTGAAGGCCATCGCTGCCTTCGAAGCGCGCCATCCGGGCGTGCGCGTCAAGGCCGAGTACATGGGCTTCAACGGCTACCTGGAGAAGCTGACCATGCAGATGGCCAGCGGCACCGAAGCCGATGTGCTGCAGATCAACTGGGCGTGGCTGGCGATGTTCAGCCGCCAGGGCACCGGCTTCCTGGACCTGCAGCAGCAGGCCGGTGCGATCGCGCTCGACCAGTTCAGCGCGGCCGACCTCGACAGCTGCCGGGTGAACGGCAGGCTCAACGGCCTGCCTGTGTCCTACACCGCGAGGCTCTTTCTCTGGAACCAATCCACCTTCCAACGCGCCGGTCTGGCGCTGCCGCGGAGCTGGGACGAGCTCTTCGCCGCCGGTCCGGCCTTCAAGGCGCGGCTGGGTGAAGGCTTCTATCCGCTGGACGGCGAGCCCTACGACATGCTGTTGCTGGCCCATGCCCATGTGATGCAGCAACACGGCACGCCGTATGTGCACCCCACCGAGCCGCGCGTGGCCATGAGCGCGGCGGCGCTGCTGGACTGGGTGCAGACCTACCGGCGCCTGGGCGACACCGGCACCTGCACGCCAGTGCCTTACCGCGCCAGCCTGGGCGGCGTGGACAAACCCACCGAGCAGCAGCAGGACTGGGTGGCGGGCCGCTGGGCCGGCAACTTCACCTGGGACTCGGCCTTCCGCTTGCGCGCGTCCACCTTGGCCAAGGGGCAGCAGCTGGCGCTGGGCGAGTACCTCACGCTGCCCGGTGCGCAGACCAGCGGCCTGTTCGCGCGGCCCACGCTGCTGTTTTCGGTGAGCCGGCACACCCGGCAGCCGGAGCTCGCCGCGCGCTTCCTCGACTTCATGACCACCGACGTGGACGCGGCCCGCATCCTGGGCACCACGCGGGCCTTGCCGTCCGCGGCGCGTGCGCGCGATGCACTGGAGCGCGAAGGCCAGGTGCCGCCGCTGGAGCTGGCGGCGCAGCGCCAGATCCGCCAGCTGCGCGAGGCCGGCCGCGTGCAGGTGCCGTCACCGCGCTTCGAGGACGCCCGCCTGCGCCGCCTGATGCGCGAGGTGTTCGAGCGCATCTCCTACCGCAAGCTCACCGACCAGGAGGCCGCACGCCGCCTGCTGGACGAGGGCAACGCACTTCTCAGCCGCATGACATGAGCAAGAACACTCTTCGCCACCTGCAGTTCCAGTACAGCGAGGACCCGGACACCGGCGCGCGCGTGACACGCCTCACGCCGATCGACGTGACTTGCCACCGCAACTACTTCTATCAGAAGTGCTTCACGAACGACGGCCAGAAGCTGGTGTTCGGCGGTGAGTTCGGTCCCGGCACCGACTGGCACTACCACCTGCTGGACCTGCAGACGGGTGATTGCCTGCAGCTCACCGACCAGCCGGAGGAAAACACCTTCGGCGGTTTCCTGAGCCCGGACGACAGGCACCTGTACTTCGTGCGCGCCAAGCGCCAGCTGATCCGCCTGGTCCTGGCCACGCTGCAGGAAGAGGTGGCCTACGTCGTGCCCGAAGGCTGGGTGGGCTACGGCACCTGGGTGGCCAACAGCGCCTGCACCAAGATGGTCGGCATCGAGATCCGCGCGAGCGACTGGTTCCCGCTGACCGACTGGCAGAAATTCCGCGAGATGTTCTTCCGCAAGCCGCGCTGCCGCCTGATCCGCATCGACCTGGCGACCGGGCAGCGCGAGACCATCCACGAGGTGGATTGCTGGCTGGGTCATCCGCAGTACCGGCCCTTCGACGACAGCACCGTGGCCTTCTGCCACGAAGGCAACCACGATCTGGTGGACGCGCGCATGTGGTTCATCGACGAGGACGGCAGCAACCTGCGTTGCGGCAAGCGCCACGCCGAAGGCGAAAGCTGCACCCACGAGTTCTGGGTGCCCGACGGCTCGGCGATGGTGTACGTGTCGTACCTCAAGGGCCATGCCGAACGCTGGATCCGGTCGCTGGACCCGGTGACCCTGCAGGACCGTGCGCTGACCGTGATGCCGCCGTGCTCTCACCTGATGAGCAACTTTGATGGCACGCTGATCGTGGGGGATGGCTGCGCCAGCCCGGCCGACGTGGATGACAAAAGCGGCTACTCGATAGCACCCGACCCCTACCTGCACCTGTTCGACCTGAAGGCGGGCACCGAGCGGCCGATCGCGCGCCACGACAGCTCCTGGCAGGTCTACAAGGGCGACCGCCAGGTGACGCATCCGCATCCCTCCTTCACGCCGGATGAAAGGCAGGTGCTGTTCAGTTGCGACAAGGCGGGCGAGCCGGGGGTGTTCCTGGCCGATTTGCAGCCGCGTTCGGACGTGTCGCCGGCGTGAAACGCTGGCTGCGCTTCCTGGCCCTGGCAACCTGCTTCGCGGGCGCGGTGCTGCCGGCCGCGGCCCAGCGCCTGCAGCTCGGCGATGCGCAGGCCGCGGCCGCGACACGTGCGGCCGTGCTCGGCGTGGCCGGGCCGGTGGCCGCGCCGGTGCGTGATGGCTGGGATCCCATGCGGCCCGTGATGCCCCAGCCGCTGCGGCGCTATCGCGTGGAGCCCGCTGCGGCGGACGGGCGGACGGTGTTCCGCACGGTGCAGGGCGCGGTGAACCGCGCGGTCGTGGATCTGCAGGCCGGCCCCGGGAACCCGGTGCCGGTGCTCATCGAGGTGATGCCGGGCGACTATCCCGAACTGGTGATCGTGCCGCCGGCCCCCGTGTCCATCCGCCTGCAGGGGCTCACGGCCGACCCCCGCGAGGTGCGCATCCACCAGGCCACCCACTCCGGCATGGCAGGCGCACGCTACCGCGCGCTGCATGCCGCGGTGTACGAAGCGCCCGGTGTGCCTGCCGAGGTGGCGGCCGCGTACCGCGCCTGCGCCGCACGCCAGACCCTGGGCACCTTCTGCTCCGCCGGGATGCAGGTGCGCAACGACGGCTTCGAGTTGCGCGACCTCACGGTGGAGAACGACTACGACGAAAGCGATCCGGGCAACCAGCACCAGGCGGTGGCTTTCGCCAGTGACGGTGCGGATCGGGTGCAGCTGCGCCAGGTGCGGCTGTTGGGCAACCAGGACACGCTGCTGCTGCGCAGCGCGTCGCCCGACCGCATCGCCCGCGTGTTCGTGCACCGCAGCCTGGTGGCGGGCGACGTGGACTTCATCTTCGGCAACGCCACCGCCTACTTCCTCGACAGCGAGATCCGCTGGGTGGGCGCCGCGCGCGGCCGGCAGGGCGGCTACCTGGCCGCGCCCAGCACGCGCCTGAAAACGCCTTATGGCTTCGTGTTCGAGCATTGCGACTTCACCGCAGAGCCGGCCGCACCGGCCGGCAGCGTGAAGCTGGCGCGGCAGTGGTTCGAGGCCACGCCTTGCAGCCCTTATGGCGACAACGCACGCCACTGCAAACCGGCCCAGGCCAGCACCGAGGCGGTGGGCAAGATGCTGGTGCTGCGCTCCTGGCTGGGCGCGCACCTCGATCGCGATGCGCCCTGGGCCGACTGGAACAGCGACCGCGGCCATCGTGCGTATCGCAAGGTACAGGCGGACACCGACGCGTTCTGGCAGCAGCTCGCCGAAGCGGGCCATGACCCGGCCTCGCTGGGCTACCGCCGTGCCACGCCGCCGGAGCCCTTTCTCGCCGAATACCGCAACCTCGGTCCGACCAGCGCCACGCCCCAGGCCAGCCTGGAGCGGTCGGTGCTGGCCGAAGGTGACGGCTGGGCCAGTGCCGAGGGCGGCACGCGTGGCGGGGCCGATGCGCGGCCTGAACGTGTGTTCGACGTCCGCAACCGCGCCGAGCTGGCGGCCGCGCTGGCGCAGGGCAGGGGGGCGCCCGACGAGCCGCGCATCGTGCGCGTGCACGGCAGCATCGACCTCTCGACCGACGATGCCGGCCGGTCGCTGGGCGCTGAGGACTATCGCGACCCAGCCTTCGACTTCGAGGCCTACCTGAGGGCCTATGACCCGGCCGTGTGGGGCCGCAAGCCGCCCGAGGGGCCGCTGGAAGAGGCGCGCCGGCGCTCGCAGCAGCGCCAGGCCGAGCGGGTGGTGCTGCGGGTGCCAAGCCGCACCACGATCGTCGGCGTGGGAGCCGCTGCACGCCTCCTGCACGGCACGCTGCTGCTGCAGGAGGTGAGCGACGTGATCGTGCGCAACCTCGCCTTCGAGGACGCCTTCGACCACTTTCCGGCCTGGGATCCGAACGACAACGGTCACGGCGAGTGGAACTCGGAGTACGACAACCTCACGCTGCGCCGCGCCCACCATGTGTGGATCGACCATTGCAGCTTCAGCGACGGCGAGCGGCCCGACTCCCAGGCCCGCACGGCGCTCGGCCAGCGCATGCAGCACCACGACGGCCTGCTCGACATCACGCAGCAGTCCGACTTCGTCACCGTGTCGTGGAGCCATTTCAGGAACCACGACAAGACCATGCTGATCGGCGGCAGCGACGGCGCCCAGGCCGACGCTACCCACCTGCGGGTGAGCCTGCACCACAACCTGTGGGAGAACCTGAAGGAGCGCATGCCGCGGGTGCGCTATGGCCGCGTGCACGTGTTCAACAACCTCTACCTGCCGCGCAGCTCGGGGGACTACGCCTTCGCCTACGCCATCGGTGTGGGCGTCGAGTCGCGCATCGTGGCCGAACACAACGCCTGGGAAGCGCCGGAAGGCGTCAAGCCCACGTCGCTTGTGTCGGTGAAGAAGGGTGTGCGCCTGGCCGGCGCGAACAACCTGTTCAACGCGCGCCCGGTCGACCTGCGCGAGGCCGCGCCTTCCCCTTTGAACGAGGACGCCGGCTGGTGGCCGATGTCGCACGGCCGCATCGACGCGGCCGACGAAGCGGCCCGCCGCGTGCGCGCCGAAGCCGGGGCGGGCCACCTGTGAACGCAGTGCCTTCCACCGGGGAAATTGGCCGAGAATCGGCTTTCGAAACCCCATACCGGAACAATCGAAACATGGATGCCGATCCGTTCGACCCCAAGCAGCCCGACTCGGTGGCCGCGGTGCTCAAGGTGTTCGCCATCTTGCAGGCGCTGGGCGAAAACGCCGACACCGGCATCTCGGAGCTGTCCGTGCGCCTGGCCATGCCCAAGGCCACGGTCTACCGCTTCCTGCAGACGATGAAGACCCTGGGATATGTGCGCCAGGAGTCCGACAGCGAGCGCTACGGCCTCACGATGAAGGTGTACGAGCTGGGCACCAAGGCCCTGCAGACGCCCAACCTGATCGAGCTGGCCAAGCACCACATGCAGCTGCTGGCCGACCAAACGGGCGAGACGGTGCACCTGGGCATGCTGATCGACAGCGAAATCATCTACGTGCACAAGGTGGACTCGCGCCACATGCTGGGCATGTACTCCCGAGTGGGCCGGCGCGCGCCGCTGCACTGCACCGCCATCGGCAAGGTGCTGATGGCCTGGGAGCACCCCGAGCGGCGTGACCGCATCCTCGACGGCGCCGAGTTCCAGCGTTTCCGCGACAAGACCATCACCGAGCGGCCGGCCTACCTGAAGGAGCTGCAGCGGGTGCGCGAGCAGGGCTTCGGCGAGGACCGGGAAGAGTTCGACGAGCACATCCGCTGCCTGGGCGTGCCCATCTTCGACCGCCTGTGCCAGCCGGTGGCCGGCCTGAGCGTGTCGTTCCCCACCTTCCGCTACGACCCCACGAAGGAGCCGGAGCTCGTGGCGATGCTGCACGACGCAGCGCGCGACGTTTCCCAGCGCCTGGGTTGCGCGCACTACCCACCCGACGGCCCGGCGCAGGCCAGGAGGCTGGGCGATCGCTGATACCCGCTCTGGCATAAATCCCACTTGACGTGCCGGGCCTGCACAGCGACGATTCACGTAGTTGTACGACGACTGATAACTGACGATGCCCCGCCACCGTTTTTCCCGTTTGCTGCTCACCGGCGCCGCCGGTGGCCTGGGCCGCGTCTTGCGGCCCCGGTTGGCGGCCTATTGCGATCGCCTGCGGGTATCCGACCACGCGGCGCTGGGCGACGCCGCGGCGCATGAGGAGCTGGCGCCCGCGGCCCTGCAGGACGGCGCGGCCGTGCTGGCGCTGCTGCAGGGCGTGGACGCGGTGGTGCACCTGGGCGGGGTGTCGGTGGAGGCCGCCTTCGAGCGGATCCTGCAGGCCAACATCGTGGGCGTGTTCAACCTCTACGAGGCGGCGCGCAAGCAGGGTGTGAAGCGCATCGTCTTCGCCAGCTCCAACCACGTGGTGGGGTTCTACCGGCAGAACGAGGTGCTGGACACCCGTGTGCCGCCGCGCCCGGACACGCTGTACGGCGTGAGCAAGGCCTTCGGCGAAAACCTGGCCAGCATGTACCACGACCGCTACGGCATCGAGACGGTGTGCCTGCGCATCGGCAGCGCCACGCCCCAGCCGGAAAACCGCCGCATGCTGGCCACCTGGCTGAGCCACGACGACCTGGAGCGCCTGGTGATCGCCGGGCTCACCGCGCCCAGCGCGGGCCACACGGTGATCTATGGCACCAGCGACAACGCCACCCGCTGGTGGGACAACACCCTGGCCGGCCACCTCGGCTATCGGCCGCGTGACAGCGCCGACCCCTGGCGCGACGAACTCGAGGCCGTCGAGCCGCTGGACCCGCGCAACGCGGCGCAGACCTGGCAGGGCGGCGCCTTCGTCCACCTCGGCCCCTACGACTGATCTCGCCCGCATCTTTGCCACACCAGAACCGGCACAGCCGACACGACACAGGAGACATACGCATGAGCCAACCCCTTCTTCGCCGCCTCGCCCACGCAGCGGCTGCCCTCGCCGCGCTGAGCGCCGCGTCGGTCCACGCCGCCGACTTCCGCTCCTCCGACATCCACCCCGACGGCTACCCCACGGTGGAAGCCGTCAAGTACATGGGCCAGCAGCTGAGCAAGGCCACCAATGGCCGGCTGAGCATCAAGGTGTTCAACAACAGCGCGCTCGGCAGCGAGAAGGACACCATCGAACAGACCAAGCTGGGCGCACTGGCGATGACGCGCGTGAACATCGCGCCGATGAACAACATCTGCCCCGAGACGGTGGTGCCCACCATGCCCTTCCTGTTCCACAGCAAGGAACACATGCGCAAGGTGCTGGACGGCCCCATCGGCGACGAGATCCTCAAGGCCTGCGAGCCGCAGGGCTTCGTCGGCCTGGCCTTCTATGACAGCGGCGCGCGTTCGCTCTACACGGTGAAGAAGCCGGTGCGCACGATGGCCGATGCCAAGGGCCTGAAGGTGCGGGTGCAGCAGTCGGACCTGTGGGTGGCGCTGCTGGAAGCGATGGGCGCCAACGCCACGCCCATGCCCTTCGGCGAGGTCTACACCGCGCTCAAGACCGGCCTGGTGGATGCGGCCGAGAACAACTATCCGTCCTACGAAAGCTCGCGCCATTTCGAGGTGGCCAGGTACTACTCCAAGACCGAGCACTCCATGGCGCCGGAGATGCTGCTGTTCAGCAAGCGCGTGTGGGACACGCTCACCCCGGCCGACCAGCAGCTGATCCGCAAGCTGGCCAAGGAGTCGGTGCCCTACATGCGCAAGCTGTGGGACGAGCGCGAGGAGAAGTCGCTGGCCACGGTGAAGGCCGCGGGCGCCGAGATCATCGAGGTGGACAAGGCCTCGTTCCGCAGCGCCATGAAGCCGGTGTACGACAAGTTCCTGAAGGAGCCCAAGCTGCAGGCGCTGGTGAAGCGGATCCAGGATGTCCAGTAACGCGCAACTCGATGCAGGGCGCCTCGCGATGACGGCGCCGGCGCCCGCCAGCGCCGGCGCCCGCCTGGCCGCCGGCTACACGCGCCTGTGCCGCGCGCTGTCGCGCGGCTGCATGGCGCTGGGCATCGTGGGCCTGATGGTGCTCATCGCCGCGGTGCTGTACCAGGTGTTCGGCCGCTACGTGATGAACAACACGCCCACCTGGGCCGAGAGCCTGGCGCTGCTGGTGGTGCTGTACGTCACCATGTTCGGCGTGGCGGTGGGCGTGCGCGACGCCGGCCACATCGGCATGGAGTCGCTGCTGGTGCTGGTGCCCGAGGGCCTGCGTCGCAAGCTGGAGCTGCTGATCCATGCGCTGGTGGGCACCTTCGGCGCCCTGATGGCCTGGAACTGCGCCATCCTGGTGGAATCCGTGTGGACCTACCGCCTGCCCACCCTGGCCATCTCCGAAGGCTGGCGCTACGTGCCGGCGGTGATGGCCGGCGTGCTGATCACCATGTTCTCGATTGAACACATCGTCGCGCAGCTGCGCGGCACCGAGGTGGAGCCGACATGGGCGTGACCCTTCTGTCGATCAGCTTCTTCGCGCTGCTGATTCTCGGCGTGCCGGTGGCCTTTGCCATCGGCCTGGCCAGCATGGCCGCCATCCTGTACGAAGGCCTGCCGCTGGCGGTGGGCTTCCAGCAGATGGCCTCGGGCATGAACGTGTTCTCGTTCCTCGCGATCCCGTTCTTCATCTTCGCCGGCGAGCTGATGCTCTATGGCGGCATCGCCGACCGCATCGTGCGCTTCGCCAACAACCTGGTGGGCCATGTGCGCGGCGGCCTGGGCATGAGCAACGTGGTGGCGTGCACTTTGTTCGGCGGCGTGTCCGGCAGCCCGGTGGCCGACGTGTCGGCCATGGGCGCGGTGATGATCCCGATGATGAAGCGGCAGGGCTACCACGCCGACTACGCGGTGAACGTGACCACGCATGCCGCGCTGGTGGGTGCGCTGATGCCCACCTCGCACAACATGATCATCTACACCCTGTCCACCGGCGGCAAGGTGTCGATGGGCCACCTGATCCTCGCGGGCCTGATCCCGGCGTTGATCCTCACGCTGTGCAACCTCGCGGCTGCATACCTGGTGGCGGTCAAGCGCGGCTACCCCTCGGGCAAGTTCCCCGGCTGGGCCGCGGTGGCCAGCGCCTTCGCCGGCTCGCTGCCAGGGCTGATGGTGGTGGTGATCATCCTGGGCGGCATCCTGCTGGGCGCGTTCACGGCCACCGAGTCGGCCGCCGTGGCGGTGCTCTATGCGCTGGTGCTCACGCTGATCGTCTACCGCAGCCTCACGCGGGAGGAGTTCATCAAGGCCGCGCGCAAGGCGGTCAAGACCACCGGCGTGGTGCTGTTGCTCATCGGCATCAGCAATGTGTTCGGTTACCTGATCAGCCTGTACGAGCTGGCCGACCTGACCGGCAAGGCGCTGGCCTCGATCACGCAGACACCCTGGGTCGTGTTCCTGCTGGTCAACGTGATCCTGTTCGTGCTGGGCACCTTCCTGGACATGGCGGCCACCATCCTGCTGTGCACGCCGATCTTCCTGCCCATCTGCCAGCACTACGGCATGGGCTCGGTGCAGTTCGGGATCATGCTGCTGATCAATTGCGCGCTCGGCCTGAACACACCCCCGGTGGGCACCACCCAGTTCGTGGGCTGTGCGATCGGCGGTGTGTCGGTGGGCACGGTGATGCGCACGATCTGGCCTTTCTATGGCGCGCTGATCGCAGCCATGCTGCTGGTGACCTACGTGCCGGCCTTCTCCCTCTGGCTTCCCAACCTGGTGTTCCGATGAAACGACGTTCTATCCTGCGCGGCCTGCTGCCGCTGGCGGCCCTGCTGTCCACGGGGGCCGCGCTGGCCCAGGGCGACTGGCCGGCTGCCAAACCAATCAAGTTGGTGGTGCCCTTTGCCGCCGGCGGCACCTCCGACATCCTGGCCCGCCTGCTGGGCGAGCAGCTGCAGTCGCGCCTGAAGCAGACGGTGGTGATCGAGAACAGGGCCGGCGCCGGCGGCGTGATCGGCGCCGACGCGGTGGCCAAGGCGCCGCCGGATGGCTACACGCTGCTGCTGGGCACCATCTCCAGCCATGCGATCAACCCCGCGCTACAGCCGAAGATGCCCTATGACGCGGCCAAGGACTTCGCGCCCGTGATGCTGCTGGGCTCGATCTCCAACGTGCTGCTGGTGGGCGCGGCCCAGCCGGCCCACAACGTGAAGGAGCTGATCGCGCAGGCCAAGGCCAAACCCGGCAGCCTGCAGTTCGGCTCCGCCGGCACAGGCAGCTCGCAGCACATGTCGGGCGAGACCTTCAAGCTGATGACCGGCACCGACATCACCCACGTGCCTTACAAGGGCAGTGCGCCGTCGATGCAGGACCTGATCGGCGGCCAGATCCCGATGAGCTTCGAAACGGCCACCGTGGCGCTGCCGCACATCCAGAGCGGCAAGGTGAGGGCGCTGGCCGTCACCTCGGGTAAGCGCACCAAGGTGCTGCCCGACACGCCCACGCTGGCCGAGGCCGGCGTGCCGGGCTTCGACGTGGCGTCGTGGCAGGCCTTCTATGCACCGGCCGGCACGCCGCCGGCGATCGTGAAGCGGCTCAACAGCGAGCTGGCGGCCATCATCGCGCTGCCCGAGGTGAAGGCCAAGATGGAGGGCCTGGGCCTGGAGTACACGCCCAACACGCCGGAGCAGTTTGCCGAGTTCGGCCGCGCGGAGATCGCCAAGTGGTCGCGCATCGTCAAGGAAGCGAAAGTCACCCCGTGATCCACCGCACCCGCCGGGCCCTGGGGGCGCTGGCCGCCCTGATGTTCAGCGCCATGACCCACGCCGCCACCTTCGTCTACGTCTCCAATGCCGACAGCCGCGACATCTCGGTGCTGCAGCTCGACAGCGCCGGTGCGCTCAAGCCGCTGCAGACCGTTGCCGTGGGCGGCCAGGCCGGGCCGCTGGCCATCAGCCCGGACCGCCGCTTCCTCTACGTGGCGCTGCGCTCGCAGCCCTACACGGTGAGCAGCTTCGCGATCGATGCGGGCAACGGCCAGCTCAAGCCGCTGGGCGATGCGCCCTTGCCGGACAGCATGGCCCACATCGCCACCGACCGCAGCGGCCGCCATCTCTTCGGCGCCTCCTATGGTGGCCACAAGGTCAGCGTGAGCCCGATCGCGGCCGACGGCCGGGCGGGCGAGCCGGTGCAGGTGCTGCCCACCGGGCAGAACGCCCATGCCTCGCTGGTGGACCCGTCCAACCGCTATGTCTTTGTCACCAACCTCGGGTCCGACGCGGTGATGCAATGGCGCTTCGATGCGGATCGCGGCACGCTGCAGCCCAATGAACCGGCCACGTTGGCGGTGCGCGCCAAGGCCGGTCCGCGCCACCTGGTGTTCCATCCGAACGGGCGTTTTGTCGCCTTGCTCAACGAGCTGGATGCCAGCGTCGAGATGCTGGCCTTCGACCGCGCGCGTGGCACCTTGTCGTCGCTGCAAACGCTGTCCACGCTGCCGGAGGGGTTTGCCGGCAAGCCGTGGGCGGCCGACCTGCATTTCAGCCCGGATGGCCGCTTTCTCTACACCTCCGAGCGCACGTCCAGCACGCTGGCCGCGTTCTCGGTGGACGCCGCCACCGGCCGCCTCGCGCTTGTGGCGCACACGCCCACCGAGAAGCAGCCGCGCGGCTTTGCCGTCGATCCCCGCGGCCGCTGGCTGCTGGCCGCGGGGCAGCTGTCGCATGCGGTGACGGTGTATGCCATGGACCGCGACAACGGCGGCCTGCAGCCCCTGAAGTCCATACCCGTGGGGCAAGGCCCCCACTGGGTGGAGATCGTGAGCCTTCCCTGATGTTGAACCTCTCCTCCAAGCGCATCACCGGCCCGGTGATCCGGCTCCACCCCGACGACAACATCGTCATCGCCCGCGTTGACGTGGGCATCGGCACGCCGGTGCCCGGCGAAGGCTTCACCGCGCGCAGCCAGGTGAGCGCCGGCCACAAGATCGCCGCCCGCGCCATCGCGGCCGGCGAGCCGATCCGCAAGTACAACGTGGTGATCGGCTTTGCAGCGGCCGACATCCCGCCCGGCACCATGGTGCACTCGCACAACATCACCTTCCGCGAGTTCGACCGCGACTACGCCTTCACGCGCGACTACGTGCCCACGCCGCTGCTGCCCGAAAGCGAGCGCGCCACCTTCGAGGGCATCGTGCGCGCCGACGGCCGGGTGGGCACGCGCAACTACATCGGCATCCTGTCCACCGTGAACTGCTCGGCCACGGTGTGCCACAAGGTGGCGGAATGGTTCACGCCGGAGCGGCTGGCCGACTATCCCAACATCGACGGCGTGGCCGCCTTCACCCACGACACCGGCTGCGGCATGGAGATGAGCGGCGAGCCGATGGACCTGCTGCGCCGCACGATGGGCGGTTATGCGGTGCACCCGAACTTTGCGGCGGTGCTGGTGATCGGCCTGGGCTGCGAGCGCAACCAGCTCACCGGCTTCATGCAGCAGCAGGGCCTGGTGGCCGGGGAGAACCTGCACACCTTCGTGATGCAGGAGCAGGGCGGCACCCGCAAGACGATCGAGGCCGCGATCGAGGCGGTGAAGGCCCTTTTGCCGGGGGCCAACCGCGTCACGCGGCGCACGGTGCCGGCCAGCCACCTGAGCATCGGCCTGCAGTGCGGCGGCTCCGATGGTTTTTCCTCGATCACCGCCAACCCGGCGCTGGGCGCGGCCATGGACATCCTCGTGCGCCATGGCGGCACGGCGATCCTGAGCGAAACGCCCGAGATCTACGGCGTGGAACACACACTCACCTCGCGTGCGCGCAGCCGCGAAGTGGGCGAGAAGCTGGTGGAGCGCATCCGCTGGTGGAAGGACGAATACACCGTCGGCCGCGACGTGCAGATCAACGGCAAGGTGAGCCCGGGCAACAACGCCGGGGGCCTGGCCAACATCTTCGAAAAGAGCCTGGGCTCGTCGATGAAGGGCGGCACCACCGGGCTGATGGAGGTCTACAAGTACGCCGAGCCGGTGAAGCAGCCCGGCCTGGTGTTCATGGACACGCCGGGCTTCGACCCGTGTTCGGCCACCGGCCAGATCGCGGGCGGCGCCAACCTGGTGATGTTCACCACCGGGCGCGGCTCCATGTTCGGCTGCAAGCCGGTGCCGTCGGTGAAGCTGGCGACCAACACGCCGATGTACGCCAAGCTCACCGAGGACATGGACATCAACTGCGGCGAGATCCTGGACGGCACCGCGTCCATGGCCGAGATGGGCCAGAAGATCTTCGAGCTGATGCTGCGCGTGGCCTCAGGGGAAAAGAGCAAGAGCGAGTTGCTGGGCTTGGGCGACCACGAGTTTGTGCCCTGGAATATCGGAGTCGTGGGATAGGCGCTGGGCGCCTATCCCAAGGGGGCACGCCGGCGGTTTCTTGAGGCTTTTGGCTCGGCAGGGCGGGCCGTGCCACATT
This sequence comes from Ideonella sp. BN130291, assembly GCF_036231905.1. Classification (NCBI taxonomy): domain Bacteria; kingdom Pseudomonadati; phylum Pseudomonadota; class Betaproteobacteria; order Burkholderiales; family Sphaerotilaceae; genus Ideonella; species Ideonella sp. BN130291. The sequence continues at coordinate 256,393 of NZ_JAZARE010000010.1, read as the reverse complement.
GCTGACGCCTCGCAGCGCAGTGCGCCCAGGCAACACTTCCGGGCCGCAGGTTCAGGGTTTGCCCTGTTCGGCGTATAACCACTGCGAACCCGCTTTCCGCCCCGCGATGCTGAAAACCGAAGCACCGAGCGATACCCATCCCGACCTCGACCTGTATCCCACCGAGCAGCTGGTCGATGCCTTCATCGACGACCAGGCGCATGCGCTGAACGCCGTGCGCTGGGCCGGCGGGCGCATTGCCGCCGCGGTGGAGGCGGCGGTGCCGCGCATCGCGGCTGGCGGCCGGCTGGTCTACGTGGGTGCCGGCACCTCCGGCCGCCTGGGCGTGCTGGACAGCGTGGAGCTCTACCCCACCTTCTCGTGGCCGCGTGACCAGGCGGTGGCCTTGATCGCGGGCGGCACGCCGGCGATGTTCGAGGCGGTGGAAGGCGCGGAGGACAGCGCTGAACAAGGCGCGGCGGACATCGCCAGCGCGGCGGTAAGCCCCCATGACGTGGTGATCCTGCTGGCCGCCTCCGGCACCACCCCCTACGTGATGGGTGCGCTGGCGGCGGCCCGGGCTGCCGGTGCGCTGACGATCGGCATTGCCAACAACCCGGCCGCGCCGCTCACCAAGGAAGCCGAGCTCGGCATCACGCTCAACACCGGCAGCGAGATCATCTCCGGCAGCACGCGCCTCAAGGCCGGCACCTCGCAGAAGATCGCGCTCAACACCTTGTCCAGCGCCATCATGGTGCGGCTGAACAAGGTCTACAAGAACCTGATGGTGGACGTGCATCCCACCAACGCCAAGCTGCACCGGCGGGCGCTTAGCCTCACCATGCGGGCCACCGGCGCCGACGAGGCCACCGCCCTGCGCACGCTGCAGGCCTGCGACCACCGCGTCAAGGTGGCCATCGTCGCCATCCTCAAGGGGGTGGATGTGGACCAGGCGCAGGCCCGGTTGGGCGCTGCCCGCGGCAGCGTGCGCACGGCGCTTGCCGACAGAGCGGGGTAGAGGGCCCGCGCCGTCTGCGGGCCAAGCCAAGGAGACCCGCATGGACATGAAACCCACTGCCAGGCGTTTGTTCGCCGGCCGGCGCGTGTGCACGGCGCTGGCCCTGATGGCCACCTGCGCCGCCTGGGCGGCCGGCAACCAGAGCGCGGCCGAGCAGCGCTACCAGCAGGAAAAGGCCCGTTGCATGAGCGGGCAGTCCCAGCAGGACCGCGCCACCTGCCTGAAAGAGGCGCGCAATGCCCTGGCCGAAGCACGCCGGGGCCGCCTGGACAACGGCCAGCAGGCTGCCTACAAGCGCAATGCCCTGGCGCGGTGCCAGGCCTTGCCGGCGCAGGACCAGGCCGATTGCGTGGCGCGTGCCGAAGGCCGCGGCACGGTGAGCGGCAGCGTGGAAGGTGGCGGCCTCTACAAGGAGACGACCACAGTGCAGATCGGCACGCCGCCTGCGGCTGGCTCGAACGCCACCCCGGCGGCCCCGGACGCCACCACCCCGGCGCCCACCACCTCCACCAGCGGCACGAGCGCCACGAACGGGAGCGCCGCTCCCGCCCAGCCTCCCAAGCAGTGAAGGAGATCCTCATGCGTGAAGACAAACCCCTGGCCAAGGGCGACCCGGACAGCAGCCGCAAGGGCAGCCTGAACAAGGACCCACTCACCGGTGCGCCCGGCGCCCACCCGGTCGGCGTGGGCGTGGGTGCAGCCGCCGGCGGCCTGGCGGCCGGCGCGGCGGTGGGCACCGTCGCCGGCCCGGTGGGCACGGTGGTCGGTGCCGCGGTGGGCGCCGTCGTCGGCGGTTTGGCCGGCAAGAGCGTGGCCGAGCTGGTGGACCCGACGCTGGAGGACGCCTACTGGCGCGACAACTTCGCCGGCCGGCCCTATGTGAGCCCGGGCGCCAGCTACGACGACTACGGCCCGGCGTTCCGTTATGGCGTGGACGAGTTCAACCGGCAGGAAGGCCGCACCTTCTCGGAGGCGGAGACCGATTTGTCGGCCGGCTGGCATGCGGCGCGCAGCGGCTCCCGGCTGGAGTGGGACGACGCCAAACACGCCACTCGCGACGCCTGGCAGCGGGTGAGCGACCGGGTGGAGCGCGCCGTGCCCGGCGATTCGGACGGCGACGGCCGCTGAAAGTGAGCCCCTGGCCGCCTGGCGGCCGCCCCCCGTGGGGGCTACGAAACGCGGCCGGGCAACCCGTCCGCGTTTCGCCCCGCCTCCAAGGCTGCCCCTGGCCGCTTTGCGGCCTGTCCCAGAGGGACTCTCGGCCCCTTGGGGACGGGTAGGCGCGTGGGGGAGGACCCCTGACCGCTCGGGCCTGTCCCAGGGGGCCGCGATCTGCGGCCGATGCGGGCGCGTCAGCGGTTCATCCGCTGTGCCATGTGGCCCAGTGCCACGGCCAGCGCGGCGCCGCCCAGCACCTTCACCACCTCGGGGTGTTGTGCGTAGACGCTGCCGATCTTGTCCATCACGCCGGGGTCCTTCTTTTCGGCCTCCTGGGCGATCTCGTGCACCTGCTCCGGGGTGATCCGGGCGGCGTCCTCCGGAGTGATGTTGGGCGGGGCGCTGCCGCCCGCGCCCTGACCGAGGCGGCCCAGCACGCCGCCGGCCAGGTTGCTCAGCACGGCCGGCCCCACGGTGCGGATCAGCTGGTTCAGCACGCCCGCACGCAGCTGAGGCCCGGAGTTGCCGAAGAGCTGGCCCAGCATCTGCCCGAATGGCGGCGTCTGGTCGGCCCGGAAGGCGTGCGCCACGCCGGCGCCCAGCACGTCGGGCGGCACCTGGCGCGCCACTTCGTCGAAGTCGGTGTGCGTGTCGGTCGCCCGCACGGCGTACTGCTGAAGAGTGTCCATCAAGCCCATGGCCCGCTCCGTTGTTGAGTGATGTGTCCAGGCGGCAACCCACGTGCCCTGCCGCGGCACAGCGCTTGCCCCTCTCCTGGTGACTGGAGACCACGCCATGAACACGCTCGCACCCCGCATCGCCCTGAACACCGTGCTGGCCACGGCGGTACTGTTCCTGGCCGCCGGCTGCGCGTCCACCCGCCTGGACGCGCAATGGGCCGACCCGCAGCTCGCCCCCGGCCTGCTGCGCGGCGCCAAGGTCATGGTGGCCTGCGAGGCCTATGAGCCGGTGGTCAAGCGCCTGTGCCTGGACCAGATGGCCTCCGAGCTCACCGCGCGCGGTGCCTCGCCCGTACTGGCCGCCGACGTGCCCAACAGCACGCCGGGCCGCCCGGTGCCGGCGGACCAGTTGCTCGGCGCCGCGCGGCTTGCGGGCGCCAAGGCGGTGTGGTCAACCACCATGCAGATCGCCGACCAGTCGGCGGGCTCGGGCTTCTCGGTGGGCCTGGGCGGCTTCGGCGGCGGCAGTCATGTGGGCGGCGGCGTGGGTGTCACCTTGCCGGTGGGCGGCGGGCAGGGCCGCAACGGCTATGCGGCCAACGGCACGCTCACCGATGTGGCCAGCGGCCGCATGCTGTGGACCGCCAAGGCCAGCGCGCCGCCTTCGAGTGACGTGAGCGCGCAGGTGGGTGAGCTGGCGCGCACGGTGCTGGGCGCGGCCGACAAGGCCGGCCTGTTCTGAACGCAGGCTGACGGCACGGGCCGGGCACTTGCCCGGCCGCCTGCAGGGTTGCGCGCGAGCGCGTAGGCTGCTGCGCTCCAAGGAGCGCGCTGCATGCAAACCACCCGCCTCGGCCACACCGGCCTTTCCGTCTCGCGCATCGCGCTGGGCATGATGACCTACGGCACGCCGCAGTGGCGGCCCTGGGTGCTGGACGAAGCCGCCAGCCGCCCGCTCGTGCAACGCGCCGTCGAACTCGGCATCAACTTCTTCGACACCGCCGACATGTATTCCGCCGGCGAAAGCGAAGTGCTCACCGGCCGCTTCGTGCGCGAGTTCTGCAAGCGCGACGAGGTGGTGATCGCCACCAAGCTCTACTTCCCGGTGAGCCTGGACTACCGCGGCGGCGCCTGGACCGGCAGCCCCAACGCACAAGGCCTGTCGCGCAAACGCATCTTCCATGCGGTGGACTGCAGCCTGCAGCGCCTTGGCACCGACTACATCGACCTGTACCAGATCCACCGCTGGGATCCGCACACGCCGATCGAGGAGACGATGGAGGCGCTGCACGAGGTGGTGAAAGCCGGCAAGGTGCGCTACCTCGGCGCCAGCTCCATGTGGGCCTGGCAGTTCGCCAAGGCGCAGGCGCTGGCGCACCAGCACGGCTGGAGCCGCTTCGTGAGCATGCAGAACCACTACAACCTGGTGTATCGCGAAGAAGAGCGGGAGATGATTCCGCTGTGCCGCGACCAGGGCGTGGCGCTCATCCCGTGGAGCCCGCTCGCGCGCGGCTTCCTGGCCGGCAACCGCGGCCGCGAGGACAAGGCCGGCGCGGCCACCTCGCGTGCGCAGACAGATTCCATTGCGCAGAACTACTACTACCGCGACAGCGACTTCCGCATCGTGGAGCGTGTGAAGGCGGTGGCCGCCGAGCGCGGCGTGAGTGCTGCGACGGTGGCCTATGCCTGGCTGCTGCACCAGCCCGGCGTCACCGCACCCATCATCGGCGCCAGCAAGCTGCCCCAGCTGGACGACGCCGCCGCCGCGGTGTCGCTGCAGCTCAGCGAGCAGGAACTCAAGAGCCTTGCGGAGGCTTACGAGCCGCATCCGGTGCTGGGCCACGAATGAGCGCGGCGTCATCCCAGCCCTACACGCCAACGGGGCTGTGGACGATGCATGCCCGCCTGCGTTCACGCTGCAATGGCTGCCGGGGGTGGCGGCCTGCATGCCCTCCCATGTGTTGAACGACAGGAGAACGCGATGAGAGAAGACAAACCCCTCGCCAAGGGCGAAACCAGGACCGCGAGCGACACCATGCGCGACGCCGTCGGCTCGCATCCCGTGGGCACCAGCGTGGGTGCTGTGGGTGGCCTGGCCGCGGGTGCAGCGATTGGTTCTGCCGCCGGCCCGGTGGGCACGCTGGTGGGCGCTGCTGCCGGTGCGGTCGCCGGTGCCCTGGCCGGCGGCGGCATCGCCGAGATGGTGGACCCGGAGGCCGAGGACGCCTACTGGCGCGACAACTACGCCAGCCGTCCGTATGTGTCCCAGAGCTACGGCTATGACGACTATGGCCCCGCCTACCGCTATGGCGTCGACTCCTACACCCGCACGGGCGGCCAGCGCGCCTGGGACGAAAGCGAAAGCGATCTCGCCACCGGCTGGGACAGTGCCCGCGGCAGCTCGCGCCTGGCCTGGGACGATGCCAGGCACGCCAGCCGTGATGCCTGGCACCGGGTGAAGGACACGGTGGAGCGCGCCGTGCCGGGTGACTCCGACCGCGACGGCAAGTGACCCCGATGGCGGGCCGCGCCGGCATCTTCCCCACCTTCTTCCTGTCGGGCTTCGAGTGCTCGACCTTCTTGTGGAAGGACAAGGGCCGGCGTGACCTCGCCGCCGAGACGCAGCATCTGCGCCATGCGCGGGAGGACTACCAACTCCTGCGCAGCCTCGGCATCGCGGTGGCCCGCGAGGGCATTCCCTGGCCGATGGTGGACCAGGGCGGCGGGCGCTATGACTTCTCGCTCATCGACCCGTTGATCGAGGCGATGAACGAGGCGCAGATCCTGCCCGTCTGGGACCTCTGCCACTACGGCTACCCCGACGACGCCGCGCCGTTCTCGGCCGGGTTCTGCGAGCGCTTCGCCCGCTATTGCGAAGCCGCGGCGCGCTACGTCACCGAGCGCGTGCGCGGGCCGCATTGTTTTACGCCCATCAACGAGATCACCTTCTGGGGCTTTGCCGGCGGTGAGTGGGGCTGGATGGGCCCCTTCGGCAAGGACAGGGACACCCGCATGCGCTTGCGGCGCGTGCTGTGCCAGGCCGCGGTGGCGGGGGTGCATGCCATCCGCCGGGTGGACCGGGAGGCGCGCATGGTGCACGTGGAGCCGCTGATCCGCGTGGTGCCGCCCCACGACCGCCCCGACCAGGCGGAGGCGGCCCGGCGCGAGATGGAGGACGACGCGTTCTTCGCCTGGGATGTGCTGGCCGGCCGTCAGCATCCGGAGCTGGGCGGTGCGCCGGAGGTGCTGGACATCGTGGGGTGCAACTGCTATTCCTTCGGGCAGATGGAATACCGCGAGCACGGGCCGCACATGGCGCTGGAGCCCAGCGATCCGCGCATCGTGCCGCTGTGCGATCTGCTCGCCGGCGTGTGGAAGCGCTATGGCCGGCCGATGATCATTGCCGAGACCAGCGGCATGAAAGAGGGCCGCGAGGCCTGGCTGAAGGACGTGATGGAAGAGTCGCTCGCCGCGGTGAACCAGGGCATAGCCCTGCACGGCATCTGCCTGTTCCCTGCGGTCGACATGCCGGACTGGCACACCGGCGAGTGGCTGCACAACGGCCTGTGTGACCTGGTCGACGAGGCCGGCGTACTCAAGCGCCAGCCCTTCGGGCCCTATGTGGACGAGCTGCGGCGCTGGCAGAAGCAGCTCAACCGCGTGACGGTGCTGGACGAGGACCCGTTCAGCGACCCGGTGGACCTGGGCGACGTGACCGAGGCGGCGCGGCGCTTGCAACTGCGGCCGGACCGCGACTGGTCCTGAGACCCCGAAACCCGGTGTAGAGCAAACCCTATGCCAGGGATGGCGGCGGTCTTCCAGCGCACCAGCATGGTGTACGCTGCCCGCGGGTTTCCTCGCCGGAGAAGGGATCGATGTCGAAGGAGCGCAGTCCCCGGTCGCTTTTTTCGGCCATGGCCCTCGTGGTCTGCGTGGGCCTGCTCGTGCCGGCCGCGCTGGTGGGGGTGCTGCTCATCGGCGTGCACCAGCCGGCCGCGGTGGCCGAACGCCAGCAGCAGGAGATGGACGCCCGGCTGGACCTGTTGGCGCGCGGCCTGAGCGAGCTGATGTGGGGCCTGGACGAGGTATCGGCCCGCGAGCTGGTGCAGGCTGCGATGCGCTCGCCCGACATGGTGAGCGTGCAAGTCACCGACCGCGCGCAAAGCCGGCCTTTCGTGACGCTGGAACAGCGCGAGCGCCGCATCGGCCGCCTCCACTCGGGTGAGCGCGACATCGAGCGCCAGGGGCAGGTACTGGGGCGGCTGCGCATCGAGATCAACGACAGCGCGGCCGCTGCGGCCCTGTCGCAGCAGCGCTGGCTGTACGCGTGGACCGTGGGCGGCCAGGTGCTGGTGTCGCTGCTGCTGCTACTGGCATTGCTGCATTCACGGGTGGCGCGGCCGCTGGGCGAGCTGGGCCGGTTTGCCAACGAACTGGCCGATGGCCGCTTTTCGGCCGTGCTGCGGCGCCGCCGCGACGACGAGATCGGCCGCCTGGGCGAGCGCCTCGAACACATGCGAGACGCCCTGCAGCACCTGTTCGACGAGCAGCGCCACACGCTGGAGCGCCTGCGCCAGGAGGAGGCCAGCACCGACCGGCTGTCGCGGTTTTATGCGGCGCTGTCGCGCTCCAACCAGCTCATCCTGCGCGAGCACCATCCCGAAGCGCTGTATGCGGAGATCTGCCGCATCTGCGTGGAGACCGGGCACGCGCGCATGGCCTGCCTGTGGCTGCTGGACGAACAAAGCGAACGGCCGGTGATCGTGGGCTCGGTGGGCCCGGTGCGAGAGATGTTCGCCGGCATCGACCTGGGCCCGCACTCCAGCGTGGCCGATGCCGGCATCCCGCTGGCGCTGGCCTTGTTCGCCGGCCGGCACGGCGTGAGCAACGACTACCTGGCCGACCCGCACACCGTGCCGATGCACGAGCGCGCCCTTGCGCACGGCGTGCGCGCCTGCGCGGCTTTTCCGGTGCGCCGTGGCGGCCGGGTGGCGGGGGCGCTGAGCCTGTATGCCAGCGAGACGGGCGTGTTCGACGACGGCGTGATCGAGCTGCTCGACGAGCTCGCCGCCGACCTGTCGTTTGCGCTGGACAACTTCGACCGCGACGCGGCCCGCGTGGCCGCGCAGCGCGAGGTGGAAGCCGGCTTCCGGCGCTTCAGCCGGCTGTTCGGCGCGATGCCGATGCCGGTGGTGGTGGGCGCGCTGGACGACGGAACCGTGGTCGAGATCAATGCGGCGGCCTGCGAGCGCTTCGGCCATGGGCGCGCGGAGCTGCTGGGCCGGCGCCTGTCGGACCTGGGCGTGGGCATGTCCGAAGCCGAGCGCGCACGCCTGATCGCGAAGGTGAACAGCGACGGTATGGCGCGCGACTTCGACACCAGGCTACGCGTGCGCTCGGGCGAGCTGCGCGACGTGCTGATCAATGCGGAGCCGATCGAGTTTGGCGGCCGCGCCTGTGCGCTCACCATCGTGAGCGACATCACCGAGCGCAAGCGCATGGAGCGTGCGCTGCGCGAAAGCGAGGGGCGGCTGTCGTCCATCATCGAAACGGCGCTGGACGCCATCGTCAGCGTGGACGCCCAGCAACGCATCGTGGTGTTCAACCGGGCCGCGACGCAGATGTTCCGCATCGCGGCCACGCAGGCGCTGGGCGGCTCGCTCGACCGCTTCATCCCGCCGTCGCTGCGTGCCGCACACCGTGCCCACGTGGCCGCCTACGCGGTCTCCGGCGAGTCGGCGCGGCGCATGGGCGAGGCCCGGCGCCTGGCAGGGCTGCGCGCCGATGGCGAGGAGTTTCCGATCGAAGCCTCGATCTCGCGCTCGGGCGAGGGCGAGGACCTGTTGATGACCGTGGTGGCGCGCGACACCACCCGGGCGCTGGAGGCCGAACGTGCGCGCCAGGCCCAGCTGGCCGCCGAGGCGGCCAGCCGCGCGAAGACCGAGTTCCTCTCGCGCATGAGCCATGAGCTGCGCACGCCGCTGAACGCGGTGCTGGGCTTTTCGCAGCTGCTGCAGTCGGGCCTGCGCGACCGCATCTCGGAGCGCGAGCAGGAGCAGCTGGACACCATCCGCCAGGCCGGCTGGCACCTGCTGGCGTTGATCAATGACGTGCTCGATGTCTCGCGCATCGAGTCCGGCCGGCTGCAGGTGCAAACCTGCGCCATCGACCTGCGCGCCCTGCTCGACGAGGCGCTGCAGCTGCTGCGGGTGCAGGCCGAAAGCAACGGCGTGACGCTGGAGCCGGCCTACCGGCAGCAGCCGGCCGCCGCGGTGTGGGGCGATCCGGTGCGTGTGCGCCAGGTGATGCTCAATGTCATCGGCAACGCGGTGAAGTACAACCGAGCCGGCGGCACGGTGCGGGTGCAGGTGGTGGGCGAGCCGGGCCGCGTGCGGGTGGATGTGGTCGACACCGGCCTGGGCATGACGCGCGACCAGCTGGCCCACCTGTTCGAGCCCTTCAACCGCCTGGGCCGCGAGCGCGGCGGCATCGAGGGCTCGGGCATCGGCATGGCGCTGACGCGCCAGCTGATGGAGCTGATGCACGGCGCCATCCAGGTGGAGAGCGAAGTCGGCGTGGGCACCACCGTGCGCCTGCACCTGCCTGTTCCGGCGGTGGACGGTGAGGCCGGGACACTGGCGCCTGCCGACGACCCGGCCTCCGCGCCACAGCCGGCCGGCCTGGTGCTCTACATCGAAGACAACCCGGTGAACCTGCTCATCGTGGAGGAGATGCTGGGGCGCTGGCCGCAGGTGCGTTTTGCCCAGGCCACCGACGGTGCACGCGGCATCGCGCTGGCGCGCGAACTGCAGCCCGACCTGGTGCTGCTGGACATGCGCCTGCCTGACATGGACGGTGTGGAAGTGATGGCCGCACTGCACACCCACCCGGCGACCCGGAGCCTGCGGGTGGTGGTGCTGTCGGCCGGTGCCCAGCCGGAGGATGCGGAGCTCGCCAAACGCTGCGGTGCGCTCGACTACTGGACCAAGCCGCTGGACCTGGAGCGCTTCATGGCCGACATGCAGCGCCTGCTCGCCACGCGCGTGGGCGCCGCCTGAGGCAGGAGGCTCAGCGCGGGCCCGACATCACGTCGCGCAACGCCTGCCGCCGCAACCGCTCCACCAGCCCTTCGGCCTTCATCTGCCGCAGCACAGCCGCCAGGCGCGGCGCGAGGTCCGCGTTCTTCTTGTGCAGATACGGGTACAGCGGCTCGGGCGGCCCCATGGCGAGCAGCTCGCGTACACGTTCGTCGCCCCGGATCTCCCGGCTGTAGAGCACGTTGTCCACCGCGAGGTCGATGTCGCACAGGAAGGCGGTGTGGCCTGCCAGCAGGCTTTTCAGGCCCTGCGCCGTGGTGGTCACTTCAGCCAGGCGCTGTGCCGGCACATGCGCCTTCAGCGTGTCTTCGCAGAACAGCACGCCGCGCCGGTAGTGCCCCTGCCAGCCGGTGGCCGACAGGTCCTCCAGGCGCGCCAGGCGCAGCGCGGGATGGGCGGTGTAGAGCGCAAAGCGCACCTCGATCACTGGCACATCGACCTGCACCTGCTCGGGGTGGGCCAGGCCGTAGCTGCGCCGGCGCAGCATGTCGCCGTCCAGCTCGCCGGCGTCCACCAGCGCGCTCAGGCGCTTGGTCGGGTAGTAGGGAAACTCGGCCTTCAACCCCAGGCGCCTGAACGCCTCGGCATAGACGCGGCGTTGCCACAGGCCGGTGAACGCGGTGTCCACCTGGTCGGTGCCGATCAGGAACACACGCTGGTCGGCGCCGGCCGCGGCCGGCACGCCGCCCAGCAGGGCGGCCCACAACAGCAGGCGAGCAATGCTCCAGCGTGGCAGCCACATGGCATGTTCCCCCCGGAAGGCCAGCGTAGCACCGGCCGCGCCGGCCGAAGCCCAGTCGCCGGGTCGGTGCCAGGGTCAGCACTCGACCGTGTTCACCGCCAGACCGCCGCGGTCAGGGCGTGACGGTGAGCGTGATCGGGTACAGCACGTCGCGCGTGCCGCCGGCCGAGGTGAGCCGGTAGCGAACCTGCGCGGCGTAAACGCCGGGCACCAGGCAGTCGAAGCTGGCGCCGATGCCCACGCACGCGTGGTATTCGCGGTAGGGGTATTCGCTCCACCAGCTGTTCACCGGCGCGTTGGGGCCGGAGCCCGCGGGATGCGACAGGTATTCCACACCCACGAGTGCAGCGGTCACGCCGGTGTTGGTGACGATGCCGTAGCTCACCTCGTGGATCAGCTTATCGGTGCGCGACTGCTGGACCACCAGCCCGCCAGCGGGCCAGAACACATGGTCCACGGCGGGGTTGGGTGTCACGGTGTAGTGCACGGCGATGGACTGCTCGTAGCTCAGGTGGCGGTTGTCGGGCAGCACCGCCTGCGCCTGGACCTTCACCGTTTCCTCATGGGTGCCGGGAGGCGCCGGCAGCCACTGCAGCGTGAGCTGCGGGGCGGTGAGCAGCATGCCCTGCGCGGGCAGCACGCTGGTCGTCTTGGGGACGCCGTAGACGTACGGCGTGGTGTTGTTGGCCACCCAGCCGGTGCTGTACTTGGACACGGCGACGTCGATCGCCTGCGGGTCCGGCACGGTGCCGAAGGGCACGTTGAGCGTCACCTCGTTGCGGCTGAGCGTCAGACCGGCCAGCACGGTGACGTCGAAGGGCACCGCCATCGGCGTGCCGGCCAGGTGCTGGTTGCACTGGTTGTCCAGGCAGGCGTGGATGCGCAGGTTGCCGGTGAAGTGGCCGGCGGTGGGCAAGGGCTTGGGGTAGAGGTCCAGCGTGTAGCTGTAGCCCACGCCCTGCCGCAACACCATGAGGGTGGCGGTGGATTCGAAGAGCGAGGCTGGGTCCTCCACCACCACGTAGAGCGGTTTGCCCTGCAGGCTCTCGACGTCGCCGCTCAGGGTGCCGGTCAAGTGGACGCTGGGGATGCGCTCGTTGACCATCACCTCGCCACTGATGCTGGCGGGGCTGGCCCGGCCCACGCTCACGGACGACGGCCCGCTGCTGCCGCCACCGCCTCCGCCGCAGGCCGCCAGCAGCAGGGCCGACGACAGGCAAAGACTCCACAGCGCCGGGCGCTGCCATCCTCCACGCAATGACGTGCTGATCATGTTGCAATCCCTCCGGCCTCCGGCACGCGTGGTGCGCACTCTTGCGAGGCAGCCGGGATTGTGCCGGCGCAGCCGCGGCGCCGGTCCCCCCGGGACGGGCGCCGGGGCGTCGTCACGCCGCCCACAGCGTCAACATTCCACGATATTGACATCGGAGCCGCCATGCCACTGTTGCGCTTGATTCCCTGGACCTGCTTGCTGGCCGCGCTGGTGCTGCCCACCCGCGGCGCGGCGGAAGAGCAGCCCGCCAACCCGCTGCAACAGCAGCTCGCCCGCATCCAGGCCCTGCGCACCGAGCGGCCCGGCGATGGTTTGCTCGTCTACTTCGAAGCCTTGACGCAGGTGCAGCTGGGCGACCGCGCGGCGGCATTGAAGACGCTGGGCGCGCTGGAGGGCCGGCGGCTGGGCATCGTGCCCACGCAAGGCATCGGCTTCGACCCGATCTGGAGCGACCCGGCGTTTCAGGCCCTGCGCCAGCGCCTGTGGGACCAGGAGCCCGCCACCCCGGCGGCGCCGGTGGTGCTGCGCCTGGCAGACGCGCGCCTGATACCGGAAGGCATCGCCCATGACGCGGCCGGCCGGCGGGTGTTCCTGGGCAGCGTGGCGCAGCACAAGATCGTGGCGGTGAACGCCCGCGGGCGCGCACACGACTTCTCGCCCAAGGGAGCAGCGCTGGACGCGGTGCTCGGCTTGGCGGTGGACGCGCGCCGGCAGCGGCTGTGCGCCGTGAGCACCAATGCCTTCGAAGACAGCGTGAAGCAGCAACGCCGCAATGCGGTGGTGTGTTTTCAGCTGCGCACCGGGCGCCTGCTGTCGCGCCATGAGGCGCCGGAGGCGAACCAGCTCAACGACCTGGCGATTGCGGCCGACGGCACGGTGTACGCCACCGACTCCGGCGGCAGCAGCCTATTCCGCAGCCACCCGGGCGAAAAGGCCATGAGCCGGGTGGGCGCAGAAGGTGGGCTGCGCGGGGCCAACGGCCTGGCGCTGGCGCCGGACGGGCGGCTCTACGTGGCGCTGTCCACCGGCATCGCGCTGGTGGACACGCAGACCGGCGAGGCGATGCGCCTGCCGCAACCGGACGACACGGTCACCGGCGGCATCGACGGGCTGGTGTGGCACGACGGCGCACTGGTGGGCATCCAGAACGTGAGCAACCCGGGGCGGGTGATCCGCATCGCGCTGGACGAGAGCGGGCGGCGCATCACCGGGCACACGGTGCTGCAGTCGCACCACCATCCGGCGTTCGACGAGCCCACCACTGGCGTGGTGGTGGGGGATGCGCTGTACGTGATTGCGAATTCGCAGGTCGGGCGGTATCAGGCGGATGGGGCGTTGAAGGATGCGGACACGTTGAGGGCACCGCAGGTCATTGCGGTGCCGCTGCGGCGCTGAAGCGCGCTGACGCCCGCGGCCGCAAGCCCTGCGCTTCTCGGCTGCGCACAGGCGCGCCGCCGTCTGCCCGCCTGGGGCTGGGCGCGGGTGGTGGCATGGGGAGGCAGCAAACGGCCAAGAGCTGACCGTCGACAACGACTGCTGCCAGGCGCTCCGTACACCACCGCTTGGCCGACGGCGAGCACTTATGCGTCGGCCTTCGAGCTTGCAAAGCTGACATCTCTCCAGGAACGTTGGCAACCCGAACGCGCGTGTCGCCGCAGCGCCGTCATCCGGATTGGGGATGCGAAGTCGCCCCGGTTGCTCTCCACTTGGGGCCCATGCCATCCAACACAATTCGCGCGCGCTCGGCACCCCGCATCCGAAAGGCGGCGATCGACTCAGAACTGTTGAAGCGGCTGACGCTCCCGGAGTTCGGTCGGCAGCCCCCTGCCTCGTGGATGCAGGACGAGTTGCCCGCGCTGTTGGAGCGCTGGTACGCCTTCGGCGCCTTTGTCGGCCATCGGCACCGGCGCAGGCGCCGCGTCAACGAACTGTGTTTGGTGGTGATGACCTCGGATAAGCACGCGCCGTCACCCACCTCGGCCGTGGCCGCTATTCCCCAACGCGTGCACTGGCAGGAGGGGCGCAACGAGTTCTCACTTCCCACCGATGTGATCGGACTCCCGGCCGAGTTCGAGCATCAGGCCGGCACGGTCTTCGGTCCCGGCGACGTGTCGTCGGCTAACGGCGAGGTTTCTTCCATCGGCGCGGTGGTCCAAAGTGGAGTGAACCGCATCGCTTGCAATGTCATCGAAAGGCGCCAGAAGGGCTCGGTGGACTATGCCCTGCTCAGCCCGACGGGTTCGGCGCGCCTGGACAACCTCTTCCGCGACCAGGTGCGTATCGGTCCTGTCTATACCCCTGGACCGGCGGACCTGCACCGAACTGTGTACCTGCTTCACGGTGACGGCGGAATTCGAAGGACCCGGTGCTCCGGCGTGAATGGTTCCTTCAATGCGCCAGGAGCGACTTACAACAACCTCATCCTGACCGACGCAGTCTCCGAATCCGGCGATTCCGGCGGCGCGCTCGTCGACGACGGAAATCGGCTGTGGGGCTTCCTGCTGGGCCGACTCGATGTGAGGTTCTCGTTCTACGTGCCAGCGCAGATCGTGCTCGACGTAGCAGGTGTGTCCCTGTTTCAGGGGTGATGTTTTGGAGGAACTATGAAACGACAGAAAATCGATCCATACGCTGGCAGAGCATGCCAAGTTGCACGCAACATGCTGGTCATGGCTCTGCTGTGCGGAGGCGTACACGCGCACGCAGCGAACACGTGCCTAGCTTTTGAGCCGGGCGCGCAAATGGAGGTCGACACCCCGCCCGGTGCCACCGCCGTCGGGCTCGTCCGCGGCGCTGATGCCAACGCCCAGGTCGTGATCGCCAGCCTGGGCGGAACCGTGGCATCGGGCGGACGATGGACCGCGCCCAAGCAGGCCGTGGAGCAAGTCACGGCGGAGGTCAAGGGCAAGCCGAACCGACAGGCCTTTCGGCTCGCGTTCATCAAAAATGGCAAGCTCACCGATCCCGGCGTTGCGCAGCCGTTTTACGTGACACCCGCAGAAGACGCCGACAAGGCGGTGGCGTGCAAGGAGGCCGCGCCTGCGCTGGCCGATCTGGCCGCGAACACGCCCACCACCACACCGGCCCCGCCGGAAGTGTGCGCCGCACTCGCCGAGGAGCGTACGGTGCGAAATCACAGCTGGATACTGTTCGACAGCAAAGGTGTTATCTGCCATGTGCCGTACCCGGTGCGCCAGTACGACACCTTGCATGTCGGCGTGGTTGTGAACACAGGAGAGGTGCTACCCGCCCGGCGTAGCACCAACGTCACGGGTTGCACGACGCCGGCTCCCGGTGTCCGGGTCTTCAGCAGTGGATCGCTGCCTCAACTGCAGTCCGGCCCTAGCGGGCAGACAGCCACTCGCGCCAGTAGCCCGACCGTCCTGGAAACCGTCGGCTCGCCCCTGTCGTGTAGCAGCGATTCGGTGACCGTCGCCGTCAGCATCGACGGCGGTCAGGCCGGACAAGGGCAGGCCGTCCCGCTGTACCAACGCCACACCGCGACGCTGCACCTGGGGGTGCTGGCCTCAAAGTTGCGCGAGCCCGACTATGCGCTGCGCAGCACCTCAGCCGGATCCGTGATCACCGATCGAGAAGCTGAGCAACGCGGTACGCAGTACGTTGCCGCGGTGGTCGTCCAAGCCTTCCCGCGCTATTTCATGAAGGGCGGCGGATTCGGGTACCCCGGCCGCGATCTACTGCACGACAACGACGTAGCCGATCGCACCGGCCTCTTGCTCGTGTTCGGTCTTAAGGAGCCCACGAAACGATTCGGCCTGGGCCTGTCGTACGAGATCGCCAACGGCATCAACCTGTTGGTGGTTCGCGAGTGGAACAAGCAGACCGCGCTGGATGGCGTGGCGGTGGGTAGCGCGTTCACGGGAGACGCTACCGCCATCCCCACGAAGCAGACCTGGGCCAAGGGCACCAGCTTCGGGCTTAGCTTCGATCTGGGATACGTCAACAAGGTATTTGGCAGCAAGTGAGTCGGGGCGCCGGCGCGGGCGGTGCTGAAGGCCCCGAATTCGTCAGACACTGCCACCCGCCGGGCCCATGCCCCAACCGACGCGAGCTGCCGCGAATGCGGCAGCTCGCGTCGAACTGCGCCTGGATGCGGGTGGGCCGCTGCGAGATGACGATGCCCTCTTGGGCGGGTCGCGACTGCGCAGTGCCGTCCACGTGTACCGTGCACTCGGCAGGCCGCTCGAAGCAGGCGATCAGGTGGGACCGACACCTTTTGCGGAAAAGAGATTGGGACACCGTATCTCTCTTCAGGGTCGCATGCGTTCACTCCAGTCCCACCACGCTTCCGCCAAGCCCCAGGCGGGCAGACGGCGGCGCGCCTGTGCGCAGCCGAGAAGCACAGGACTTGCGGCCGCGCGCGTTAGCGCGCATCAACAACTGACTCGTGGCGACTGTTTGAGCGCAGTGAGCGAAGCGAACGCAGCGAGTTGAGCCACGGGCCGCAAGACCGAGCATCGCAGGGAACCCTCGCGCAGCGAGGGCCAGCAGATGAAGCGCCGACGGCTGCCCGTCTGGGGCTTGGCTCGCTCGGTCAACGCACGAGCAGCAACCCGAACAACCTCAGCACTCCACGATATTCACCGCCAGCCCGCCGCGCGCCGTTTCCTTGTACTTCACCTGCATGTCCGCGCCCGTCTCGCGCATGGTCTTGATGACCTTGTCGAGGCTCACATGGTGGGTGCCATCCCCGCGCAGCGCCATGCGGGCGGCGTTCAGCGCCTTCACCGACGCGATGGCGTTGCGTTCGATGCAGGGGATCTGCACCAACCCGCCCACCGGGTCGCAGGTGAGGCCCAGGTGGTGCTCCATGCCGATCTCGGCGGCGTTCTCCACCTGCTCCGGCGTACCGCCCAGCACCGCTGCCAATGCGGCGGCAGCCATCGAACACGCCACGCCGACCTCGCCCTGGCAGCCCACTTCGGCGCCCGAGATGGAGGCGTTCTCCTTGTAGAGGATGCCGATGGCCGCGGCGGTAAGCAGAAAGTCGATCACGCCCTGGTCATTCGCATTCGGGATGAAGCGCGCGTAGTAGTGCAGCACGGCGGGCACGATGCCGGCAGCGCCGTTGGTGGGCGCCGTCACCACGCGGCCGCCGGCGGCGTTCTCCTCGTTCACCGCCAGGGCGTAGAGGTTCACCCAGTCGATCACCTGCAGGGGGTCCCGCAGGGCGGCTTCGGGGTTGCTGGTGAGCGCCTGGAACAGCGCGGCCGCGCGGCGCTTGACCTTGAAGCCGCCGGGCAGGATGCCTTCGGTGCGGCAGCCGCGGGCCACGCAATCCTGCATCGCCTTCCAGATGCGCAACAGGCCGGCGTCGATCTCGGCGTCGGTGCGCCAGTGGCGCTCGTTGCGCCGCATGATCTCGGCGATGCTGCAGTGTTCGCGCCGGGTGAGCGCCAGCAGGTCGTCGCCGCTGTGGAAGGGGTAGGGCAGCACGGTGGTGTCAGGCGCGACGGCCTTGTGCTTGCTGCCGTCGGCCGCCACTTCCTCGCTCACCACGAAGCCGCCGCCCACCGAGTAGTAGGTCTTGCTCAGCAGCTCGGCGCCGGCGGCGTCGAAGGCAGTGATGCGCATGCCGTTGGCATGGAAGGGCAGGGTCTCGCGGCGCAGGAAGATGAGGTCCTGCGCTTCGTTGAACGCGATCTCGTGCTGCCCCAGCAGGCGCAGCCGGCCGGTGCCACGCAGGCCGTCGAGCATCGCGGGCACCGCCTCCACATCCACCGTGTCGGGCTCATGGCCCAGCAAGCCCAGCAGCACGGCCTTGTCGCTGCCGTGGCCCTTGCCGGTGGCGCCCAGGGAGCCATACAGCTGCGACTGCACGCGGGCGGTGCGATCGAGCAGGCCCTCGTGCTGCAGGCGCAGCGCGAACATGCGCGCGGCGCGCATGGGGCCCACGGTGTGGGAGCTGCTGGGGCCGATGCCGATCTTGAACAGATCGAAGGCTGAAACTGCCATCTCGTTGTCTCCGGTTCTAGGGCGCCTGCAATGCGGTTTGCATCGCGGCGATCACCTGCTGCCGCACGGGCTCGTGTGTGAGCCCGTCGACATGCTGGGTCTGTTGGACTTCCAGCCACTGTTTCGGTTCGGGTGCGGCCGCAAACAAGGCCCGGCCATGTGCCAAAGGCACGACCGTGTCGTCCGCGCTGTGCAGCACGAACACCGGCACGGTAAGTTTTTTCACGGCGGTGAGCGGGTCACGCTCCGCGCCGGGCAGCAGCCACTGCGCCGCGGGCAGCAGGGCGGCCAGCGCGCTGCCGCGCACGGCATCACGCGCGATGCCGCGGTAGCTGCTGAAGGGGCAGTCCAGCACCAGCAGCTTCACGCCCGCCGGATCTGCCACCACGGTGCGCACGGCCGTGGCGCCGCCGAGGCTCTGCCCCAGCACCACCACCCGCTGCGCGTTCACGCCCGGTTGCTGGCGCAGCCAGCGCAGGGCTGCCAGGGAATCAGCCACCACGCCGTCCAGGCTGGGCTCGCCGCTGGACTGGCCGAAGCCGCGGTAGTCGAAGGTGAGCAGGTTGAAACCGGCCTTGGGCAGCCATTCCACCAGCGGCAGGTGGTTGGAGATGTTGGCCGCGTTGCCGTGCAGGTGCAGCACCGTGCCGCGCACGGGGCCCTGAGCCGGCAGCCACCAGCCATGCAGGCGGCTGCCGTCCGGCCCGGGGATGGTCACGTCCCGCGACGCGAGCCCGAACTGCTGCGGCGTGGTGTAGACCGTGCGGTCCGGGTAGAAGAACTGCCGCTCCACGCAGCCGGCCAGGAAGCTCAGCACCACCAGCGCCAGGAACAGTTTCGTGACGCGGGCGGCTGGCACATCAGGCTTCGTATTCGGAAGTGGGGATGCAGGCGCAGAAGAGGTTGCGGTCGCCGTACACGTTGTCCACCCGGCCCACCGGCACCCAGTATTTCTGCCGCCGCAAGGTGGCCACCGGATAGGCGGCCTCCTCGCGGGTGTAGGCATGCGTCCACTCGGTCTTGAGCAGGGCTTCGGCGGTGTGGGGCGCGTTCTTCAGCGGGTTGTCTTCCTTCGGCCAGGCGCCTTGTTCGACCTTTCGGATCTCTTCGCGGATCTGGATCATCGCGTCGCAGAAGCGGTCCAGCTCTACCAGCGGCTCGCTCTCGGTGGGCTCGACCATCAGCGTGCCGGGCACCGGGAAGCTGAGCGTGGGCGCGTGAAAGCCGTAGTCGATCAGGCGCTTGGCCACGTCTTCGGCGCTGATGCCGGTGGCGTCCTTCAGCGGGCGCAGGTCGAGGATGCACTCATGCGCCACACCACCGCCCTTCAGGCCGTCCATCCCGCCGCTGTAGAGCACGGGGAAGTGTTCGTTCAGGCGCGCGGCGATGTAGTTGGCCGAGAGGATGGCGGTTTCGGTGGCGAGGGTGAGGCCGTCGGCGCCCATCATGCGGCAGTACATCCAGCTGATCGGCAGCACGGCGGCGTTGCCCAGGGGCGCAGCGCTCACGGCGCCGATCTGCTTGTCGGTGCCGATGCCGGCCGTGCGGTGCGCGGGCAGGAAGGGCTTGAGGTCTTCCACCACCGCCACCGGGCCCACGCCCGGGCCGCCGCCGCCGTGCGGGATGCAGAAGGTCTTGTGCAGGTTGAGGTGGCTCACGTCGCCGCCAAACTCCCCGGGCGCGGCCACGCCCACCAGCGCGTTCATGTTGGCGCCGTCCACGTACACCCGGCCACCGTGCTGGTGCACCACGGCACACAGCTCCTTGATGTGGTCCTCGAACACGCCGTGGGTGGACGGGTAGGTCACCATCACCGCGGCCAGCTTGTCGCTGTGCTGTTCGCACTTCGCTTTCATGTCACCGAAGTCCACGTTGCCATCGGCATCGCATTTGGTGACGACGACCTTCATGCCCACCATCATGGCGCTGGCCGGGTTGGTGCCGTGCGCGCTTTCGGGGATCAGCACGATGTCGCGATGGCCCTGGCCACGCGCTTCGTTCCAGGCCTTGATCACCAGCAGGCCGGCGTACTCACCCTGCGAGCCGGCATTGGGCTGCAGGCTCACGCCGGCATAACCCGTGGCCTGGCTCAGCCAGGCGCACAGCTGCTCATTCAGCAGCTCGTAGCCCTTGAGCTGGTCGCGCGGCGCGAAGGGGTGCACATGCGCAAACTCCGGCCAGGTGATGGGGATCATCTCGCTGGTGGCGTTGAGCTTCATGGTGCAGGAGCCCAGCGGGATCATGGTGCGGTCCAGCGCCAGGTCCTTGTCGGCCAGGCCGCGCAGGTAGCGCAGCATCTCGGTCTCGCTGTGGTGCGCGTTGAACACCGGGTGCGACAGGAACGCGCTGCGGCGCTCCAGCTCGGCGGGGTACAGCGGCGAAATGCCTTTTTCGAAGCGGTCGAAGCCGGGCACCGACTGGCCGCCGGCGAACATGCGCCACAGCGCCTCGATGTCGGCGCGGGTGGTGGTTTCGTCCAGCGTGATGCCCAGCGTGGTGGCGCTGGCATGGCGCAGGTTCATGCCGTGCGCGATGGCGCTGGACAGCAGCTCGTCGGTGCGCACGCCGGTGTGCACTTCCAGCGTGTCGAAAGCCTCTTCGTGCTCCAGCGTGAAGCCCATGGACTTCAGGCCCTCGGCCAGGATGGCGGTGTAGCTGGCCACGCGGCGCGCGATGCGCTTCAGGCCCTCCGGGCCGTGGTACACGGCGTACATGCTGGCCACCACCGCGGGCAGCACCTGCGCGGTGCAGATGTTGGAGGTGGCCTTCTCGCGGCGGATGTGCTGCTCGCGCGTCTGCAGCGCCAGGCGGTAGGCCTTGTTGCCGTGGCTGTCGATGCTCACGCCCACCAGCCGGCCCGGCATGGAACGCTTGAACTCGTCCTTGGTCGCCATGTAGGCCGCGTGCGGGCCGCCGTTGCCCATGGGCATGCCGAAGCGCTGGGTGGTGCCCACCACGATGTCTGCACCTTGTTCGCCCGGGGGGGTGAGCAGGGTGAGCGCCAGCAAGTCGGCGGCGACGATCGCCAGGCCGCCCTTGGCGTGCACGGCTTCGGTCAGCGGCTTCAGGTTGCGCACGCGCCCCGACACGCCGGGGTACTGGAACAGCGCCGCAAAGTGCTCGCCTTGTGCGGCATCTTTGGCGGGGCCCACCACCACGGTGATGCCGAGCGGCGTGGCACGGGTGCGCACCACTTCCAGCGTCTGCGGCAGCACGTCGTTGGCCACGAAGAAGCTCAGGCTCTTGCTCTTGCCCACGCGCAGCGCCAGCGTCATGGCCTCGGCCGCGGAGGTGGCCTCGTCCAGCATGGACGCATTGGCGATCGCCATGCCGGTGAGGTCGGTCACCATGGTCTGGAAGTTCACCAGCGCTTCCATGCGGCCTTGGCTGATCTCCGCCTGGTAGGGCGTGTAGGCGGTGTACCAGGCGGGGTTCTCCAGCACGTTGCGCAGGATGACACCCGGCGTGACGGTGCCGTGGTAGCCCTGGCCGATGAAGCTCTTGAGCACCTTGTTCTGCTGCGCCAGCGTCCTCAGCTCGGCCAGCGCCTGCGCTTCGGTGAGCGGCGCGGGCAGCTGCATGCCCTGCGCCCGCTTGATGGCCTGCGGCACGATGGCGTCGATCAGCGCCCGGCGCGAGGCCGCGCCGATCACGCTCAGCATGTGCTGTTCGTCGCGTTGCTCCGGCCCGATGTGGCGCGCCACGAATTCGGAACAGTTCTCGAGTTCACCCAGGGGCTTCACGGCGGACATCAGCATGGCTTGTGGCGGCAGAAGAAAAAGAAACGGCGCGGTGGGCGCCGGCGTCGGCAGGCGGCGGGTGGCCGCATGCCGAAAGGGAGGATCAAAGGGTCTTCAGCAGGGCGTCGTACGCGGGCGGATCCATCAGTTCGTCGAACTCGGCCATGTTGGTCACATGCACCTTGAAGAACCAGCCATTGCCCAGCGGGTCGGTGTTGGCCAGCGACGGGTTGGCGCGCAGCTCCTCGTTCACTTCCACCACTTCGCCGGTGCAGGGCATGTACAGGTCGGCCGCGGCCTTCACCGATTCCACGACGCCGGCGACCTCGCCCTTCTTGTAGCTCTTGCCCACTTCGGGCAGGTCGACGAAGACCACGTCACCCAGCGCGTCCTGCGCATGGTGGGTGATGCCGACGATCGCGGCTTCGTGGTCCTCGATGTTGATCCACTCGTGTTCTTCGGTGTACTTGGTCGTCATTCGATGCTCCTGGCGTGTTCGTGATGGAGAAGGAAGGTTCAACCGCGGTGGTAGCGGTGGGGGGCAAACGGCATGGGCGCCACGCGCATCGGGTAGCGCTTGCCGCGCACCTCAGCGTACACCTCGTGGCTGGGCAGGGCGTGGTTGGCGGCCAGGTACGCCATCGCGATCGGCTGGTTCACGCCGGGCGCCAGCGTGCCGCTGGTCACATGGCCGAGCTTGTGGCCATGGGCATCGAAGATCTGCGCGCCTTCGCGCACCGGCATGCGCTCCAGGCCCACCAGGCCCACGCGCTTGCTGGAGGCGCCGCCCGCGAGCTGCGCCTCGATGACGCTTGCGCCGGGGTAGTGGCCAGCCCGCGCCCCACCAGGGCGGCGCACCTTCTGGATCGCCCAGGTGAGCGCGGCTTCCACCGGCGTGGTGGTTTCGTTGATGTCGTGGCCGTACAGGCACAGCCCGGCTTCCAGGCGCAGCGTGTCGCGTGCGCCCAGGCCGGCGGGCTTGACCTCGGGGGCGGCGAGCAGCTCACGCGCCAGCGCTATCGCATGGGTATCAGGCACCGAGATCTCGAAGCCGTCCTCGCCGGTGTAGCCCGAGCGGGTGACGAAGCAGTCGGCGCCGGCCAGCTCGAAGTGGCCGCCGGTCATGAAGGTGAGCTTGGCCACGCCCGGGTTCATGCGCGCGAGCGCATCCACCGCCTTGGGGCCCTGCAGCGCCAGCAGCGCGCGATCGGGCAGCGGCACGATCTGGCAGCGGTGGCCGATGTGGGTGATGAGATGCCGGGTGTCGGCGTCCTTGCAGGCGGCGTTGACGATGACGAACAGGTCGTTCTCGCGCCGCGTGATCATCAGGTCGTCGAGGATGCCGCCGTTGCTGTTGGTGAACAGGCCGTAGCGCTGCTTGCCCACGGGCAGGTCCACCACGTCCACCGGCATCAGGGTTTCCAGCGCGGCCGCGGCCTCGTTGCCGATCAGGCGCAGCTGGCCCATGTGCGACACGTCGAACAGCGCGGCGGACTCGCGGCACTGCTTGTGTTCGGCCACGATGCCGGCGGGGTAGCTCACCGGCATGTCGTAGCCGGCAAAGGGCACCATCTTGGCGCCGAGTTCGAGGTGCAGGGAATGGAGCGGGGTCTTCAGCAGGTTTTCTTCAGCGGACATTCTGTTGTTCTCCGAGGGCCATCGATTCCTGCACCGGTGAAGGTGGGGGATGCCCTCGCTGTCCGCTTTACCTGAGAGATTGACGGAGCCGGTGTGGCCGGTGGTTCCGCTTGCCCCTTCGGTGGACGAGCTCGCAACCCGTCTCTCTCCAGTGAGGTACGCCGCAAGTCTGCAGCGTCTTGCCAGTCCTTTTGCCTGAGCGTTCGGGGGTGACCCTGCGCCTTCGGCGGCTTCATGTGAAGCTCTCTCCTGACAAGCGGGCAGTGTAGCTGATCGCCTTTGAAACGGGTGCTCACGTTCGCCGGCCCGGATTCGGGCTGCGCCGTTGCCGGATCGGTTCTATGCTGCCGCCCTCCCAACATCTGCCCGTGGCCTGGCATGGCGCCGGCCACGCTTGCCCATGAAACTGCGCTCCCTGCTCCCTGCCGGCCTGTGTGTGGTGCCCTTGCTCAACGCCGCGGCCGCGGCGCCCGCTGGGTTGACCACGCTGGCCGAGCGCACGGCCTGGCAGCAGACCGGCCGTTATGAAGAGGTGATCGCGCTGTGCGATGCCTTCCAGCGTGCCTACCCCGCGGCAGTGCGCTGCATCGACTTCGGCCACACGCCCGAAGGCCGGCCGATGAAGGCGCTGGTGGCCTCGCGCAGTGGCGCGCTGACCGCCAAGGAGGCGCAACGGCGCGGCCTGCCGGTGCTGCTGGTGCAGGGCGGCATCCATGCCGGCGAGATCGACGGCAAGGACGCGGGCTTCCTGGCTTTGCGCCAGGTGCTGGAGGGTGCAGCGGCGCCGGGTGCGCTGGACCGGCAGGTGCTGCTGTTCGTGCCGGTGTTCAACATCGACGGCCATGAGCGCTTCGGCGCCTGGAACCGGCCCAACCAGCGTGGCCCGAAGGAGATGGGCTGGCGCACCACCGCGCAGAACTTCAACCTGAACCGCGACTACGCCAAGGCCGATTCGCCAGAGATGCAGGCCATGCTGCGCCTGGTGAACGAGTGGGATCCGCTGGCGGTGATCGACCTCCATGTCACCGACGGCGCGAAGTTCGAACACGACGTGTCCATCCAGGTGGAGCCGGTGCATGCGGGCGACCCCGCGCTGCGCAATGCGGGCAGGCAGCTGCGCGACGCGGTGATCGGCGACCTCGCGCGCCAGGGCTCGTTGCCCTTGCCGTTCTACATGTCCTTCGTGACCGAGGACGATCCTGCCTCCGGCTTCGAAGACAGCGTGTCGCCGCCGCGTTTTTCCACCGGCTACTTCCTGCTGCGCAACCGCTTCGCCATGCTGGTGGAAGCACATTCGTGGAAGGACTATCCCACCCGCGTGCGCATCACGCGCAACACCGTGGTGTCGGTGCTGGCGCAGGTGGCGGCCCACGGCCAGGCGTGGCGAGCCTTGCAGCAGGCGGCCGACGAGCGCGCGGCGCACCTGGCCGGGCAGCCCGTGGCCCTGGACTACCAGGCGAGCGAGAAACAGCGCATCGTCGAGTTCCGCGGCTACGAGTACACACGCACACCGTCGGAGGTGTCCGGCGCGCTGATGACGCGCTACGACGAAAGCCGGCCGCAACTGTGGCGCGTGCCCTTGCGCGACGACTTGCAGCCGGCGCTCAGCGTGCCCGCGCCGGCCGCCGGGTATGTGGTGCCGGCCGCGCATGCCGCGGGGGTGGCGCAGCGCCTGGCTGTGCATGGCATCAGCTTTCGCACGCTGCCTCAGGCGATGGCCCGGGTGCCGCTCGAAACCTTCCGTGCTGACAAGGCGAACTTTGCGGCGGCCTCGGTGGAATCGCACCAGCGCGTCGCCCTGCACGGCCGCTGGCAACCTGAGCAGCGCGACCTGGCGGCCGGTGCACTCTTCGTGCCGATCGCGCAGCGCAAGGCCCGGTTGGTGATGGCGCTGCTGGAGCCGCAGGCGCCCGATTCGCTGGCGGCCTGGGGCCTGTTCAACAACGCCTTCGAGCCCAAGGAGTACATGGAGCCGTATGTGGCGGAGGAAGTGGCGCGCGAGCAGATGGCGGCCGACCCGGCGCTGGCGGAGGCCTTCCGCCAACGCGTCGCCGAGGACGCCGAGTTCGCCAGGAGCCCGCAGGCGCGGCTGGAGTTCTTCTACCGGCGCCACCCGTCGTGGGACGAGCAGTTCCGGCTCTATCCGGTGATGCGCACGGCGACCGACCCGGCATCCGCCGCGCGTTGAACCCGGCTCACAGCGCCGCGTAGACGGCGCTGCGGAAGAACGCCTGGTAGGCCTCGCGCAAGGAAGGCGCCTGCATCATCCAGATCGCAATGAGCTGGGCCTGCGGGTCGATCCAGAAACTGGTGCCGCCCAGTCCGGCCCAGTGGTAGTCGCCTGCATGGCCCGGGTAGCGCGCGCCCGCGTCGGCCAGCCGCACCGCAAAGCCCAGGCCGAAACCGTAGCCGGGGCCGGGCAGGTACTCGGTGGTGGCGCCGGGCACCTGGCTGGCGCGGATGATCTCCGCACCGAGCTGATCCTGCGTCATCAGCGCGATGGTGTCCGCGCGCAGCAGGCGCGTGCCGTCCAGCTCGCCGCCGGCCAGCAGCAGGCGGGCAAAGCGCAGGTAGTCTGCCGCGGTGGACACCAGGCCACCGCCACCCGACTCCAGCACCGGCGGCTGGGTGGCGTCCAGCAGGCGGATCGGCTGGCCGGTCTCGGGATCGGCCGCAAAGGGCTGCGCCAGGCGATGCTGTTCCGCGGCCGGCACATGGAAACCGGTGTCCACCATGCCCAGCGGCTGGAAGATCTGTTGCGCCAGGTGCTCGCCCAGGGTCTGCCCGGTGATGCGCTCGATCAGGGCGCCGAGCAGGTCGGTGGCGCGGCTGTATTCCCACACCGTGCCTGGCGCATAGGCCAGCGGCAGGCGCGCGAGGCGGTGCGCAAATTCGGTGTTGCTGGCCTGGCGCGATTCCACGCCCGCCTGCAGGTAGCGTGACTTCAGCAGCGACTGGCCGAAGATGCCGTAGGTGAAGCCGGCGGTGTGGCGCAGCAGGTCGCGCACCGTGGGCGGGCGCGGGCAGGGCATGAGCGCCAGCGTCTTGCGGCCGTCGCCGTCCACCGTTTCGGTGGCCACCTGCAGGCTGCCGAACTCCGGCAGGTGCAGCGCGACCGCATCGTCCAGGCCGAGGCGGCCCGCTTCCACCAGCATCATCGTGGCCACCGAGACGATCGGCTTGGTCATCGAATAGATGCGGAAGATCGTGTCCTCGGTCATGGCCGCGCCGCTGGCCGGATCGCGCTGGCCGATGGCGCGCTGGTGCACCACGTCGCCGGCGTGCTGCACCCGCATCACTGCACCGGGGATGCGGCCGGCGGCCACGTCCCGCGCTACGGCGTCGTCGAGCGCCTGCCAGCGGTCGGCCGTCACTTGGCCGCCAGCCCCAGGCGCTCGATCAGCGCCTTGTCCTTGGCGAAGGTGGCGACGGCCCATTGGCGGTATTCATCGCCGTTGCGGTACCAGAGGTCCTGGTTCAGCTGCTCCAGCAGGGCCAGGTGCTTGGGGTCGTCCATCGCCTTCTTGAACGCGTCATGCAGCGTCTTCACGATGGCCGGGTCCATGCCCTTGGGGCCCGCCAGTCCGTAGGGTGAGCTGGACACCACGTTGTAGCCGAGCTCCTTGGCGGTGGGCACGTTGGGCCAGCGGCGGGTGCGCTTCTCGCCAAAGGTGACCAGCAGGCGCATCTGGCCGCTGTCCACGAACTTGTCCCAGCCGGTGGCGTCGCTTTGCGCCATGACATGCCCGCCCAGCAGGGCCTGCTGCATGTCGGCGTTGCCCTTGAAGGGCACGTGCACCAGTTGCACCTTGGCGTTGTCGGCCAGCTCTTCCATCAGCAGGTGCGGCGAGGTGCCGATGCCGGTCGAGCCGTAGTCGATGGTGTTGGGCTTCTGGCGCGCGGCCTCGATGTACTCGTTGAAGGTCTTGAAGGGCGAATCGGCCCGCACCGTCAGGCCGAAGGTATAACCCGACACGCCGAGGATGAAGCTGAAGTCGTTGATCGGATGCCACGGCGTCTTCTGCATGTGCGGCACCCGCAGCATGCCCATGGGGTATTGGGCGATGGTGTAGCCGTCCGGCTTGGCGGTCATCGCCATGCTGCTGGGGCCCAGGGTGCCGCCGGCGCCGGGCTTGTTCTCCACCACGATGGTCTGGCCCAGGTGCTTGCTGGCGATCTCCGCCAGGCCGCGCATGTGTCGGTCGGTGGAGCCGCCGGCGGGCCAGGGCACGATCAAGGTGATGGGGCGGCTGGGATAGGTGTCCGCGAAAGTCGAGGTCCAGGGCGCCACAAGCGCCGCGGCGGCAGCGGCGGTCAGCAGGCTGCGGCGGGTGGGTGAAAGGTCACGGCTCAAGGCGTCTCCAATCGTGTTCTGCACTGCAGAATTTGGTTTTGCTTCCGATCCATCGTATCGGAACGCTTCCTGCGCTGTAAACCAGGGTGTGCGCCGATGGTCAGCGCAGCAGCTGATCCTCGATGCGCTGCACCAGCTCGATCAGCCGCGGGCGCGCTTCGTTCAGCAGAAATTCCTTCGACAGGTTGAACGACGGGCCGCCGCAGTTGATGGCCATCAGCGGCATGCCGCCGCCGGGGTTCACCGCACGCGCGATCGCGTTCACGTCCTTCTGCCAGTCACCGAAGGAGCAGGCCACGCCCAGCTGCTGATGGTCCGCCACCGCCTGCTCGATGCCGCGGCGGATGCCGGGCCAGGCCACAGGGTCCAGCTGCTCCACCTGTTCCATCACGTCGCGCCGCTCGCGCTCTGCGCAGGCGGCCAGGTAGGCGCGCCCGATCGCCGAGGTGGCCACCGGTACGCGCGAGCCCACGTCCAGCGACAAGGTGAGCGCGGCGCTGCTGCGGCAGTTCTCCACATAGATCATCGACAGCCGGTCGCGCGTGGCCAGCGACACCATGGCGCGCGAGTGTTCGGCCAGCTCCAGCATGAGCGGGCGGGCCACCTGGCGCACGTCCATGCGGGCCAGCATGGCGCTGCCGAGCGACAGGACGGCGCTTCCCAGGCGGTACTTGCCGGTGTCCTCCACCGGGGCCAGGTAGCCCAGCCGCGCCAAAGTGGTGGTGAGGCGGGACACGGTGGACTTGGGCAGGCCGCAACGCTGGGCGATCTCGCCGTTGCCGAGTGCCTTGTCGCCCGAACGGAAACACGCCAGTACCTCGAGCCCGCGCGCCAGCGCCGCCACGAAATGGCGGTCTTCCTTGGGGCGCGGCGCCCGCGGGCGGGTGTTGCCGGCGGCGGTACGCGCAGTGGCCTTCATGGCGATGTGCCGTGGCCTCAGCGCCGCACGCGCCGGCGCATCTGGGCCAGCGGCCGCTTGCCCTTGAGCTGGCGCTCGATGCCGTCGTTCAGGCGCGAGCGCAGGTCCAGCACCTCTTCCAGGTGGCCGTACACGCGCGGGAACCGCAGGTCCAGCCACAGCCACAGCGTGCAGGAGCGCAGCGCCTGCTCCATGCGGTCCAGCCGGCTGTGTTCGTCCACCTCGTCCAGGAACCAGGGGTCGCCCGCCTTGCCGGAGAGTGCATGGTTGCTGGTCCAGTTGAGGAACTCCTGCACCTGGCCTTCGGTGCGGGTGTCCACCGGGGCCTGCGCGTAGATGAAACGTTCCTTCAGCGGCAGCTTGCCGGCCACCCGGTCCAGCTCCTCGGCCAGTTCCAGCATCTGCTCCAGCTCGGCCACCTGGAAGTGCGCGCTGTCCAGCTTGAGCTGGTCCATGAAGATGCGCAGCACGTCGTGCAGGCGGCGCAGGTGCAGCCGCGAGGCGATGGTGTCCACATGCCACCAGTTGGGCGCCACCGGGGCCTTGAAGGGCTGCGGCGCACGCGGAGGCTTGTGCAGCAGGTCGCCGAGCGCGCGCATGGCGGTGGGCTCTGCCTCCTTCAGCACGCCGGCAAAACCTTCCTCGTGCATGCCGAAGCGCCCGGCGCGGCCGGCGATCTGGTGCACTTCCGACTCGGTGAGCGGCCGGTCGCTCTGGCCGTCGAACTTGGTCATGGTGCTGAACACCACGCGGCGGATCGGCAGGTTCAGGCCCATGCCGATCGCATCGGTGGCCACCAGGATGTGCGACTCGCCTTGCGCAAAGCGCTCCGCCTCGCGCCGCCGCACCTCCGGCGGCAGGGCGCCATAGATCACCGACACCGGATGGCCGTTGGCCGCGATCTGGTCGCGCAGCATCAGCACGTCACGCCGGCTGAAGGCCACCACCGCATCGCCCTTCTTCAGCGAGGGCAGCGCCACCGGCGTGGGCAGCAGCTGCACATGCTGCTTGCGCTCGAAATGGCGCACGGTGCAGCTTTCGCCGCACAGGCGCAGCAGGTTCTCGATGGCGGGCACCGCATAGGCCGAGCAGATGATCAGCACCTCGTTGGCCGGCACGCCCACGATCGCCTGGGTCCAGGCCCAGCCGCGCGAGGCGTCGAAGATCATCTGCGCTTCGTCGATCACCGCCACTTCCACCGGCTTGCTGGTGGACAGCATCTCGATGGTGCTGGACACCACGCGCGCGCCTTCTGCCGGCACGTTCTCCTCCCCAGTGAGCAGCGAGCAGGCCACGCCCCGGCCCACCAGCCGGTCGCGGCCTTCCAGCGCCAGCAGGCGCAGTGGTGCCAGGTAGCAGCCGTCATGCGCCTTGGCCAGGCGCTCGAAGGCGGCGTGGGTCTTGCCGCTGTTGGGCGGGCCCACGAACAGGGTGACGCTGCGCTGCAGCCGGCGGGCCTTGTCGAAGGTGTCGGGGTAGCCCTGGAAGGCGAGCTCGCTGTTCAGGCTGTGCAGTGTGTTCTGCTCGGCGACACGGTGTTCCCAGCGGTCCTGCACCCGCGTGCAGGCCGCTTCCAGTTCGGCCAGCGGCCGCGGCTGCGCCAGCTCCGCCTGCAGGCGCGGCAGCAACTGGTCGATCTGCCGGGCGGCGTAGGCCTCGCTGCGGCGCAGCAGGCGGTCGATGTGGGCCGTGAGCGCGGGCGTGTCGGGCCAGGGCGGTTGGGGCCCCAGCGCCTGGCGCAAAGCGGCCTTGTCGCCACCGCGGAAGAAGGCCCACACCGCCTCGGTGTTCACCGGCGCCTGGTAGGCCAGCGTCAGGCGCCAGCTGGCTTCGGACAGCTTCAAGGGCTGGCTGTACTGCCGATGCCAGCCGGTGCCATGCCGCGTGATGCCCATGGACTCCAGCTGGGCGCTGCGCTCGTTCAGTGCCGCACGCAACGCGCCGCCCGAGCCGAGCTCGTCGAGATGGGTGAGGGCCGCGTCCATGCAGGCGGGAGCGATCCAGCGGCTGGGCCTCGACCCCGCCACGCCCTTTTGCAGCAGGATCAGTCCCAGGTGGTGCAGGTGCTCGTCGCTGGGCTCGCCATGGCCGGCCGCAAAGTCGGCCGGTTTGTTCACCTGCGGCAGGTTGTAGGCCGCCTTGCGGATGCGCTCCACCTGCTCGGGCGTCAGGTGGGCAGGCACGCGGCTGAGGTGCCGGGGGTCGGGCAAGGCAGGGCTGTTTGGACTGGAAGTGGGCATGCGGGCAGGGTCGGTGCGGTGTGGACTCTAGCCCACCCGATCCAGCACGATGGGACACGCGGGCGGCCACGCCGCTGGCCAGAATGCAGCCATGCCTTCCAAAGACGCCCCTCCCACCCACCCGCCGGTGCGCTACCTCGAGCTGCTGTCGCGTGCAGTGGAGCATGCCGACGCGCACCTGGCCGACCGGCTGGACACCGACACGCTGGCCCGCCGCGCGGCCATGTCGCCGCACCACTTCCAGCGCATGTTCCGCGCGTACTTCGGCACCACGGTGGCGGGCTACGTCACCTGGCGGCGCCTGCAGCGTGCCTGCGAGCTGCTGGGCCAGGGCGAGCTGCCGGTCATCGAGGTGGCCCTGGCGGTGGGCTACGAATCCGCGCAGGCGCTGGCCAAGGCGATGCGCCGCGAGCTCGACACCACGCCGACGGCGGTGCGTGCCGGTACCCAGCCCCACTGGCAGCGGCTGTTCGACCGCCGCAGCCCCTTGTCCATCCCCCCCGCCACAGGAGCCCATCCCATGCTGCAACCGCAATTGATCGAGATCCCCACGCTGACCTTCCTCGCCGCCACCGGCCGCGGCATGAGCAATGGCGACATGACGCGCGCCGCCCAGCAGGGCTTCGGCGAGCTGATGCCCGCGGTGCAGGCGGCCGGCCTGCAGCAGCGCATGGGCAGCTGCATCGCCGTGATGCCGGACGACCCCGAAGGCCCGGACGACCAGAACGCGCGCATGTGGTGCGCCACGGTGTTCGACTACGACCTCGCCACCCGCAGCGGCCAGTGCACGAAGCCGGACATCCCCCTCACTGGCACGCTGCAATGGCACGAGCTGCCGGGTGGCCGCTTCGCGGTGTTCCGCCACGTGGGGCCTTACGAGGACCTGCACACCACCTGGCAGCGCGTCTACCACGACTGGCTGCCCGCCACCGGCTATGCGCTGCGCGACACCCCGCCCTTCGAGCACTATGTGGACGACCCCGACAGCACGCCGGCCGAGCAACTCCGCACGGACATCTACCTGCCGTTGAAGTGACGCGCCGGGCCGCCGCTACCATGCCTGGATGGAGACGACGGCCCTCATGCGTGTGCAGGACATCCGCGACCGCCTGCGCGCCGGCGGCGCAGCGCCGCCGCATGAACAGCGGGTGCTTCGCCTGTGGGCGCAGGCCCTGCCGCAATCCAGCGGCAAGCGGCGGCCGGAGGACTTTCTGCCCCGCCAGCTGCGCGAGGCGCTGCCCGCGCTGGAGGCCGATCTGGACCGGCTGGCGCGCCTGCACTCCGAACACCCCGGCGAGGATGGATCGGCACGCCTGCTGGTGCAGCTGGCCGATGGCCAGACGGTGGAGAGCGTGCTGCTGCCGCGCGACGGCGTGTGCGTGTCCACCCAGGCCGGCTGCGCCGTCGGCTGCGTCTTCTGCATGACCGGGCGCGACGGCCTTCTGCGCCAGCTGGGCAGCGCGGAGATCGTGGGCCAGGTGGTGCTGGCGCGCCGCCAGCGGCCGGTGAAGAAGGTGGTGTTCATGGGCATGGGCGAACCGGCCCACAACCTGGACAACGTGCTGGAAGCCATCGAGCTGCTGGGCACGGCCGGCGGCATCGGCCACAAGAACCTGGTGTTCTCGACGGTGGGCGATCCGCGGGTGTTCGAACGCCTGCCGGCGGGCCCGGTGAAGCCGGCGCTGGCGTTGAGCCTGCATTCCACCAAGGCCGATCTGCGCGCCAGCCTGATGCCGCGCGCACCGCGCATCGAGCCGGCCGAACTGGTGGCGCTGGGCGAAGCCTATGCGCGCGCGACCGGCTACCCGATCCAGTACCAGTGGACCCTGCTCGAAGGCATCAACGACGGCGACGACGAGATCGACGGCATCGTGCGCCTGCTGCAGGGCAAGTACGCGATCATGAACATGATCCCGTACAACACGGTGGACGGGCTGGCGTTCAAGCGGCCTTCGTGGGCCCGCGCGGCGGAAATCGCGCGCAGCCTGCATCGGCGCGGCGTGCTGACCAAGCTGCGCCAGAGCGCGGGGCAGGACGTGGACGGCGGCTGCGGCCAGTTGCGCGCCCGCGAGCTGGGCACGCGGGTGCGCATTCCAGTGCGGGCGGTGCCCGCCGGGGCTTAAGCCAGTTCCATCGGCCGCGTGGCGGCGTCGCCGGCCCGCAGGCTGGCCTCGATGCGGGCGATCAGCTCGTCTTCCGGATACGGCTTGCCCAGCAGCACGCTCACGCCCGCACGCGCCGCATCGTCGCGATGGCGCTCATCGGCGGCGGTGATCATGATCACCGGGATGTTGGCGGTGCGCGGGTTCTGGCGCACATGCTCGGTGAGCTGGAAGCCGTCCATGCCCGGCATCTCGACGTCGGTGATCAGCACGTCGGGCTGGCGTTCGGCGATCTGGCGCGCGGCGTCCAGGCCGTCTTCGGCAAAACACACCTGGTACTGGTGCTGGGTGAGCAGCCGGCCGGTCTTGACGCGAACGATCTTGGAATCGTCGGCCACCATCACCAGCGTCTGCTCGCGCGGCTTGCGGGCCGCGGCGGCCATGACCTGGGCGGCTTCGCGTTCGGCCTGCTGGCGCGCACGCTCCGCTGCCAGGCGAGCGGCTTCGATGCGGGCCGCTTCGGCGCGCGCAGCCGCTTCGCGTGCGGCTTGTGCCTCGGCTGCTCGTTCGGCCTGCAGACGGGCTTCGGCTTCTGCAGCGGCCCGTTCGGCTTCCCGGCGCGCCGCTTCGCGTGCGGCGGCCCGCTCGAAAGCCTGCCGTGCAGCTTCGGCCGTGGCGCGGCGCTCGGCTTCTTCTGCCGCGCGTTGGGCCTCCAGCCGGGCCGCTTGGGCGGCGCGCTGGGCCTGCTCGTTCGCCAGGCGCTCGGCTTCGGCGCGGGCCGCTTCACGTTCGGCCTGCTCGGCGGCGATGCGCTGTGCCTGCTCCTGGGCGGCCTGTTCGGCGTCGCGCCTGGCCTGTGCACGGGCCGCTTCCTCGGCGGCGCGCAGCGCCTGCACGCGGGCGGCTTCGTCGGCTTCGCGTTGCCGCAGGGCAGCCGCTTCTGCTTCGGCCTGCCGTTGCGCCTGCGCGCGTGCGGCCTCTTCGGCCGCGAGGCTGGCCTGCGCCTTCGCCTGCTCCTCTGCCCGCTGGCGGGCTTGCGCGCGTGCCGTCTCGGCGGCCATCAGCGCGGCCTCGGCGCGGGCGCGCGCACGGTGACGCATCTGCGCACGCCGGCGCCATGCCACGCCGGCCAGCACCACCACAGCGCCGGCCAACATCAGCCACAGGAGGATTTCGGTCATGTTGTGAAGAAGTTCCATCGGCGGGCACATGCCGGCCACTCAAAGCAGCATATCGGCGGCGGGCACGCTTCGATCAGCCGATGTGGCGGTGGGCCCCGGGCCTATTTCACGGACATTCCGGCTGCAAGCGCGCTGCGGTGCATGCAGGGGATGTGGACACCTGCGCCGATAGACTGTGCCCATGAGCCCAGTGCCCGCACCGCCGACGTCCACTTCTGCCCCTCGAGTGGCTGTGATCGGCGGCGGCCCGGCCGGCCTGATGGCGGCCGAAGTGCTGTTGCAGGGCGGGGTGCAGGTGGACCTGTTCGATGCCATGCCGTCGGTGGGGCGCAAGTTCCTGCTCGCCGGCCGCGGTGGGCTCAACCTCACGCATTCTGAACCGATCGAGCCCTTCCTCGGGCGTTATGCCGAGCGGCGCGAGGCGCTGGCGCCCTGGGTGCGGCGCTTCGGTGCCGATGCGCTGCGCCAGTGGGCGGCAGCGCTGGGCATCGCCACTTTCGTGGGCACGTCGGGGCGTGTGTTTCCCACCGACATGAAGGCCGCACCCTTGCTGCGCGCCTGGCTGCAGCGGCTGCGCGCCAGCGGGCTGCACTTGCACACCCGCCATCGCTGGCTGGGATGGTCGGCCGATGGCGCGCTGCGCTTCCAGGCGCCCACGGGCGAGGTGCAACAGCGCGCCGACGCCACCGTGCTCGCGCTGGGTGGTGCCAGCTGGGCGCGCCTGGGCTCCGATGGCGCCTGGGTGCCGTGGCTGCGCTCGCGCAGCGTCGACATCGCGCCGCTGAAGCCCGCGAACTGCGGCTTCGACGTGGCGCCCACCGCTGCGGGGCGCGAGGGCTGGAGCGAGCACCTGCGCCAGCGTTTTGCCGGCCAGCCGGTCAAGCCCGTGGCTGCGGCGTTCGGGGATGCGGCCGCCGGCGGCGCGCGCCAGCAGGGTGAGTTCGTCATCACGGACACCGGCGTCGAAGGCAGCCTGGTCTATGCGTTCAGTGCTCGCCTGCGCAATGCCATCGAAGCGCAGGGCAGCGCCACCTGGTGGCTGGACCTGCTGCCCGACCACAGCTTCGAGCAGGTGCTGGCCGAAACCCGCCGGCCGCGCGGACCGCGCAGCCTGTCCACGCACCTGAAGAGCCGGCTCGGCGTGCAGGGCATCAAGATGGCCCTGCTGCATGAACTGCTGCGCCCGGAACAACTGGCCGACCCACAGCAGCTGGCGCATGCGCTCAAGGCCCTCCCGCTCACGCTGCGGGCGCCGCGGCCGGTGGACGAGGCGATCAGCACCGCGGGCGGCGTGCGTTTCGAGGCCCTGGACGACGGCCTGATGCTGCAGGCGCTGCCGGGTGTGTTCTGCGCCGGCGAGATGCTGGACTGGGAAGCCCCCACCGGGGGTTACCTGCTGACCGCCTGCTTCGCCACCGGCCGCGCCGCCGGTGAGGGCGCGCGGCGTTGGCTGGCGGCGCAGGCGGGACAATCGGGCTGACCTTCCCGCTGCCTTTATCGATGTCGCTCGCTCCTGCCCTCCGTGTTCTGTCGCTCATCCCGCCGATGACGCAGCTGAACACGCCGTACCCGTCCACCGCCTACCTCACCGGCTTCCTGCGCTCGCGCGGTGTGGACGCGGTGCAGGAGGACCTGGCGCTCGCATTGGTGCTGCAGCTGTTCTCCCCGGCCGGCCTGGCCGCAATCCACGAGCGGGTGCTGGCCATGCCGATGGAGAAGCGCAGCGCCGCCGTGAACGCGTTTGCCGACCAGTTCGATCGCTACCTCGGCACCATCACGCCCACCATCGCCTTCCTGCAGGGCAAGGACCCGACGCTGGCGCACCGCATCAACGGCCGCCACTTCCTGCCCGAGGGCCCGCGCTTCCAGACGCTGGAGGTGTTCATCGACGAGGAGGGCGGTGACCCGCTGGCCTGGGCCTTCGGTGCCCTGGGATTGCAGGACCGGGCGCGCCACCTGGCCACGCTGTACCTGAACGACCTGGCCGACGTGCTGCGCGATGCGGTGGACAGCCGCTTCGAGTTCGTGCGGTATGCCGAGCAGCTGGCGCAGAGCCAGCCGAGCTTCGAGCCCATGGCCGAGGCGCTGGCGCAGCCGCTGAACCTGGTGGACCGCACACTGCGCGAGCTCACGCTGCAGGCCGTGGCCCGCCATCAACCGCGGCTGGTGCTGATCTCGGCGCCGTTCCCGGGCAACGTGTACGCCGCCTTCCGCATGGCGCAGGCCATCAGGCTGGAGCACCCGGACATCACGGTGGCGCTGGGTGGGGGCTTCGTCAACACCGAGCTGCGAGAGCTCAATGAGCCACGCGTGTTCGACTTCTTCGATGTGGTGACCCTGGACGCCGGCGAGCGCCCGCTGCTCGCGCTGATCGAGCACCTGCAGGGCAAGCGTTCGCGCCAGCGCCTGGTGCGCAGCTTCGTGCGCGAGGCGGACTCGCAGGCGGTGCGCTACATCAACTTCGTCGAGCCCGACGTGCCGTTTTCCGAAGTGGGCACGCCCACCTGGGACGGCCTGCCGCTGGACCGGTACCTGTCGCTGCTGGACATGCTCAACCCGATGAACCGGCTGTGGTCCGACGGGCGCTGGAACAAGCTCACGGTGGCCCATGGCTGCTACTGGAAGAAGTGCAGCTTCTGCGACGTCAGCCTGGACTACATCTCGCGCTATGAAGGCGCTTCGGCGGCCACCCTGGTGGACCGCATCGAGGCCATCGTGCAGGAGACTGGCCAGACGGGCTTTCACTTTGTCGACGAAGCTGCGCCGCCGAAGGCCTTGAAGGCCCTGGCCATCGAGCTGCAGCGCCGCAACCTGGGCATCTCGTGGTGGGGCAACATCCGCTTCGAAAAAAGCTTCACGCCCGAGCTGTGCGAGCTGCTGGCCGACAGCGGCTGCATCGCCATCTCCGGCGGGCTGGAGGTGGCCTCCGACCGCCTGCTGAACCTGATGAAGAAGGGCGTGTCGGTGGAGCAGGTGGCGCGTGTGACACGCGGCTTTGCGGACGCCGGCATCCTGGTACACGCCTATCTGATGTACGGCTTCCCGACGCAGACCGTGCAGGACACGGTGGACGCGCTGGAGTACGTGCGCCAGCTGTTCGAGCAGGGCTGCATCCAGTCCGGCTTCTTCCACCGCTTTGCCTGCACCGTGCACTCGCCGGTGGGCCAGAACCCGCAGGACTACGGCGTGATCCTGCAGCCGCTGCCACCGGTGAGTTTTGCCAAGAACGACATCGGTTTTGTGGACCCCACCGGCGTGGACCATGACGAGCTGGGCCAGGCACTGAAGAAGGCGATCTACAACTTCATGCATGGCATCGGGCTGGAGGAGGACGTGCGGCGCTGGTTCAGCCGCAAGGTGCCGCGGCCCACGGTGCGCCGGGACCACATCGCGCGGGCACTGCAAGCCCGGTAGGGCGGCTGCGCCTTGCGGGAGCCGCTGCGGCGGCGTCGCACGGGCACGCGGCGTGCTGGTGGCCGGTGTCCGGCCCGCTGCACCTTGCCGGCGGCCGGCTCCACCACCCATGCTGCCCACTGCACTGGCGCCCCAGGCGCCGTTCATCGTCCTGCTCAATGCCGACTCGGGCCACGAGGATGCCGGCGAGGCACGCGAAGCCATTGCCAGTGTGCTGCGCGCCGCGGACCGGCCCCACCGGTTCGTGGCCCTGGAGCGCGGCCGGCCCATCGCTGAGCTGGCGCGGCAGGCCGCGCGCGAGGCGGCCGCGCAGGGCGGTGCCATCGTCGCGGCCGGCGGCGACGGCACGGTGAATGCGGTGGCGGCAGCGGCCCACGAGAGCCGCTGTGTCATGGGCGTCGTGCCGCAGGGCACGTTCAACTACTTCGCACGCACCCACCACATCCCCGAGGGCACGGCCGAAGCGGCGCAGTTGCTGGTCGCGGGCCGTCCCCGGCCAGTGCAGGTGGGGCGGGTGAACGAACGCCTGTTCCTGGTGAACGCCAGCCTGGGGCTGTATCCGGAGTTGCTGGAAGACCGCGAGGCCTTCAAGCAGCGCCTGGGCCGCAGCCGCCTGGTGGCACTGTTGTCGGCCCTGTGGACGCTGACGCGCCAGGCCCGGCAGTTGCGCCTGGAGATCCAGCCCGCGGACGGCCGCCCGGGCATGCGTGTGATCACGCCCAGCCTGTTCGTGGGCAACAACCGCCTGCAGCTCGAACAGGTGGGCCTGCCCGAGGCAGGCGGCGTGACGCGGGGGCGGGTGGCGGGCGTGATGCTGCGGCCGGTGGGCACGCTGGCGTTGCTGCGGCTGATGCTCAGCGGCGCCTTCGGTCGCCTGGGCGAAGCCGAGGACGTGATGCACTTTGAATTCGAGCGCCTGGTGGTGAACGCGGGCCCGCGCCACGGCTCCCGGCGGCTCAAGGTGGCCGCGGACGGCGAGGTGCTGTGGATGCGTGCGCCGATCGTGTTCGAAGTCGCGCACGAGCCCCTGTGCCTGATCACGCCGTGATGGCGCCGAACCGGCCGGTTCCGGTTTTGTGGCCTAATGGAGGGTTAGATTTTTCCTCCATCCTGACCGGAGCCATCATGGGCAACAAGATCGTCACCGAAGCGGACCGCCGCGCCTCCCCGAAACCCGCTGCCCCCGGTGGCGTCACCTTCACCGCCGGCAAGGGCCAGAAGCGCAGCCTGGAGCGCGGTTCGCACACCCGCAGCAAGAAGAACCCGGGCAAGCGCCCGCACAAGGGCGGCTGAACGGCCTACCAGCCTGACGCCCATTGAAGCGCCGCCCTCGAGGCGGCGTTTGCATTGATGCTGCGACTCACCGAACTCCGTCTGCCGCTCGACCACGCCGAGGACGCGCTGCGTCCCGCGATCGTGGCGCGCCTGGGTGTTGGCGACAGCGAGCTGACGGCCTTCACGGTGTTCCGGCGCGCCTACGACGCGCGCAAGAAGAGCGCCATCCAGCTGATCTACACGATCGACTGCGCGCTGCGCGACGAGGCCGCGGTGCTGGCGCGTTTTGCCGGCGACCCGCATGTGCGGCCCGCGCCGGACACCCGCTACCGCTTCGTCGGCCATGCGCCGGCCGACTTCCACGCCAGCGAGCGGCCGCGCCCGGTGATCGTGGGCTTCGGGCCTTGCGGCTTGTTTGCCGCGCTCATCCTGGCGCAGATGGGGCTGCGCCCCATCGTGCTGGAGCGCGGCAAGCCGGTGCGCCAGCGCACCAAGGACACCTGGGGCCTGTGGCGCAAGAGCGTGCTCGATCCGGAATCGAACGTGCAGTTCGGCGAAGGCGGCGCCGGCACCTTCAGTGACGGCAAGCTCTACAGCCAGATCAGCGACCCGCGCTATCTCACCCGCAAGGTGCTCACCGAGTTCGTGAAGGCCGGTGCGCCGGAGGAAATCCTCTACGTGAGCAAGCCGCACATCGGCACCTTCCGGCTGGTGAGCATGATCGAGAAGATGCGCGCCGACATCGAGGCGCTGGGGGGTGAGATCCGCTTCGAGCAGAAAGTGACGGATCTGCTCATCGAGGACGGCAAGGTGCGCGGTCTCACGCTGGCCTCGGGCGAAGAATTGCGCGCCGACCAGGTGGTGCTGGCGCTGGGCCACAGCGCACGCGACACCTTTGCCATGCTGCAGCAGCGCGGCGTGTACATGGAGGCCAAGCCGTTCTCCATCGGCTACCGCATCGAGCATCCGCAAAGCCTGATCGACCGCGCGCGCTTCGGCCCCAGCGCTGGCCACCCGATCCTCGGCGCGGCCGACTACAAGCTGGTGCACCACGCGCGCAATGGCCGCTCCGTGTACAGCTTCTGCATGTGCCCCGGCGGCACGGTGGTGGCCGCCACCTCCGAGCCGCACCGCGTGGTCACCAACGGCATGAGCCAGTACTCGCGCAACGAGCGCAACGCCAACGCGGGCATCGTGGTCGGCATCACGCCGGAGGACTACCGCCAGGACAAGGCCGCCACCGGCCCGGTGAACCCGCTGGACGGCGTCGCCTTCCAGCGCTTCTGGGAGTCGCGCGCCTATGAACTGGGTGGCGGCGACTACCTCGCGCCGGGCGCCCTGGTGGGCGACTTCATCAAGCGCCAGCGCAGCCGGGAGTTCGGCACCGTGCTCCCCTCCTACAAGCCGGGGGTGCACCTCACCGACCTGCAGCAAGAGGGCAACGGCAGCCTGCCCGACTACGCGCTGGACGCGATCCGCGAGGCGCTGCCCGCGTTCGAGCGCCAGATCAAGGGCTTCTCGATGCCCGACGCGGTGCTCACCGGCGTGGAAACACGCACCTCGTCGCCGCTGCGCCTCACCCGTGGCCGCGACTACCAGAGCCTGAACGTGCAGGGCCTGTACCCGGCCGGCGAGGGCGCGGGTTATGCCGGCGGCATCATGTCCGCCGGGGTGGACGGCATCGAGGTGGCCGAGGCGCTGGGCCGCGTGCTGCTGGGCGCAGGCGCCACGCCGGTGGCCTGACATCGCGCTGGCGCGCCCAGCGCGGCCGAGCGCGCGCGGCGCAAGCGCTCAGCTGTCGCAACGCACCTGGTTGCGGCCGGCGCGCTTGGCCTCGTAGAGACAGGCGTCGCTACGGTCCAGCAGCGTGCGGGGCGTGTCGGTCTCGCGCAGCGCCGACAGGCCGATGCTGATGGTGATCTTCAGCTCGGCATGCAGGCCGCCCCAGGCCCGCGCCGCCACCGCCTTGCGCAGGCGCTCGCAGATCGCCAGGGCGGTGGGAACGGGCGTGTTGCAGAACACGATCAGGAACTCCTCTCCGCCGATGCGCGCCACCAGGTCGCCGGTGCGGGTGCGCTCGCGGAATTCCGCGGCCACCCCGCGCAGCACCTCGTCGCCCATGCCGTGGCCGAAGCGGTCGTTGACCTGCTTGAAGAGGTCGATGTCCGCCACCGCCAGGCACAGCGTGTGGCCGCTGTGGCGGGCGCGCTCCAGCAGCCGCGGCAGGTCGTCGTCCACCCGGCGCCGGTTGCCCAGGCGGGTGAGCTGGTCCTCGCGGCTGTCCCGTTCCAGGGCGGCGGCGCGCAGTTCGAGTGCCTGCTTCTGCACCTCCAGCTCGTGCCGGTGCAGCCGCTCCACCTCGGCTTCCAGGCGGGCACGTTCGCTCTCGCTGCGCACCAGCTCCACCTCGATGCGGTTGACCGTGAGCCGGGTCTGCGCCTCGCGCTGCTGGATGGCGCGGCGCAGTTCCATCGCGTAGTAGGCCTCGCAATGCCGCAATGAAGCGTCATAGCGCCCGGCGGCCTTGTAGGCGCGATACAGCGCCGACTGCACACGCAGGTGGGTGTCCTCCTGGTCGTCGGGCTTCATCGCCGCGAGGGTCGATTCCAGCATCGCGATCGCTTCCTCCAACCGGCCTTGCTGCAGCAGGATCTCGCCCATGTTCTGGCAGGTGCGCAGCTCCGGGGCGCGATAGCCGCGCGCACGGCACAGCGCCACGGTTTCGCTGTTCATCCGGTGCGACGCTTCGTAGTCGCCGGCCAGGCCGAGCGCCTCGGCCACGTTGCCCTGGCAGATGGCCAGCCGGTAGTCGTCAGCGCCCTGGCGGATCATGTCCAGCGCGGTGCTGCCGTAGTGGCGCGCCCGCTGCAGTGCCTGCGTGGCCTGCTCCTGCATGCCGGCCTGCCGGTACTGGTAGAACGCCGCGATCGTGGTGGCGCTGAGGTTGTTGTACGCGCGCATGATCTCGTCGCGCGAGCCGAGCGCCTGTGCCTGCTCCAGCGCCTGCAGCTGGAAGCGTTCGCTCTGGTCCGGATCGCCGAGCTTGGCGTAGCAGGTGCCGATGCGGTTGAGCGCCAGCACCTGCACCAGTGCATGCCCGCCCGCCTTTGCATGGTCGAAGGCGGACGTCGCCGCCTTGAGCGCCTCTTCGTGCAGGCCGAGTTCGGTGAGCGCCAGCGCCACCGTGCACAAGGCCTGCGGATGCTCCGGGCCGGGCGTGCCCTCCCACAGCGCCACGGCGGCGCGGCCGGCGGTCACCGATTCCTCGAAGCGGCCCAGCCGCCACAGGTGCTCGGCCAGCTGCGTTTGCGCGGTGGGGCAGGGCGGGTCGCCGGCGGGGCCGGGAGGCGCTTTGTGGGTGGTGGACATGCAGAGAACAGCGTTGCGATTCGAAGCTAACAGAACCGGTGGCAGCGCGCACCCGGGGATGCGCACCCTGCCGTGATGCTTGCACGCAGGCGATGTGTCGTGCGCGCGGCGGCCGGGCTTCACCGGCATGGCATCGGCCCCTATACTCGCGCCCACGCTCCGGGGTGCGCCTGCTTTTGTTGCAGGGGCTGAGATGGCGAACTGCGCCAAACCCGAGAACTTGAACCGGTTCGTACCGGCGTAAGGAGAGTCGTTGTCATGGTCCTGGGCCGCCGTTCGCGCGTGTGCCTGCACCAGGCGTCCTTCCGGAGCACACACCCCCGAAGGAGCCTGCGATGCCAACCACCACCCCATTCGAGCAGCGGCTTGCGCAGTCGCGCGAGCCTTTCCCCGCGTCCCGCAAGCTGTATGTCACCGGCTCGCGGCCGGACATCCAGGTGCCGATGCGCGAGGTGCACCTGAGCAATGGCGAAGCGGTGGTGCTG
Organism: Ideonella sp. BN130291; assembly: GCF_036231905.1. Taxonomy (NCBI): domain Bacteria; kingdom Pseudomonadati; phylum Pseudomonadota; class Betaproteobacteria; order Burkholderiales; family Sphaerotilaceae; genus Ideonella; species Ideonella sp. BN130291. The sequence continues at coordinate 213,753 of NZ_JAZARE010000010.1, read as the reverse complement.
TACGACACCTCCGGGCCGTATTCCGACCCCGATGCCCGCATCGACGTGCGGCGCGGCCTCGCCCCGATGCGTGCGCCGTGGATCACCGACCGTGCCGACACCGAGCGCTACACCGGCCGCGCGCCGCTGGCGGTGGACGACGGCGCGCGCGATACCGAGCGCCTGCAGGCGCTGCGCGAGGAGTCCGCCGCGCTGCAGCGCCGGCCGCGCCGCGCCCGGCCGGGCGCCAACGTGACGCAGATGCATTACGCCCGGCGCGGCATCGTCACGCCGGAGATGGAGTACGTGGCGTTGCGGGAGAACGGCCAGCGCGAATGGATGGCCGAGTACCTGGGCGATGCTGCACGCGAGCAGCGCCTGCGCGGCAATGCACTCGGCGCCCATCTGCCGGACCGCATCACGCCGGAGTTCGTGCGCGACGAGGTGGCGCGCGGCCGCGCCATCATCCCGGCCAACATCAACCACCCGGAAATCGAGCCGATGGCGATCGGCCGCAACTTCGGGGTGAAGGTCAACGCCAACATCGGCAACTCGGCCGTGACCTCCGGCATCGAGGAGGAGGTGGAGAAGCTGGTGTGGGCCATCCGCTGGGGTGCGGACACGGTGATGGACCTGTCCACCGGCCGCAACATCCACACCACGCGCGACTGGATCATCCGCAACTCGCCGGTGCCCATCGGCACGGTGCCCATCTACCAGGCGCTGGAGAAGGTGGGTGGCGTGGCGGAGGACCTGAGCTGGGCGGTCTTCCGCGACACGCTCATCGAGCAGGCGGAGCAGGGGGTGGACTACTTCACCATCCACGCCGGTGTGCGCCTGCCCTTCATACCGATGACGGCGCAGCGCCGCGCTGGCATCGTGTCGCGCGGTGGCTCCATCCTCGCCAAGTGGTGCATCGCCCACCACCAGGAGAACTTTCTCTACACGCACTTCGAAGAGATCTGCGAGATCATGAAGGCGTACGACGTCAGCTTCTCGTTGGGCGACGGCCTGCGCCCGGGCTCGGCCGCCGACGCCAACGACGAGGCCCAGTTCGCCGAGCTGCGCACCCTGGGCGAGCTGACGCAGACCGCATGGCGGCACGACGTGCAGACCATGATCGAAGGCCCGGGCCATGTGCCCCTGCACCTGATCCAGGCCAACATGGAGGAGCAGCTCAAGCACTGCGGCGAGGCTCCGTTCTACACGCTGGGCCCGCTCACCATCGACTGCGCGCCGGGCTACGACCACATCGCCAGCGCCATCGGCGCGGCCATGATCGGCTGGTTCGGCACCGCGATGCTGTGCTACGTGACCCCCAAGGAGCACCTGGGCCTGCCGGACCGTGACGACGTGAAGCAGGGCCTCATCGCCTACAAGATCGCGGCGCATGCGGCCGACATCGCCAAGGGCCACCCGGGAGCGCGGGCGCGCGACGACGCCATCAGCAAGGCGCGCTTCGAATTCCGCTGGCAGGACCAGTTCAACCTCGGCCTGGACCCGGACACCGCGCGCGCATTCCACGACGAGACCCTGCCCAAGGACAGCAGCAAGGTGGCGCACTTCTGCTCCATGTGCGGGCCGAAGTTCTGCTCGATGAAGATCACGCAGGAGGTGCGCGACTTCGCCGCCGCGCAGCAGGGCATGGCGGCCAAGAGCGCCGAGTTCCGCGCCGCCGGCAGCGAGATCTACGTGCCTGTCCCTCGCGCTGGCGCTTGAGGATGGACATCGGCATTGCTGGCGCGGGCCTGCTGGGCCGGCTGCTCGCGTGGCGTCTTGCGCGGGCACGCCATCGGGTGACCGTGTTCGACCCGGCGGCCGGGCCCGAACGCGGCCTGCAGCCCGCGGCCGGCTTCAGCGCGGCCGGCATGCTGAGCCCGACGGCCGAGCTGGATGGAGCCTCCCCGCTCATTGGCACGCTCGGCTGGCAGTCCCTGCAGCTGTGGCCGCGCTGGCTCGCCGAGCTGCAGCGTCCGGTGCACTACGCGCAGCGCGGCAGCCTGGTGCTCGCCCATGCGGGCGACCGGCCGAGCGCGATGCGATGGCTGGCGCGCGTGCAGGCGCAGTCGCCGCGCGAGGCACCGCGGCCGCTGCAGGCGAGCGAGCTGCTGGCGCTGGAGCCCGCAGTGGCCAGCGGGCTGCTGGGCTGGCATCTCGCGGGCGAGGCGGCCATCCACCCGGTGCAGGCGATGGACGCGCTGGCGTCAGCGGGCGACGAGGCCGGCGTGCGCTGGCAATGTCAGCACACGGTGCAGCAGGTGACGCCCGGCCAGCTGGACGGCCAACGTTTCGACCATGTGTTCGATGTGCGCGGCGTCGGCGCCCGCCCCGCGCTGCCGGTGCGCGGCGTGCGCGGCGAGATCTTCTGGCTGCATGCGCCCGGTGTCGCGCTGGTGCATCCGTTGCGGCTGCTGCATCCGCGCCACCGCGTCTACCTGGTGCCGCGGCCGCGCGACATCGTGGTGGTGGGTGCGAGCGAGATCGAAAGCGAGGACCGTTCGCCGGTGAGCCTGCGCAGCACCCTGGAGCTGCTGAGCGCGGCCCACAGCGTGCTGCCGGCGCTGGCCGAGGCCCGCATCGTGCACAGCGAAACCAACCTGCGGCCGGCGCTGCCGGACCACCTGCCGCGGGTGCACAAGGAGCCCGGCCTCACGCGCATCAACGGCCTGTACCGCCATGGCTGGCTGCTGGCACCGGCCCTGGTGCAACAAGCGATTGGAGAGATGACATGACATCGGACCTGACTGCGGCGCTGATCCCCATCACGCTGAACGGCAACCCGGAGCTGGTGCCTGCCGGCTGCACCATCGAGGCGCTGCTGCGGCGCCACCACATCGCGCCCTCGGACGTGGGCACGGCGCTCAACGGCGACTTCGTGCCGAGGGCCCAGCGCGCCACTTTGCTGCTGCAGCGCGGTGATGCGGTCACCTGTTTCCAGCCGATCGTGGGAGGCTGACGCATGGGCTTCGAACTTGCGGGCGTGGGCGTGCAAAGCCGCTTTCTGCTGGGCACCGCGGGCTATCCGTCGCCCGAGGTGCTGCAGCGTGCGATCGCCGCTTCGGGCGCCGAGATCGTGACCGTCGGCTTGCGCCGGCAGCTGGCCGGCGGGGGCGACAACGGCTTCATCGAGGCCATCCGCGCCAGCGGCTGCCGCCTGCTGCCCAACACCGCCGGCTGCAGCAGTGCGCGCGAGGCCATCACCCTGGCCCACATGGCGCGCGAGCTGCTCGGCACCTGCTGGCTCAAGCTCGAGGTGGTGGGCGACGAGCACACGCTGGCACCCGACCCCTTCGAGCTGGTGGCCGCGGCCACGCAGCTGGTGAAGGACGGCTTCGAGGTCTTCCCCTACTGCACCGAGGACCTGGTGACCTGCCGCCGCCTGCTGGATGCGGGCTGCCGGGTGCTGATGCCCTGGGGCGCGCCCATCGGGTCGGGGCAGGGCCTGGCCCACCCGCTGGGGCTGCGCACCCTGCGTGCGCGCCTGCCCGGCGTGCCGCTGATCGTGGACGCCGGCCTGGGGGCGCCCTCGCATGCGGCGCAGGCGATGGAGCTGGGCTTCGACGCGGTGCTGCTGAACTCGGCCGTGGCGCAGGCGGTGGACCCGGTGAGCATGGCGCGGGCGTTCCGCCTCGCCATCGAAGCGGGGCGGCTGGGCCATGAGGCGGGTTTGCTCACGCCGCAGGACATGGCGGTGCCCAGCACGCCGGTCACCGGCCGGCCGTTCCTGGTGGGGGCTTGATGGCAGCAGACGATCGGCCGGTGGTGTGGAGCGTGGCCGGCTCCGACTCGGGTGGCGGGGCCGGCATCCAGGCCGACCTGCGCGCGTTCGAGGCCTTCGAGGTGCATGGCTGCACCGCGCTGGCGGCCATCACGGCGCAGAACTCGGTGGCGGTGCGCGAGGTGCAGGCCGTGTCGGCGCAGTTGCTGGACGCGCAGCTTGCCGCGCTGGCAGACGACATGCCGCCTGCGGTCATCAAGACCGGCTTGCTCGGCAGCGTGGCCAACCTGGAGGTGCTGGCGCGCTGGGTGCGCCGGCTGCGCGAACGGGCGCCGCTCGCGCTGGTGGTGGACCCGGTGTGGCGTGCCAGCTCGGGCGCCGCGCTGGCAGACACGGGCATGCGCCAGGCCTTGTGCGAGCAGCTGCTGCCGCTGGCCACCGTGATCACGCCGAACCGGCGCGAGGCCGAGTGGCTGCTCGGCGGCGAGCCGCTCTTCAGCGATGCCGACGTGGTGGCGGCTGCGCGTGCGCTGCGCGGCCGCGGCCCGCGCACCGTGCTCATCACCGGCGGCGATGTGGCGGGTGACCGCGCGAGGGACTTCCTGCTCAGCCCGCAGGCCGAGGGCTGGCTCAGCCTGCCGCGCCAGGCCACGGCGCACACGCACGGCACCGGCTGCACCTTTGCATCCTCGATGGCGGCCGCGATGGCGCTCGGCCATTGCGATGCGGACGCGGCGGTGTTCGCCAAGATGGCCACGGCCCAGGCGCTGCGCCTGGGCCACGCGGCCGGTGCGGGCGCTGGCCCGGTGCGCCCGCGCACGGGCTTCGGGCATGAGACCGACTTGTTGCCGGGTCTGCAGCCGGTGGATGTGCAAAGCGGAGCGTCGGCTGGCGTGCCGGCTGAGCGCCTGCCGGGTTTTGCGTCCACCGGCACGCAACCGCTGGGCATGTACCCGGTGGTGGACAGTGCAGCATGGGTGGAGCGCATGGCCCATGCTGGGGTCACCACCGTGCAGCTGCGCATCAAGGCCGCGCCGGCCGCCGAGCTGGAAGCGCAGGTGCGCGCCGCAGTGGCGGTGGCCGACCGGCATCGCCTGCGGCTGTTCGTCAACGACCACTGGCAGCTGGCGCTCCAGCACCGTGCCTATGGTGTACACCTGGGCCAGCAGGACCTGGCGGGTGCCGACCTGGCGGCGCTGGCAGGCGCCGGCCTGCGCCTGGGCGTGAGCACGCATGCGCCCTGGGAGGTGGCACGTGCCCATGCCTTGCAGCCGAGCTACTACGCCTGCGGGCCGGTGCACGCCACCCGCACCAAGGCCATGCCCTGGCTGCCGCAGGGCAAGGGCAACCTGGCTTACTGGAGCGCGCTGCTGCCCGCGCCGGTGGTGGCCATCGGGGGACTGGATGCGCAGCGCGCCGGCGAGGCGGCGCGCTGTGGTGCCGATGGCGTGGCGGTGCTGAGCGGCATCGTGGGAGCCCCGGATCCGGAGGGCGCGGTCCGCCGCTACCAGGGTGCGATCGCAGCCGGCCGGGCCGCGCCACGCGCCGTGCCGCCGTCGCTGCCGCGCCCCACGCTGATGCCCTGATTCACCGGCCCATGAAAAAGGGCGCCGAAGCGCCCTGACGAAGTTCACATGCCCGCGTAGTTCGGTCCGCCGCCGCCTTCCGGCGTGACCCACACGATGTTCTGCGTCGGGTCCTTGATGTCGCAGGTCTTGCAGTGCACGCAGTTCTGCGCGTTGATCTGCAGGCGCTCGGCGTTGGTGGCCTCGTCCTTCACGAACTCGTACACACCCGCCGGGCAGTAGCGGCTCTCGGGGCCGGCGTACTTCGCCAGGTTCACCTGCACCGGCACGGCAGCGTTCTTCAGCGTCAGGTGGGCCGGCTGGTTCTCTTCATGGTTGGTGTTGCTGATGAACACCGACGAGAGCTTGTCGAAGGTGAGCTTGCCGTCCGGCTTGGGATAGGCGATCGGCTTGCACTCGGCCGCGGGCTTCAGGTACTCGTGGTCGGGCTTGGTGCGATGCAGGGTCCAGGGCGGCGTGCTGACGCCGATCTTCGGCAGGAACCATTGTTCGATGCCGGTCATCAGCTTGGCGACCAGCGGCGGCTTCTTGAACCAGTGCTTGAAGTTCCGCGTCTGCTGCAGCTCCTCGTTGAGCCAGCTCTTCTCGAAGGCCTCCGGGTAGGCGGCGAGCTCGTCGAGCGAGCGGCCGGCTTTGACTGCATCGGCGATCGCCTCGGCGCACATCATCCCGCTCTTGATCGCCGCATGGCTGCCCTTGATGCGCGCGGCGTTCAGGTAGCCGGCGTCGCAGCCCACCAGCGCGCCGCCGGGGAACACGGTCTTGGGCAGCGCCTGCGGCGTGCCGTTGTTGATGGCGCGGGCACCGTAGCCGATGCGCTTGCCGCCTTCGATGTGGGCGCGGATCGCGGGGTGCGTCTTCCAGCGCTGCATTTCCTCGAACGGGCTCATGTACGGGTTCTGGTAATCCAGCCCGACCACGAAGCCCAGCGTCACCTTGTTGTCCTCCAGGTGGTAGAGGAAGCCGCCGCCGAAGGTGTCGTCGTCCATCGGCCAGCCGGCGGTGTGCACCACCAGGCCGGGCTTGGCCTTGTCGGCCGGCACTTCCCACAGCTCCTTCACACCGATGGCGAAGGTCTGCACGTCCTTGCCTTCGTTGAGCTTGTACTTGGCGATCAGCTGCTTGCCGAGGTTGCCGCGCGCACCTTCGGCGAACACGGTGTACTTGCCCAGCAGCTCCATGCCGAGCTGGAAGTGGTCGGTGGGCTCGCCGTCCTTGCCCAGGCCCAGGTTGCCGGTGGCCACGCCCTTGACACGGCCCTGCTCGTCGTACAGCACTTCGGCGGCTGGGAAGCCGGGGAAGATCTCCACGCCGAGTGCTTCGGCCTGCTCGGCCAGCCACTTCACCACGTAGCCCAGCTGCACCACGTAGCAGCCGTGGTTGTGGAAGTTGCGCGGCACCCAGAAGTCCGGAATGCGCGAGGAGCCGGTCTCGGTGAGGGTGAGCACGTCGTCGCCGCTGACGGCCTGCTTCAGCGGCGCACCGCGCTCCTTCCAGTCGGGCAGCAGCTCGTTGAGCGCCCGCGGATCCATCACCGCGCCGGAGAGGATGTGCGCGCCCGGCTCGGAGCCTTTTTCCAGCACCACCACCGACAGATCGGCGTTGATCTGCTTGAGCCGGATGGCGGTGGCCAGGCCGGCGGGGCCACCACCGACGATGACCACGTCGTACTCCATCGATTCACGCGGGCCGAACTGTTCGAGGATCTCCTGAGGTGTCATCGTGGCGTCCTTGGGGGATGGGAAAACTGGCGCGCATTCTACGGGCGCGATGAATGAAATCGAACGATCGTTCGATTTTCTGGAGCGTACTCTCCATGGGCCCGGGCCGATGTCGGTTCCGTGACAGGCGGGCCCAGGGGTGCGTGCTATCGTTTCGGCCACACAAGAGGAGTTCCAACAATGAGCTACAGCATCGACCTGTCCGGCCGCGTGGCCCTGGTTACCGGCGCGTCCAGCGGCCTGGGCGCGCAGTTCGCCCGCACCTTGTCCAGCGCCGGCGCGGCGGTGGTGCTGGCGGGCCGCCGGGTCGAACGCCTGAAGACCTTGCGCGCCGAGCTGGAAGCCAACGATGGCGACGCGCACGTGGTGGGCATGGACGTGACCGACCACGACAGCATCAAGGCCGCCGTGGCCCACGCCGAAACCGAGATGGGCACCATCGACATCCTGGTGAACAACTCCGGCGTCAGCACCACGCAGAAGCTCACCGACGTGTCCCCCGAGGACTACGACTACGTGATGGACACCAACACCAAGGGTGCCTTTTTCGTGGCGCAGGAAGTGGGCAAGCGCATGCTGGCGCGCGCCAAGGGCGCGGCCCCCGGCACCTTCACCGGCGGGCGCATCGTCAACATCGCGTCCATGGCCGGCCTGCGCGTGCTGAGCCAGATCGGCGTGTACGCCATGAGCAAGGCGGCGGTGATCCACATGACCCGCGCGATGGCGCTCGAATGGGGCCGCTACAACATCAATGTGAACGCGATCTGCCCCGGCTACATCGACACCGAGATCAACCACCACCACTGGGACACCGACCAGGGCCAGAAGCTGGTGCAGATGCTGCCGCGCAAGCGCATCGGCAAGCCGCAGGACCTGGACACCACCCTGCTGATGCTGTGCGCCAACGAAAGCCACTTCGTCAACGGCGCGGTCATCCAGGCCGACGACGGCTTCGGGGTGTGATGACCCACCCCCGAAGCGCCTTCGGCGGTGCCCCCTCGGGCTTCGCCCTCTCCCCCTCAAGGGGGCGCCACCAGTGGCCCGGCGAAGCCGGTTCCACGGTGGCCGCTGGGCTGGGCTGGGGTACCGCGTGCCGTTGAAGCGTCAACTTACGCCCTTGGAGGCGCGGGTCCTCGGCGTGCTGGTCGAAAAACAGCACACCGTGCCTGACAGCTACCCGCTGTCGCTCAATGCGCTCACCCTCGGCTGCAACCAGAAGACCGCGCGCGACCCGGTGATGAATGCCAGCGAAGCCGAGGTGCTGCAGGCGATCGATGGGCTGAAGGAGCAGTCGCTGGTCAACGAGGTGAGCGGCAGCCGTGTGGTGCGCTTCGAGCACAACGCGGCGCGCGCGATCGGTGTGCCCAGCCAGTCGGCCGCGCTGCTGACCTTGCTGATCCTGCGCGGGCCGCAGACGGCCGCCGAGCTGCGCCTGACCACGGAACGCCTGCACCGGTTCGCCGACATCTCTTCCGTAGAAGCCTTCCTCGACGAGATGGCCGCGCACGAGCCACCCTTCGTGGTGAAGCTGCAGCGCCGGCCGGGTGAACGCGAATCGCGCTGGGCGCATTTGCTGTGCGGAGAGGTGGCGATGCCGGCTGCCGCTGGGGGAACGGCTGATTCAGTGGCGCCAAGTGAGTTCGAGGCGCTGAAGGCAGAGCAGGCTCGGATGGCGGCTGAACTCGCGGAGTTGCGCAGCTTGGTGCAGCGCATGGCCCGGGAACTCGGTATCTCAGAGCCTTGAGCGTGTGCCAGCGCTCGCCGGTTGGCGCGCTGATCGGGCCGCCGGGGTGCTCTGCTGCGCTCATGTCCCCCGGCGCCGGCCTGCGGCCAGCGCCTCCTCCTTTACTTCGCTCCGCAGAACACCCCGCCGTCCCGATCCTCCACCGCCGTGGCTGTTCGACAGATGCGAACCAGCAACGTGTTCTGCCAAGGACGGCGGGTGGCCGACGTAGCGAAGTAAAGGAGGAGGCTCGGGCGAAGCCCGGGCCGGGGGACATGAGCGAAGTCGGCCACCCGCTGGCCTTGGCGCGCTCCAGCCGTGTCGTCAAACGCCAAGCGCGGTCCAGTCACTGAGCGCGAACAAGGAGATGCCATGCGCTTCGACATCCCGGAAGAAAAGAAGCTGGTGCACGAGATGGTGATCCCCATCCGCTGGGGCGACATGGACGCCATGGGCCATGTCAACAACACGGTGTACTTTCGCTATTTCGAAACCATCCGCATCGAATGGATGCATGCGATCGGCGGGCCGCCAGACCCCAACGGCGAGGGGCCGGTGATCGTGAATGCCTTCTGCAACTTCATCAAGCAGCTGGAGTTCCCGGGCGACGTGCTGGCCAAGCACTACGTGGCCAACCCCGGGCGCAGCAGCTTCGACACCTACATCACGCTCGAGCGTACCGACGACCCGGGCGTGGTGTATGCATCCGGCGGGGCCAAGACGGTGTGGGTGGACTTCAAGGCGCAGAAGTCGATGCCGCTGCCGCAGTGGCTGCGCGAGCTGGTTGACGCCTGAAGCTACCCAGCCAACAGCTTGTGCACCAGGTCCGGCGTGGTGGCTGCGCCGAACTTCTTCATCAGGCGCGCGCGGTACACGTCTACCGTGCGCGGGCTGATTTCCAGGCGCTTGCCGATCAGCTTGCTGGTCAGGCCATCGATCAGCAGGGCGGCGATCTCGCGCTCGCGCGCGGTCAGTTCCGCCTTGAGCTGGCGGCGCGAGGACAGGTCCTCGAAGCACCAGATGCCGGCGGCGTGCGGCTGCGCCGGGTCCAGCGCGCGGCCCGACACATGGCACCAGAACAGCTCGCCCTGTTTCGGCCCGCCCACGCGTTTCATCACCCGTTCGTCGGCGTAAAAACCTTGTTTGTCCAGGCTGGCGACGATGCGATGGCCGGTGCGCTCGAACTCGTCGTGCGTGGGATACAGCGCCTCGAAGGAGCGGCCCACCAGCGCCTCGCGCGACGCGCCGAACATCGCCAGCAGCTGCCGGTTGCAATCCACGATCAGGCGGTTGCGCGACAGCACCAGGCCGATGGGTGCGAGGTCGAAGGCGGTCTGGTAGTCCAGCGTGACAGCCTTCTCGGCAGTGGCCGGCTTCACAACAGGGCGTAGGTGGTGGTGGCGTGGGCGGCGAGCTTGCCTGTGGCATCACTCACCTCGATCTCGCCGAATACCAGGTTCCGGCCCCTGCGCAGCACACGGGCAACCACCTTGGCGTAGTCGGTGCCGGCGGCAATCGGCCGCAAGAAGCTCGTTTGCAGCTGCACCGTCGTCATGGGTTTGAACTCGCCCAGCTGGGTCATGATGGCCAGCACCATGGCCGTGTCCGCAGCCGACATCAGCGTCTGGCCGCACATCACGCCACCGGCATGCACATGCTCGGCGCCCACCGGGAGTGCAAGCTCGATCTCTCCGGGCTGCGCCGCCAGCACGCGCAGGTTGAGCCGCTGCACCCAGGGCGCAAAGATCTCGCTGATCGCCCGCTGAAGGGCGTGAACATCGGTCATGGTTTTGTCTCCTCGTCGCTGCCTTAGTCAATTCTACGTAACGACTACGTAATGCGTTACGTAGTACGCTTCGGCGTTCGCTGAATGACCAGCAGCAGGAGACAAGCGCATGAACAAGGTTTACCCCAGCGCGGCCGACGCGCTCAAGGGCATCGTGAAGGACGGGCAACTGCTCGCCGTGGGCGGTTTTGGCCTCTGCGGCATTCCCGAGGCGCTGATCGACGCGCTGAAGGAGTCGGGCGTCAAGAACCTCACCGTCATTTCCAACAACGCCGGCGTGGACGGCTTCGGCCTGGGCAAGCTGCTGGAAACGCGGCAGATCAAGAAGATGATCTCCAGCTACGTGGGCGAGAACAAGGAATTCGAGCGCCAGTACCTGGCCGGCGAACTGGAGCTCGAATTCACGCCGCAAGGCACGCTGGCCGAGAAGCTGCGTGCCGGCGGCGCCGGCATTCCAGCCTTCTACACCCGCACCGGCGTGGGCACCATCGTCGCCGAAGGCAAGGAAACGCGGGAGTTCGACGGCCACGTGTACGTGATGGAACGGGCGCTGGTGCCCGAGGTGGCGCTGGTCAAGGCCTGGAAGGCCGACAAGAGTGGCAACCTGGTGTTCCGCCGCACCGCGCGCAACTTCAACCCCGCCGCCGCCATGGCCGGCAAGACCACCGTGGTGGAAGTGGAGCAGCTGGTGGAGGTGGGCGAGATCGACCCCGACGCCGTGCACCTGCCGGGCATCTACGTGCACCGCATCGTGGTGAACGCGCATCCTGAAAAGCGCATCGAAAAACGCACCATCCGTACGGCGGCTTAAGGAGACACGACATGCCCTGGACTCAAGACCAAATGGCGAGCAAGGCCGCCGCCGAGCTCAAGGACGGCTACTACGTCAACCTCGGCATCGGCATCCCGACGCTGGTGGCCAACTTCGTGCCGAAGGACATCGAGGTCTGGCTGCAAAGCGAGAACGGCATGCTGGGCATCGGCCCGTTCCCGACGGAAGACGAGGTGGACGCGGACCTCATCAATGCAGGCAAGCAGACGGTGACCACCATCCCCGGCTCGTCCATCTTCGGCTCGCATGACTCCTTCGCGATGATCCGCGGCGGCAAGATCAACCTGTCCATCCTGGGCGCCATGCAGGTGAGCGAGAAGGGCGACCTCGCCAACTGGATGATCCCCGGCAAGATGGTCAAGGGCATGGGCGGTGCCATGGACCTGGTGGCCGGCGTGGAGCGCTGCATCGTGGTGATGGAGCACGTGGCCAAGAAGAAGGATGGCAGCACCGACCTGAAGATCCTGCCGCAGTGCACCCTGCCGCTCACCGGCGTGGGCGTGGTCAACCGCATCATCACCGACCTGGCCGTGATGGACGTGACCCCGCAAGGCCTGAAGGTGGTGGAGCTGGCGCCCGGCGTCAACTTCGACGAGCTGCAGAACAAGACCGGCGTGAAGCTGCTCAGCTGAGTCTGCTGCCATCCCACAAAAAAGGCGTGCCTCGTGCACGCCTTTTTGCTGCTGGTGCGCGACTTTATTTGCCCTGGCGCCGATAGATGCTTTGTGCGCCGGTGGCATCCAGGTCGCGTTCCTTCACGAACACGCCCGCCACCGTCACCAGCAGGCGGCCGTTGAACGAGGACAGGCGCTGCATCAGGCGCTCGCTCACTTCGCGCGCCAACGATTCGTCGCGCTTGGCGAGCTCCACGAAGAGCACCAGGTAAGGCCGGTGCGGCATGGCCGACAGGTTCTTGCCGCTGATCCATGCAGCCTTGACCTCCGGCGTGCGGATCAGCTCGTCCACGATGCGGCGGCGTTCGGCATCGCTCCATTGCGGCGCGGTGGTGTGCTCGCAGGGGTCTTCCTGGAGGAACGCCTGCCAGGCCTGCTGCTCCAGCTTGTCGAAGTGTTCGCGCCGTTCGCGCCAGTGGCGCCGCACCGGCGTGGTGATGTCCTGCCCCGCATGCTGCAGCCGGTCCAGCAGCTCCAGCGCGATGCTGCAGGCGGCGTAGCCATGCTGCGGATGGTGGGCCTGCAGGCGGTCCAGCGTGTCGAGCGCCTGGGGATGCAGGCTGCGGGCGCGCGCCTCGCCCAGCCGGCGCAGCGCCAGGGCGTGGTTGGGGTCCACGTTGAGCGCGTGTTCGTAGAGCAGGGTGCTGTCGTCGCTGCTCAGGGCCTCGAAACAATCGGCCCAGTCCACCCATTCGTCGGCGGACAGCTGGGATGAGCGGGCCTTGAGCGCCTGGATGCGCTCCATGCAGCGTTGCAGGTGCTCACGATGGCGGCCCCAGTCGCGCCGCACACGTTCCCACCAGAGGCCGTCGAAGTGCGCCGCCACGCGCTTGGCGGTGTCGCCCAGCAGTTGCACCGATGAGCGGGTGGACCACTGCGGGATGCCGGGCTTCACGCCCAGGGCCGCCAGGCGGTCGCGCGCCACCGGGTGGGTGTCGTCGTAGCTCGGCAGGCGCTGCAGCGCCAGGCGCATGGCTTCCTGGGCAAACGCCTCGTCGGGCTGGCGCTTGAGCTTGCGCCGCATGTCGGCATGCGGCATGGGCTCGGGCTTCTCCTGCTTGAAGGCGCGGCGCCACACGTCCTTCCAGTATTCCTCGTCGTGCCAGCGCGTCTTGACCTCGATCTCGTTCCAGGCCTGGCCCACGATCTCGGGCGAGCACAGCTTGGCCGCGATGCGGTCGGCTTCGTATTCGTCCTCGCGCGCCAGCGCGAAGGTGCGGGCGTTGAAGCGCGGGATGTACCAGTCGAAGAAGCGGCGCAGCAGCCAGGACACCGGGCTCTGGTCACCGTGGTAGGCGGTGTACACCCGCCACCAGGCCATGCGGGTGCGGTACACCCAGGCGGAGAACTTGCCGTGGTCGCCGCGCAGGTGGCCGTATTCATGCGCGATCACCGCCAGCAGGCGGCGCGGCTCCAGCGCGCACAGCATCGGCCAGCCGATGGTGAGGTAGCTGGTGTGGCCGAACAGCCCGAAGCGGGGGCGCTGCATGATGGACGCATTGAAGCGGTCGTCGATCAGCACCACGTCGATCTTGGGACCCTTCACCGCCCGGCGGATGCGCGAGATGGCCTTGAAGAGCTCCGGCGCGTCATTGCGGTCCAGCCTGAAACCCTCCGGCTCGTCGAAGCGGGTCACCAGGGCGCGCACGCACACCCACAGCAAGGCCGCCGCCGCAAACGCCATCCAGGCCAGCCCGGCCCGGAAGCCATGCTGGTGGTAGGTGGACCACACGAAGCCGAGCAGGGCCGCGGCAACCGCCGCCAGCCCGACGATGAACGCATATCCCAGCACAGCGAACAGCCAGACGCTGCGGCGGTAACTCTTGGCGTCGCTCTCGCAGGCCTGCTCCGACAGGCGCACGAGGTGGATGAAGTCGGCTTGTTCCATCGTCAGGGTGCTGCGCTCAACGCGGCGCCTTGAGCGCCAGGGCCGCTTCGCGCACCAGCGGGGCGCCGCGGTAGATGAGCCCGGTGTAGATCTGCACCAGGTCCGCGCCGGCGTCGCGCTTGGCGCGTGCGGCCGCGCCGCTCATCACGCCGCCGACGCCGATGATCGGGTAGCCGCTGCCCAGCTCGGCGCGCAGCTGGCGGATCACGCGGTTGCTGGCTTCGAACACCGGCGTACCGCTCAGGCCGCCGGTCTCTTCGGCATGGGGCTGGCCCTGCACCGCCTCCCGTGAGATCGTGGTGTTGGTGGCAATCACGCCGTCGATGCCATTCTTTTTCAACGTGGTGGCGATCACCGCCACCTGGCTTTCATCCAGGTCCGGCGCGATCTTCACGAACATCGGCACGTTGCGGCGGTGCTCCGTCTGCAATTGCTGCTTGCGCTGCTGCAGCGCGGAGAGCAGCGCATCCAGTGCTTCGTCGCTTTGCAGCGCACGCAGGTTCTTGGTGTTGGGGCTGGAGATGTTCACCGTCACATAGTCGGCATGCGGGTACACGCCGGCGAGGCCGATCAGGTAGTCGTCCACCGCGTTCTCGATCGGCGTGGCGGCGTTCTTGCCGATGTTCAGGCCCAGCACGCCACCGGCGGCGCGGAAGCTGCGCGCGCGCTGCACGTTGGCGAGGAAGGCGTCCAGTCCTTCGTTGTTGAAGCCCAGGCGGTTGATGAGCGCGTTGGCTTCCTTCAGGCGGAACATGCGCGGCTTGGGGTTGCCGGGCTGCGCCTTCGGCGTGACCGTGCCCACCTCGATGAAGCCGAAGCCCATGGCGCCCAGGCCGTCGATGCAGCGCCCGTTCTTGTCCAGCCCGGCCGCCAGGCCCACCCGGTTGGGAAACTTCAGGCCCGCCACGCTGACCGGATCGTCCACCCGCGCCTGCGACCACAGGCACTGCGCCGGCGTGTTCTGCAGCCCCGCGATCGCGTTCAGCGTCAGCTCATGGGCCTGCTCCGGATCAAGGCCGAAGAGAAAGGGGCGGGCAAGCGCGTAGGGGACGATGGACATCCGTGAATTGTCAGGCACCCATTGCCGATAATGCCCGGCCCAGGAGTGAACAATGACGCAAGACGAACTGAAAGTGCTGGTCGGACGGGCCGCTTTGGACCATGTGGTGCCCGGATCGGTGGTGGGCGTGGGCACCGGCTCCACCGTCAACTGCTTCATCGACGCGCTGGCGACGATGAAGGACCGGATCGCCGGCGCGGTGTCCAGCTCGGTGAAAAGCACCGAGCGGCTGCAGGCCGCGGGCATCCCGGTGCTGGACAGCAACACGGTCGAACGCATCCCCGTCTACATCGACGGTGCCGACGAGATCGACCATGCCGGTTTCATGATCAAGGGCGGTGGTGCCGCGCTCACGCGCGAGAAGATCGTGGCCGACCTGGCCGAGCGTTTTGTCTGCATCGCCGATGAATCGAAGCTGGTGCAGGTGCTCGGGCGCTTTCCGCTGCCGGTGGAGGTGATCCCGATGGCGGCCGCGCAGATCACGCGGCGCTTCAAGGCGCTGGGTGGCGAGGCGCAGCTGCGCGCCGGCGTCATCACCGACAACGGCAACCAGATCCTCGATGTGCGCGGCTTGCAGATCAGCGATCCGCTGGGCATGGAGGCCGAGGTGAACCAGTGGCCGGGGGTGGTGACGGTGGGCCTCTTCGGCCGCCACAAGGCCAAGGTCTGCCTGCTGGGCACCGCCCAGGGCGTGCGCCGCATCGATTTCTGATCTTTGCAATACTGCGGCGCTTGACCGCGCCGCGAGCCGGCGCGTCCACGAGGACCCCGACGTGCCGCAAGCCTCCGCCTTTCCCGTTCCGGCCCGTGCGCTGGCCGCCTGTGCAATCGCCGTGGGCCTCGCGGCCTGTGGCGGTGGTGACAACAAGGCACCAGCCGGCGCACCCCCAGGCGCGGCGCCACCGCCGCCGGAGGTGGGCGTCGTCACCGTCACGGCGGGCACGCTGCCGATGGCCACCGAGCTGCCCGGCCGCATCGAGGCGTCGCGCGCTGCGCAGGTGAGGGCCCGCGTGACCGGCATCGTGCAGAAGCGGCTGTTCACCGAAGGCTCGGACGTGAAGGCCGGCCAGGCGCTGTTCCAGATCGACCCCGCACCCTACCGGGCCGCGGCCGACAGCGCCCGCGCGGTGCTGGCCAAGGCGCAGGCCAACCTGTCGCAGGCCGCAGCGCTGGCAGCGCGCTACAAGCCGCTGCGCGAAGCGAATGCGATCAGCCAGCAGGACTACGTTTACGCGCAGGCGGCACAGGCGCAGGCCGAAGCCGACGTGGCCGGCGCCAAGGCCGCGCTGCAGACGGCGCAGCTCAACCTCAGTTACGCCACCGTCACCGCGCCGATCGCCGGGCGCATCGGCCGCGCGCTGGTGACCGAGGGCGCGCTGGTGTCGCAGGCCGAGGCCACCCAGCTGGCGGTGGTGCAGCAGATCAACCCGGTGTACGTCAACTTCACCCAGCCGGTGACCGAGCTGAGCCGGCTGCGCCGTGCCATGGCGAGCGGCCAGGCGGAGGCGTTGGGCAAGACGCTGCCGGTGCGCATCGTGCTGGACGACGGCACCGAGCTGCGCCAGAACGGCAAGCTGCTGTTCTCCGACCTGTCGGTGGACCCCACTTCCGGCCAGGTGACCTTGCGCGCCGAGGTGCCCAACCCCGATGGCCAGCTGTTGCCCGGCATGTATGTGCGGGGCCGGGTGGCGCAGGCGCAGGTGGAACAGGCGATGCTGCTGCCGCAGCAGGCGGTCACCCGCACCGCGCAGGGCGACACCGTGATGGTGGTGGGTGCGGACAACAAGCCGGCGCCGCGGCCGGTGAAGCTGGGCGGCGCGCAGGGCGGCCAGTGGCTGGTGCTGGAAGGGCTGAAGCCGGGCGAGCAGGTGATCGTGGACGGCTTCCAGAAGATGCGGCCGGGCGCGCCGGTGAAGCCGGTGCCGTGGAGCGGCGCTGCTTCCGCCGCCGCGCCGGCGTCGGCTCCCCCATCGGCCGCCAGCCGCTGAACGAGCGCCACGATGTCGAAGTTCTTCATCGACCGCCCGATCTTCGCCTGGGTGATCGCGCTGTTCGTGCTGGTGGCCGGCAGTGTCGCCATCACCCAGCTGCCGGTGTCGCAGTACCCGCCGGTGGCGCCGCCCTCCATCGTGGTGAGTGCCTTCTACCCCGGTGCCTCCGCCCAGACCATGGAAGACGCGGTCATCAGCGTCATCGAGCAGGAGATGAACGGCTCGCCCGGCCTGCTGTACATGGAATCGGTGACCCAGGCCAACGGCTCGGGCGCCATCACGCTGAGCTTTGCGCCGGGCACCAGCCCCGACCTGGCGCAGGTGGACGTGCAGAACCGCCTCAGCCGCGCCGCGCCGCGCCTACCCGCCGCGGTGACGCAGCAGGGCGTGCGAGTGGACAAGGCGCGTTCGAACTTCCTGCTCTTCACCATCCTCTCGTCGGACAACCCGGCCTACGACCCGATCGCGCTGGGCGACTACGCCTCGCGCAACGTGCTGCCGGAAATCCAGCGCATCCCCGGCGTGGGCCAGGCGCAGCTGTTCGGCACCGAGCGGGCGATGCGCATCTGGCTGGACCCGGCCAGGCTGGTGGGCTTCAACCTGTCGGCCAACGACGTGACCGCCGCCATCCGGGCGCAGAACGCGCAGGTGTCGTCCGGCACCATCGGCGACCTGCCCAACGTGCCCGGCCAGAGCATCTTTGCCACCGTGGTGGTCAACGGCCAGCTGGCCAATCCGGAGCAGTTCGGCAACGTGGTGCTGCGCGCCAACCCCGACGGCTCCACCGTGCGCCTGCGTGACGTGGCGCGCATCGAGCTGGGCGCGCAGAACTACGCCACCTCGGCGCGGCTGAACGGCAAGCCGTCCGCCGGCATCGGCGTACAGCTGTCGCCCAGCGGCAATGCGCTGGCCACCGCCACCGCCATCCGCACGCGCATGGACGAACTGGCGCGCTACTTTCCGCAGGGCGTGAAGTACAGCATCCCCTACGACAGCTCGCGCTTCGTGCGCATCTCCATCCAGCAGGTGGCCGAGACGCTGATCGAGGCGGTGGTGCTGGTGTTCCTGGTGATGTTCCTGTTCCTGCAGAACTGGCGCTACACGGTGATTCCCACCATCGTGGTGCCGGTGGCGCTGCTGGGCACCTTCGGCGTGCTGTACGCGCTGGGCTTCTCGATCAACGTGCTCACCATGTTCGGCATGGTGCTGGTGATCGGCATCGTCGTGGACGACGCGATCGTGGTGGTGGAAAACGTCGAACGCATCATGAGCGAGGAGGGCCTGCCGCCGCGCGCCGCCACGCGCAAGGCGATGGGGCAGATCCAGGGTGCGATCGTCGGCGTGACCGTGGTGCTGATCTCGGTGTTCGTGCCGCTCGCCTTCTTTGCCGGTTCGGTGGGCAACATCTACCGCCAGTTCTCTGCCGTGATGGTGGCCTCGATCGGCTTTTCGGCCTTCATGGCGCTGTCGCTCACGCCCGCCCTGTGCGCCACCTTGCTGAAACCCGTGGAAGCCGGCCACCACCACGAGAAGCGCGGCTTCTTCGGCTGGTTCAACCGCGGCTTCAGCCGCACCGCCAAGCGCTACGAAGGCACGGTGGCACGTATCCTCCAGCGCACCGGCCGCATGCTGGTGGTGTATGCCGCCATCATCGGCGCGGTGGTGCTGCTGTTCACGCGCCTGCCGTCGTCCTTCCTGCCCGGTGAGGACCAGGGCTACCTGATCGTCAACGTGCAGCTGCCGCCGGGTGCCACCATCAACCGCACGCTGCAGGTGATGCAGCAGGTGGAAGGTTTCATCCTCAAGCAGCCGGAAGTGCAGAGCATGGTGGGCGTGCTGGGCTTCAGCTTCTCCGGCCAGGGGCAGAACGCCGGCCTGGCCTTTGTCACCCTGAAGCCCTGGGACGAGCGCAAGGGCGCCGACCATTCCGCCGCCTCGGTCGCCGGCCGCGCCTTCGGTGCGCTGTCGCGCGTGCGCGATGCGTTCATCTTCCCCTTGAGCCCGCCGCCGATTCCGGAGCTGGGCTCGGCCTCCGGTTTCGCTTTCCGCCTGCAGGACCGCGGCGGCAACGGCCACGACGCGTTGGTTGCCGCGCGCAACCAGCTGCTGGGCATGGCGGCGCAAAGCAAGGTGCTGGCCGGCGTGCGGCCCGACGGCCTGGAGGACGCATCGCAGCTGCAGCTGGAGATCGACCGCGACAAGGCCAGCAGCCTGGGCGTGAGCTTTGACGCGATCAACGCCACCATCTCCACCGCGCTGGGCTCCACCTATGTGAACGACTTCCCCAACCGTGGCCGTCTGCAGCGGGTGGTGGTGCAGGCCGATGCGCCGGCCCGCATGCAGCCAGACGACCTGCTGCGCCTGAACGCGGTGAACACCCGCGGCCAGCCGGTGCCGCTGTCGGCCTTTGCCACCACGCGCTGGATCACCGGCCCGATGCAGTCGGTGCGCTTCAACGGCTATCCGGCGATGCGCATTTCGGGGGACGCCGCGCCCGGCCGCAGCACCGGCGAGGCGATGGACGAGATGGAGCGCCTGGCCGCGCAGCTGCCCGCCGGCTTTGCCTTCGAGTGGACCGGCCAGTCGCGCGAGGAAAAGCTGTCGGGCTCCACCGCCTTCCTGCTGTTCGGTTTCTCGCTGCTGGCGGTGTTCCTGTGCCTGGCGGCGCTGTACGAGAGCTGGTCGATCCCGCTGGCGGTGATCCTGGTGGTGCCGCTGGGTGTGCTGGGCGTGGTGCTGGGCACCAGCCTGCGCGGCTTCAGCAACGACGTGTACTTCAAGGTCGGCCTCATCACCATCATCGGCCTGTCGGCCAAGAACGCGGTGCTGATCATCGAGTTCGCCAAGGACCTGCAGGCCCAGGGCAAGGGCGCGGTGGAGGCGGTGCTGCAGGCGGCTCACCTGCGCTTCCGGCCGATCCTGATGACGTCGATGGCGTTCATGCTGGGCGTGCTGCCGCTCTTCGTGGCCAGTGGTGCCGGCTCTGCCAGCCAGCGCGCGATCGGCACCGGCGTGATGGGCGGCATGCTGACGGCCACCTTGCTGGCGGTGCTGTTCGTGCCGGTGTTCTTCGTGGTGGTGCGCAAGTTCTTCCACGGCAGCGAGCGCCAACGCAAGCTGTACGCACATGAGCTGAACGGCAACGGCAAACCCACGGGCGGGGAGGGCGAAGCATGACCGCGCGTCTTCTTTCCGTGGCGTGCGCGGCGGCGCTGGCGGGCTGCATGAGCCTGGCGCCAACCTACGAGCGGCCCGCTGCGCCGGTGGCCGCGCAGTTCCCGTTCGCCGATGCAGCGGCCGGTGGCACACCTGCCGCACAACGCGAGTGGCAGGCCTTCTTTGCCGATGCGCGCCTGCAGCGGCTGATCAGCACCGCCTTGTCGAACAACCGCGACCTGCGCGTGGCGGTGCTCAACATCGAAGCTGCGCGCGCCCAGGCCGGCGTGCGGCGCGCCGACGAGTGGCCCACGGTGAACCTCGCCGCCGGAGCCACGCGCCAGCCGGCAGCCAACGGCAGCATCAGCACCACCTATACCGCGGGTTTTGCCGTGGCCGCTTTCGAGCTGGACCTGTTTGGCCGCGTGCGCTCGCTCAGCAATGCGGCGCTGGCCCAGCTGGCGGCCAGCGAAGAGGCGCGCAAGGCCGCGCAGATCGCCCTGGTGGCTTCGGTGGCCAACCTGTACTACGCCATTGCCGGCGATTACGAGCTGATCCAGCTGACCGAGCGCACGCTGGCCACGCGCGAAGAATCGCTGCGCCTGACCCGCCTGCGGTTTGACAACGGCGTGATCTCCGAGCTGGACCTGCAGCTGGCGCAGTCCCTGGTGGAAGCGGCCCGGGTGGCCCTGGTGCAGCAGCGGCGCCAGCGCGCGCTGGACCAGAACGCGCTGGAGCTGCTGCTGGGCCAGCCGCTGCCGGCCGGCCTGCCGCCGGCCGCGGCATGGAGCGCGACCAGCCTGCCCGACCTGCCCGCCGGCCTGCCGTCCGAGGTCTTGCTTCAGCGGCCCGATGTGCGCCAGGCCGAACAGCAGCTCATCGCCGCCAACGCCAACATCGGCGCGGCCCGGGCGGCGTTCTGGCCGCGCATCTCGCTCACCGGCAGCATCGGCACCGCGAGCAACGAGCTCAGCGGCCTGTTCCATGGCACCGCCTGGACCTTCGCGCCGCAACTGCTCATGCCGCTGTTCGATGCCGGCCGCAACCGCGCCAACCTGCAAGGCAGCGAAGCGGCACGCGACATCGCGGTGGCGCAGTACGAACGTGCCATCCAGGCGGCGTTTCGCGACGTGGCCGATGCGCTGGCCGGTCGTGCCACGCTGCAGGAGCAGCTGCGCGCGCAGCAGGCGCAGGCGGACGCCGAGGCGGTGCGCTACCGACTGTCGACCTTGCGCTTCGAGAACGGTGTGGCAAGCTCCCTGGAACTGCTGGACGCCCAGCGTTCGCTGTTCGCGGCGCAGCAGGCGGTGCTTCAGAGCCAGCTGGCGCTGATCCAGAACCGGGTGGCGGTGTACCGCTCGCTCGGTGGTGGCTGGGCGGCTGCCGGCTCAGCGCCCGCCCGCTGAGCGGCGCGCCGCCCGGCTGGTGAACCGGGCGACGTCCACCACGTCGAGCAGGGTGGCCTCCAGCGGAATCGGCGCACCGGTGATCCAGGCGGCCAGCGCCTGCGCCGCCAGCGGCGCCCAGGTGATGCCCCGCGAGCCCAGGGCGGTGAGCGTGTACAGCCCGGGCCGGCGTGGCACGAAGCGCGGCTGGTCGAGCCGGGTGTTCTCCGGCAAGGTTGCAGGCACCGGCCCCAGCACCGGCAGGCGGTCGCCGGCAGAAAAACGCCAGCCCACGCGGCCGGTGAGCTCGCCGCGCGGTGTGATCTCGGTGCCGAGCAGGCGGGCCAGCTGCGCCAGGTTGCTGCGGTGGTCCGCCTCGCGCACCAGGGGCTCGGCATCCTCCGGCTGGTTGGTGGCACCGCAGAGCAGCCGCTCCTGGCCGAGCGCGATGGCGTAACCGGCGCCGGCCAGCGGCAGCCGGGGCAGCGGCGCGTCGGTGTGCAGCAGCGTGATCTGGCCGCGGATGCGCTGCACCGGCCAGGCGGGATGGTCCAGCAGCCGCAGGGCGTCGGCCGCGTTGGCCAGCACCACCACCGCCGCTTCGGCGATCACGTGGCCCCGTTCGTCCAGCGCCTGCCAGCGCAGCCCGTGCGGCCGCAAGGCCTGCACCTGGTGCGGCGCGGCGAGCGGAATGCCCTGCAAAAGGGCTTGCGTGAGGGCGGCCGGGGAGATCCAGCCACCGCCAGGGTAGAACCAGGCCGGCGAGCCGAGCGGCACCCCGGCGAGAGTGCTGGCGGCGGCCGCGTCCAGCGCCTGAACATGCTCTGCCGGCAGCCCCAGCCGCGCCAGCTGCGCCTGCATGGCCGCGACGCCGCCGCCTTCGGGATGCAGGCGCAGCAGGCCCTCCATGCGGCCGGGCACGCTGTCCATCAGCGGCGCCAGCGCCCTTTGTGCGAACAGCGCCGCCGCACGGTTGAAGCGCGCATGGGCGCCATCGTCGGGCGTCACCACCCCGTGGAACAGGCCGGCCGGATTGCCGGACGTTTCCGCGCCCGGGCTGGCGTGGCGATCGATCACCGTACAGGCCACGCCTTCACGGGCGAGCGCATGAGCGGCCCAGGCGCCGGCCAGCCCGGCGCCCACCACCAGCGCGTCGGTGGGCGGGTCATGGGTGGTCAGGCGCGAGGGCGCGCGCCGCGGCGTGAAGGCCGGCGCATAACGCGCCACCGTCATCTCCGGCTTGGGCGGCAGGCCGGGCGCCAGATTCACGACGAAGCCGGCCTCGTGGAGCCCATCACGCACGGGGCGCGCGATGGTCCAGCTGGCGGCGGTCGCCTCGGGCGCCGCCAGGCGGGCCAAGGCCTTGAAGAGGCGCCGGTCCCACATGGCGGGGTTCTTCGCCGGCGCAAAGCCATCCAGGTAGAAGGCGTCCACGCTGGCCACCAGCTCGCGCAGCCAGTCGGCCACGTCGCCCAGGGCGAGCAGCAGGCGCACCTGGCCGCCCTCGAAATCCAGGCTGTGCAGGTTGGGGGTGAGGGCGGGCCAGGCCGAAACCAGCGCGTCGGCCTGTGCCTGCAACGGCGAGTGCGCGTGCGCGCGCCGCAGGTCGTCCCGCGTGGGCGGGTGCTTCTCGATCGAGAGGAACACCAACTGGCCACAGCGCTGAACGTCCTCGCGCCAGGCCTGCCAGGTGGCCAGGAAGTTGTTGCCCAGCCCGAAGCCGGTTTCCAGGATCACGAAGCGCCGCCGCCCGCGCCAGCGCTCCGGCAGCCCGTTGCCACCGAGAAAGACATGCCGGGCCTGGGGGAGGGCGCCGGTGCGCGTGTGATACACGTCGCCGAAGTCCATCGACACCGGCGCAGCGCCGTCGCTGAAGTCAATGCGCGCGGGCCGGATGGCTTCGGTTTTCATGGCGTGCCGACCATAAGGCAAAAGGGCACCGAAGTGCCCTTTGCGGTTGGCGCCTGAAGGATCAGACGCGTTTTTTGTATTCGTGGGTGCGGGTGTCGATTTCGACCTTGTCGCCGTTTTCCACGAACAGCGGCACGGCGATCTCGAAGCCGGTGCCCACCAGGCGGGCGGGCTTCATCACCTTGCCGGAGGTGTCGCCCTTGACGGCGGGCTCGGTCTCGATCTCGCGCACCACGGTGGTGGGCAGTTCGACCGAGATGGCCTTGCCGTCGTAGAACACCACTTCGACGGACATGTTGTCCTCGAGGTAGCTGATGGCGTCACCCATGTTCTCGGCTTCCACCTCGAACTGGTTGTATTCGCTGTCCATGAAGACGTACATCGGGTCGGCGAAGTAGGTGTACGTGCACTCCTTCTTATCGAGCACGATCTGGTCCATCTTGTCGTCGGCCTTGAACACCACTTCGGCGCCGGCGCCGTTGAGCAGGTTCTTCATCTTCATGCGCACGGTGGCGGCGCCGCGGCCGCCGCGGCTGTATTCGGTCTTGAGCACGACCATCGGGTCCTTGCCCTGCATGATCACGTTGCCGGCGCGGATTTCCTGAGCGAGTTTCATAACGGGATGTCGAAAGGATGAGCGTTCTGGAACGCGTGGGAGGGTGCGCGTTCCGTCGACCGACTGGTTGGACCGTGCCGGCGCGAATGCGCAAAGCCGCTGATTTTAACCTTTTTGCTGGACGAAGCTCAGTAACTGCGTGGCAAGGTCCGGCTGCGCGAGCAGGGTGTCACGCCAGGCCAGGCAGACCGAGGCCCAGTCCTGCACGGCCGGCAATTTCGCCGGCCATGGCGCCAGCCCGTTCCAGGCGTGCCATAGCTGGCGCACCGCGGCATCCGGTTGCAGATGGTCGATGAAGGCTTCCAGCTTGGCCGCATGGGCGCCGTCGCGTTGCGGGTAGATGTGCCAGACGAAGGGTGCGCCCGCCCACTGGGCGCGAACGAAAGAGTCTTCGCCGCGCACGAAGTTGACATCGCAGCTCCAGAGCAGGCGGTCGAAGTCCGCTTGCGTCAGCCACGGCAACGCCTGCATGCGCACGCCTGTGAGGGCCGGCATCCCCGCCGCGCCACGTTGCGCCGCGCCCGGCGCCAGCAGCACCAGGGTGGGCTCCTGCCCCAGCGCCTGCAGCAGCTGCGGTAGCGCCGGGTCGTCGTAGCAGAACACGCTGACCAGCCGCTCGCCAGCAGTGGGATGGATGCCGTGCTCATGCAGCCACGCGGTGCGGTCGAAGGCCGCCTGCGCCGCCATCAGCCCGGGCTCCCGCAGCAGGCCGCCGGTGCGTCGCGTGAACCCAGGATAGAAGAACCACTTGGTCAGGCCATTGCGCTGCGGCGAAGGCAGGCCATGGCTGCGCTCCACGTAGTCCTCCGCGCTCAGGTATTCCAGGTTCACCCACACCGGTGGGCGCTGCAGCGCCATGCGGGCCACGAACGCCGCCGGCGGGTCGCAGCCGAAGGCTTCCACCACCACCTCGCCGGGCACCAGCCCCGGCGGCTCGGCGGTCCAGTTCACCAGCTCCACACCGGCCGCGCCCTGCGGCGCCATCCATGCCAGGGCGGAGGGGTCGTCCACCCAGAGACGCACTGTTTCGCCACGTGCGCCCAGGTCGGCGGCCAGGCGCCAGCACACGCCGATGTCGCCGTAGTTGTCGATCACGCGGCAGAAGAGGTCCCAGCGCATGCCGCGATTATGTTTTGGGCCCGCGCGGCACAATTGAAGCGAGATGAACGACACGCCCCTGTCCACCGCCCCCGACGTGCCCGACACGCCGGTCGACGCCACCCGCGAGCGCCTGCTGGCCGAGGTGGCCGCCTTGCCGAGCCTGCCGGGTGTGTACCGCTACTACGACGCGGCCGGCGGCGTGCTCTACGTGGGCAAGGCACGCAGCCTGAAAAAGCGCGTATCCAGCTACTTCCACAAGGACCATGGCGGCACTCGCATCGGCCACATGGTGGGCCGCATCGCGCGCATGGAAACGACGGTGGTGCGCACCGAAGCCGAGGCGCTGCTGCTCGAGAACAACCTGATCAAGACGTTGAACCCGAAGTTCAACATCCTGTTCCGGGACGACAAGAGCTACCCCTACCTCAAGCTGGTGTCGCATGGCTTCCCACGGGTGGCCTACTACCGCGGCTCGGTGGACAAGAAGCACCGCTACTTTGGCCCCTACCCGGGCGCCTGGGCGGTGAAGGAGACCATCCAGCTGATCCAGAAGGTGTTCCGCCTGCGCACCTGCGAGGACACCGTGTTCAACAACCGAACCCGCCCCTGCCTGCTGTACCAGATCCGCCGCTGCTCGGGGCCCTGCGTAGGCCTCATCTCGGCGGAGGACTACCAGCGCGACGTGGCCAACACCGAACGCTTCCTGCTCGGCGAGCAGCAGGAGGTGATCGACGGCCTGCAGGCGCAGATGCTCGCCTATTCGGAAGCGCTGGAGTTCGAGCGCGCCGCGGATACGCGCAACCAGATCGCCGCGCTGTCGCGCGTGCTGCACCAGCAGTCGGTGGATGCCAGCTCGCTCAGCGCGACAGACAAGGACGTCGACATCCTGGCCGTGCGCGTGCAGGGCGGCCGCGCCTGCGTGAACCTGGCCATGGTGCGCGGCGGCCGGCACCTGGGCGACCGCGCCTACTTTCCCACCCATGTGGAGGAAGCCACGGCGCTCAGCGCGGAGCAGGTCCAGGAACGTGCGGACGAGGTCTCGCCGGAGGTGCAGGTGCTGGAGGCTTTCATCGCCCAGCACTACCTGGACAGCCCCGTGCCGCCGCAACTGGTGTTGAGCCATCCGGTGGACAAGGCGCTGATCGACGCGCTGTGCGTGCACAGCGGCGTGAAGGTCACGGCGCAGCACCAGCCGCGCGAGCAGCGCCGCATCTGGCAGGACATGGCGATCAAGGGCGCCGAGCTCGCGCTGGCCCGCCTGCTGGCCGAAGAAGGCTCTCAGCGCGAACGCACCCGCGCGCTGGTGGAGGCGCTGGACCTGGCGCCCGAGGACATGGACGCCTTCCGCATCGAGTGCTTCGACATCAGCCACACCGCCGGGGAATCCACTCAGGCGTCCTGCGTGGTGTTCGAGAACCACCAGATGCAGAGCTCGCAGTACCGGCGCTACAACATCGACGGCATCACCGGCGGCGATGACTATGCCGCCATGCGCCAGGTGCTCACGCGCCGTTATGCCAAGCTGGCCGAGGGCGTGGCCACGGGGTCGGCGCGCATGCCGGACCTGGTGCTGGTGGATGGCGGCCGCGGTCAGGTGTCCATGGCACGCGAGGTGTTCGAGGAGCTCGGCCTGGACCTCTCACTCATCGTGGGCGTGGAAAAAGGCGAGGGCCGCAAGGTGGGGCTGGAGGAGCTTGTTTTCGCGGATGGCCGGCCCAAGGTGTACCTGGGCCATGACTCCGCGGCGCTCATGCTGGTGGCGCAGATCCGTGACGAGGCACATCGTTTCGCCATCACCGGCATGCGCGCGCGCCGCGCCAAGGTACGCACCGGCGGCAGCCGCCTCGAGGACATTCCCGGCGTGGGCCCGAAGAAGCGTGCACGCCTGCTGCAGCGTTTTGGCGGCGTGCGGGGTGTCACCAATGCGGGCGTCGACGACCTGGCCGGCGTCGACGGCATCTCGCGTGAACTGGCCGAGGAGATCTATCGTGCGCTTCACTGAACTTCGCCTGGCCGGCATGGTGGTGGCCGCCGCCGCGCTCCTGGCCGGTTGTGGCTCCTCGCCGCTGCCGCCGATGGACGCGCCGCAGGCCCCGGTGAACGCTGCACCGTCGTCGTCCGGCACAGCTGCTACGGTGGCACTGGCCTCTCCGGTGGCCGCGCGCAACTGGGACGAGTTCAGGCGCCAGGCCGCGGTGCGCATGGTGGCCGCCAACCCGGGCATCACTTACACCACGGCGGCACCGGATCCGCTGCTGGCGATCCCGGTGCTGGAGATCGAGCTCAACAGCGACGGCAGCGTGCGCAACATCCATGTGCTGCGCCAGCCCCGCCAGGCCAAGGACACCACGCAGATCGCCATCGATGCCGTGCGCCGGGCCGCACCGTATGGCGACATGCGGCACCTGAAAAAACCGTGGAAGTTTGCCGAGGTGTTCCTGTTCGACGAAGACCGGCGCTTCAAGCCCCGAACGCTGGACGAGTGAAGCCACCCCATAATCGGCCGATGTTCTTCACCGTCCCGACCCTGCTCACCTGGGCCCGCATCGTCTGCATTCCCCTGATTGTCGGGGTGTACGACCTGCCCCTCGACAGCTTGGGGCCCGGCATGCGCAACCTCATTGCGACGGTGCTGTTCGTCGTGTTCGCGCTCACCGATTGGCTGGACGGCTACCTGGCGCGCAAGCTCAACCAGACCTCGTCCTTCGGTGCCTTCCTGGACCCGGTGGCCGACAAGTTCCTGGTCTGTTCGACCCTGCTCGTGCTGGTGCACCTGCAGCGGGTGGACGCGCTGGTGGCACTGGTGATCATCGGCCGGGAGATCGCCATCTCCGCGCTGCGCGAATGGATGGCCCAGATCGGCGCCTCGCGCAGCGTGGCGGTGCACATGCTGGGCAAGGTGAAGACCACGGTGCAGATGATCGCTATCCCCTTCCTGCTACTGGACCGCACCGTGCTGGGCCTCATCGACACCCGCATGTGGGGCACCGTGCTGATCTACATCGCCGCCGTGCTCACCATCTGGTCGATGGTGTACTACCTGCGCAAGGCGCTGCCCGAGATCCGGGCCAAGGCCAGGTAGGTGGCGCAGGCCAGCCCGCGCGCCCGCCTGCTGGGCGCCATGCCGGCTGTGTTCGTGCTCATCTGGAGCACCGGCTTCATTGTGGCGCGATACGGCATGCCGCATGCGCCGCCCCTGGGGTTTCTCAGCCTGCGTTATGCGCTGTCGGTGCTGGTGTTCCTGGTATGGGTGGCGTTCAGCCGCCCCACGTGGCCGCGCGGTGCGACGCAATGGCTGCACCTGGCGGTGACCGGCATGCTCATCCACGCTGGTTACCTCGGTGGCGTGTGGGCGGCGGTGAAGGCTGGCCTGTCGGCGGGCACGGTGGCGCTGGTGGTCGGCTTGCAGCCGGTGCTCACCGCGCTGTGGGTGTCCTGGACCGGGCAGGAGCAGCGCGTGCGGCCGGTGCAATGGCTGGGGCTGCTGCTTGGCCTTTCCGGATTGCTGCTGGTGGTGTGGCGCAAGCTCGGTGCCGGCGAGGTGACCGGAGGCAACCTCATGCTGGCGGTGTTTGCGCTGGTGAGCATCACGGTCGGCACGCTGTACCAGAAGCGCTTTGTACGCAGCAACGACGTGCGCACTGCGACCCTCGTGCAGCTCGTCGCCGCACTGGCGGTGACAGCACCGCTGGCGCTGCTGGAGGACGAGCCGATGCGCTGGCATCCCGAGCTGGTGGGTGCGCTGGCATGGTCGGTGCTGTGCCTCACGCTGGGCGGCAGTTCGCTGCTGTTCCTGCTCATCCAGCGCGGCGCGGCCACGCGCGTGACCAGCCTGCTGTACCTCGTGCCACCCTGCACCGCGCTGCAGGCCTGGTGGCTGTTCGGCGAAGCCCTGTCGGCGCCGGTGCTTGCGGGGCTTGCGCTCACCGCGATCGGCGTGGCCCTGGTCGTGCGCGAGCCGGCGGCGACGTCATCGGCACCCGCAGGCCCATGAGGGCGTCGCTGCGCAACAGCGTATCGGTGCCGCAAAGCAGCCCACGCCCTGCAGGCTGTCAAGCGAGATAACGCGTGCACTTTTGCCCCCCGGAGGGGGTGGTGAATCCGCATAGAATCCGCTTCCGCGCTTGACACTGCCAGGACGCGCCGCTGTAATGAATCGAGCAGAACTGCCCCGCGGCACCGCGCCATCCGGCACTCCACCGAACACTTCGTCGAGACACCTTGAGAGGGGGTACCTACGTGAACAAGAGTGAACTGATTGACCACATCGCGATGCAGGCGGACATCTCCAAAGCAGCGGCTGGCCGCGCCTTGGAAGCCGTCATCGGCGGTGTGAAAGCGACGCTGAAAAAAGGCAACTCCGTGTCGCTGGTCGGTTTCGGCACCTTCTCCGTCACCAAGCGTGCGGCCCGCAGCGGCCGCAATCCGCGCACCGGCGACACCATCAAGATCAAGGCCGCCAAGGTGCCCAAGTTCCGCGCCGGCAAGGCGCTGAAGGACGCGCTCAAGTAAGCGCACTCGGGTACCCGGCGCTTCCATTCTCTGGAATCGACACACGGGTGCTTAGCTCAGCTGGTAGAGCGGCGCCCTTACAAGGCGTAGGTCGGCGGTTCGAACCCGTCAGCACCCACCACCCGAACCCCCCTCGCAGCCGGCCGTCGCTCCGCTAGAATCCGCGGCCGACGCGCCAACGGGGCACTCTTGCAGCCCCATCAAAGACACAAGGCGAACCCTGGTTCGCCTTTGTCGCATCTGAGGTCTCCATGTTCGAATTCGTTCGCACGCACACCAAGCTGCTGCAGTTCCTGCTGCTGCTGGTGATTGTTCCCTCCTTCGTCATCGGTTTCGGCGTCCAGGGCTACAACCGTTTCACCGAAAGCGGCAACGCCACGGTGGCCAAGGTGAACGGCCAGGCCATCACGCAGACCGAATGGGACGCGGCCCACCAGCGCCAGATCGAGCGCATGCGCGCGCAGATGCCCACCCTGGACGTGAAGATGTTCGACACGCCGGAGATGAAGCAGCAGACGCTGGAGCAGCTGGTGCGCGAGCGTGTGCTGGCCACGGCGGCGAACGACCTGCACCTGGCCACCACCGACCAGCGCCTGTTGCACGCGCTGCGCACCATGCCGGAGCTGGCACCGCTGCGCAACCCGGACGGTTCGATCGACAAGGCGCGCTACGAACAGCTGTTGAACGCACAGGGCATGACACCCGCGATCTTCGAGTCGCGCATGCGGCAAGACCTCGCTTTGCGCCAGGTGATCGATGGCATCGGCGCCACGGTGCTCGCGCCCTCCAGCGTCTCCAAGACCGGCCTGGATGCCCTGCTGCAGCAGCGCGAGGTGCAGGTGCAGCGCTTCGACACCAAGGACTACCTGGCCAAGGTGAACCCCACTGATGCGGACATCGAGGCCTACTACAAGAACCCGGCGAACCAGGAGCAGTTCCGCGCGCCGGAGCAGGCCGCCATCGAATATGTGGTGCTGGACCTGGAAGCGCTGAAGAAGGGCGTCACGGTCTCCGACAAGGAGCTGCAGGACTACTACCAGCAGAACGAGAAGCGCTATGCCGTGCCGGAAGAGCGCCGCGCGGCACACATCCTGATCAAGGCGGACAAGGACATGCCTGCCGCCGACCGCGCGAAGGCCAAGGCGAAGGCCGAAAGCCTGCTCGCTGAAGTGCGCAAGAACCCGGCTGCATTCGCGGACGTGGCGAAGAAGAATTCGGAAGACCCGGGCTCCAGGGAGCAGGGCGGCGAGCTCGGTTTCTTCAACCACGAAGCCATGGTCAAGCCGTTCTCCGATGCGGCCTTTGCGCTCAAGCCGGGCGACATCAGCAACGTGGTTGAAAGCGACTTCGGCTTCCACATCATCAAGCTCGAGGAAGTGCGCGGCGGCGACAAGAAGCCGTTGGAGGCCGTGCGAGCCAGCATCGAGGACGAGGTGAAGAAGCAGCTCGCGCAGCGCAAGTACGCCGAAGCCGCGGAGCAGTTCACCAACACCGTGTACGAGCAGCCCGACACCCTGCAGCCGGTGATCGACAAGCTCAAGCTCGAGAAGAAGACCGCCACCATCCAGCATGCCACCTTGCCGCCTGGCAACGGCCCGCTGTCCTCGGACAAGTTCGTGGAGGCGGTGTTCAGTGCCGACGCGCTGCGCAACAAGCGCAACACCCAGGCGGTGGAGGTGGGGCCCAACCAGCTGGCGGCGGCGCGGGTGGTGCAGTACACCGCGGCACACGTGCTGCCGCTGGCCGAGGTGAAGGACCGGGTGCGTGAACGCGTGGCCGCAGCCCAAGCCGCCGCCCTGGCGCGCAAGGACGGCGAGGCACGCCTGGCGCAGCTCAAGCAAGGCAGCGATACGGCAGGCCTGGGCCAGCCGGTGGCCGTGTCGCGCATCAAGCCCGAGAACCTGCCCCGCCCGGTGGTGGACGCGGTGATGAAGGCCGATGCGGCCAAGCTGCCTGCGCCGCTGGGCGTGGACCTGGGGGACCAGGGTTATGCGGTGGTGCGGCTCAACAAGGTGCAGGCGCCTGACGCGGCGTCGGAAGAGCTGAAAGGTTTGCAGCCTCGTTACGCGCAAGCCTGGGCCAACGCGGAAACGCAAGCCTACCTGGCCGCGCTAAAGGCGCGCTACAAGACGGAGATCAAGGCTGACACGGCCAAGGCCGGCTCGGCGGACAGCGCCGCATCCGCAGCATCACGCTGACGCGCTGCGCTGACCGGTGCGCCGCGCTACGCCGCGGCGTCCACCTTCCTCAGTGCAGGGCAGTCCACTCCCGGGCTTCCTGCAGAGCCGCCTCCTGCGGCGGCAGCTCGGGCGATTCGTTCCACAGCAGCGTGGCGACGAGCAGCAAGGTCTCGGGGGGCACGTCCGGCCGCAAGCGGATCAGCTGCAGCGCGCACAGGTTGATCCACGGTGTGCGGGGCAGGGAAGGCATCATCTGCGCCATCGTCGGCCTCCTTGCCGGCACCGGGCCGGATCGCGGGACGGGGAAGGCATGGTGAACTCCATCAGTGGCGGGGCTTGCCTTCCCTCGGCAATCGGCGTGCGCGATGGCCGGGCGCCAGCATCGCAACGCAACACGACAAACCGGGCCAATCCGAGGCTATAATCGCGGACTCCGCTGCGGTGGCTGTAGCTCAGTTGGTAGAGTCCCAGATTGTGATTCTGGTCGTCGTGGGTTCGAGTCCCATCAGCCACCCCACCGAACACCCTTGACGACGCGCCCTCCCGGGCGCGTTGTCATTTCTGCGCCGACAGCTCGCGGATGCGCACCGAGCAGCAGATGCCGCGCGGCTGGTTGTCGCGCCATTCCACCTCGCCGCCCAGCAGCTTCACGCGTTTGCGCACGCCACCCAGGCCCAGTCCGTGCGACCAGCTCTGCGGATTGCGGCCGATGCCGTCATCACTGACGCGCAGGGTGAAAACGTCGCCCTCGAACAGGATGTCGATGTCCACCTGGCTGGCCTGCGAATGCGAGATCGTGTTGCTCACCAGCTCGCGCAGCATGCGCGTGAGCGCCGACCACTGCACCACGGTGAGCACCAGGTCGCGGTCGCAGCTGAAGGACCAGTGCAGGTCGCAGTGCGCGGCCGACAGCCGCTGCGTGATGTCGGCCTTCCACTCAGCCGCCGCGTGCGTGAGCCGGTGGCTGGACGCAGCCAGCCCCCGCGTCAGCGTCTTCAGGTCCTGCAGCGTGTGGCGGACGTAATCCTCCATCTCCGGATTGGAGGCCTTGTACATCAGCGTCAGCAGGCGGGCACCGATGTCGTCGTGCAGGTCCTGCGCGATGCGCGCCCGCTCTTCGCTGCGGCCTTGTTCCACCGCCTTGTCAAAGGCCACGGCGCGGCGCAGCTGCTCCACGATGCGGTCGGTGAGCCGTGCGTCCTCCAGCGTGAACATGCGCTTGCCGCGGTGCGCAAAGCGCAGCACCACCGCGCGCGGCTGGGTGTCCGCGTCTTCTGCCAGCGCGGGCACCGGTACCAGCATGGTGGAGCCGTCGCCCACCACCCGGGTGTGGCGCGAGAAGCGCTCGATCTGCATCACCTCCAGCGGCTCGAACAGCTCGCGCAGCAGGCGTGAGAGCAGCTCGCCGGTCTTCTCGGGATGGGCCTCCACCTCGCGCGCGATGCGGTACAGCTGTTCGAACATGCGCTCGGTGGTGAGCATGTGGTTGCCGAGCATCTGGTTCAGGATCCACTGCCGCGCGCCGGCATACACACCCAGCGACAGGAACAGCGACAGCGTGAGCGAGGCGAACTGGCCGAGCGAGAACACGGCGACGAACAGCAGGTCCAGCGAGGTGGCCACCGTGCTGATGCCCGCCAGCATCGAGAACTCCCGCATCACCTGCTGCGAGCGCGACAGGAAGGGCACCAGCAGCAGCAGCGACGCGAGGAACACGTACCAGATCACCGAGCCGACCGCTGCGATGTTGAACTGCATGCCCGGCTGGCGGTCGGCCACCCAGATCGCCACCGTGAGCAGCATCAGCGTGCCCAGGCCCACCACGCCAAAGCGCCGCAACACGATGGCGAAGGGATTCGGCTCGATGCGGTACGACCAGCTGAGCAGGATGATGGCGGCCACGCCGTAGCCGATGGTGGCGCCCTGCACCTGCCACCACAGCTGCGGCACCACGCCGGCCGCGGTGGCGCTGATGAGCACCAGGGCCACCAGCCAGGCCAGCCCGCTGACGATGCGGCGGCCGGGCAGCACACGGGGGTGCACGGAAGTGGCATGCACCAGCGCCGCTCCGGTGACGAGGTCGAACGCAATGCGCGCCAGCAGGTCCCAGCGCGCAAAGCCCGCCGGCATGCCGAGGCCGGGCGCGGACTCGATCGCGATGAACAACAGGTTGCCGCACTGGCACAGCGCCATCAGCGCATAGATCAGATTGCGCACGGTGGGCCGTGCCAGCACCACCACCATGCCGATCAGGTACAGCACCAGCGCCAGCGCGCACAGCAGCCAGAACAGCGCCCCCAGGCCACCGGCGCCGCGGGCTTGCGGCTTCATCTCCACCATGGCGCCGTCACGGAAGAACAGGCGCACCTCGGGTTGGCTGAACAGCTGCGCCAGGCGATCCTGCAGCTGGGCATGGCGCACCCGCTGTGCGTCGTCGATCAGCCAGCGCGGCGAGCGCTGCAGTGCAAGGGAATCCACCACCAGCACGGCGCCATCGGCACCGGCGATCCCGAGCAGCTGATGCCCTTCCAGCGCCTGCAGCCGCGGGTCGTTGGACGCCACCAGTTCGAGCTGGCCCTGGGAGTTGGCGCGCCACACCGCGTCCACATGGGCGATTGCCGTGAGATCACGGATCAGCAGGAACAGCCCGACGGAACCAAGCAGCGCAGCGGCCAGCAGCAGCCGCAGGCGCCAGCCGATCCAGCGCGCGGGATGCAGGCGCTGCCCCAGCGTGCGCTCCAGCGTGCTGGCATCGAAGACGGAATCCGCGCCGGTGGAGGCGAATTCGCTGGCGGGGGACGGATGCGCGGCCATGGCGGAAACGGCGTCGCGCTGCGCCGGTGCGTCGCCTTAGACCAGGCCTTGTTTGCTGGCGAGCACCGCCGCTTCCGCGCGGCTGGAGACGTTCAGCTTCTTGTAGATGGACTTGATGTGGTCGTTGACGGTGAACCACTTGATGCCCATCAGGCTCGCGATCTCCTTGATCGTGAAGCCCTTGCTCAGGTAGGTGAGCACCTCGCTCTCGCGCGGTGTCAGGCGTTCGTGGTCGAGCGGCTTTTCCATCGGCACCGGACGGCTGGTCTGGAAGCCCTGCAACGACGCAAAGCCGGAGTCCGGCGCCTGCGCCTCACCGCCGGAGCCGCTGCGGAAGTGGGTGAGCAGGCGGCGCGCGATGGCTGGCGACAAGGGCGGCTGGCCGCGCACGATCTTCTGCAGCTCCTCCACCAGCACCTCGAAGCGGTCTTCCTTCAGCAGGTAGCCGTCGGCGCCCCGCTGCAGCGCCGGGAACAGGTGGTCGTCGTCGGAATAGAGCGTGGTGACGATCTTGGTGGCCGGGTAGTGGGCCAGCTCGGTAAGCAGCTCCATGCCGTTGCCGTCGGGCAGCTCCAGGTCCACCAGGATCAGCTTGAACGGGTCCACCCCATGCAGGCCACGGGGCCCGCCGGTCAGGCTGATGTGCCGGCGTGCACTTTCCAGATCACCGGCTTCGGTGATGACGATGGCATCGCTGAAACTTTCCCGCACGACGCGGCACAGGAAGCTGCGCGCGACAGGGTTGTCTTCCAGGATGAGGACCTTGACGGCCATGATGTGTTCTCCCCTCGTATGCCGATGCCTGGGAACGGTACCGACATGCGGGGTCGCATCGTAGCGCATAGCCGGCGCGCCTCGGGCCTGCCCCCCTCGTTTGCGCAGGGGTGGTTGCCGGGCGCCCTACTCGTTGACGAGCAGCAGCTTGCCCTTGACCTGACGCGTGCCCATGCGGGCATAGGCGTCCATCAGCGCGCTCATCGGCAGGCGGGTGTCGATCACCGGCTTGACCTTGCCCTGGGCGTACCAGCCGGCCAGCTCGGCGAGCGCCTTGGCATTGGCCTTGGGTTCGCGGCGAACGAAATCGCCCCAGAACACACCGACCACCGAGGCGCCCTTGAGCAGCGCCAAGTTCCAGGGCAGGGCGGGAATGCCGCCGCCTGCGAAGCCGATCACCAGGTAGCGGCCGCGCCAGGCGATGGAGCGGAACACCGGTTCGGCGAGGTCGCCGCCCACGGCGTCGTACACCACGTCGGGGCCCTTGCCGGCGGTGAGCTCCTTCAGGCGCTCACGGATGTTCTCGGTGGCGTAGTTCAGCGTCTCGTCGGCGCCGATCTGGCGGCACAGCTGCGCCTTTTCCTCACTGGACACGCCGGCGATCACACGCGCGCCCGCCGCCTTGGCGATCTGCACTGCCGCCGTGCCGACGCCACCGGCCGCGCCCAGCACCAGCACCGTTTCGCCGGCCTTCAGCTGCCCCCGGTCGATCAGCGCGTGGTGGGAGGTGCCGTAGGTGAAGGCAAAGGCGGCGCCGTCCTCCAGGTCGAACCCGGCGGGCAGCGGCATCACCTGGCTGGCGTTCACGCAGGCATGGGTGGCAAATCCGCCGGCCACCCCGATGGCGGCCACCGGGTCGCCCACCTTGAGGTGGCTGACGCCTTCGCCCAGCGCGTCCACCGTGCCGGAGAACTCCGCTCCGGGCACGAAGGGCAGCGGCGGCTTCACCTGGTACTTGTTCTGCACCACCAGCAGGTCCGGGAAATTCAGGCTCGCCGCGCGCACCGCGATGCGCACTTCACCGGGCTGGGGCTGGGGCGTGGGCAGCTCGCGCCACTGCAATGCTTCAGGGCCGATCGGGTTTTCGCACAGCCAGGCTTTCATCGCATCTCCTTGTGCGAGCTCAATGTCTCGCGATCGGTCTGCATGATAGGCAGCGGGTGCTCGACATCGCGTCACACAGGTGACGACTCCCTACAATCGCGCCGATGCGAATCCTCATCGCCAACGACGACGGCTACCTGGCTCCCGGGCTGCAGGCGCTGGTGCAAGCCTGCCAGGGCCTGGGCGACATCGAAGTCATCGCACCCGAGCAGAACGCCAGCGGCACCTCGAATGCGCTGACGCTGAACCGGCCGCTGTCGGTGTACGAAGCGGCCAACGGCTACCGCTATGTCAACGGCACGCCGTCGGACTGCGTGCATGTGGCGCTCACCGGCCTGCTGGAGCGCCGGCCCGACTTGGTGCTCTCCGGCATCAACAACGGCGCCAACATGGGCGACGACACGCTCTATTCGGGCACCGTGGCTGCCGCGATGGAGGGTTACCTCTTCGGCATTCCCGCGATCGCGTTTTCGCAGGTGGAAAAGGGCTGGGCCCACCTGGATGCCGCGGCGCGCCTGGCGCGCGAGCTGGTGGAGCAGGTGCTCGCCGCGCGGCCGCCCGCCGCACCGTGGCTGCTGAACGTCAACATCCCGAATCGGCCGGATGCCGACCGCCTGCCGCGGCGCATCACCCGGCTGGGCCGGCGGCACGCCAGCGAGCCGGTGATCCGCCAGGCCAACCCGCGCGGCGAGCCGATCTACTGGATCGGACCCGCCGGCGATGCGCGTGAAGGCGGTGAGGGCACCGACTTCCATGCCACGGCCAATGGCGCCGTCTCCATCACGCCGCTGCAGGTCGACCTCACCGACCATGCCGGCTTGAGCGGCTGGGCCCAGCGCCTGGGGAACGCGCCTTGAGCGGCAGCGGGCAGCGTCCGCCCAAGTTCCCGCTCGCGCTGGACCGCCTGGCGCCGGTGGTCCGCACGGCGCGTGCTGCGACCCTGCGCCCGCAGCGCCCGGTGCACGAGGCCGCCGCCGACGCACAGCGCCGCGCCGCACCCACCGGGCTGGGCCTCGATTCCGCGGGTGTGCGCGAGCGCATGGTGGCCCGCCTGCGCGCCGACGGGCTGCGCAGCGAGGCGGTGCTCGCAGCGCTGGCCAGCGTGCCGCGCCACGCCTTCGTGGACACGGCGCTCATCGCCCAGGCGTATGAAGACACCAGCCTGCCGATCGGGCTGGGCCAGACCATCTCCAAGCCGTCGGTGGTGGGCCGCATGATCGAGCTGCTGCTGGCCGCGCCGGGGCGTGCGCCCGGGCGCCTGGGGCGCGTGCTGGAGGTGGGCACCGGCTGCGGCTACCAGGCGGCCTTGCTGTCGCAACTGGGCGACCAGGTGGTGTCCATCGAGCGGCTCAAGCCGCTGCACGACAAGGCCCGCACCCTGCTGGCACCGCTGCGCCGGAACAACCTGCGCCTGGTCTATGGCGACGGCCGGGTTGGCCATCCGCCCAATGCGCCTTACGACAGCATCATCGCCGCCGCCGGCGGGGGCGACCTGCCCGCGGCTTGGCTGGAGCAGCTGGCCGTCGGCGGCCGGCTGGTGGCGCCGATGCAGGCGGCGGGCGGGCGCGGCCAGGTGCTCATGGTGGTGGACCGCACCGAGTCGGAGTGGATACGAAAGGTTCATGAGGCGGTGCATTTCGTCCCTTTAAAATCGGGTGTTGCCTGACAGAGGGCGAACTCAACTACAAGGTGAAGAACTGATGGGAGTGCAACCCTTGCGCGCTCTGCGCATCGTGGCCTGCCTGATGCTGGCCGCGTTGCTTGCGGCATGCGCATCGCCGAGCCGCCGTGCGCCGGTGGAAGAACGCTCGGCCGTGGTCCGTGCGCCGGCCGCCGCCGCTTCCGCCCCTGCCGAGCCGGTGAAGCCGCCGCCGCCGGGCATCGAGAACCTGGGCAAGCCGGGCTACTACGCGGTCAAGCCGGGCGACACCATGATCCGCATCGGGCTGGAGACCGGCCAGAACTGGCGCGACATCGCCAAGTGGAACAACATCGAGAACCCCAACGTGATCGAAGTCGGGCAGGTGCTGCGCGTGGTCGCGCCGGGCACCGACCCCACGATGGCGTCCGCGCGCGGTGTCACGCCGCCCAAGGTGGAAACGCGTCCCTTGTCCGCGTCCGCGCCGGCCAGTGCAGCCTCCGCGCCTGCAGCGACCGCTTCGGCCCCGCCTTCGGTGGGGCAGATCGTGGCCCCGCTCGCCACGCCGCGTGAGCCGGAAGACGACCTCAACTGGGCCTGGCCGGCCAGCGGCCCGGTGGTGGCGCGCTTTGATGATTCCGGCAGCAAGGGCCTGGCCATCGCCGGCAAGGCGGGCGACCCGGTGTATGCGGCCGCCGACGGCCGCGTGGTGTATGCCGGCTCCGGACTGCGCGGCTATGGCAACCTGGTCATCGTCAAGCACAACAACACCTACCTCACTGCCTACGCCCACAACCAGACCTTGCTGGTGAAGGAAGAGCAGGTGGTCAAGCGCGGCCAGAAGATCGCCGAGATGGGCTCCAGCGACGCCGAGCGCGTGCAGCTGCATTTCGAGATCCGCAAACAAGGCAAGCCGATCGACCCGGCCAAGCTCCTGCCGCAACGCTGACCAGGCGGCCCATCCACGAGGCGCATGCATGACCAAAAAACGCGAGACGCGAAACGGGCATGCAGGCGCCGTGCCATTGCCGTCGCTGACACCCGACGCGGGCTCGCCGGACTTCGCCGGCATGCCGCTCGATGAGCAGGAGCCCGTGCGTGCCATGGCCGACCTGCCGGCGGGCGAGCCGGACATCGGGAACACGCTGCAGACCTACCTGCGTGAGATCCGCCGCGCGCCCTTGCTGAGCCCCGAGGAGGAATACGACACCGCGACCAAGGCGCGCGCTGGCGACTTCGCAGCCCGGCAGGCCATGATCGAACGCAACCTGCGGCTGGTGGTGAGCATCGCCAAGAACTACCTCGGCCGCGGGCTGCCGATGACCGACCTGATCGAGGAAGGCAACCTCGGGCTGATGCATGCCATCGGCAAGTTCGAGCCGGAGCGTGGTTTCCGCTTCTCCACCTACGCGTCGTGGTGGATCCGGCAGAACATCGAGCGCGCGATCATGCACCAGGCGCGCCTGGTGCGCCTGCCGGTGCATGTGGTGCGTGAGCTCAACCATGTGCTGAAGGCGCGCCGCGCCCTCGAAGCCGACAGTGCGCGCGGTGTGCAGGGCGACCGGCCGGTGAGCGTGGACGAGATTGCCGCCGTCTTGGGCCGCCCGGTACAGGAAGTGGCCGACCTGTTGCGTTTTGCCGAGCAGCCGGCGTCGCTGGATGCGCCGTTGGAGCGCAGCGCCGAAGCCGGCGAATCCATGCTTGACACCGTGGCGGACGACCAGGCCATGGACCCGCTGGGCCAGACCCTGAACCACGAGGTGGAGCAGTTGCTGGCCAATGGCCTGTCCGAGCTGAACGAGCGTGAGCGCGAAGTGCTGGCCGGCCGCTATGGCCTGCGCGACCGCGAGCCGGAAACGCTGGAGGTGCTGGCCGAGCGCATGGGGCTCACGCGGGAGCGCATCCGGCAGATTCAGCAGGAAGCGCTGCTCAAGCTCAAGCGCCGCATGCTGCGCCAGGGCATCGACCGGGACTCGATCTTTTGATGGCCTGGCCGGTCCTGGTGTTCGACATCGAGACGATTCCCGACGTGGCGGGCCTGCGCGCCCTGCGTGGCGGCGCGGACGACGGACTCACCGACGCCGAGGTGTATGCGCGCGAACTCGCCGAGCGCGCCGAAGGCGGCAAGAGCGACTTCATGCCGCACTACCTGCAGCGCGTGCTCGTCATCTCCTGCGTGTTCCGCAATGCGGACGGCCTGCGGGTGCATTCCTTCGTCGACCGCGAGCCCGAGGGCATCAGCCAGGAAGGCAAGCTGATCCAGACCTTCTTCAACAGCGTGGAAAAGCACGTGCCCCAGCTGGTCAGCTGGAACGGCGGCGGCTTCGACCTGCCGGTGCTGCACTACCGCGGCCTGCGCCATGGCGTGGTGGCCAACAAGTACTGGGACCTCGGCGAGGACGACCGCGAGTTCAAGTGGAACAACTACATCGGCCGCTACCACATGCGGCACCTGGACCTGATGGACGTGCTGGCGATGTACCAGCCGCGCGCCAATGCACCGCTGGACGCCATGGCCAAGCTGTGCGGGTTTCCCGGCAAGCTGGGCATGGACGGCTCGGCCGTTTATCCGGCGTACCTGCAAGGCCAGGTCGATGACATCCGCCGGTATTGCGAAACCGACGTGATGAACACCTACTTGCTGTATTGCCGCTTCCAGAAGATGCGCGGCGGTTTCACCGACGCCGAATACGAGCGCGAGATCGAGTTCGTGAAGAAGACGCTCGAAGGCATCACCGAGCCGCATTGGGCCGAGTACCTGCAGGCCTGGAAGTAGCGCCCCCGATAATCCGTCCCCATGACGGAACAAAGTGAATGGCTGAAGGTCGAGTCCCTCGACCTGGAAGCCCAGGGCGTGGCGCGCAACGCCGAAGGCAAGGTGGTGTTCATCGAAGGCGCACTGCCGGGCGAGACGGTGCAGGCGCATGTCAACCGCCGCAAGAACCAATGGGAGCAGGCCACGCTCACGGCGATCGGCCGCGAGAGCAGCCAGCGCGTGGTGGGCCGCTGCCCGCACTTCGGCCTGCACCCGGGCGCCTGCGGCGGCTGCAAGATGCAGCACCTGGCGCCGGCGGCGCAAGTGGCGATCAAGCAGCGCGTGCTGGAGGACAACCTCTGGCACCTGGGCAAGGTCAAGCCCGAGCGGCTGCTGCGCGCGATCGAGGGCCCGACCTGGGGCTACCGCTACCGCGCGCGCTTCTCGGTGCGCCACGTGGCCAAGAAGGGCACCGTGCTGGTCGGTTTTCACGAGCGCAAGTCGCGCTATGTGGCCGACATTCGTGAATGCCACGTCGTGCCCCGGCATGTGAGTGACCTTCTGCTGCCGCTGCGC
The DNA here is from genome assembly GCF_036231905.1 of Ideonella sp. BN130291. Classification (NCBI taxonomy): domain Bacteria; kingdom Pseudomonadati; phylum Pseudomonadota; class Betaproteobacteria; order Burkholderiales; family Sphaerotilaceae; genus Ideonella; species Ideonella sp. BN130291. Next base: position 172,272 of record NZ_JAZARE010000010.1, on the reverse strand, counting down.
GAGTTGATCGGCAGCATGGAGCAGCGCGACCGCCTGCCGCAGATCGAGCTGGCGATCGGCTCGGACGTCACTGCGCTGGTGCTGCGGCACCTCGAACCCTTGAGCCCCGGTGACCTGGCCAAGCTGCGCGCGTTTGGCGCGGCCCACCGGGTGCAATGGTGGCTGCAGCCCAAGGGCCCGGACACCGTGCACCTGCTGGACGAGGGCGGCCCCGAGCTCGCCTACACGCTGCCCGAGTTCGGCGTGCGGATGCCCTTCAAGCCCACCGATTTCACCCAGGTCAACCACCACATCAACACGGTGCTCGTGGGCCGGGCATTGCGCCTGCTCGACCCGCGGCCAGACGAGCGCGTGATCGACTGGTTCTGCGGGCTGGGCAACTTCACCCTGCCGATCGCCACGCTGGCGCGCGAAGTGCTCGGCATCGAGGGCAGTGACACCCTGGTGGCACGCTCCCGCGAGAACGCCCAGCGCAACGGGCTGTCGGCCACGTTCGCCGCGCGCAACCTGTTCGAGCTGACGCCGGAGGACCTGTGTGCCTACGGGCCGGCGGACAAGTGGCTGGTGGACCCGCCGCGCGAAGGTGCGATGGCGCTGGCCAAGGCGCTGGCCGATCTGCACCAGGAGCCTCAGCGCCGGCCCGCGGGCTGGACGCCGCCGCAACGCATCGTCTACGTCAGCTGCAACCCGGCGACCCTGGCACGCGATGCCGGCCTGCTGGTGCACCAGGCGGGCTACCGCTGCACGGCGGCCGGTGCGGTGAACATGTTCCCGCACACGGCCCATGTGGAGAGCATGGCGGTGTTCGAGCTGGAATGAAAAAGGCCCCGCATGCGGGGCCTTTGACCGGCAGCCAGGCGAGGCTCAGTCGCGCTCGCCGCCAAAGATGCCCAGCAGGCTCAGCAGCGCCTGGAAGACGTTGTAGATGTCCAGGTAGATCGCCAGCGTGGCAGTGATGTAGTTGGTTTCGCCGCCATCGATCACGCGCTTGATGTCATACAGCATGAAGGCCGAGAACAGGCCCATCACGATGACGTTCAGCGCCAGCATCATGGCGGTGGACTGCACGAACACGTTGATGATGCCGGCGATCAGCACGACCACCGCGCCGACGAACAGGAACTTGCCCATGCCGCTCAGGTCGCGCTTGATCACAGTGGCCAGCGACGCCATGGCGAAGAACACGCCGGCGGTGCCGCCGAAAGCCATCATGACCAGAGAAGAGCCGTTGCGGAACCCGAGCACCAGCGACAGCAGGTTGGACAGCATCAGGCCCATGAAGAAGGTGAAGCCCAGCAGCACCGGCACGCCGGCCGCGGAGTTCTTGGTCTTCTCGATCGCGAACATCAGCCCGAAGGCGCCGATCAGGAACACCGCCAGTGTGATGCCGGGGCCCATGGTGCGCATGATGCCGGTGCTCACCCCGATCCAGGCACCGAGCACCGTGGGCACCAGCGACAGGGCCAGCAGCCAGTAGGTGTTGCGGAGCACCCGGTTGCGCTGCTCGGCCAGCGCGCCGGAGCCGGCAGGGCCGGAATAAACGGGTTGCAGGCGTTCGTTCATGAAAGGACCTCCAGTGGACGAATGAGAAGCAGGACAAGGGCGAAGACCCAGGCGCAGCCATTCTAGTTCCACGCCACCGGCCACCTGGGCGGCTTCACCCGCCATGTGAAGGCGATCTGTGGAAAATCAAGCGCCTCTCTTCAGCCCTATCGCCGCATCAGCAGCAGGCAGCCGGTCACGATCAGGGCGGCGGACACGCCGGTGGTGGCGCTGGGCACTTCGCCGAACAGCACGTAACCCAGCGCGGTGGCCCAGATGAAGCTGGTGTACTCCAGCGGCGCCACCCGGCTCGCCTCCAGGCGGGTGAAGGCATAGGTCAAGGACAGCAGCCCCACGGTGGCGAACCCGCCCGCCAGCGCGATCTGCAGCAGGTCGGCTACCTGCACCGGCTTCCACGTGAGGCCTGCGGGCACGGCGAGCAGCAGCATCGGCAACACGTTCTGGATCAGCAGGATGGTCCACATGGAGTCGTTCTGGGCCTGCTGGCGGGCGAGCACCATGACGCCGGAAAACGCCAGTGCCGACAGGCCCACCGAGGCAATGCCCAGCAGCCGTCCGCTGCCCGCGCCATGGAGGCTGGCGTTCAGCTCCGGCCACAAGGTGACGAACACGCCGCCAAAGCCGAAGAGCAGGGCTAGCCATATCCACGGCGAGGGCCGTTCGTGCAGCACCAGCACGGCCAGCACCGAGACGAGGATGGGCGCGAGGTAGGAGATGGCCACCGTCATGGCCAGCGGCAGCACGGTGAGGGCGTGGAAGTACGTGACCAGCGACACCAGCAGCAAGGCGCTGCGCAGGGCATGCAGCCGCCACGCGCTGCGCTGCGGCAGTGGCGACCGGTGCCACAGCCACAGCAGCACCGCGAACACCGCGCCGCTGGCGAAGCGGAAGAAGCTGAGCTGGAACGCGTCATAGCGCGGCGAGATCAGCTTGATCACCGAATCCATGCTGATGAAGCTGGCGGCGGCCGCCGCGCCTGCGAGCAGCGCCACGCCGCGCCGGGATGTCACTGCAGCAGGTGCGGGCGCCGCGAGCGCGGTGGAAGAGGGTGCGGGCATCAAGTCAGTCTAGCAACCGTGCGCTTGCAACGTAGGCGCCGTGCGGGCGCGTCAGACGCTGCGTGTGACGCGCGCAAGGGCGTCGGTGAAAACCCGCGCTCAGGCTATAATTCCGCGGTTTACCTGCCCACACCGCTGCCTAGCGAAACTCGTTTCAGTTTCCCACCGGACTCACGCTCGAACGCAGCGGAGCTGGGCGCGCACAAACTGGAGTTTTCCGTGCTGCCCGTACTGCCCCCCGCACTCCTCGCACTCGCAGACGGCACGGTCTTTCAAGGCACCTCGATCGGCGCTGCCGGTCGCACGGTCGGCGAAGTGGTGTTCAACACCGCACTCACCGGCTACCAGGAAATCCTCACCGACCCCAGCTATGCCCAGCAGATCGTCACCCTGACGTATCCGCACATCGGCAACTACGGCGTCAACGAGGAGGATGTCGAAGCCTCGAAAGTCCATGCCGCCGGTCTGATCATCAAGGACCTGCCGGTCCTGTCGTCGAACTTCCGCCAGACGATGACCTTGCCGCAGTACCTGGAGCGCGAGGGCACGGTGGCCATCGCCAACATCGACACCCGCCGCCTCACGCGGGTGCTGCGCAGCAAGGGCGCGCAGAACGGCTGCATCACCACCTTTGCCGCGGGCACCACGCTCACCCAAGCCGACATCGATCAAGCGATTGCGGCGGCGAGGTCGGCGCCGGACATGTCGGGCCTGGACCTCGCCAAGGTGGTCTCCACCCGCACGCCCTACGAATGGACCGAGACCGAATGGTCCCTGGGCAAAGGCTACGGACAACAGGCGTCACCGCGATTCCACGTGGTGGCGTATGACTATGGCGTCAAGCGCAACATCCTTCGCATGCTGGCCAGCCGCGGCTGCCGCATCACGGTGCTGCCGGCCCAGGCGCCGGCCGCCGACGTGCTCAAGCACCGGCCCGACGGCATCTTCCTCGCCAATGGCCCCGGCGATCCGGCCGCCTGCGACTATGCGGTGCAGGCCACGCGCGAACTGATCGACACCGGCATCCCGACCTTCGGCATCTGCCTGGGGCACCAGATCATGGCGCTGGCCTCCGGCGCCAAGACCTTCAAGATGAAGTTCGGCCACCACGGCGCCAACCATCCGGTGAAGGACCTGGACAACGGCCGCGTCAGCATCACCAGCCAGAACCACGGGTTCGCGGTGGACGAGAAGACGCTGCCGGCCAACCTGCGAGCCACCCACGTGAGCCTGTTCGACGGCACGCTGCAGGGCCTGGCCCGCACCGACAAACCCGCCTTCTGCTTCCAGGGCCACCCCGAAGCATCCCCCGGACCCCATGACATCGGCTACCTGTTCGACCGTTTCGTGTCGCTGATGGCGGAGAAGACGAATGCCTAAGCGCACAGACATCAAGAGCATCCTCATCATCGGCGCCGGCCCGATCATCATCGGGCAGGCCTGCGAGTTCGACTATTCCGGCGCCCAGGCCTGCAAGGCGCTGCGCGAGGAGGGCTACAAGGTCATCCTCGTCAACAGCAACCCGGCCACCATCATGACCGACCCGGAGATGGCCGATGTGACTTACATCGAGCCCATCACCTGGCAAGTGGTCGAGAAGATCATCGCCAAGGAGCGGCCGGATGCGGTGCTGCCCACCATGGGCGGCCAGACCGCGCTGAACTGCGCGCTCGACCTGCACCGCAACGGCGTGCTTGAGAAGTACGGCGTGGAGATGATCGGCGCCAACGAACACGCGATCGAGAAGGCGGAAGACCGCCTGAAGTTCAAGGACGCGATGACCTCCATCGGGCTCGATTCCGCCAAGAGCGGCATCGCCCACTCGATGGAAGACGCCTGGGCCGTGCAGAAGCGCATCCAGGCGGAGATCGGCGGCTCCGGCTTCCCGATGGTCATCCGCCCCAGCTTCACCTTGGGCGGCACCGGCGGCGGCATCGCCTACAACCCGGAAGAGTTCGAGGAGATCTGCAAGCGCGGCCTCGACCTGTCGCCCACCAAGGAATTGCTGATCGAGGAATCGCTGATCGGCTGGAAGGAGTACGAGATGGAGGTCGTCCGCGACAAGGCGGACAACTGCATCATCGTGTGCGCGATCGAGAACCTGGACCCGATGGGCATCCACACCGGTGACTCGATCACCGTGGCGCCGTCGCAGACGCTGAGCGACAAGGAATACCAACTGCTGCGCAATGCGTCGATCGCCATCCTGCGCGAGATCGGCGTGGACACCGGCGGCTCCAACGTGCAGTTCTCGATCAACCCGAACAACGGGCGCATGATCGTGATCGAGATGAACCCGCGTGTGTCGCGGTCGTCGGCGCTGGCCTCCAAGGCCACCGGCTTCCCGATCGCCAAGGTGGCGGCCAAGCTGGCCGTGGGCTACACGCTGGACGAGCTGCGCAACGACATCACCGGCGGCGCCACGCCGGCGAGCTTCGAGCCCAGCATCGACTACGTCGTCACCAAGATCCCGCGTTTCGCGTTCGAGAAATTCCCCGCGGCCGACCCGCACCTCACCACCCAGATGAAGTCGGTGGGCGAGGTGATGGCGATGGGCCGCACCTTCCAGGAAAGCTTCCAGAAGGCGCTGCGTGGCTTGGAGACCGGCATCGACGGCCTGAGCGAGCGCTCCACCGACCATGACGAGATCGTCGAACAGATCGGCAATGCCGGCCCTGAGCGAATCCTGTACGTGGGGGATGCCTTCCGCATCGGCATGAGCATCGACGAGATCTTCGAGGAGACCTCGATCGACCCCTGGTTCCTGTCGCAGATCGAGCAGATCATCCAGGACGAACGCGCACTGGCCGGCCGCACGGTGGCCAGCCTGTCGGCCGAAGAGCTGCGCTACCTCAAGCAGAAGGGCTTCTCCGACAAGCGCCTGGCCAAGCTGCTGGGCACCAACCAGCACGAGGTGCGCAAGGCACGCCATGCGATGGGCATCCGCCCGGTCTACAAACGGGTGGACACCTGCGCGGCCGAGTTCGCCACGCAAACGGCCTACATGTACTCCACCTATGACGAGGAGTGCGAGGCCGAACCGACCAACAACAAGAAGATCATGGTGCTGGGCGGTGGCCCCAACCGCATCGGCCAGGGCATCGAGTTCGACTACTGCTGCGTGCATGCCGCGCTGGCGATGCGGGAAGACGGCTACGAGACCATCATGGTCAACTGCAACCCGGAGACCGTGTCCACCGACTACGACACCTCGGACCGCCTGTACTTCGAGCCGGTGACGCTGGAAGACGTGCTGGAGATCGTGGCCAAGGAAAAGCCGCTCGGCGTGATCGTGCAGTACGGCGGCCAGACGCCGCTGAAGCTTGCGCTGGACCTGGAGGCCAACGGCGTGCCGATCATCGGCACCTCGCCGGACAGCATCGATGTGGCCGAAGACCGGGAGCGTTTCCAGAAGCTGTTGCACGAGCTGGGCCTCAAGCAGCCGCCCAACCGCACGGCGCGCACCGAGGAAGCGGCGCTGCAGCTGGCGCAGGAGATCGGCTACCCGCTGGTGGTGCGCCCGAGCTACGTGCTGGGTGGCCGGGCGATGGAGATCGTCCACGGCGACAAGGATCTCGAGCGCTACATGCGTGAAGCCGTGAAGGTGAGCGAGAAGTCGCCGGTGCTGCTGGACCGCTTCCTCGACGACGCGATCGAAGTCGACGTGGACTGCATCAGCGACGGCACCGACGTGATGATCGGCGGCATCATGGAGCACATCGAGCAGGCGGGCGTGCACTCCGGCGACTCGGCGTGCTCGCTGCCGCCGTATTCGCTGTCCAAGTCGCTGCAGGACGAATTGCGCCGGCAGACCGCCGTGATGGCCAAGGCGCTGAAGGTCATCGGCTTGATGAACGTGCAGTTCGCCATCCAGGGCGAAGGCGACGAGGCCGTGGTCTACGTGCTGGAAGTGAACCCCCGTGCGTCGCGCACCGTGCCTTACGTGAGCAAGGCCACCGGGCAGCCGCTGGCCAAGATCGCGGCGCGCTGCATGGCGGGCCAGCGCCTGAAGGACCAGAAGGGCCGCAATGGCCGGGCCCCCGAAGAAGTGGTGCCGCCATACTTCACCGTCAAGGAAGCGGTGTTCCCCTTCAACAAGTTCCCTGGCGTGGACCCCATCCTCGGCCCCGAGATGCGCTCCACCGGCGAGGTGATGGGCGTGGGCCGCAGCTTCGGCGAAGCGATGCTGAAAAGCCAGCTCGGTGCCGGCTCCAAGCTGCCGAGCAAGGGCACGGTGGTGATCACGGTGAAGAACAACGACAAGGCGCGGGCGGTCAAGGTGGCCGGTGACCTGTACAACCTGGGCTTCAGCCTGGCGGCGACCAAGGGCACCGCGGCGGCCATCGCGGAGGCGGAGCTGCCCGTCAAGGTGGTCAACAAGGTGAAAGACGGCCGGCCGCACATCGCCGACATGGTGAAGGGCGGCGAGGTGCAGCTGGTGTTCACCACAGTGGATGAAACCCGCACCGCCATTGCGGATTCCCGCTACATCCGCACGGCAGCACTGGCCAACCGCGTCACCTACTACACCACCATGGCCGGCTGCGAGGCGGCCACCGAGGCGCTGAAGCACCAGGACGACCTGACCGTGGTTTCCCTGCAGGAACTGCACGCCGAACTGAACTAAACTTCAGCCACTCCCCCGCCGCCGGCTGTCCTTGACGGACCCTGGCGGCGGTTTTGCTTTATCCCGTTGAATCCCACCATGGCCACCATTCCATTGACCAAACGCGGCGCCGAAAAGCTCAAGGAAGAGCTGCACCGCCTGAAGACCGTCGAGCGCCACGCGGTGATCCAGGCGATCTCCGAGGCGCGCGCCCAGGGTGACCTGTCCGAAAACGCCGAATACGAGGCCGCCAAGGACAAGCAGGGCTTCATCGAAGGCCGCATCCTGGAGCTCGAAGGCAAGCTGGCCGCCGCCCAGGTGATCGACCCGGCGGCGCTGGACGCCGGCGGCCGCGTGGTTTTTGGTGCCACGGTCGACCTGGAGGAGGAAGCCTCCGGTGCAGAAGTCACCTACCAGATCGTGGGCGACGACGAAGCGGACCTGAAGCTGGGCCTGATCTCCATCAGCTCGCCGATCGCACGCGCCATGATCGGCAAGGAGGCCGGCGACGTGGCCGAGGTGATGGCCCCGGGTGGTGTGAAGCGCTACGAGATCGTCGACGTTCGCTACCTGTGAACGTGAAGGCGCGGCTGCGCATGCTGCTGCCGGCCCTGTGGGCCGGGCTGCTGGTCTGCATAGGCGCCATCGCCGCGCCCGCTGCGTTTGCCACCCTCGCGCCGCCGGAGGCCGGGCGGGTGGTGGCCCGGCTTTTTGCGCAGGAGGCGTATCTCAGCCTGGTGATGGCCATCGCGCTGTTCCTGATGGAGCGCGGTGTGGCCCGGGTGGATGCCGAGGCAGGAAAGGGTTCCATTTTCAGCGCCAACCTGGTGCTGCTGCTTGCGACCCTGTTCTGCACCGTGGCGGGTTACTTCGCGCTGCAGCCCATGCTCGCAGCGGCCCGGGCGGGCCAGGCGGGGATGTCGTTCGCCGTGCTGCACGGCGTCTCGGCCGGGCTCTTCATCCTGAAGGCGGCGCTGGTGTGCGCGCTGGCCTGGCGTGTGGCCAAGCCGGCATGAGGCGCGCGAACGCGAGCCCCTTCAGGCGGCGGTTTTCTTGACGCTGGTGGCCAGGCGCTTCTTGGCGCGCTTGATGGTGCCGCCGGCGGTCACCCGTTCATTCCCCATGACCTTCACCTTCTTCACCTGCGGCCGGTGGTTGCCGCTCTTGGAGAACTTGACGAGTTTGACGATCTTCGGGCCCGGCCGGCGATCCTCGTCCTCCGCCTTCTCCTTGGGCGGGATGGGCCGCCACAGCACCAGCAGCTTGCCGATGTGCTGGATGGGGGCGGCGTTCAGGTCGTCGGCCAGGCGGGCCAGCAGCTCGGCGCGTTGCTCCCGGTCGTCGGAGAACACACGCACCTTGATCAGGCCGTGGGCCTTGAGCGCACTGTCGATTTCCTTGGTGACAGCGGGTGTCAGGCCCTCGCCGCCGATTTGCACGACGGGGTCAAGGTGGTGGGCATCGGCGCGGAAACCCTTGCGCTCGGCCGGACTGAGTTCAATTGCAGGCATGCACCTATTATCGGCTCGCAAGAGCAACTTCCCATGAAGATCAAGACGAAGAGCAAAAAGGTCAACAAGGCCTGGCTGGCGGACCACATGAACGACCCGTATGTGCGGCTCGCGCAGAGGGAGGGGTATCGGGCGCGCGCGGCCTACAAGCTCAAGGAGATCGACGAGAGCCTGAAGCTGCTGCGACCTGGCCAGGTGGTGGTGGACCTGGGCGCCACGCCGGGTGCCTGGAGCCAGTACCTGCGCCGCAAGTTTGCGCCCAAGGAGGCGGGCGTGGGCGGCGCGGCGGTGGGTGAGCTGAACGGCACCATCATCGCGCTGGACGTCCTGCCCATGGAGCCGATCGAGGGCGTGCGCTTCATCGAGGGCGACTTTCGCGAGGACGCGGTGATGCAGCAGCTGGTGGACGCACTGGGGGGCCAGCCGGTGGACGTGGTGGTGTCGGACATGGCGCCCAACCTCTCCGGCATCGAGAGCTCGGACGCCGCGCGGATCGCACACCTGGTGGAACTGGCGATGGAATTTGCGAACAAACACCTTCGGCCGGAAGGCGCGCTGGTGTGCAAGGTGTTTCACGGCAGTGGTTACAGCCAGCTCGTGGAAATGTTCAAGCGCAATTTCCGCGTGGTCAAGCCGATCAAGCCCAAAGCCTCGCGGGACCGGTCGGCGGAAACGTTTTTGGTGGGCCTGGGTCTCAAGAACCGTTGAAAACCCGCCGAAAAAAGGCCAGTCAGTGCAGGAATATCCAAGGGAACCCACCGGGTTCGGAAGGTCAAATTCGGGCAGGCAAGCTGCTTGCGTGCACTAGAATCGTCCCCAATTACCGTGGCAGTGCCTGACGCGGGTGCTGTGATGTTTTGGTTAGAAAAGGAGCCGCGGTGAACAATCAATGGTTCTCCAAAGTCGCTGTGTGGCTGGTGATCGCACTCGTGCTGTTCACCGTGTTCAAGCAGTTCGACCGTGGGGCGACGCAGGGTAACCAGATCGGTTACTCCGAATTCCTCGATGAGGTGCGCAACAAGCACATCAAGCAGGTCACCCTGCAAGAGGGCAATGGCGGCACCGAGATCATCGCCCTCACCACCGATGACAAGAAGCTGCGGTCGACGGCCACCTACCTGGACCGCGGCCTGGTGGGCGACCTGATCAACAACGGCGTCAAGTTCGACGTCAAGCCGCGCGAAGAGCCGTCGGTGCTGCTCAGCCTGCTGGTCAGCTGGGGCCCGATGCTGCTGCTGATCGGCGTGTGGATCTACTTCATGCGCCAGATGCAAGGCGGCGGCAAGGGCGGAGCGTTCAGCTTCGGCAAGTCGCGCGCGCGCATGCTCGACGAGAGCAACAACACGGTGACCTTTGCCGATGTCGCCGGCTGCGACGAGGCCAAGGAAGAGGTGAAGGAACTGGTGGACTTCCTGAAGGATCCGCAGAAGTTCCAGAAACTCGGTGGCCGCATCCCGCGTGGCGTGCTGATGGTCGGCCCTCCGGGCACCGGCAAGACCTTGCTAGCCAAGGCGATCGCCGGTGAAGCCAAGGTGCCGTTCTTCAGCATCTCGGGCTCTGATTTCGTCGAAATGTTCGTCGGCGTGGGCGCGGCCCGCGTGCGCGACATGTTCGAGCAGGCCAAGAAGAGCGCGCCTTGCATCATCTTCGTCGACGAGATCGACGCCGTCGGCCGCCACCGTGGCGCCGGCCTGGGCGGCGGCAACGACGAGCGCGAGCAGACCCTGAACCAGATGCTGGTCGAGATGGACGGTTTCGAGACCAACCTGGGTGTGATCGTGATGGCGGCCACCAACCGGCCCGACATCCTGGACCCTGCGCTGCTGCGTCCGGGCCGCTTCGACCGTCAGGTGTATGTCACGCTGCCCGACATCCGAGGCCGTGAGCAGATCCTCCAAGTGCACATGCGCAAGGTGCCGATCGGCAGCGACATCAAGGCCGACATCATTGCGCGCGGCACCCCGGGCTTCTCCGGCGCCGACCTGGCCAACCTGGTGAACGAAGCAGCGCTCTTCGCGGCGCGCCGCAACGGCCGGGTGGTGGAGATGGTCGACTTCGAGAAGGCCAAGGACAAGATCATCATGGGCACCGAGCGCAAGTCCATGGTGATGGACGAGGACGAGCGCAGGAACACGGCCTACCACGAAGCCGGCCACGCGTTGATCGGTCGCCTGCTGCCCAAGCTGGACCCGGTGCACAAGGTGACCATCATCCCGCGTGGTGGTGCCCTCGGCGTGACCGTGTCCTTGCCCGAGAAGGACCGCTACAGCACCGACAAGGTGCGCATGCTGAGCATGATCTCCATGCTCTTCGGCGGCCGCATCGCGGAAGAAGTGTTCATGGGCCAGATGACCACCGGCGCCAGCAACGACTTCGAGCGGGCCACGCAGACGGCACGCGACATGGTCACCCGCTACGGCATGACCGACGCGCTCGGCCCCATGGTGTACGCGGAGAACGAGGGCGAAGTGTTCCTCGGCCGCTCGGTCACCAAGACGACCACCATGTCGGAAGAAACGATGCGCAAGGTGGATGCGGAAGTGCGCCGCATCATCGACGAGCAGTACACCATCGCTCGCAAGCTCATCGAGGACAACAAGGACAAGATGGAAGCGATGGCCAAGGCGCTGCTCGAATGGGAAACCATCGACGCCGACCAGATTGACGACATCATGAACGGCCGCCCACCGCGCCCGCCGAAGGACTGGACCCCCAGTTCGCGGCCGGGTGGCACGGCGACGCCGGTCAATCCGGACGGCGCCCCGGCAACGGCCTGAGCATCACACTGCACGACTGCACACGGGGCGCTAAGGCGCCCCGTTTCTACTTCTTTCCATGGCGCATTGGCAAACCACCCGCTTTCGCATCGACCTGAGGCGGCCGCAGGTCATGGGCATCGTCAACGTCACGCCGGATTCGTTTTCGGACGGCGGCCGGTTTGCGAGCACGGATGCGGCCCTGGCGCATTGCGACCAGCTGAAGGCGGAGGGCGCCGACATCCTGGACATTGGCGGTGAATCCACCCGGCCCGGCGCCCGCAGTCCCTCACCCGAGGAAGAGCTTGCGCGCGTGCGGCCGGTGCTGGCCCATGCCACCACCCTCGGTCTGCCCGTGTCGGTGGACACCAGCACGCCGCTGGTGATGGAGGCGGCGCTCGAGCTCGGTGTGGACATCGTGAACGACGTGCGGGCCTTGATGCGGCCAGGCGCCGTGGCGCTGGTGGCGGCGCATGCGTCGGCCGGCGTGTGCCTGATGCACATGCGCGGCGAGCCGGGCACCATGCAGGGCGATCCTGCGTATGCGGACGTGGTGGGGGAGGTCGGCCGCTTCCTCGCCGAGCGGGCGGCCGAGTTGCGCCGTCAGGGCATTGCCGCCGAGCGCATCACGCTCGATCCGGGGGTCGGGTTCGGCAAGACGGTACAGCACAATCTTGAACTGCTGCAGCGTCAGCACGAGCTGCTCGCCCTGGGCTACCCCCTGCTGGTCGGCTGGTCGCGCAAATCCACGCTGGGCGCGCTCACGGGCCGCCCGGTGGCCGAGCGGCTGGCCGGCAGCGTGGCAGCGGCCTTGGCGGCCGTGCAGCGGGGCGCACGCATCGTGCGCGTGCACGATGTGGCCGCCACGGTGGACGCCCTGAAGATCTGGCAAGCCGCAGGCTTGCCCTCCCAGAACAACGAGATTCCAACACCATGAGCAGAACCTACTTCGGTACCGATGGCATCCGTGGCACGGTCGGCCAGGCCCCCATCACCCCCGACTTCATGCTGCGCCTTGGCCACGCCGTGGGCCGGGTGCTCAAGCGCACCGCCAAGAAGGCCACGGTGCTGATCGGCAAGGACACCCGCATCTCGGGCTACATGATCGAGTCGGCGCTCGAAGCGGGTTTTGCTTCCGCGGGCGTGGACGTGATGATGACCGGCCCGCTGCCCACACCGGGTGTCGCTTACCTCACCCGTGCGCTGCGGGTGGACCTGGGCGTTGTGATCAGCGCCTCCCACAATCCCTTCGGCGACAACGGAGTGAAGTTCTTCTCCTCGCGGGGCGAGAAGCTGCCCGACGAGTGGGAGGCGGCCGTCGAGGCCGCGCTGGAGGAGGCGCCGCAATGGGTGGACTCCGCCGCGCTGGGCAAGGTGCGCCGCGTGGACGATGCCCGTGGTCGCTACATCGAGTTCTGCAAGAGCACGATCGCCGGCGAGCTCACCCTCAAGGGCCTGAAGCTGGTGGTCGACGGCGCCCATGGCGCCGCCTATCACGTGGCGCCGGATGTGTTTCATGAGTTGGGCGCCGACATCACCTGCATCGGTTGCCATCCGAACGGCCTGAATATCAATGCTGGCGTGGGCGCCACCGCCCCGGCTGCGCTGGTGGAGAAGGTCAAGGAAACCGGCGCGGACTACGGCATCGCGCTGGACGGCGATGCCGACCGCCTGCAGATGGTGGACGCCCAAGGCCGCCTGTTCAATGGCGACGAGCTGCTGTACGTGATGGTGGCCGACCGCCTGGCCCAAGGGCAGCGCATCGAGGGCGCGGTCGGAACGCTGATGACCAACATGGCGGTGGAGCTGGCGTTGCGCAGTCGCGACGTCGGGCTGGTGCGCGCGAAGGTGGGCGACCGTTATGTGCTGGAAGAGCTGAGCGCGCGCGGCTGGCTGCTGGGCGGTGAAGGCTCCGGTCACCTGCTGGCGCTGGACAAGCACACCACCGGCGACGGCATCGTCAGCGCGCTGCAGGTGCTGCAGGCCGTGAGCCGCAGCGGGCGCAGCCTGGCGCAGCTGCTGGAGGGCGTGACGCTGTTTCCCCAGACCTTGATCAACGTGCGCCTGGCCGACGGTGTGGACTGGAAGACCAGTGCCGCGCTGGCGCGTGAGCAGCAGGCCGTCGTGCGTGAGCTCGGCGACAGCGGCCGGGTGCTGATCCGTGCGTCCGGCACCGAGCCGGTGCTGCGGGTGATGGTCGAGGCGCGCGAGGCCGACGTGGCCAAACGCTGTGCCCAGCGCCTGGCCGACGCGGTCAACGCCTGATCGACCGCCCCTGCGGACAAGAGGCCCCGGGGCACCCCAGGGCATCGGCCTGCTCGTCGGGCATGACATGCCCATGACTCATCGTGACACTGTCATGTGACAGGCGCTTTTCTGTCACATGGATGTCATACAGCCTGCCTAGAGTGCCGTCATCGACGAATCTTGCTCTGGAAAGGCTGACATGACCTTCGTTTCCCTTCGCTCCGTTGCCATCGCCTCCGCTTTTGCCCTCGCCAGCGGCTGGGCCCTGGCCGAGGACGTGACCGGGGCGGGCGCGACCTTCCCCGCACCCGTCTATGCCAAGTGGGCCGAGGTGTTCCACAAGGAAACGGGCGCCAAGATCAACTACCAGTCGGTGGGCTCCGGCGCCGGCATCAAGCAGATCACCGCCAAGACGGTCGACTTCGGTGCGTCGGACATGCCGTTGAAGGACGAGGAGCTGGCCAAAAACGGTCTGGTGCAGTTCCCCACCGTCATCGGTGGCGTGGTCCCGGTGGTCAACATCAAAGGCATCCAGCCCGGCCAGGTGAAGCTCACCGGCCAGGTCCTGGGTGACATCTACCTCGGCAAGATCACCAAGTGGAACGACGCCGCGATCACGGCGCTGAACCCTGGCGTGCCGCTGCCGGACGCGGCCATTGCGCCGGTGCGCCGTGCCGACGGCTCGGGCACCACCTTCGTCTTCACCAACTACCTGTCGAAGGTGAATGCCGAGTGGAAGGCCAAGGTTGGCGAAGGCACCGCGGTCAACTGGCCCACCGGCGCGGGCGGCAAGGGCAACGAAGGCGTGTCCTCCTACGTGCAGCGCCTGCCCAACTCCATCGGCTACGTGGAGTACGCGTATGCCAAGCAGAACAAGATGGCCTACGCGCTGCTGAAGAACCAGGCCGGCAACTTCGTGTCGCCGGACGACGTCAACTTCAAGGCCGCAGCGGCCGGCGCCGACTGGAGCAAGAGCTTCTACCAGATCCTCACCGAGCAACCCGGCAAGGACGCCTGGCCCATCACCGGCGCCACCTTCATCCTGGTGCACAAGCAGCAGGACAAGCCGGCCCAGGCCGCGCAGACGCTCAAGTTCTTCGACTGGGCGTACACCGCTGGCGACAAGTACGCGGCCGACCTGGAGTACGTGCCGCTGCCCGACGCGGTGAAGGCCCTGGTGCGCAAGCAGTGGGCCGACGTCCGGGACGGCGCCGGCAAAGCCATCGCCTTCAAGTAAGCCCCACAACCACGGCCCCGGTAAAGGCAACCCAAGGTGACCGCTACACTGCCTGCGCCTGAATTCGCCAGGAAAGCAGAGATGGATCGTGCGGGAATGGCAGGCGGCGTGCCGCCTGCGCGCCGTGTGTCGGCGTGGCCGGACCGGCTATTTGCGCTGCTGGCCCATGCGGCGGCGCTGGCCACACTGGCGCTGTTGCTTGCCATCCTGGTGTCGCTGGTCATTGGTGCCGCGCCGGCGATCCGTGAATACGGCCTGAGCTTTCTCTGGCGCAGCGAATGGGATCCGGTCCAGAACCGCTACGGCGGCCTGGTGATGATCTACGGCACGCTGGTCACCTCCCTGATCGCGCTGGCGATCGCGGTGCCGGTGAGCTTTGGCATCGCGTTGTTCCTCACAGAGTTGTCGCCCGCCTGGCTCAAGCGGCCGCTGGGCATCGCGGTCGAGCTGCTGGCGGCCGTGCCGTCCATCGTGTACGGCATGTGGGGGCTGCTGGTGTTCGGGCCTTTGCTGGCCACCTATGTGCAGCAGCCGCTGCAGGCTGCGTTTGCCGGCGTGCCGGTGCTGGGCACGCTGGTGTCCGGCCCGCCGGTGGGCATCGGACTGCTGGCCGCCGGCATCATCCTCGCGATCATGATCATCCCCTTCATCGCCTCGGTGATGCGGGACGTGTTCGAGGTGACGCCGCCGATGCTGAAGGAGTCGGCCTATGGCCTGGGCTCCACCACCTGGGAGGTGGTGTGGAACGTGGTTCTCCCGTACACCAAGACCGGGGTGGTGGGCGGCGTGATGCTGGGCCTGGGCCGGGCGCTGGGCGAAACCATGGCGGTCACCTTCGTCATCGGCAACATGAACCAGCTCAACTCGGTGTCGCTGTTCGAGGCAGCCAACAGCATCACCTCCGCGCTGGCCAACGAGTTCGCCGAAGCCGGCGAGGGGCTGCACCAGGCGTCCCTGATCTACCTGGGGCTGGTGCTGTTCTTCATCACCTTCGTGGTGCTGTCGTTCTCCAAGCTGCTGCTGTCCCGGCTGAAGCGCGGCGAGGGGAGCAAGACATGAGCGGTTTGTCGTCTTCGTTCGGCGACGCCCGGCTGGCGATGCACCGGCGCCGCAAGCGGGTGAACCGCCTGGCGCTGGCGCTGGCCTTGGCCGCCATGGCCTTCGGCGTGTTCTGGCTGGTGTGGATCCTGTTCGAGACGGTGCGGCTGGGCTTCTCCGGCCTCACCTGGGCCACGCTCACGCAGATGACGCCGGCGCCGCAGGCAGACGAGGGAGGCCTCGCCAATGCCATCTTCGGCTCGCTGCTGATGGTGTCGCTGGCCACCGCGATCGGCACGCCAGTGGGCGTGATGGCGGGGGTGTACCTGGCTGAATACGGGCAGCGTGGCTGGCTGGGCCACACCACGCGCTTCATCAACGACATCCTGCTGTCGGCGCCCTCCATCGTGATCGGGCTGTTCGTCTACACGGTGGTGGTGGCCCGCATGAAAACCTTCTCCGGCTTTGCCGGCGTGCTGGCACTGGCCATCATCGTGATTCCGGTGGTGATCCGCACCACCGAGAACATGCTGGCCCTGGTGCCCAATGCGCTGCGCGAGGCGGCCTATGCGCT
Source organism: Ideonella sp. BN130291 (assembly GCF_036231905.1). Taxonomy (NCBI): domain Bacteria; kingdom Pseudomonadati; phylum Pseudomonadota; class Betaproteobacteria; order Burkholderiales; family Sphaerotilaceae; genus Ideonella; species Ideonella sp. BN130291. The sequence goes on along the minus strand of NZ_JAZARE010000010.1, from coordinate 155,682 downwards.
GGGCACGCCCAAGTGGAAGGTCATCCTCACCATCACGCTCAAGGCTGCCCGCTCCGGCGTGCTCACCGGCGTGTTGCTCGCGCTGGCCCGCGTGGCCGGTGAAACCGCGCCGCTGCTGTTCACCGCGCTGTCCAACCAGTTCTGGACCAGCAATGTGTTCGAGCCGATGGCCAGCCTGCCGGTCACCATCTTCAAGTTCGCCATGAGCCCGTATGAAAACTGGCAGAAGCTGGCCTGGGCGGGCGTGTTCCTCATCACACTGGGCGTGCTGGCCCTGAACATCCTGGCGCGGGTGTTCTTCCGCAACAAAGGCTGAAACCCCATGGACGTCGGCGTGAAAACGCAAGTCACCGAAAAGCCCAAGCTGTCGGTGCGCAATCTCAACTTCTACTACGGCAGCTTCCAGGCGCTGAAGCACATCAACCTGGAGATCCCCGAGCGCAAGGTCACCGCCTTCATCGGCCCCTCGGGCTGCGGCAAGTCCACACTGCTGCGCACCTTCAACCGCATGTTCGAGCTGTACCCGGAGCAACGCGCCGAAGGCGAGATCCTGCTCGATGGCGAGAACATCCTGCGCTCCAAGCTCGACGTGTCGCTCATCCGTGCCAAGGTCGGCATGGTGTTCCAGAAGCCGACGCCGTTCCCGATGTCGATCTACGACAACATCGCCTTCGGCGTGCGCCTGTTCGAGAGCCTGCCCCGGGTGGAGATGGACGAGCGCGTGGAGTGGGCGCTGAAGAAGGCCGCCCTGTGGAATGAAGTGAAAGACAAGCTCGACCAGAGCGGCGCCGGCCTGTCTGGCGGCCAGCAGCAACGGCTGTGCATCGCGCGCGGCATCGCAATCAAGCCGGAAGTGCTGCTGCTGGACGAGCCCTGCTCCGCGCTGGACCCCATCTCCACCGGCCGCATCGAAGAGCTGATCCACGAGCTGAAGAACGACTACACCGTGGTCATCGTCACGCACAACATGCAGCAGGCGGCACGCTGCTCGGACTACACCGCCTACATGTACCTCGGCGACCTGATCGAGTTCGGCCCCACGTCGGAGCTCTTCATGAAGCCGAAGAAGCGCGAGACCGAGGACTACATCACCGGCCGCTTCGGTTGAGCCACGGAGAAGCACCATGAGCGAACGACATCTGTCCACGCAATTCGACGCCGAGCTGAGCGGCATCTCCACGCGCGTGCTGGAAATGGGCGGGCTGGTGGAGAGCCAGGTCGCGCAGGCCGTGTATGCGCTGTCCAATTTCAGCGGCGAGATTGCCACCCAGGTGTTGCAGGTGGAAGAGCGGGTGAATGCGATGGAGGTGGAGATTGATCGCGATCTCTCCAGCATCATCGCGCGCCGCCAGCCCACGGCTCGGGACCTGCGCCTGCTGATCGCGGTGTCGAAGACGATCGCGAACCTCGAGCGCGTGGGCGACGAGGCCGCACGCATCGCGCGCACGGTGCAGCGCCTGATCAACACCGGCGTATCGAGCCGACTGCGCCTGCCGGTGGCCGACCTCGCCTTCGAGTCGGAGCTGGCTACCAAGCAGCTGCGCAAGGCGCTGGACGCCTTTGCCCGCCTGGACACCGAACAGGCGCTGGAGGTGCTGAAGCAGGACGACCAGATCGACCAGGAGTTCGATGGCCTGCTGCGCAAGCTGATCACCTACATGATGGAAGATCCGCGCACCATCTCCGCCAGCATCGACCTGGTGTTCGTCGCCAAGGCGATCGAGCGCGTGGGCGACCACGCCAAGAACCTGGCTGAAGCCATCATCTACATCGTCAAGGGCGCGGACGTGCGCCACAGCTCGATGGCGACGGTGGAATCGATGGTGCGCTGAGCCGAGACAACACAACCGGGAATCGCTGTCATGAGTTCCGTGCTGGTGGTGGAAGACGAAGCGGCGATCGCCGAACTGATTTCCCTGAACCTGCGCCATGCGGGCTACGAGGTGACGCTGGCCGCGGCGGCCGACGAGGCGCAGCGCGCCATCGACCGCAGGCTGCCCGACCTGGTGATCCTGGACTGGATGCTGCCCGGTGAATCCGGCCTGTCGCTGGCGCGCCGCTGGCGCGCAGAAGCGCGCACGCGTGAGCTGCCGATCATCATGCTCACCGCGCGTTCGCAAGAGGGAGACAAGGTCGCCGGCCTGGATGCGGGTGCCGACGACTACCTCGTCAAGCCGTTCTCCACCCATGAGTTGCTGGCCCGCATCCGCGCGGTGCTGCGCCGCAAGGCCCCGCAGGCCCTGGACACCGCGGTGGAGATCGCCGGCCTGCGCCTGGACCCCTCCACCCGGCGTGTGAGCCGTGGCGAACGCGATGTCAAGGTGGGGCCCACCGAGTTCAAGCTGCTGCACTTCTTCATGACGCATCCGGAGCGGGTGCACAGCCGCGCCCAGCTGCTGGACCGGGTGTGGGGCGACCATGTGTTCATCGAGGAGCGCACGGTGGACGTGCATGTGAAACGGCTGCGCGAGGCGCTGACGCCGGTGCAGTGCGCCCAGCTGATCGAGACGGTGCGCGGCGCGGGCTACCGCATGACGCAGCAGGTCAGCAGCTCCACCGCTGCGTGATCGCCGGCACCGGCGGAGCTGGTTGAATGAGCTGGTTGTGGCCCCGCTTGCTGACTGCGCTGCTGGCGCTGCTGGGTGCGTCGCTGCTGGGTGGGCTGGTGGGTTATGTGGCCAGCGGAACGCCTTGGCGTGCAGCACTCGCGGGGGCCGCGCTGGTGTCGCTGGCGCTGGTGGTGCGCGACGCATGGCGGGCGCACCGCCTGATGCAGTGGCTGCGCGGCACGCAGGAGGGCCCTGCGCCCCGGGGCCGGCGCTTCTGGGGCGAGGTGGGCTACCGCGTGGAGCGTGCCTTGCGCCTGCGCGAGCGTGCGCTGGAGCAAGAACGTGAACGCCTGGCGCAGTTTCTCTCGGCCATCGAGGCGTCGCCCAACGGCGTCATGCTGCTGGACAGCCGGGACCAGATCGAATGGTGCAACTCCGTGGCGGCGGACCACCTCGGGCTGGACCCGGTGCGTGACCTGCGGCAACGCGTCACCAACCTCGTGCGCGCCCCGGCGTTCGTGGCGCACCTGCAGGGTGGCCAGTTCGGCGAGCCGTTGGTCATTCCCAGCCCGCGTGGCGACGCCAGCCTGTCGATCGGGGTGCGGCCCTATGGCGACGGCCTGAAGCTGGTGCTGACCCAGGACATCACCGAGCGTGAGCGCAACGACGCCATGCGGCGCGACTTCGTGGCCAACGTCTCGCATGAAATCCGCACACCACTCACGGTGCTGGCCGGTTTTGTTGAAACGATGGCGAGCCTGCCCCTGACCGAGGCCGAGCGCCAGCGCGTGCTGGTGCTGATGCAGCAGCAGACCGACCGCATGCAGTCCCTGGTGGCGGACCTGCTCACACTGGCCCAGCTGGAGGGCAGCCCGCGGCCACCGCCGGACCACTGGGTGCCGCTGGCCTCGCTGCTGCAGCGTGTGCAGGCCGATGCGCTGTCGCTCTCCGCCGGGCGGCATCAGCTGGAGTTCCACCAGGAAGAAGAGGCACTGGTCGAACTGGCAGGCAACGAGAGCGAGCTTTTCAGTGCGATCGCCAACCTGGTGAACAACGCGGTCCGCTACACGCCGGCCGGTGGCCGGGTGGAGACGGTGTGGCGCGCACGCGCGGGCGGTGGCGGCGAACTGGAGGTGCGCGACAACGGCATCGGCATCGCCAAGGAGCACTTGCCGCGTTTGACCGAGCGTTTCTATCGGGTGGACGGCAGCCGTTCGCGCGACACCGGCGGCACGGGCCTGGGCCTGTCGATCGTCAAGCACGTGGCCCAGCGCCACGGCGGTGAGCTCGACGTGCGCAGCGAGCTCGGCAAGGGCTCCAGCTTCCGGCTCGTCCTTCCCCCGGCCCGCGTGCGCCGCGAGCCGCAGGTGGCTGCACTGGCCACGGGCTGACCGGTTCAGCGGCTGCTGCCCGCCTTGCGGTACAGCGAGGTCAGCTCGTTGCGGTCGGTCGGCCGGCGTTCGCGCGCCACCAACTGCCACCCTGGCGGCGCAGGTGGGCTGCCAAACAGCATCAGCACCGGGCAGCGGTCCAGCGCGGCCTCTCGCCTCGCATCCACCCGGTAGGCGCCAAAGTACTCCAGCGCCGCCACCGCCGGCCGCGGCATGCCGGGCGCGACGATGCATTCGTCCGGCCGCACGTGGCGCGCGACACGGCCCACCCAGGGCTGGTAGCTGCGGTCATAGTTGATCAGCGGCAACCACAGCGTCATCAGCAGCAGCCAGCACAAGGCCACGCCGCTGGCAGGCAGCACCAGGCTCTTCCACAGCGCATGGCGGTGCCGTCCGGTGCGCCAGCGCACCAGCCACAACCAGGCCACGGTGCCGGCGAGCGCGGCCAACAGCTCCAGCAGGGAGAACACCGGCTTGAAGCCTGGGGCGAGCTTGGCCACGTTGGCGGCCGGTTGCGCCGGCACGCCGGTCTGCATGGCCATGTACATCACCCACGCAAAGACGGCGCAGCCGGTGAAGAAGAACACCGAAAACCAGTCCACCGCCGCGGCGGTGCTGCGCTTGAAGGTGGGCAGTGCAAATGCCGCCAGCACCGCCAGTGCGGGCAGGCCCAGCATCAGGGCCCGGTCGCTGCCGCCCATGAACACGCAGGCCACCAGCGCCACCAGCACCATGCCCAGCGGCACGCCGAGGTGCCGTTCACCCAGCTGGCGGCGCCAGCGCCACAACGTCCACAGCGCCAGCGCCCAGGCCGGCCACATGAACCACAGGAACAGGCGCAGCAGCTGCTTCAGCTGCACGAAGCTGGCGGTGAAGCCGAGGCGAAAGCCCCAGGCGCCGCAGGCCGCCCCAGCCAGCACCGACAGCAAGGTGCCGGCGGCCACCCAGTGCCAGAAGCCGGGCGACGCGGTGCCACGCACGGACGCGCGGGCGTAGACCCACACGCCCCACAGCCCCATGCCGAGTGCCATGGCCGGCGCGCCGCTGGCGGCGAGCAGGGGCAGGGCGACCAGCGCTGCCACGGCAGCGCGGCCGGACCGATAGGGTGCTGCCGCCAGGCTCCAGAGGTACAGCGCCGCAGCACACAGCTGCGCCAACTCGGGTGTGGTCTCGTGGCCGAGCTGCAGCAGCCCAAGGCTGGCCACCAGGGCAAGCAGGGCGCCGTCGGCGATGGCGCGTGCATAGTCCACCGGCTGGGCCTCGCCGCCAAACGCAAAGGCCAGCGGTTGCGCCGCATCCGAGCGGGCCAGGTGGAAGCAGCTGTACCAGGTGAGCACCAGCGTGAGCGTGAGCAGCAGCGCAAACGGCAGGCGCGCGGCCAACGCAGGGTCGACGGCAGGGGACAGCAGTGCGATGAAGGCCGCGCCCAGCCAATGGGGCAGCAGGGCGGTGTCCAGCGGCACGCCGCCGACCAGTGGATTCAGCCAGCTGGTCTTGCCCTGCGCCATGCCCACCATGTAGCCGAAGGCGCTGACGTCGGCGTTCTTCCAAGGGTCGCGCCCGAAGAGGCCGGGCAGCACATAGGCGGCGCAGAACAGCAGCAGCGCCACACGCGGCAGGCGTTGCACGGCCTGCTGGCTGACGAGGGCGGGATTGGGGGAGGTCACGGGGCGAGATGATGCCTAAGAAAAGCGTGCACCCAACAAAAAAGGCAGCCGAGGCTGCCTTTCTTCGATGCCGGGGGAGGGCTTACTTCTTGATGCCGACCTTGGCGAACTTGTTGCGGAACTTCTCCACGCGGCCGCCCAGACTGTCGATGCTCTTCTGCGTGCCGGTGTAGAACGGGTGCGTTTCGCTGGTGGTTTCCAGCTTGAACAGCGGCAGTTCGCGGCCGTCTTCCATCTTCACCGTTTCACGGGTCTGCGCGCAGGAGCGCGTGACGAACTTGAAACCGTTGGACAGGTCGACGAAGCAGACGTCGCGGTAGTTCGGGTGAATGCCTTCTTTCATGGGAAACCTCTTGAGCAGTGCCGGCAGCCACACCCGCCCAATGCGGGGCACTTTCCGAGAAACCGCGAATTATAGACCAACGGAACCGAGGTGCATGCGCCCGCCGCGCCGGGCCGCCCCAAGCAAGGGCGCACCTCCTCGGGAGGTGGCCGCGGTACCCCGCGGCCGGAGGCCGACATCACCCTCCGCGACGCATCATGTCGAAGAAGTCGAGGTTGGTCTTGGTGGCCTTCATCTTGTCGAGGATGAACTCCATCGCCTCGATCTCGTCCATCGGATAGAGCAGCTTGCGCAGGATCCAGCTCTTCTGCAGGATCTCCGGCTTCAGCAGCAGCTCTTCGCGCCGCGTGCCGCTCTTGTTGATGAGGATCGAGGGGTACACGCGCTTTTCGGCCATGCGGCGGTCCAGGTGGATCTCGCAGTTGCCGGTGCCCTTGAACTCCTCGTAGATCACCTCGTCCATGCGGCTACCGGTGTCGATGAGCGCGGTGCCGATGATGGTGAGCGAGCCGCCTTCTTCCACGTTGCGCGCGGCGCCGAAGAAGCGCTTAGGGCGCTGCAGCGCGTTGGCGTCCACGCCGCCGGTGAGCACCTTGCCGGAGGAGGGCAGCACGTTGTTGTAGGCGCGCGCCAGGCGGGTGATGGAGTCCAGCAGGATCACCACGTCCTTCTTCAGCTCGACCAGGCGCTTGGCGCGCTCGATCACCATCTCGGCCACCTGCACGTGGCGTGCGGCCGGCTCGTCGAAGGTCGAGCTGATGACTTCGCCGCGCACGGTGCGCACCATCTCGGTCACTTCTTCCGGCCGCTCGTCCACGAGCAGCACGATAAGGTGAACCTCGGGATGATTCGCCACCAGCGCATGCGCCAGGTGCTGCATCATCACCGTCTTGCCGGTCTTGGGCTGGGCTACGAGCAGCGCGCGCTGGCCTTTGCCGATGGGGGCGATCAGGTCGATGATGCGGCCGACGATGTTTTCGTCGCCCTTCATCTCACGCTCGAGCTTGAACTGTTCCTTGGGGAACAGCGGCGTCAAGTTCTCGAACATGATCTTGTGCTTGTTCTCCTCGGGCGTCAGGTCGTTCACGCGATCGACCTTCACCAGCGCGAAGTAGCGCTCGCCGTCCTTGGGCACCCGCACTTCGCCTTCGATCATGTCGCCGGTGTGCAGGTTGAAGCGGCGGATCTGGCTCGGGCTCAGGTAGATGTCGTCGGTGGACGCCATGTAGCTGGTGTCCGGCGAGCGCAGGAAGCCGAAGCCGTCCGGCAGCACTTCCAGCACGCCGTCGCCGAAGACCTGTTCGCCCGCCTTCGCGCGCTTTTTCATGATCGCGAACATCAGCTCCTGCTTGCGCAGGCGGCTGACGTTGTCGATCTCCAGCTGCTCGCCCATCTTGATGAGCTCGGAGACGTGGAGCGCTTTCAGTTCGGATAAATGCATGGGTATACACCCTGGTGGGGAGGTGAATGCCTTCGCCAAAGGCGGATTCACCGGACAGATCGGCTTTGAGCGCCGCCGGGCCTTTGCCCGATGTGCAGCGCGCCAACTCGCGAGCGCGAAGAAACTGAAAAGACGCTGGAGTTTTGGGAGCCGAACCCACGCGCCGGAAGGGCGTGGTGGCAATGCTGGTCGCGGGCTCCGGCCTCTTGCTTGTGGCCTTGACGGGCTGGAAGGTGCCCGCGACGTTTGAAAGGATTATAGATGACCGTCGAGGAAGGCCGTCAACTGCGCTTTCGACAGGGCCCCTACCTTGGTGGCTGCCAGCTGGCCATCCTTGAACAGCATGAGCGTCGGAATGCCGCGAATGCCGAACTTGGCGGGCACGTCGCGGTTCTCGTCGACGTTCATCTTGGCCACCTGCAGCTTGTCGCCGTAGTCCTTGGACACTTCGTCCAGGATCGGTGCGATCATCTTGCACGGGCCGCACCATTCGGCCCAGTAGTCGACGAGCACCGGCTTCTCGGCCTTCAGCACATCGCTTTCGAACGATGCGTCGGAAATGTGTTTGATCAGGTCACTGCTCATCGTTGGCGTCCTTTGTGCTGCCCCCATCTACGGAGTGCACTCTTCGTTGCTGGAGGGGGCGCAATGATTCTGACATAACCCCCCACTCCCTGCCGGTCGCAGGGCCCCCGCCGACGCTATGGCCGAGATAGCAATCACCGCGCTTGAATTCGACACGGACGCCGCCACGGCATGGGACCGCATCGCCGCCCGCGCCACGGTCTGGCTGGGCGACTCGGCGGTGGCGCCGCGCGACGCGATCGTGCTGGTGCCGCTGGCCCAGCACCTGGCGCTCGCGCGCCGCGCCTTCGGCCGCCAGGGCGGCTGGCTGCCGCGTGTGGAGACCACCCGCACCCTGGCAGCGGCCTTGCCGCCGGGCGCTGCATCGCCGGAAGGCGCGGTGAGCTTCGACATCGCGCAGGACCGGCTGCGTGCCCGCCAGATGCTGCTCGCCCAGGCGTGGGCACGCCAGTGGGCGCAGCGCGATGCCAAGGCCTTCGAGCAGACCGTTGCCCGGCTGGTGGACTGCGCGCATCGCCTGGCGCGCCGGTCGATCGCCGTCGCCCCCGTGCTGCGCCCGGCATGGGAGGCGCAGGCACGTGCGTTGTTGGCCGTTGGTGATGCACCGGGCAACACCGAGCGCCTGCTGGCGCGGCTGGCTTTCGAGTGGGTGAACGCGAGTTCACCCTGGCCGTCGGACACCCTGTTTGCCTTGCGCCCGGCGGCGTGGCTGCAGGTGCGGGCCGGTGGTGCCGACGCCTTGGCGGACGCGGTGCTGCAAGCGGCCGACCCCCCGGTGCCGCGGCTGGTGCTGCAAGCGGATCCCCTGCAGGCCGATCCACTCGCGGCCGCCCCCTTGCGGTCTGACCTGCAACGGGCCGCTTGCGAGGATTTCGAGGACGAATCCGAGCGCACGGCGGCGCACCTGATCGCGCTGTTGCAGCAAGGCTGTCGGCCGCTGGCGCTGATTGCACAGGACCGGCTGCTGGTGCGGCGGGTGGGCGCCTTGCTGGCGCGCCACGATGTGCCGGTGCTGGACGAGACCGGATGGAAGCTGTCCACCACGCGGGCGGCCGCCGGCGTGATGGCGCTGCTGCGTGCGGCATCGCCGGTCGCTTCCACCGACGAACTGCTGGACTGGCTGAAGGCGCTGCCGTCCGGCGTGGAGGGCGCTCCCAGCGCCGGGGCGGTGGATGCGCTCGAGCAGGCGCTGCGCCGATCCGGCTGCGCACGGCGCGACGCCATGGCGGCGTTGGAGCTGCAAGGCGCGGCCGACACCCTGCGCACCTGGGCACATGAGTGCCTTGCGCCGCTGGCGGATGCGGGGCGCCTGGCGCTGGCGCGCTGGACCGAGCTGCTGCGCGAGACGCTGAGCGCCACCGGCCAGTGGGCCGCCTTGCAGGCCGACGTAGCGGGCCAGCAGGTCTTGCGCACCTTGCGCCTGGATGCACCCGACCGCGCCTGGCGCGCGCTGGCCGAAACCCTGCCGCTGCGGCTGCAGGACTTTGTGCAGGCCGTGGACGAGGCGCTGGAGCAGGCGGTGTTCGAACCGCCCGCGCCGGCGCAGGCGCCCGCCGTCGTGATCACGCCCTTGCGGCGTGCGGTGCTGCGGCCGTTTGCGGCGGCCGTGCTGCCTGGCGCTGACGACCGGCGCCTCGGTGTGCCGGCGGCGCCGGACGCACTGCTCGGCGAAGCCCTGTCCGTCGCGCTCGGGCTGCCCTCCACCGAGCAGCGGCAACACGAGGAGGCACTGGCGCTGGCGCATCTGCTGCGCACGCCGCAGGTGCTGTTCCTGCACCGCCATCACGACGAGGGCGAAACCTTGGGCGGCAGCGTGCTGCTGGAGCGCCTGGCGCTGCTGCGCGAGCGCGCCGGCCGGCCCGTGCTGCAGCCCGATGACCCGCGGCGGGTCACATCGCTGGTGCCCACGCCGCAGCCCAGGCCGGCACCCGCGGCCGGCGGCCAGCTGCCGGCCGCGCTGAGCGCCAGCGCGGTGGAGGCCTTGCGCGACTGCCCGTACCGGTTCTTCTCGCGCGCGGTGCTGCGCCTGCAGGAGCGCGACGAGCTGGACGACGAGGCGCAAAAGCGCGACTACGGCACCTGGCTGCACGATGTGCTGCTGCATTTCCACCAGGCCCGACCACAGCCACGCAGCGTGGCCGAGGACATGGCGCAGCTGCGCCGCATCGCGCAGGAGCGCCGAGCCGCCGCCGGCCTGGATGCCGACAGCTTCCTGCCCTTCGAAGCGACCTTCGAACGGTTTGCCGCCCACTATGCCGACTGGCTGCAGCGGCGCGATGCCACCGGGGCCCAATGGCTCGAAGGTGAAAGCGACCGCGAGGCCGCGCCGCCGGAACTGGCAGGCACGCTGCTGCGCGGCCGCATCGACCGCATCGACCGGCTGCCCGGTCCAGGCGGCACTCGCCAGTTGATCGACTACAAGACCGGCCCGCACGACGCCCTGCGCAAGAAGGTGCGCGAGCCGCTGGAGGACACCCAGCTGGCCTTCTACGCCGCGCTGGAGATGCTGGGCAGCGAGCAGGCCGATCCGCAGGCGCTCGAAGCCATGTACCTGGCGCTGGATGACAGCGGCGGCATCCAGGAAGTGCCGCACCCCGAGGTGCCGGTCACCGCCCGCGTGCTGGTGGACAGCCTGGCCGCCGAGTTGCGTCGCGTGCGGGCCGGAGAGCCGCTGCCCGCGCTGGGGGACGGGCCGGTGTGTGAACACTGCGAAGCGCGCGGCCTGTGCCGGCGCGACCACTGGGACGCCGACGCCTCACCGAACGAGACGGAATGAACCACCTGCACGAGCAACCGGCCTACCGCGTGGACGGCCAACCGGTGGGGGCTGCCCGCTTCTACGCCACCGCCTGCGATCCCGCGCGCAGCGTGGTGGTGGAAGCCTGCGCCGGCGCGGGCAAGACCTGGATGCTGGTGTCCCGGATCCTGCGCGCGCTGCTGGACGGTGCCCAGCCGCAGCAGATCCTGGCGATCACCTTCACCCGCAAGGCCGCTGGCGAAATGCGCGAGCGCCTGGCCGACTGGCTGCGTGAGTTCGCCCATGCCGACGACGCGGCCCGGCGCGAAGCGCTGCGCCAGCGTGGGCTGGACGCTGCCGGCGCGGCCGCCCTGAGCGATCGGCTGGCCGGGCTGCATGAGCAGCTGCTGCTGGGCGGCCGCACGGTGGAGATCCGCACCTTCCACGGCTGGTTCTCCCAGCTGCTGCGCGCCGCACCGCTGGAGCTGCTGTCCCAGCTGGGCCTGGCGCCCGGTGTGGAGCTGGTCGAGGACGCCGCCGACCTGGCCCCCGACCTGTTTCGCCGCTTCCATGCCGCGGTGCGGGCCGACGCTGCGCTGAAGGACGACTTCTTCACGCTGGTGCGCGAGCGCGGGCGCTCGCAGCTGCGCAAGTGGCTGGAAGCGGCCTGGGCCCGCCGGGTGGAATTTGAAGCAGCCGATGCGGCCGGCACGCTGGACGACAGCGTGGAGCCCGCGGCCGCGCGCTGGCCCGAGTTCGCCGGCCTGTCGCATCCGGCCGAGCGCCTGCAGGCGCCTGTGGTGCGCGAGCTCATGCTCTGTGTGGCCGCAGCGCTGGGTTCGCAACCCGGCGCCATTGCGCGCAAGCAGGGTGCGGCACTGGAGCAGGCGCTGGCATCGGGCGACCCTCTGCAAGCCCTGCAGGCCGCGCGGGCGGCCCTGCTCACCAAGGACGGCGAGCTGCGCAAGAAGCTCGATGCGCCGGGCTTGGCGGAGGCCGTGGCCTGGCTGGAGGACATCCGCAGGGCGGTGGAGCAGCAGCACGCCCACGTGGAGCACGGCCGCATGGTGCGCCTGGCGCGTGTGCTGCTGGCGCAATACGCGACGCTCAAGCGCCAGCGCGGCCTGGCGGACATGGCCGACCTGGAACATTGCGCGCTGCACCTGCTGCGCGACTCGGCGCTGTCCGGCTGGGTGCAGGAGCGGCTGGACCAGCGTGTGCGCCATGTGCTGATCGACGAGTTCCAGGACACGAGCCCGCTGCAGTGGCGGGCGCTGCACGGCTGGCTGTCGGCCTATGCCGGCGCAGGCGGCGGCGCCAGCGGCCAGCGTCCGCCGTCGGTGTTCATCGTGGGTGATCCCAAGCAGAGCATCTACCGCTTCCGGGGTGCCGAGCCCCGTGTGTTCCTGGCGGCGCGCGCCTTCGTGGCGGAGGCGCTGGGCGGCGCGGTGCTGGAGTGCGACCACACCCGGCGCAATGCAACCGAGGTGCTGCAGGTCATCAACACGGTGTTCATGCGCCTGCAGGCGGCCGGCCACTTCGAGGGCTTTCGCCCGCACACCACCGGCGCGCCGCCCGGTGCGCCGGGCGCGGCGTTGCTGCCCCGGGTGGAGCGGCCGGGGCGGGAAGTGGCCGCGCCGCTGGCGATCAGCGAATGGCGCGACAGCCTGACCATGCCGCGCCATGAGCCGGAGGAGGGCATGCGCCAGCGGGAGGCCGAGCAGGTGGCCCTGGCGGTGAAGGGCCTGTTGGCGCAAGGCGTGGCGGCGGGCGACATCTTTGTGCTGGCGCGCAAGCGCGCGGTGCTGCGCCAGGCGGCGCTGGCGCTGCAGGCCCATGGCATCGCCCATGTGGCGCCGGAGGACAACGCCTTGATGGCCTCGGCCGAAGTGCGCGACCTGGTGGCGGTGCTGGACGTGCTGGCCTCGCCGGCGCATGACCTGTCGCTGGCCCATGCCTTGAAGAGCCCGCTCTTCGGCGCCACCGACGAGCACCTGCTGTGGCTGGCGCAGCGCGCCGAGGGCGGCCGCTGGCTGCCCGCGCTGCGGCGCGCGGTGCACGAGGCACCACCCGCGCTGCAGCGCGCCGCAACGCTGCTGGCACGTTGGGCCGCGCAGATGCAGCGCCTGCCGCCGCACGACCTGCTGGACCGCATCGTGCACGAGGGCGAGCTGATGCCCCGCCTGCTGGCCAGCGTGCCCGCGGCGCGGCGTCAGGCGGCACGCCAGTCGGTGCAGGCCTTGTTGAACCTGGCGCTGCAACTCGACGGCGCGCGTTATGCCAGCGTCTACGGTTTTGTGCGGGCGCTGAAGCGGCGTGCGCTCACGGTGTCCGCCGGCGCGGTGCCCGATGCGGTACAGCTGCTCACCGTGCACGGCGCCAAGGGGCTGGAGGCGCGGGCGGTGCTGCTGATGGACTGCGACGCGCCCGGCACCCGGGCCGACACGGTGACCTTGCTGGTCGACTGGCCGGTGGACCGGGAAGCGCCGGTGCGTTGTGCCTTCGTCGCCAGCGAGGCCCGCTGCGCCCCGACGCTTCAGGCCCTGCTGGCGCGCGAGCAGGCGGCGCGCGAGCGCGAGGAGCTCAATGGCCTGTACGTCGCGCTCACGCGGGCGCGCGAGCAGCTGCTGCTGTCGTCCGTGGCGCCGCACCAGCGCGCCAACGAGGTGTCGTGGTGGGCCCTGCTGTCGCCCTGGCTGCCGCCGTGGCCCTGGCCCCCGACTGCGGCCCCGGTGCACCTCCAGCCGGGTGCCGTCGTCTACCGCGGGCTGCCGGCATGGCAGCCCGATGCACCATCGCGGGCACCGGCTGTGGCCGCCCCCGAGGCCCGCAGCGAGGAGGCGCGGCTGGGCGAGGCCTTGCACCGGGTGCTTGAATGGGCCACGGCCACACCGGGCGCACCGCTGGCCCCGCTGGCGGCCGCTGCGGCGTCGGCCTACGGGTTGGTGGAGCCGGCGCAAGCCCAGTTGCTGCGCCATGCGCGCGCGGTGCTGGACAGCCCGGCGGCCAGGCAGTTTTTCGACCCGGCCGGGCTCGCCTGGGCCGGCAACGAGGTCAGCCTGGCCGATGGCGACGCGGTGGTGCGGCTGGACCGGCTGGTGGCGCTCGCCGATGGTGACATTCGGACCTGGTGGGTGCTGGACTACAAGCTGCAATCCGCGCCCCACACCGTGCCGGCGTACCTGGAGCAGTTGCGGCACTACCGCACGCTGGTGCAGGCGCTGCAGCCGGCCGACAGGGTGCGCGCGGCCTTCATCACCGCGGCTGGCGAGGTGATCGAGCCGTAGCCCGCCTGCTTCGGGGTGGCCGCGCGGGGTAGCGTTAATTACTCCGCCTTTGGCGGCCACTTCGGCCCTTCGCGAGCGTGGCGGGCGCGGTCCAATCGGATCAGTATTGCCACGATCGCACCATGGCCGCCTCTCCGGTCCCACCTTCATCCAAAACGCCTGCCGCAGCAGTACGCCGGCTCGGACGCTTCGAGCTGCTCAAGCTGCTCGGCAAGAGCGTGCGCAGCATGGTGTGGCTGGTCCATGACCCGCGCGCCCAGCAGGAGCTGATCCTCGCGATCCCCCGCAACCAGCCCGCCGATGCCCCCGCGCTGGAGCGCTGGATGCAGGCCGTGCGCAAGGCGGCGCGGCTCAACCACCCGCATCTGGCCCACGTGGTGGAAGTGGGCGAGCAGGATCGTTGGCCTTTCGTGGCCTACGACCGCGCCAACGGCCTCACCTTGGCCGAAAAGCTGTCACCCCAGGGCCTGGCCGCCACCGACGTGGCGCGCTGGATGGCGCAGGCGCTCGACGGGCTGGCCTTTGTCCACGAAGGCGGCATCGTCCACCGCGACGTGCAGCCGCACATGCTGCTGCTCAGCGACCAGGGCAACCTGCGCGTCATGGGCCTGGAGGTGGCGCTCGACCAGGTGGACGGCGGCGACACGCCCACCATCGCACGCAGCCTGTCGGTGGACCCGAACCAGCTGCGCGCGCAGCGCGACGCCGCCCAGCGCGACGTGCTGGCCATCGGCCTGGTGATGCATCACCTGCTGGTCGGTACGCCGGCGCTGGAGGAGGCCGACGTCGGCCGGGTGATGGAACGCCTGCCGCCACTGGGCCCTGAATTCGTGCGCCTGCCCTGGAGCATGGCGCGGCCGGTGCCAGAACCCTTGCGTGCGATCGTCAACCGCAGCACCGACCGCCAGGAGCGCCAACGCTATCGCACAGCGCGCACCTTCGCGCATGCCCTCGCCGGCTGGCTGGACGCGGAAAGCAACCAGGGCGGCGGCCCGCTCGCGCTGCTGCTGGACCGCGTGCGCACCGTGGGTGCATTGCCCGCGCTGCCTGGCGGCACCTTGCGGGCGGCGCGCCTGATGCGCATGGAGCGCGAGCGCACCAACGAACTGGCCGACCTGGTGCTGCGCGACCTCGCGCTGGCGTTCGAGCTGCTGCGCGTGGTGAACACCGCCAAGGTGCGCGGCACCCAGGTGGCCGGCAACGGCCCGGTGCTGACCGTGCGGCGCGCGATCGCGATGATCGGCCTGCAGGGCGTGCAGCGTGCCGCGCAGACCCTGCGCCCCTGGCCGGGGCCGCTGGACGAACAAGGCGCGCGCGACCTGCATGCATTGATCGAGCGCGTCAAGCGCGCCGGCCGGGTGGCGCAGTCTCTGCGGCCGGCGGGCTATGACGCCGAGGTGGTCTACCTCGTCACGCTGATGCAGAGCCTGGGCCGGCTGGTGGTGCAGTACCACTTCCCGGACGAAGCGGCGCAGATCCGGCGCCTGATGCAGCCGGCGCCCTCGGCCAAGCCGGGGGAGCCCGATGAGCCGGGCATGACGGAAGAGACCGCGGCCTTTGCGGTGCTGGGTGCCGACATCGAGACCCTGGGTGCGGCCGTGGCGCGCCAGTGGGGCATGGACGACGAGGTGATGCACATGATCCGCCGCCTGCCCACCGACAAGCCGGTGCGCACGCTGGAAGGTGATGGCGAGGTGCTGCGCGCGGTGGGCAGCCTGGGCAACGAGGTGACCGACGCGATCGGCCTGCCGGCGGCGCAGGTCACACCGGCGCTCACGCGCATCGCGCAGCGTTACGGGCGTGCGCTCAACCTGACCCTGAAGGATCTGCAGGAAGCGGTGCAGGTGGCGGCCCACATGGGCAGCGGCGACGAGCTGGTGACAGAGGAAGAGGCGGCCGTGCCTGACACGCTGCCCATGCCCATGGAGGCACCCGCACCGGATGTGGAAACGCTCACGGGAGACGAGCGATGAACACGGCCACGACGGCATCTTCCAAGGCGGCTCCAGGCCGCCTTGGCCGTTTTGAACTCCGCCGCGTGCTCGGCAAGGGCGCGCAGGCCACCGTGTGGCTGGCCTTCGACCCGCGGCTGGAGCGCGAGGTGGCCGTCAAGCTGCTGCGCATGGACGCCGATTCGGCGGCACTCAGCCAATGGCTGCACGAGGCGCGCGCGGTCAGCCGCATGGCGCATCCGCACATCGTGCCGCTGTTCGAGGCGGACGAGCAGCAGGGCCGCGCCTACCTGGTTTTCGAGTACGTGAAGGGCGCTACGCTGTCGGAGCACCTGCGCAGCAAGGGCAGCCTGCCCGCGCGCGACGCGGTCCAGATGCTGCTGGGCGTGCTGGAGGCGCTGCGCGCCGCGCATGGCATGGGCATCGTGCACCGGGACCTCAAGCCGTCGAACATCCTGGTGGATGCCGACGGCCGCGCCCGCGTGATGGACTTCGGCATCGCCGCGCGCATCACCGACGTGGGCGACGGCGGCATCGTCGGCACGCCCGGCTACATGTCGCCCGAGGCCGCGCGCGGCGGGGCACCGTCGCCGTCGATGGACGTGTTTGCCGCCGGCATGATGCTGGGCGAGATGCTGGCCGGCAAACCGCTGCTGCGCGACAGCGACCCCTACCGCACCATCCAGCGCGTGCAGGACGAGGACGTGGTGCTGCCCGACATGGGATCGCGGGTGGACGACGGCCTGCGGGCGATCGTGATGCGCGCCGTGGCCCGCGACCCGCAGCAGCGCTACCCCAGCGTCGATGCTTTGCACCAGGCGCTGTGCAAGTGGATGGACCCGGACACGATCACGCTGGCCGATCCCGGGGCTGCGGGCAACGGCGGCGGTGCCGGCACGCTGGAGTTCCTGCTGCGGCGCATGCGGCACAAGTCGGACTTTCCGGCCATGTCCGATTCGGTCTCGCGCATCCAGCGCGTGGCCAATTCGGAGAAGGAATCGCTGAGCAACCTGTCCAACGAGATCCTCAAGGACGTGGCGCTCACCAACAAGCTGCTGCGCATGGTGAACACCGCGCACTTCAGCAGCGCGGGGGGCGGCACCATCAGCACGGTGTCGCGGGCAGTGGCGCTGGTGGGCTTTGCGGGCATCCGCAACATGGCGCTGTCGCTGGTGCTGCTGGAGCACATGCAGGACAAGGGCCACGCCAGCCAGCTGAAAGAGGAGTTCCTGCGCGCGCTGATGGCCGGTTCCCTGGCCAACGAACTCTGCCCCACCGCGCGCGACGGCGAAGAGGCGTTCATCGGCTCCATGTTCCAGAACCTGGGGCGGCTGCTCACCGAGTACTACTTTGCCGAAGAAGCGCAGCAGATCCGCCAGCAGCTCAAGCCCGCGCCCGGCCGCACCGAAGCGCCCTCGGAGGACCGGGTGTCCACCAAGGTGCTGGGCATCAGCTTCGAGGAGCTGGGCATCGGCGTCGCCAAGTCCTGGGGCCTGCCGGACAGCCTGCAGAAGACCATGCGCCGGCCGGTGGGCGAGCCGCCGCCGAAGCCGGTGGAGCGCGGCACCGAGCGCCTGCGCTGGATCGGGCATGCCGCCAACGCGGTGGCCGATGCCATGCTGCAGACGCCGCCGGACCAGCTGGCCGACAAGCTGGGGCAGATTGCCGCACGGTATGCCAAGTCGCTGGGCGTGAGCGAGAAGGAGATGCGCGACGCGGCCGACCAGGCCCGTGACAAGCTCACCCAGCTGGCCCAGGCCATGAACATCCAGGTGGCGCCCGCATCGCCCGCGCGGCGCCTCATGTCCATGGTGCAGCCCGAGCTGGCGCCGGACCACGACACCCTGTCGCCGATGGCGCTGCAGGCCACCTTGCCGATGGGTGCCGACAAGACGGCGAATGTCTACGTGCCGGGCCCGGGCGAGGACAAGACCATCGTGCTCGCGCCCCGGCCGGAGAAGGTGGCGGAGCTGCTGGCCGCGGGCATCCAGGACATCACCAACCACATGGTGGCGGACAACTTCAAGCTCAACGAAGTGCTGCGCATGATCCTGGAGACCATGTTCCGCGCGCTGGACTTTCATCGCGTGGTGTTCTGCCTGCGCGACCCCAGGACCGAGATGCTGACCGGCCGCTTCGGGCTGGGGCAGGGCGTTGAAGCGGTGAGCCCGGTGTTCAAGGTGGCGCTGAAACTGCAGGCCGGCACCGGCGCGGACCTGTTCACCGCGGTGTGCCTGAAGGGCGCCGACACGCTCATCGCCGACACCAGCGCAAGCAACATCGCGGCGCGCCTGCCAGCGTGGTACCGCGAGAAGGTGAATGCACCAGCTTTCCTGCTGCTGCCGCTGCTGATGAAAAACGCGCCTTTTGCGCTCATCTACGCCGACAAGGCGCGAGCAGGCGGCATCGAGCTGGGCGAGAAGGAGCTGTCGCTGCTGCGCACCCTGCGCAACCAGGCGGTGATGGCGTTCCGCCAGGCGAGCTGAAAGAGCTCGCCTACAATCGCCGGTGACGGGCCTCCTCGCATGGAAGCGCGGCCAACCGGGTCAGGTGGGGAACCAAGCAGCCCTAACCGTTGCGACCAGTGCCGAGGGTAAGGCTCGTCACCCTTCCTGCCGAACAAATAGGCATGCCGCAACGGCATCCGGGGACTAAACTTTTGTCCCCAGTCCTCGCCAGGAGGGACTTGCGTGGTCACCCCCATCCGTGAACCGAAGTCGCCTCGCCGTCTCGGCGGGCTGGCGCATGCGGCCGCATGGTTGCTGGCCGCTGCAACCGGCCTGGCCAGCGCGGCGGAGCGGCCGGTGATCAAGGCCTGCGGCCACCACGACTACCCGCCCTGGAACTGGCAACGTGGCAACGAGATCGTTGGCGCCTGCGCCGTCATCGCGCAGCGGGCGATCGAGCGCCTGGGCTACCGGGTGGACCTGGGGTTCGTCGGCCCGTGGAAGCGCTGCCAGGCCATGGTGGCCAGCGGCGAGGTGGACGTGAACATCTGCGCGTTCCGCAACCCGGAGCGCGAGGCGTATTCCGTGTTCGCGGAGCCGCGCATGGCCCAGAACCGCATTGCGGTCTTCATGCAGAAGCAACGTGCCGGCAACCAGCGTTTCAATCGGTGGGCGGACCTCGAAGGTGCCCGCACGGGACTGGTGCTGGGCGTGAGCATGGGCCCGGAGTTCGACGACTTCCTGGCCCAGCACACCCACATCGAGCGCGTGGGCACGGTGCGGCAGGCGCTGGGCATGCTGTCGCTGAACCGGGTGGACATCCTGCCCTTCGGTTGGGAGGCCGGGCTGATCGAGATCGCCCGCGCCGGGCTGTCGGACCAGGTGGTGCCGCTGGAGCGGCCGGCGCTGGTGGGCGACCTGTGGCTGTCGGTCTCCCAGAAGTCGCCCCTCGCGTCCCGGGTGCAGGAGATCGGTGCCTACTTCACGCGGCCGGGCTATGCGCAGGAGCTGCAGCAGGCGCTGGACGACTACCACCGCATGGCGCTGGGCGGTGCGGCCAAGGCCCGCTCACGCGAGCCCGGGCCGCCGGCCGAGGCGGCCGTGCGCTGAACGGCCCGCAGGCGCCGCGGTTCAGAGCAGGTCTTCCGGGACAAACTTGTACAGGAGCCAGAGCTTGAAGCGCTGCCATGGGCCGATGTCCGGCTCGTCGAGCAGCACTTCCTCGCCGTCCTTGTCGCGGCCCACCCACTGAACGCCGGAGCCGTCCGGCTTGAGCTGCACCTGGTAGACCCCGTTGAAGTCGTCGGCCCGGTAGACGTCCAGGATCATCTTCGCCAGCTCGGGGCTGCGGATGCCGATGCCGATCTCGGTGTTGGTGTAGGTGGAGCGCGGGTCCAGGTTCATCGAGCCCACCAGCACCAGCCGCCGGTCGATGAAGGCCATCTTCGCGTGCAGGCGCCCGCGCGAGCTGCCCAGCACGCTTTTGAGCGTCGCGTCGCGTGTCAGCCGCGAGGAGCTGATCTCGTACAGCTGAACGCCCATGCCCAGCATCTCGCGCCGGTAGCGCTCATAGCCCAGGTTCACCAGCGGCTCGTCGCTGGTGCCCATGGCATTGGTGACCACACGCACCTTCACGCCGCGATCGCGCACGGCCTTCATGCGCTTCAGGCCTTCCCTGCCCGGGATGAAGTAGGGCGAGAACAGCAGCGTCTCCTCCTTGGCCTCGCCCATGAAGCCCATGAAACGCACGGTCACCGTGTCGGGCTTCTGCCCGGCATCCGCAACGGCGCGCCCCTTGTCCGGCGCGTCGGCATGGGCGCCGGCCTCGGCGATCACGAAGTGGTGTTGGTGCGTGTGCAGTGCCGTGCTGAACGCGGGCGCACCGTAGGAATCCTTGCCTGCGGGCGGCAGGGTGGCCGGGTCGGTGGGCCCGGAGGTCCTGTCCTCGAAGTCGTCCTGCAGCGCCAGGCGTGGCTGCAGGCTGCGCACGATGCTGTGCAGCGGGAACACCTGCTCGCTGTTCCAGTAGCTGTCGAAGAAGACACCGAGCTTGGGCACCAGGGCGCCGGCGATCAGCAGCTCCATGTCCAGGAAGTTGGCATCGCGGCTGCGGAAGAAGTACTCGTCCGCCAGGTTGCGCCCGCCCACGATCGCCATGGCGCCGTCCGCGATGAACAGCTTGTTGTGCATGCGGTGGTTCAGGCGACGGAAATCGGTCGCAAACCCCCAGAAGCGGCCGAGCGACCAGTCGCGGCCGCTCGCGAAGGGGTTGAACAGCCGCACTTCCACGTTGTCGTGCGCGGCCAGGCCCAGCAACAACGGGTCCAGCCCCTGGGTGTAGAGGTCGTCCACCAGCACACGCACGCGCACGCCGCGTGCGGCCGCGTCGCGCAGCTCGCGCAGGATCAGGCGGCCGATGGTGTCGTTGCCGATCAGGTAGGTCTGCAGGTCCAGCGAGCTGCGCGCCTGGCGGATCAGCGTCAGGCGCGCGTCCAGCGCAAAGTTGGACGCCGGCATCGGCCAGAAGCCCGACTTGTCGTCCGGGATGCGGGCATCCGCGGCCACCTGCGACAGCGGTGCAGTGGCTGGCGCCACCAGCGTGTGCGAAGGCGTGCGCTGCACATCGTCGGGCAGCGACGCACAGCCCACCATCGTGGCGAGCAGCAGCGCCAGCAAGAACAGGCGCGTGATCAGGCGCATTGCGCGTCGGTCAGCGCAGTTGCAGGTCGTCGGTGCCGAAGGTGATGCCCAGCGGCTCGATCACCAGCTGCTTGGCGCCGGCTTCCACCGTGCCGGCCACCAGCGCGGCCACGCCCTGGGCCTGCGCCACCTGCACGGTGCGTGCGGCATCCTCGGCCTTCACGAAGAGGGCGAAGCCGGCGCCCATGTTGAGCGTGCTGTAGGCCTCGCGGTCGTCCTGGCGGGCGTGCTGCTGGATGAAGCGCAGCACCGGTGTCACTTCCGGCACGCTGTGGATGCGGTAGGTGAACGCGCCCGGGTGGCGCAGCAGCTTGCGCCAGCCGTGGCCGGTGATGTTGGCGCAGTAGCGCGGCGTGATGCCCGCCTGGTAGAGGGCTTCGGTCACCGGTGAATAGAGCACCGTGGGCGCCAGCAGGGCGTCGCCATACGTCAGGCCGGGCTGCACTTCGGTGAGGTAACCCTGCGGCAGGCGCTCCACCAGCTTGCGCGCCAGGCTCAGGCCGTTGGCGTGGATGCCGCTGGAAGCCAGCAGCACGATGGCGTCGCCGGGGGCCAGTTGGTCGCCCACCGACAGGCGCTCCTTCGGGTTGATCAGGCCGGTGCAAGAAGCAGCGAGGTCGATGCGGCCGGCTTCCACGATGCCCGCCAATGCGGGCGTCTCGCCGCCGCCCCAGGCTACATTGCAGACGTCGCAGGCGCGCTTCCAGCCGGCCACCAGCGCCTGCGCGCGCTGCGCGTCGCCAAACCAGTCGGAGCCGCCCGCGGCCCAGTAGGCCTGTACCACCAGCGGCGTGGCGCCCACGGTGATCAGGTCGTTGATCGCCATCGCGATCGTGTCCTGCGCAATGCCGTCGTAGTAGCTCTTGCCGGTGAGCTGGCTCATCTCGTCGGCCACCAGGGCCTTGGAGCCCAGGCATTCGACGATGGAGGCGATGTAGAACGGCCCCACGTCCACCACGTAGGCCGACTCGCCGCGCGAGGCCGCCACCTCGCTGAAGCCATGGGCCGCAAGATGCGCGCCGGTGGCTGCCGCGGCGCGCTGGGCGGCGACCTTCAGCGGGTCGATCAGGTCGTAGTTGACGCCCGCCTGTTCATAGCTGAGCGTGGCGGGATGGCGGGTGTCGTTCGCGTTCATCCGCGAATTATCCGGCACGACCCGCGCCCGTAGAATCCGCGGATGAGTTACGTCGTCCTTGCCCGCAAGTACCGGCCCCGCAGCTTCGCGCAGATGGTGGGGCAGGAGCATGTGGTGCAGGCGCTGACGAATGCGCTGCAGCAGCAGCGCCTGCACCACGCCTACCTGTTCACCGGCACGCGCGGCATCGGCAAGACCACGGTCTCGCGCATCCTGGCCAAGAGCCTCAACTGCACCGGCGCGGATGGCAGCGGCGGCATCACGCACCAGCCCTGCGGCCAGTGCAGCGCCTGCACCGAGATCGATGCCGACCGCTACATCGACTACATCGAGCTCGATGCCGCCTCCAACCGCGGCATCGACGAGGTGCGCGACCTGCTGGAGCGGGCGGCCTACAAGCCCAGCATCGGCCGCTTCAAGGTCTTCATGATCGACGAGGCGCACCAGCTCACCAAGGAAAGCTTCAACGCGCTGCTGAAGACGCTGGAGGAGCCGCCCGAGTACCTGAAGTTCGTGCTGGCCACCACCGACCCGGACAAGATGCTGCCCACGGTGCTGAGCCGCTGCCTGCAGTTCAACCTGCGGCCGATGCCGCCGGAAGTGGTGCACGACTACCTGCAGACCGTGCTGCAGGCCGAAAACGTGCCGGCCGATGCCGGCTCGCTGCGCCTGCTGTCGCGCGCGGCACGCGGCTCCATGCGCGACGCGCTCTCGCTCACCGACCAGGCCATCGCCTACGGTGGCGGCGAGCTCACCGAGAGCGTGGTGCGCACCATGCTGGGCACGGTGGACCGCAGCCATGCCAGCGGCCTGGTGCGTGCCCTGGCCCAGCGCGATGGCCGGGCCGTGCTGGCGGGTGTGGACGCGCTGCGTGCGCGCGGCTTGTCGGCAGCCGGCACGCTGGAGGAAATGGCGTCCCTGCTGCAGCAGATGGCGATCGAGCAGGCCGTGCCCGGCGCGCTCGATGAGCGCGACCCCGACACGGCCCAGGCACGTGAGCTGGCCGGGTTGCTGCCGCGCGACGAGACCCAGCTGCTCTACAGCATTGTGCTGCACGCTCGCAACGAACTGAGCCTCGCGTCGGACGAATACGGCGCGCTCACCATGGCCTTGCTGCGCCTGCTGGCGTTTCCGGCCGCCGGTGACCGGCCCGCGGCCAGCGTGCCGGCAGCCGCCGTGGCGGCCCCGGTGCCTGCCCCCATGCCTGCTTCTGCACTGCAGGCGACGCGTGAAGCGCGGTCCAGCATGGTGCCGCGGCCGGTGCCACTTGCAGTGCGCGAGCCTGCAGCCGCCCGGCCCGCAGCGCCGGTGTCGGCCCCCGCGGCAACGCCCGCACCCGCGGTGCCGGCGCGCCCGGCTGCCGCGGCAGGCCGGCCCGCCATGGCAAGCGACCGCCAGCAGCCGCCGCCCTGGGTGGACGACATGCCGCCGATGGACGAGGACGGCCCCGTGGCCACGCTGGCGCGGCCGGCGGCGGCAAGCCCCGCGCCAGCGCCGGTGCAAACCAGCGCGGTCGTGGCCCGCGAGCCGGTGGCCGCCGCCTTGCCGGCGCCGGCCGCCCCTCCCGCCGTGGCGGACGTTCAGCGCACCGCCTTGGGCGATCGCTGGGCCGGCGTCACCACCGCGCTGGCCGAGCGTGGCGCCATCACGGCCCTGGTGCGCGAGCTGGCGATGCAGGCCGAGCTGGTGGCCGTGACGCCGCTGGCCGACGGAGAGCTCTGGCAACTGCGCGTGGAGCGCGAATCACTGCGTGCTGCCAGCTTGCGCGACAAGCTGCAGGCCGCACTGGCTGGCGTGCAGCAGCCGGCGCCGCGGCTGGAGCTCGTGGCCGGGGTGGCGCAGGACAGCCCCGCGCGCCGCGACGCCGTGGAGCGCGAGCGCCGCCAGCGTGCGGCCGAAGACACCATCCGCAACGACCCGCTGGTGCGCGAGCTGATGGCCCAATTCAAGACCGCGCGCCTGGTGCCCGGATCGATCAAACCCGTTTGAAAGGACACACCCCATGATGAAAGGCCAACTGGCCGGCCTGATGAAGCAGGCCCAAGCCATGCAGGACAACCTGAAGAAGGCGCAGGAGGAACTGGCCCACATCGAGGTCGAGGGCCAGTCGGGCGCCGGCCTGGTGAAGGTGACCATGACCTGCAAGCACGACGTGAAGCGCGTGGCGATCGACCCCAGCCTGCTGGCCGACGACAAGGACATGCTGGAGGACCTGGTGGCCGCCGCCTTCAACGACGCCATCCGGCGCGCTGAAGAAGTGAGCACCGAAAAGATGGGCAAGCTCACCGCCGGCATGCCGCTGCCGCCGGGGATGAAGTTCCCGTTCTAGTCCGGTGGCCACGCACGGCGCGCTCGAGGCGCTGATCGAGGGGCTGCGCCGCCTGCCTGGCGTGGGGGTGAAGTCGGCCCAGCGCATGGCCTTCCACCTGCTGCAGCATGACCGTGACGGCGCGCTGCAGCTCGCTTCGGCGCTGCAGGCTGCGGTGGCGCAGGTGCGCCATTGCGAGCGCTGCCATACCTTCGCGGAAGCGCCGCTGTGCCGCATCTGCGCCGACCCGCAGCGTGATGCGCGCCAACTGTGCGTGGTGGAGACGCCCGCGGACCAGGCGGCACTGGAGCGCACCGGCAGCTATCGCGGGCTGTATTTCGTGCTGATGGGGCGCCTGAGCCCGCTGGACGGCGTGGGCGCGCGCGAGATTGGCGCGGAGGCGCTGATGCAGCGCGCCGCCGATGAAGCGTTGGAAGAGGTGATCCTGGCGACCAGCTTCACCGCCGAAGGCGAGGCCACTTCCCACGTGCTGGCCGAGGCGCTGCGCTCCCGCGGCCTGAAGGTCACGCGCCTCGCGCGCGGTGTGCCGGCCGGCAGCGAGCTGGAGTATGTGGACCTGAGCACCATCGCGCACGCGCTGGTCGACCGGCGCTGAAGCCGCGCCGCCGGGGCCGCACCGCAGCTCAGTCCTTGGCGACGCGCACGCGGGCCGGTTTGCTCGCAGCCTTGCGTGCGGTGGCGGCCGGCTTGGCGGTGCGCCGGGTGGCCGCATGGCTGCCGTCCACGGCCGCTGCACGGCCCGCCGGCAGGAACAGTGCGATCACCTGGCCGGGCTTGAAGCTCGCGTGCGGGGCCACCTTGTTCCATTGCGCCACCTGCGTGGCGCTCACGCCGTAGCGCTTGGCGACGGCGGCCACCGAGTCGCCCTTCTTGCCGGCCTTGATGCTCACACGGCGCGGCGGCGGTGCGTCGGGCGCGAAGGCGAGGGTGGCGTTGTCGGCCAGATGCTCGGGCACGTCGTCCTTGCGGCGTTCGTTGCGCGGCACCAGCAGGGTGGAACCTGCTTTCACCAGCATGCGCGGGGGAATGCGGTTCACCTCGCGCAACAGATCCTCGCTCACGCCGAGCTGCTTGGCGGCCTCCGCCGGGCGCAGCGTCTTGTTGGCGACCCAGGCGGTCCAGGTGGCCAGCGGCCCGCGGTGCTGGTCGATGTTGCGCACGAAGCTGTTGGCGTTGTCGTAGGGCAGCAGCACCTGCGGCGTGCCGGCGGCCAGGATCACCGGCTTGTTCATCTGCGGGTTGAGCAGCTTGAACTCGTCGGTCGACAAACCGGCCAGGCGGGCGGCCAGGTCCACGTCCATGTCGCGCTCGATCGGCACGCTCAGGAAGTACGGGTGGTTGGCCAGCACCGGCAGGCTGAGGCTGAACGTTTCCGGCCGCAGCACGATGTTCTTCACCGCCTGCAGCTTGGGCACGTAGTTGCGGGTTTCGTCCGGCATGCGCAGGCTGAGGTAGTCGGTGGGCAGGCCGGCGCGCTGGTTGCGGGCAATCGCCTTGCGCACATTGCCCACGCCCCAGTTGTAGGCGGCCAGCGTGAGGTGCCAGTCGTTGAACTCCGCGTTCAGGCGGGTCAGGTAGTCCAGCGCGGCCCGCGTGGAGGCCAGCACATCGCGCCGGTCGTCGCGGAAGATGTTCTGCTTGAGCGAGAAGTCGCGGCCGGTGGCCGGCACGAACTGCCACATGCCGGACGCGTTGGCCACCGAGTTGGCCTGCGGGTTGAACGCGCTCTCGATGAAAGGGAGCAGCGCCAGTTCGCTGGGCAGGCCGCGCTTTTCCACCTCTTCAACGATGTGATAGAGGTAGCGCCCGCCGCGCTCGGTCATGCGCTGCACGTAGTCCGGTCGGGTGGCGTACCACTGCTCGTTCTTGCGCACCAGGTCGGTGTCCAGGTCGGACATGCCGAAACCGCGGCGCACACGGCCCCACAGGTCCAGCTGCGCGCTGCGGTCGTCCAGGTCCACCCGCACTTCCGGGCGCAGGGGGTCGATCGGTGCGGCCACCGCCGGGCCATCGTGCTGGTCGGCTGGGGTCCTTTCAGCAGGCAGCACGGCCACCGGGTCGGTGGCCGGTGCGGATGCGGCATCGGCGGGCGCGGAGGCGGCGGCCTGGGCCGGCAGCGCGGCGTCCTCGCCGCCAGGCGCATCGGCCGGCGTGGCGCAAGCCGCCAGCCACAGCAGGGCGGCCAGCGCAGGCGCGAGCGCCAGGCGCGGGAAACGTCGGTGGGGTGGTGTCATCTGAAATGGTCCTTCCATCGGCGCAACGCCGTGAACACCTCGGGGCCGCTGCGGTCGGCCGCCCCTTGGGCCTGGGCGGCGGCCACCACGGCGGGCGCGTCGCAACGCAGGAACGGATTGATGCGCCGCTCGCGCGCCATGCGCGAGGGCAGGGTGGGTCGGCCTGCCGCACGTTCGGTTTCGCACCACGCGGTATGACGGACGACATCGTCGTTCATCGGTTCCACCGCATGGGCGAAGCGCAGGTTCGACAGCGTGTATTCATGCGCACAACAGACCCGCGTTGCATCGGGTAACGCCGCCAGGCGGGCCAGCGACGCATGCATCTGCCGTGGCGTGCCTTCGAACAGGCGGCCGCAGCCGGCGGAAAACAGCGTGTCGCCGCAGAAGAGGATGGGGTCGTCCGCTTCGGGCGTGTGGAAGTAGGCGATGTGGCCGGCAGTGTGGCCCGGCACATCGATCACGTCGAAACGCAGCCCCAGCAGCTCGGCGGTGTCGCCGTCGCGCAGGCGGATCACGTCCAGCGGCATGGCTTCGTTCGCGGGGCCATAGATCGGGCCCTGGAGCGCGCCTTGCAGCGCTGCCAGGCCGCCGACGTGATCGGCGTGATGGTGCGTCACTAGAATGCCGCTCAACTGCAGGCCTCGCGCCGAGAGCGCAGCCTTCACCGGTTGATCGTCACCCGGGTCGACCACGATGGCGTGTTCTCCATCGTGCAGCATCCAGATGTAGTTGTCGGCGAATGCGGGCAGGGCAATGAGTTGCATCATGTGCGAATGAACGCGTGATTATAGAAAGCCCCTCCCGAGTGTCCGAGTCGTCGTTTTTCACCGAGCTGGCCGCCTGGCTGGACACACCACCCGGCCGCTACATGCTCGATTGGGAGCAGCAGCAGCTCGACCATGCGGTGGTGGACCTGTTCGGCTTTCACGCGTTGCAGCTGGGCCTGCCCCAACTGGACGCGCTGCGCACCAATCGCATGCCGCATCGCTGGCTGGCCGGCGATGGCGAGGGCCTGGACGGCGCAGCGCAGTTGCCGGTGCAGGGGCCACGCGCGATCGCCGTGCATTGCGACTTCGACGCCTTGCCCTTTCCCAGCCACAGCCTGGACCTGGTGGTGTTGCCGCATGCGCTGGAGCTGGCCGGCGACCCGCACCAGACCCTGCGCGAAGTGGAGCGGGTGCTGGTGCCCGAAGGCCGCGTGGTGATCCTGGGCTTCAACCCGGCGAGCCTGTGGGGGCTGCGCCAGCGCCTGGGCCGGCTGCGCCGCCGCCTCGGTGGCAAAGGCGCGCTGTTCCTGCCGCGCACCGGTGACTTCATCGGCTACTGGCGGCTGCGCGACTGGCTGCGCCTGCTGAGCTTCGAGGTCGAGCGCGGGCGCTTCGGCTGCTATCGCCCCGGCGTGCGCACACAGCATTGGCTGGACCGCTTCAGCTGGCTGGAGGGCACCGGCGAGCGCTGGTGGCCGGTGTTCGGTTCCGTGTATTTCCTGGTGGCGGTCAAGCGCGTGCGCGGCATGCGGCTGGTGGGCCTCAAGCGCAAGGAGGCGGTGAAAACCAAGGCCGCGCCTGCGGTGGTAGCCAACCGCCACTCTTCAAAAAGCGATTCATGAGCCAAGACGACAGCACGATCACGATCTACACCGATGGCGCCTGCAAGGGCAACCCCGGCCCCGGCGGCTGGGGCGCCTGGATGCAATGGGGCGGGCACGAAAAGGAGCTGTGGGGCGGCGAAAAGCTCACCACCAACAACCGCATGGAGCTCACCGCCGTGATACAGGCGCTGCTGGCGCTCAAGCGCCGCTGCAAGGTGGTGATCTATACCGACAGCGAATATGTGCGCAACGGCATCACCAGCTGGATCCACGGCTGGAAGAAGCGCGGCTGGAAGACGGCGGACAACAAGCCGGTGAAAAACGCGGAGCTGTGGCAGGAGCTGGAGGCGCAGTCCTTGAAGCACGACGTGGACTGGCGTTGGGTGAAGGGGCATGCGGGGGACCCTGGCAACGAGCGTGCTGACATGTTGGCCAACCGGGGGGTGGATTCGGTTTTGCGCTGATCGCGCGGGATTGGGTTCTTGCGCCTGCGGCGCTGGCTGGGGTTTGCGCTGCTCGCGAGAGCCCGCCGGTCGCGCCCGGCGGGCTGCACGCAAGTGGCCAGAATCCCATCCAGGCCGAAGGCCCAACAACAGACCCAGAGTTACTCAGCCGGCGTAGCCCGAACCGCCGAAACCGCCGTCACTATCGGCCCCTTGCCGCTGTACTTGTCCAGCGCCAGATAGATCACCGGCGTGATGTACAGCGTCACCGCCTGCGACATCAGCAGCCCGCCCACCACGGCCAGACCGAGCGGCTGGCGCAGCTCGGCACCGGCACCCAGGCCCAGCGCGATCGGCAGCGCGCCCATCAGCGCCGCCAGCGTGGTCATCATGATCGGCCGCAAACGCAGCAGGCAGGCCTGGCGGATCGCCTCTTCCGGTGGCAGGCCCTGGTTGCGTTGTGCATCGAGCGCAAAGTCGATCATCATGATCGCGTTCTTCTTCACGATGCCGATCAGCATCAGGATGCCGATGGTGGCGATGAGCGTGAGGTCCATCTTGAACAGCCACAGCGTGAGCAGCGCGCCCACGGCGGCCGAGGGCAGCCCGGCCAGGATGGTCAGCGGATGGATGTAGCTCTCGTAGAGCACACCCAGCAGCAGGTAGATCACCAGCACCGCCACGATCAGCAGCACCGCCTGCCCGCCTTGTGAATCCTGGAACACTGCGGCGTCGCCGCCGTAGCTGGTGATCACGGTGGACGGCAGCTTGAGTTCGCGTGCATAGCCCTCCAGGCGGCTGGTGGCCGCACCCAGCGCCACCTCGGGTGCCAGGTTGAAGGAGATGGTGATCGCCTGCAGCTGCCCTTGGTGGTTCACGGCCGTGGGCCCCAGCGTGCGCTCCACGGTGGCAAACGCGGTCAGGGGCACCAGCGCGCCGTCCTTGCCGCGCAGGTAGATCTTGTTGAAGGCGTCCTCCGACTGGCGGTTGGCGTCGGAGGCCTCCATGATCACCTGGTAGCTGTTGCTCGGTGCGTAGATGGTGGACACCTGGCGCTCGCCGAATGCGCTGTACAGCGCATTGCGCAGGTCACTCATCTGCACGCCCAGCAGGTTGGCCTTGTCGCGGTCGATGTTCAGGGTGGCCTGCAGGCCGCGCAGCTGCGAGTCGGTGGTGACGTCGCGGAACATCGGGTCGCCCCGCATCCTGTCCTGCAGCTTGCCGGCCCACTCGTTGAGCGCGCCCGCGCTCACGCTCTGCAGGATGAACTGGTAGCGGCTCTTGCTGGCACGGCCACCGAGCTGCAGGTTCTGCACCGGGCGCATGAACACGGCGATGCCGGGCACGCCGCGCAGCTCCTTGCGCAGGCTCTCCAGCACCTGGGGCATCGGCGGGCGCTCCTTGCGCGGCTTGAGGTTGATGAACATGCGCCCGGTGTTGGCCGTGGACGCCTGGCCACCGGCGCCCAGGAAGGAGGCCACGCTCAGCACCGACGGGTTCTTGCGGAACACCTCGGCCACCTGGGCCTGCAGGGCCTGCATCGCGGGAAAGGAGATGTCCTCCGCCGCTTCGGTGGTCACCTGGATCTGGCCGATGTCTTCTTCCGGGAAGAAGCCCTTGGGGATCACGATGAAGAGCAGCACCGTCAGCGCCAGGCTGGCCGCAGCCACCGCCAGCACCACCCAGCGGTGCGCCAGCGCCCAGTCCAGCGACCGGCCATATCCACGCTGCAGCGCGCTGAAGCCGCGTTCGAACGCGCGGCCCAGCCGGCCTTCGTCCTGCGGCTCATGGTGCTTGAGGAAGCGGCTGCACAGCATGGGCACCAGGGTCAGCGACACCAGCGCCGACACCAGGATCGCCAGGCCCACCACCACCGCGAACTCATGGAACAGCAGGCCGATGACACCCGGCATGAAGAAGATCGGAATCAGCACCGCCACCAGCGAGACCGAGATGGACAGGATGGTGAAGGTCATCTCGCGCGCGCCGCGGATGGCGGCTTCGAAGGGCGGCATGCCGTCCTCCACATGGCGCACGATGTTCTCCAGCATCACGATCGCGTCGTCCACCACCAGGCCCACGGCCAGCGTGATGCCCAAGAGCGAGATGTTGTCCAGGCTGTAGCCGCCGGCGTACAGCAGCGACAGCGCGCCGATCAGCGACACCGGCAGCGACAGGGTCGGGATGATGGTGGCCGACAGCCGGCGCAGGAACAGGAAGATCACCAGTACCACCAGCACCACGGTGAGCGCGAGCGTCAGGTTCACGTCGTGCAGCGAATCGCGCACCGACACCGAGCGGTCGTTGAGCTGGTGGATCTGCACCGAGGCGGGCAGCTGCGCCTGCAGCCGCGGCAGGGTGGCCTTCACCCGGTCCACCACCTCCACCGTGTTGGCATTGGGCTGGCGCTGGATGGCCAGCTGGATCGAGCTTTCGCCATTGAAGCTGGCGGAGTTCTTGGCGGTTTCCACGCTGTCCAGCACATCCGCCACGTCGCGCAGCCGCACCGGCGCGCCATTGCGCGAGGTGACGATCAGGTCGCCGAACTCGCGTGCGGTGAGCATCTGCTTGTTGGCCTGCACGGTGAGCGTCTGGCGCGGGCCGTCGAGCACGCCGACCGGCGTGTTGGCATTGGCACCGCTGATCGCCTGGCGCAGTTCGTCCAGTGTCATGTTGCGTTCGGCCAGCGCGTCTGGCCGCACCTGGATGCGCACCGCGTAACGCTTCTGGCCGAAGATGAACACCTGCGCCACGCCGTCGATGGTGGACAGCGTGGGCGCCATCAGGTTCTCGGCAAAGTCGTTCAGCTCGTAGAGGTTGATCGAGGGCGAGGTGAGCGCGACGATCAGCACCGGTGCATCGGCCGGGTTGAGCTTGCGGTACGACGGCGGCGCGGTCATCTCCGAGGGCAGCGCACGCTGGGCGCGGAACAGCGCCGCCTGCACGTCCAATGCGGCGGCGTCGATGTCGCGGGCGGCATCGAACTCCAGCGTGAGCGAGGTGGTGCCCAGCGTGTTGACCGAGCTGATGGTGGACAGCCCCGCGATGGTGGAGAACTGCTTTTCCAGCGGCAGCGCCACCGAGCTGGCCATGGTGTCCGGCGAAGCGCCGGGCAAGGTGGCGCTCACCTGGATCACCGGCGTGTTGTAGCTGGGCAGCGCGGCCACCGGGATCTTGCCCAGCGCCACCACGCCGGCCAGCACGATAGCCAGGTTGAGCAGCACCGTCATCACCGGACGGCGGATGAACAGCTCGGCCAGGTTGGTGGTCATGGGCGTGATGCTCCCGAAGCGGGCGAGGGCGCGCTGCCGGCGCCCGGCCTGGTGGCGGCGGCATCACGCACCGGCGTGCCGGGCCGCAGGTTCTGCTTGCCTTCCAGCACCACGCGTTCGCCGGGCTGAACGCCCTCGATGACGGCGGCTTCACCGGCTGCGTAGCGCAGCTGCACCGGCCGCAGCTGTGCATTGCCGGCGCTGTCCACCACGTACACCGAGCGCTCGTTGCCGCGCAGGATGAGCGCGGCCTGGGGCACCACGGTGGCGTCCTTGATCATGCGCAGCACCATGCGCACGGTGACGAATTGCCCCGGCCAGAGCTGGTGGCGCTCGTTGGGCAGGGCGCCCTTCACGCGGATGGTGCCCGTGGCGGGATCGACGCTGTTGTCCACGAAGCTCAGCTGGCCTTGCAGCAGCGGCTCCTGCGCGAGCGCGCCTGGCAGCCGCACCTGCACGCTGGCCGCGCGGTCGCTGCGCAGCAGCGAGCCGAGCTGGGCCTCGGGCACGGTGAAGCTCACGCCGATCGGGTCGATCTGGCTGATGGTGACCAGCGGCGCACCGCTGGGCTGGACCAGGCTGCCGGGATACATCGCCACCGCACCAGCACGGCCGGCCAGCGGCGAGCGGATGGCGTTGAAGCCCAGTGCCACCTGGCTCGCATTGACGGCGGCTTCATCGGCGCGCAGCAGCGCCCGCTGCGCTTCCAGCTGCGACAGCACCGTGTCGGCCGCGTTCTGGGCGATGAAGTTCTGCGCCCGCAGCTCCTGCGCCCGCTGCCACTGCCGCTCCAGGTCGTTCAGAGTGGCGCGGTCTCGCAGCAGCTGCGCGCGCGCCTTGTCCAGGTTGGCGCGGTCGGTGCGATCGTCGAAGCTGAACAGCAGGTCGCCCTTCTTGACGAACTGGCCTTCCTTGATGGCCACGCTGCGCACGGTGGACGACACCTGCGGCCGGATTTCCACCGAGTTCAGCGACACCACCGTGCCGGTGGCCTCCAGCACCACCGGCATGTCACGCCGCTGCGCCGCGGCCAGGCTCACCGCCTGGGGTGCCGGCTTGGGCGGCGTGGCGGCTGCTGCGGGTTCGAGTCCGCCGCTCGAGCGCCACCACCAGGCGCTGCCTGCCAGCAAGGCCAGCGCCAGGAGGGTGAATGACAGGGTCTTCTTGGTCATCGAGGTCTCTCAGGCGTCAGGGCCCGGCAACTGGGGCGCCAGCTCACGGTGCAGCAGCGACAGGGCCTGCTGCACCAGTTGCAGTTCGGTGGTGGTCAGGGTGGCCAGGCGCTGTGCGAATGCGTCGGTGGTGCTGGCCAGCGCGCGGTCCACCGCGCGTGCGCCCACCGGTGTGAGTGCGATCGAGCGGCGGCGCCGGTTGTCCGGGGTCTGCGGTGCGTCCAGCAGGCCCTGGCGCACCAGCCGGTCCACCGCCACCGAGGCCGTGGGCACGGTGACACCGAGGTGCGAGGCCACTTCGGTGACGCTGGCCCCAGGCCGGTTGCGCGCAAAGATCAGCATGCGGAACTGCGGCACGCTCATGCCGGCCGGCGCCGCACCGCGCATTTCGGTACGGATCTCCTGCATCAGCGGTGGTACCACGGCCAGCACCTGGCGCGCACAGTCCAGCGAGGGGGCACCCCGGGCAGTCGGCATCGGTGGACAGTTAGAGAAGCTAAATGTCCATTGTAAGAGGGTGTGTTAACCGTTTGTGTCTGCCGGCGAAGGATCCAGATCGGCAGGCGTGTTCAAGTTGCGGAATGCGGCCGCGTCTGCGAACGCCACCACCGCCATCCGCTGCTCCAGGGCCCAGCCCAGGACCCGGCGCTCGCCGCGCGCCAGCGCTTGTTCGAGCGAAGGCGCGAGCTCATGGCGCAGCAGCGCGAACACCGGCTGTTCGCGCTCCGGTGTGCGGGCCATCGCGATGTCTGCATCGGCCTGATGCAAGGCGCGCGCCAGCCGGGCGACCAGATCGAGCGGAAGGCCGGGAACGTCGCAAGGCACGCTGGCCAGGTAGGGCGTGCGGCAAGCCTGCAAGGCGCTGAGCCAGCCGGCCAGCGGGCCTGGAAAACCGGGCATGGTGTCGCTGCACACCGGCGTGCCGAAGGACCGGTACGCGGGCAGGTGCCGATTGGCCGAGATCAGCATCGGCCCGACCTGCGGCGCCAGGCGGTCCAGCGCGTGCTGCACCAGGGGGCGGCCCCGATGCAGCAGCAGCCCCTTGTCCTGCCCCTGCATACGCTGGCCCCGCCCACCGGCCAGCACCAGCCCGGTGATCGCCTCGCGCGGGATGGCCAGCATCAGCCCCCGATGTAGTGCATCTCGACGCGCCGCTGCTGCGGTGCATCGTCCGGCGGGGCGGCGGCGCGCAGCTCGGAGTAGCGGTCGTCGCGCCCGCGCCAGAGCGCGCCGATCACGGTGGAGAGTTGCTCGTCGCTGGCCCCTCCGCGCAGCAGGCTGCGCAGATCGTGGCCGCTGTGGGCGAACAGGCAGTGGTAGAGCTGCCCTTCGGTCGACAGCCGGGCGCGGTTGCAATCGCTGCAGAACGCGCGGGTCACGCTGGAGATGAGCCCGATCTGGCCGCGGCCGTCGCGCCAAGCCCAGCGCTCGGCGGTCTCGCCGGTTTGGGAATGTTCCAGCGCGTCCAGCGGGGACAGCGCCTGCAGCCGCTGCAGCACCTGTGCCGACGGCAGCACCTCGTCCATGCGCCAGCCGTTGGTGGCGCCCACGTCCATGTACTCGATGAAGCGCAGCGTCACCTGGCCGCCGTAGTGCTCGCGGAAGTGGCGCACCATGGGCACGATTTCCTGCTCGTTCACGCCGCGCTTGACGACCATGTTGACCTTGATCGGCCCCAGGCCGACCTTCAGCGCGGTCTCGATGCCGGCCAGCACGTCGGCCACAGGGAAATCGACGTCGTTCATGCGCCGGAACACCGCATCGTCCAGCGCGTCCAGGCTCACGGTCACGCGTTGCAGGCCGGCGTCCTTGAGCGCCTGCGCCTTGCGCGCAAGCAATGAGGCATTGGTGGTGAGCGTGAGGTCGAGCGCCTCGCCCTGGGGCGTGCGCAGGGCCGCCAGCATCTCGATCAGGGTTTCCAGGTGCCGCCGCAGCAGCGGTTCGCCACCGGTCAGGCGCAGCTTCTGTACGCCATGCGCCACGAACAGGCGGGCTAGGCGGGTGATCTCCTCGAAGCTCAACAGCTCTGCCTGCGGCAGGAACTTGTAGTGGCTGTCGAACACCTCTTTGGGCATGCAGTAGCTGCAACGGAAGTTGCAGCGGTCGGTGACCGAGATGCGCAGGTCGCGCAGCGCACGGCCACGCCGGTCGATCACTTCGCCGGTGGGGGCTTGCAGCTCACCCGGGATGGCAGGCACCCGCGTGCGAGCGCGCAGGTCAGTCAGCGGAATGACGGTGTCGGCCATGGCGGCATTGTGCCGCCCTTACTCCGGCCGAGGGCTCAGCAGGGTGGTGGCGGGGCGCACCGCGTCGGCGCCGGCACCGGTGCTCATCGGCGGTGGCGCCGCCAGGTTGGCCGCCGCGTCGCTGGCGCCGGGCGCACGGCGGGCGCCGGTGAAGCGCTTGGCCCAGTAGGAATCGCGCATGTCCTCGATGCGCACCTCGCTGCCGGAGCGCGGTGCATGGATGAACTTGCCCTCGCCGACATAGATGCCCACGTGGGAGAAGGTGCGCTTCAGGGTGTTGAAGAACACCAGGTCGCCGGGCTTGAGC
Organism: Ideonella sp. BN130291; assembly: GCF_036231905.1. Lineage (NCBI taxonomy): Bacteria > Pseudomonadati > Pseudomonadota > Betaproteobacteria > Burkholderiales > Sphaerotilaceae > Ideonella > Ideonella sp. BN130291. The sequence continues at coordinate 119,851 of NZ_JAZARE010000010.1, read as the reverse complement.
TCCTCCCGCTTGACCGTGAACAGCCCGGGCGCGCGGGCTTGTTCGTCGGCGCGGCGCGGCAGCAGCAGGCCCAGGCTGCGGTCGAACACATGGCGGGTGAAGCCGCTGCAGTCGAAACCGTCCTCGGCCGAGTTGCCGCCCCGGCGGTAGGGCACGCCGAGGAAGTTCATTGCCGACATCACCAGATCCGACGCCCGGTCGCGCACCTGCTGCACCAGCGCCGAATTCTTCAGCGCGTTGGTGTCCAGCAGGCCGCGTTCGGTGAGGAAGCGGCTCACCGGGTCGGCCGGCGCGGCGTCGGGCGATGCAAAAGCCACCAGCGAGGCCGACAAGGCCGCAGCAACGCCGATGCGGCGCAGGGTGGAGGAGGGGGCAAAACGGGGCACGGGCGCAGGATAACAAAGGGGGTGCGCCATGAGATGCGCAAAAGCGCATGTAATTCAATGGCTTGCAACGAGTTACAGCGGGCTGGCGGGGAGCGTCACTTGTGCCAGGTCAATCGCCGAGACGCCGCGGCCGAAGTGACGCATCTCGTCAGGTTGCCGTCAGTGCGCATCCATGAAATGGGCCGCACACTGAAGAAAAGAGGAGACAACCATGGGGCACTACGCCGAGTTCTATCGCCGGTCCATTGAGGACCGCGACGCCTTCTGGGCTGAGCAGGCCGCGCTGATCGACTGGCAGCAGCCGTTCGCCCAGGTCTGCGACCACAGCCGCCCGCCTTTCGCCAAGTGGTTCGTCGGCGGCACCACCAACCTCTGCCACAACGCGGTGGACCGGCATCTGGCCGCGCGTGCCGACCAGCCGGCCCTGATCTACGTCTCCACCGAAACCGGACAGGAGCGCACCTACACCTTCCGCGAGTTGCACGCCGAGGTGCAGCGCATGGCGGCCATCCTGCTGGCCCAGGGCGTGGGGCCGGGCGACCGGGTGCTGGTGTACATGCCGATGATTCCCGAGGCGGCGTTTGCGATGCTGGCCTGTGCGCGCATCGGGGCGATCCATTCAGTGGTGTTCGGTGGCTTCGCGAGCGTCAGCCTGGCCAGCCGCATCGAGGATGCGCAACCGGTGTGCGTGGTGAGCGCGGATGCGGGCAGCCGGGTGGGCAAAATCACGGCCTACAAGCCGCTGCTGGACGAAGCCATCCGGCTGTCCAGCCACAAGCCGGCCCGGGTGCTGCTGGTGGACCGTGGGCTGGCGCCGGTGGAGCGCACGCCCGGGCGCGACGTCGACTATGCGCAGGAGCGCCAGGCCCACATCGATGCGCAGGTGCCCTGCACCTGGGTGGAATCCACCCAGCCGAGCTACACGCTCTACACCAGCGGCACCACCGGCAAACCCAAGGGCGTGCAGCGCGACACCGGCGGTTATGCGGTGGCGCTGGCCGCCAGCATGAAGCACATCTTCTGCGGCCAGCCGGGCGAGACCTTCTTTTCCACCAGCGACATCGGCTGGGTGGTGGGCCACAGCTACATCATCTACGGGCCGCTGATCGCCGGCATGGCCACGCTGATGTACGAAGGCCTGCCGATCCGCCCGGACGCTGGCATCTGGTGGAAGCTGGTGGCCCAGTACCGGGTGAACGTGATGTTCACCGCGCCCACGGCGGTGCGGGTGCTGAAGAAACACGATCCGGCGTACATGGCGCAGCACGACGTGTCATCGCTGAAAGCCTTGTTCCTGGCCGGCGAGCCGCTGGACGAACCCACCGCGCGCTGGATTGGCGAGGCCCTGAACAAACCCATCATCGACAACTACTGGCAGACCGAAACCGGCTGGCCCATCCTCACACTGGCGCACGGGGTGGAGCCGCAAGCGCCGCGGCTGGGCAGCCCCGGCGTGCCGATGTACGGCTTCAACGTGCAAATCCTCGACGAAAACACCGGCGAGCCCCTGGCCGGTGCCCACCAGCGCGGGGTGCTGGCCATCGAGGGGCCGCTGCCACCGGGCTGCATGCAGACGGTGTGGCGCGACGACGAGCGCTTCGTGAAGACCTACTGGAGCAGCATCCCGGGCCGGCAGGTCTACAACACCTTCGACTACGCGCTGCGGGATGAGGACGGCTACTACTTCATCCTCGGGCGCACGGACGACGTGATCAACGTGGCGGGCCATCGCCTGGGCACCCGCGAGATCGAGGAAAGCGTGTCCAGCCACCCCGGCGTGGCGGAAGTGGCGGTGGTGGGTGTGGCCGATGCGCTCAAGGGCCAGGTGGCGGTGGCCTTTGCGGTGCCCAAGGACGCTTCGGTGCTGGACGATCCGCAAGCGCAGCTCGCCCTGGAGGGCGAGGTCATGAAGCGGGTGGACGAGCAACTGGGCGCTGTGGCCAGGCCGGCGCGGGTGCGCTTTGTCAGCGTGCTGCCCAAGACACGGTCGGGCAAGTTGCTGCGCCGCGCCATCCAGGCGGTGTGCGAGCGCCGTGATCCGGGCGACCTCACCACCATCGAGGACCCGTCCGCGCTGCAGCAGATCCGCACCCTCGTCGAGGGCTGAGGACACCGCCTGCGCGGTCCGCACCTCGATTCCTGTCGTCTGTCCTCACGGAACCGCGCTTCGTCCGGGCGCGGCTCATCCGGGCCTGCCGCCCGGCACAATGGCCGCCCGCGCCGCCCACGAGGCGGTGACCGCAGAGGAGACACATTCCGATGAAGACCATCCTGCTGGCTGCCGCCCTGTCGGTGGCCGCGGCCGCTGCCCCGGCCAAGCCGCCCAAGCACCCGCACCCCAAGGCGGCGAAAGCGGCCAAGGCGGCCCCGCCACTGCCCACCTTGCCCGGCCCGGCGTTCCCCATCTACACCTCGGCGCAACAGGTGCAGGCCGATTGCGACAAGGGCCTGGCCGGTGCCCAGCAGCGCGTGGTCACCCTGGAGCAGCATGCACCCGACGGCGGCTGGCTGCGCGCCAGCGACGAGCTGAACGCGTACATGGAAGACGCGGCCAACCCGATCGACTTCCTGAGCAACGTGCACCCCGACAAGGCGGTGCGCGATGCCGCCCAGGCCTGCGCCCTGCGCTGGTCGGAGTTCCAGTCCACCCTGGGGCAGAACGAGCGGCTGTACCAGGCGGCCACCCAGGTGAAACCGGCCGACGACATCGACCGCGAGTTCCTGCGTGTCACGCTCGAAGGCTTCGAGGATTCGGGCGTCAGCCTGCCGGCCGACAAGCGGGCGCGCGCCAAGGCGATCAGCGACCGCATCACCGACCTGGCGCAGCAGTTCTCCAAGAACGTGCGCGACGACAATACGCAGGTGGCCTTCACTGAAAGTGAGCTGCGCGGCGTGCCCGAGGCGGTGTGGAAGGGTGCCAAGCGCGACGCCGAAGGCCGTGTGCTGCTGAGCCTGGCCTACCCGAACTATTTCCCGGTCATGCAGACGGGTGAGAACCCGGCCGCGCGCGAGCGCATGTGGCGCGCCAAGAGCAGCGAGGGCGGGGACAACAACCTCAAGCTGCTGGCCGAGATCACCCAGCTGCGGCGCGAATACGCCCAACTCTTTGGCCAAGCCAGCTATGACGACTTCCAGCTGCGCCGCCGCATGGCGCAGAACACCGCCAAGGTGCAGGCCTTCCTGGGCGACGTGAAAGCGGCGGTATCGCAGGCGGAGGTGCGCGAGCTGCAGGAGCTGCGCGAAGCCAAGGCCAAACACCTGGGCCAGCCGGTGGAGAGCACGCAGATCAACCGCTGGGACGTGGCCTTCTACACCGAACGTGTGCGCAAGGAGCGCTACACCGTGGACCAGGAGGCGTTCCGCGCCTACTTTCCGCCCCAGCAGAGCCTGCAGTTCGCGCTGCGCGTGATCGAGAAGATGACCGGCGTGCGCTACACCCGCGTGCCGGCCAAGCTGTGGCAGGAAGATGTGCAGGCGTATGCGGTGAGCGACGTGGCCACCGGCAAGCCGATGGCCACCCTGCTGGTGGACCTGTACCCGCGCGAAGGCAAGTTCAACCACGCGGCGGTCTGGAGCTATCGCAATGGCTCCACCTTGCTGCAGCGCGTGCCCCAGGCGGCGCTGGTGGTCAACTTCGATCGCAAGGGCCTGACCCTGCAGGAGCTGGAGACGCTGCTGCATGAGCTGGGCCATGCGGTGCACAACAACCTGTCGGCCACCCGCTATTCGTCGCAGGCAGGCACCACGGTCAAACGTGACTTCGTGGAAGCGCCCTCGCAGATGCTGGAGGACTGGGTCTACGACCCCCAGGTGATGAAAACCTTTGCCGAGGTCTGCAAGACCTGCAAGCCGGTGCCCGAGGCGTTGCTGGTGAAAGCCCGCGCCGCCAAGGACTACGGCAAGGGTGTCCAGTTCGCGCGCCAGCACCTCTACGGCAGCTACGACATCGCCTTGCACGCGGCCGACGCACCGGAGCCGATGGCGTTGTGGGCCCGCATGGAAGGCGCCACGCCGCTGGGCCATGTCACCGGCACCAAGTTCCCCGCGGGTTTTGGCCACGTGGCGGGCGGTTATGCGGCTGGCTACTACGGCTATCTGTGGAGCCTGGTGGTGGCGATGGACCTGCGGACCGCGTTCGAAGGCCACAAGCTCGACCCCGCCGTGGGCCGGCGTTATCGCGACATCGTGCTGGGCAACGGCGGGCAGCGTCCGCCGCAGGAGCTGGTGCGCGAGTTCCTCGGCCGGGAGACCAACTCCAAGGCGTTTTTCGAGTACCTGACGAAGTAGGGCGCACCAGCGCTGCACAAGACAAAAAGGGGCCGCGAGGCCCCTTTTTCGTGGTCGCGCCGAGACGCTGCTACAGCACTTCGGACGCAAAGTCGGCCAGCCGCGAGCGCTCGCCACGGGCCAGCATCACGTGGCCGGAATGCGGCCAGCCCTTGAAGCGGTCCACCGCATAGGTGAGGCCCGAGCTGCCCTCGGTGAGGTAGGGCGTGTCGATCTGGGCCAGGTTGCCCAGGCAGACGATCTTGGTGCCCGGGCCCGCGCGCGTGATCAGGGTCTTCATCTGCTTGGGCGTGAGGTTCTGTGCCTCGTCGATGATCACGAACTTGTTCAGGAAGGTGCGGCCGCGCATGAAGTTCATGCTCTTGATCTTGATCTTGCTGCGCACCAGGTCGTTGGTGGCGGCACGGCCCCATTCGCCGGCGGAGTTGTCGCTGCGCGCCAGCACCTCCAGGTTGTCGTCCAGCGCACCCATCCACGGGCTCATCTTCTCTTCCTCGGTGCCGGGCAGGAAGCCGATGTCCTCACCCACCGGCACCGTGACCCGGGTGACGATGATCTCGGTGTAGCGGCGCTCGTCCATCACCTGCGCCAGGCCAGCGGCCAGCGTCATCAGCGTCTTGCCGGTGCCCGCGGTGCCGGTGAGGGTGAGGAAGTCGCACTCCGGGTCCATCAGCAGGTTGAGCGCGAAGTTCTGCTCCCGGTTGCGCGCCGTCACGCCCCACACCGCGTTCTTCTGGTGGGTGTATTCGCGCAGCGTCTTCAGCACCGCGGTCTTGCCGGTGATCTCGGTCACCCGCGCATACAGCGGCGCGGCGCCCGGGATCTCGAGGTAGACGAACTGGTTGATCAGGAGGGCCGGCACCAGCGGGCCGGCGATGCGGTAGAAGGTGTGGCCGCCTTGCTGCCAGCTTTCCATCGTCTTGCCGTGCCGGTCCCAGAAATCGGATGGCAGCGGCAGCACGCCGGTGTAGAGCAGGTCGACGTCGTCCAGCGTCTTGTCGTTGCGATAGTCCTCCGCGTCCAGGCCCAGCGCACGCGCCTTGATGCGCATGTTGATGTCCTTGGACACCAGGACCACGTTGCGCTGGCCCTTGTGCTCGTCGCGCAGGGACTGCACCACGCCCAGGATCTGGTTGTCCGCCTTGCCCTCCGGCAGGCCGGCCGGCAGCTGGATGTTGCGCAGCTGGGTCTGGAAGAAGAGCTTGCCGCCGGCTTCACGGTGGCCGGTCTTTGCCAGCGGGATGCCGGCGGTGGGCTCCAGCGACGAGGTGTCGGTGGCCAGCGCATCCAGGTCCCGGCTCACTTGGCGCGCGTTGCGCGCCACTTCGCTCATGCCCTTCTTGTGGTTGTCCAGTTCCTCCAGCGTGATCATCGGGAGGTAGACGTCGTGTTCGTCGAAACGGAACAACGAGGTCGGGTCGTGCATCAGCACGTTGGTGTCCAGCACGAAGAGTTTGGGCGGGCCTTCGTGGGCCGGTTTGCGGGCCCGGCGTGGGCGGGGTTCCGGCGGCGGCGCCACCACCGCGGGCTGTGGGGCGGCAACGGGCCGCGCTTGCACTGCCGCGCCGGGCGAGGGCGCGTCATAGAACTCCGCCACCGGCGGCACCGCCGGCTCGGCGGCAGGCGGCGTTTTCAGGGTTTTCTTCAGGGCGCGTGGAGCGGCCTGGGCTTCGAAATCCTCAGCAGAGAGAAGGGCAGCGCGTTGGGCAGGCGGCTTGGGCAGTGGCATGGAGGGGTGGTGGGTTCGGAAAACAAAAAAGCCGCTCCATACCGGGGCGGCTTCTGTTGGGGATGCGCGTTTCACAACTCACGGGCATGACCCATTATGCACAAAGCACCGTCGGGCTCAACGACAGGAGCAAAACGGCAACCGGATCAGAAACATGGGCCCCGGAAGGCCGGTGCAAACACCGGGCAATCGCCGCGCCCAGGCACGAAAAAGCCGGCTCGCGGCCGGCTTCTTGGGCGGGCGTGCGCTCAAGCCGCCTTCTTGAGGTTCTTCACGGCCTTGAGCACTTCGTCGACATGGCCGGCCACCTTGATGCCGCGCCATTCTTCACGCAACACGCCGTCGCCGTCGATCAGGAAGGTGCTGCGCTCGATGCCCTTGACCTTCTTGCCGTACATGATCTTGTTCTTGACCACGCCGAACATGTGGCAGAGCTTTTCTTCCGTGTCGGCGATCAGGTCGAACGGCAATTCGAGGTTCTGCTTGAACTTGTCGTGCGAGGCCATGTTGTCGCGCGACACGCCGAATACCACTGCGCCGGCTTTCACGAAATCCTTGTGCCGATCACGAAATTGCATCGCCTCGGTGGTGCAGCCCGGTGTATTGTCCTTCGGGTAGAAATACAGCACGACCGCCTGGCCCGCGAAAGCGTGCGGGGTGAACTTCACGCCGCTGGTGGCAAGCGCTTCAAAGTCCGGAAGGGTTTTGTTGAGGGCTGGCGTCATGTGGGATTGTCTTGAGACGAGTGCCCCGTTGCGGGCTAGCCCGAGATTATAAAGGCTGCCGCTTGTCCATACAGGTTCCCCACGAAGAGGGATTGCCCTCAGCTGCCCGCATCAGGGCCGCTTTCGATCAGCAGCGCCGCCACCACCGGGCGGCCCTCCGCGGCGAGCACGTTGTAGGTGCGGCAGGCGGCCGCGGTGTCCATGGTTTCCATGCCGATGCCGCGAGCGATCAGCGAGCGGTACAACGCCGGCGCCACGAAGCGCAGGCGGCTGCCGCTGCCAAAGATGACCAGCTCCGGCCGCAGTGCCAGCACCTGCTCGAAATGAGCCGCCGTCAGCTCCTGCAGCTGGCGGGCGGGCCAGGCAGCCACCTCGCCGCGCCAAGGCACCAGCAGGCTGTGTTCGTGCGCGGTGGCGTTCACCCACACACACCCAGTTTCATGGCGGCTGATGGCATTGACGCCGCCATCGAGACGATCCGGCTGAATTTTCAAGATAACCCCTATGGTTAAATTATAGGTTTTGCGGTGCAGCAATCTCCTGGAGGGTGCTGCCCGGCCCAGGAGACCCCGTTGAAGCCGATCGCCAAGTCCAGCAAGCTCGCCAGCGTCTGTTATGACATTCGCGGCCCCGTGCTGGAAAAGGCCCGGCAGATGGAGGAAGAGGGCCACAAGATCATCAAGCTGAACATCGGCAACGTGGCCGCGTTCGGCCTGGAGCCGCCCGACGAGATCGTGCAGGACATGATCCGCAACCTGCCGCATGCGGCGGCCTACACCGACAGCAAGGGCCTGTTTGCGCCGCGCAAGTCGGTGGTGCACTACACGCAGGAAAAAGGCATCGCCGGCGTCACGGTGGACGACGTGTACTTGGGCAACGGCGCCTCCGAGCTGATCGCGATGAGCATGAACGCGTTGCTGGACAACGGCGACGAAGTGCTGATCCCGGCGCCCGACTACCCGCTGTACACCGCGGTGGTGGCGTTGTCCGGCGGCACGCCGGTGCACTATGTGTGCGACGAGGGCAGCGACTGGATGCCCGACATCGCGGACATCCGAAAGAAGATCACCCCCAGCACCAAGGCGCTGGTGATCATCAACCCCAACAATCCCACCGGCGCGCTGTACCCCGAAAGCGTGCTGCGCGACCTGGTGGAGGTCGCCCGCCAGCACCAGCTGATCATCTTCGCCGACGAGATCTACGACAAGACGCTGTACGACGACTGCACGCACACCAGCATCGCCTCGCTGGCCGACGATGTGTTGTGCCTCACCTTCAACGGGCTGTCGAAGAACTACCGCAGCTGCGGCTACCGTGCGGGCTGGATGGTGGTGTCCGGCGAGAAGCGCCACGCCAAGGACTACATCGAGGGCCTGAACATGCTGGCCTCGATGCGCCTGTGCGCCAACACGCCGGGGCAACTGGCCATCCAGACGGCGCTGGGCGGATACCAGAGCATCAAGGACCTGGTGGCACCGGGCGGCCGCCTGCGGCGCCAGCGCGACCTGGCCTACGAGCTGCTGACGCAGATCCCGGGCGTCACGGTGGTCAAGCCCAAGGCCGCGCTCTACATGTTCCCCAAGCTGGACCCCACGATGTATCCCATCGCTGACGACCAGCAGTTCGCCTACGAGCTGCTGGCCGACGAGAAGGTGCTGATCGTGCAGGGCACCGGCTTCAACTGGCTCGCGCCCGACCACTTCCGCCTGGTGTTCCTGCCGAACTCGGACGACCTCACCGATGCGGTGGGCCGGATCGCCCGGTTCCTGGAGCACTACCGCAAACGCCATTCCGTCTGAAGAGAACGCGCTTATGAAACCCATCCAAGTCGGCCTGCTGGGCATCGGTACCGTCGGCAGCGGCACCTTCAACGTGCTGGAGCGCAACCAGGAAGAGATTCGCCGCCGCGCCGGCCGCGACATCCACATCACCATGGTGGCCGACCTGGACACCGCGCGCGCCGCCAAGCTGGTGGGCGACCGCGCCAAGGTGGTGGGCGACGCCCGCGAGGTGATCCGCAACCCGGACATCGCGATCGTGGTGGAGCTGATCGGCGGCTACGGCATCGCCAAGACGCTGGTGATGGAGGCCATCGCCGCCGGCAAGCACGTGGTCACGGCCAACAAGGCGCTGCTCGCGGTGCACGGCACGGAGATCTTCGCGGCCGCGCGCGAAAAGGGCGTGATGGTCGCCTTCGAAGCCGCGGTGGCGGGGGGCGTGCCCATCATCAAGGCGCTGCGCGAAGGGCTCACCGCCAACCGCATCGAATGGATCGCCGGGATCATCAACGGCACCACCAACTTCATCCTGTCCGAGATGCGGGACAAGGGCCTGGACTTCGCCACCGTGCTGAAGGAAGCCCAGCGCCTGGGTTACGCCGAAGCCGACCCGACCTTTGACATCGAAGGGGTGGACGCCGCGCACAAGGCCACCATCATGAGCGCCATCGCATTCGGCGTGCCGGTGCAGTTCGACAAGGCCCATGTCGAGGGCATCACGAAACTCCAGGCGCAGGACATCCGTTATGCCGAGCAGCTGGGCTACCGCATCAAGCTGCTGGGTATCACCAAGCGGCGCGACGACATCGGCGGCATCGAGCTGCGTGTGCACCCCACGCTGGTACCGGCCAAGCGCCTGATCGCCAACGTCGAAGGCGCAATGAACGCGGTGGTGGTGCAGGGCGATGCCGTGGGCACCACGCTCTACTACGGCAAGGGCGCCGGCTCCGAACCCACCGCTTCGGCGGTGGTGGCCGACCTGGTGGACATCACCCGCCTGCACACCGCAGACCCGGACCACCGCGTGCCGCACCTGGCCTTCCAGCCGGACCGCATGGCCAATACGCCGATCCTGCCGATCGAGCAGGTGATCACGTCCTTCTACCTGCGCATCAAGGTGGCCGACGAGGCGGGCGTGCTGGCGCGGGTGACCGGCATCCTGGCCGAGCACGGCATCTCGATCGACGCGGTGCTGCAGCGCGAGTCCAACGAAGGCGAGAAGCAGACCGAAGTGATCATCCTCACGCACGACACTGTGGAAGGCAAGATGCGGCAGGCCATGGCGCAGCTGCAGGCGCTGCCCACCGTGCTCGGCCCCATCGTCAGCATCCGCAAGGAAGACCTGGCGTGAACATGAGCCCCCACGTTTGCGGCTTTGCCGCTGCACTGCCCCCCGAGGGAGTGCGTGCCTCCCTTGGGACGGCCCGGCAGGAGGCCCGATGAAGTACCTCAGCACCCGCGGCGACGCCACCGAGCGCGGCTTCTCCGAGATCCTGCTCGAAGGCCTGGCGCCGGATGGCGGCCTGTACCTGCCGACCCACTATCCCAAGGTGGACGAAGCCACATTGGCCCGCTGGCGTGTGCTGCCGTATGCGGAACTCGCCTACGAGATCCTATCGCTCTTCATCGACGACATTCCCGGCGAGGACCTGCGCACGCTCACGCACAAGACCTACACCGAGGCGGCGTTCGGCTCCAAGGCCATCGTGCCACTGAAGCCACTGGAGCCCGGCCTGTACCTGGAAGCCCTGTCCAACGGCCCCACGCTGGCCTTCAAGGACATGGCGATGCAGCTGCTGGGCAACCTGTTCGAATACGAACTGAAGCGCCGCGGCGAAACGCTGAACATCCTGGGCGCCACTTCGGGCGACACCGGCAGCGCGGCCGAATACGCCATGCGCGGCAAGCAGGGCGTGCGCGTGTTCATGCTGAGCCCGCACGGGCGCATGAGCCCGTTCCAGCAGGCGCAGATGTTCAGCCTGCAGGATGCCAACATCCACAACCTGGCGGTGCAGGGCGTGTTCGACGACTGCCAGGACATCGTCAAGGCCGTGTCCAACGACCTGGCGTTCAAGCGCCAATACCGCATCGGCACCGTCAACTCCATCAACTGGGCGCGCCTGCTGGCCCAGGTGGTGTACTACTTCGCCGGCTATTTCCAGGCCACGCAGAACAACGACGAGCAGGTGAATTTCGCGGTGCCCTCGGGCAACTTCGGCAACATCTGCGCCGGCCATGTGGCCCGCATGATGGGCCTGCCGATCGCGCAGCTGATCCTGGCCACCAACGAGAACGACGTGCTCGACGAGTTCTTCCGCAGCGGCAGCTACCGCGTGCGCAAGAGCCACGAGACGCACGAGACTTCGAGCCCGTCGATGGACATCTCCAAGGCGTCGAATTTCGAGCGTTTCGTGTTCGACCTGCTGGGCCGCGACGGCGAGCGCACGCGCCATCTCTTCAAGGACGAAGTGGAGCTGCAAGGCCGTTTCAGCCTGATGCCCACCGAAGCCGCGCGCATCGCGAGCTTCGGCTTCGTATCGGGCCGCAGCACCCATGCAGACCGGGTGGCGACCATCCGCGACACCTTCGAGCGCTTCGGCGTCACGATCGATCCGCACACCGCGGACGGCCTGAAGGTGGCGCGCGAACATCCGCTGCCCGGCATCACCACGCTGGTGCTGGAGACCGCATTGCCGATCAAGTTCGCCGACACCATCCGAGAAGCGCTGGGGCATGAGCCCGAGCGCCCGGCGGCCTTGGCCGGCATCGAGGCGCTGCCCAAGCGTTTCACCGTGGTGCCGCCCAGCGTGGACCGGGTCAAGGGCTACATCGGCGAGCACTGCTAAAGCGCCCGCCATGAAGGTCATCGGCTTCTGTGGCTGGTCGGGTTCCGGCAAGACCACGCTGATCGAAGGCGTGATCGCGGCGCTGAAAGCCGCCGGGCTGCGGGTGTCGGTGGTCAAGCATGCGCACCACCGGTTCGACATCGACCATGAAGGCAAGGACAGCTGGCGCCATCGCAAGGCCGGCGCGTTCGAGGTGCTGGTGGCCTCCAGCAAACGGCTGGCGCTGATGCGCGAGTACGAGGACGAAGTGGAGCACGACGTGCACCGGCTCATCGCCGAGCTCGCCCCGGTGGCGGACTGGGTGCTGGTCGAAGGCTTCAGGCATGCAGACCTGTTGAAGATCGAGGTCTGGCGGCAGGGCGTGGGCGAAGCCCCGCTGTATCCTGCAGACCCTTATGTCGTTGCCGTGGCCACCGACGATGCGGCTCGGCTGCCGTCGTCCACGGGCTTGCCGGTGCTGCCGCTGGACCAGCCGGCCGCAGTGGCGCAGTGGTTGATGCAATCGGGCTCCCGCCATGACTACCCCCGCTCCTGATCGTCCCGCCATGCTGAGCCTGGACGAAGCGCTCAGCCGCCTGGCCGCTGGGGCACGCGCCGCCGCCCTGTCCGGTTCGGAAACCGTGCCCACGCTGGAGGCGCTCGGCCGCGTGCTGGCCGAGGAGGTGCGTTCCCTGGTGAACGTGCCACCCGGCGACAACAGCGCGATGGATGGGTATGCCGTGCGGGTGGCGGACGTGCCGGCGGCCGGCACGGTGCTGCCGGTGAGCCAGCGCATCCCGGCCGGCTCGGTGGGCGCGCCCTTGCAGCCCGGTACCGCGGCGCGCATCTTCACCGGGGCCCAGGTGCCCGCGGGCGCCGACGCGGTGGTGATGCAGGAGCAGTGCGAAGCGGTCGAGGGTGGTGTGCGCATCAAGGTGGTGCCCGAGCCTGGCCAGTCCATCCGCCGCCGCGGCGAGGACGTGTCGCGGGGCGCGGTGGTGCTCACCCGTGGCACGCGGCTCACGCCCCAGGGCCTGGGCCTGGCCGCCTCGGTCGGCGCCGGCCGGCTGTCGGTGCTGCGCCGGCCGCGCGTGGCGCTGTTTTCCACCGGAGATGAACTCGCGATGCCGGGGGACACGCCGCCCGATGCAATGAAGCCCGGCGCGATCTACAACTCCAACCGCTTCATGCTGCGCGGTCTGCTGCAGGCCGCCGGCTGCGAGGTCACCGACCTCGGCATCGTGCCCGACCAGCTGGAGGCCACGCGCCAGGCGCTGCGGCAGGCAGCTGAGGGCAACGACCTGATCGTCACCTCCGGCGGTGTGTCCGTCGGCGAGGAGGACCACCTCAAGCCGGCGGTGCAGGCCGAAGGCCAGCTCGACCTGTGGCAGATCGCCATCAAGCCGGGCAAGCCGCTCGCATTCGGCAGCGTCCGGCGGGGCGATGGCAGCCAGGCGCTCTTTCTCGGGCTGCCGGGCAACCCGGTGTCCAGCTTCGTGACCTTCCTGCTCGCCGGCCGCACGGTGCTGCGGGCCCTGCAGGGCATGGACACCGCGCTGCCCAAGGCGCTGCCCTTGCGCGCGGCCTTCGAGCTGAAGAAGGCGGACCCGCGCCGGCGTGAGTTCCTCCGCGTGCGACTCAACGAGGAAGGCGCGCTGGAGCTCTTCCCGAACCAGAGCTCGGGCGTGCTCACCTCGGCGGTGTGGGCCGATGGCCTGGTGGATCTAGCGGCCGGCCACACCGTGAGCGTGGGCGACGTGCTGCCCTTCCTGCCCCTGGCGCAGCTGCTGGCATGAAGATCACCGTGCGTTATTTCGCCGCGCTGCGCGAGGCGCTGGGCCCGCGTGAGACGGTGGAGCTGGACGAGGCGCTGACGGTCGGCGCCTTGCGCGACCGGCTGATCGCCACCGACGCCGCACATGCACAAGCCCTGGCACGCGGCCGCGCTGTGCGCTGCGCGCTCGACCAGGACATGTGCGGCGAGGACGCCGTGCTGCGCGACGGCGCCGAGGTGGCGTTCTTCCCGCCGGTCACCGGCGGTTAGGACACCGCACTCAGAGGCCTTCCAGCGCCCTGGCCACCAGCGCTTCGGTCGCTGCGCTCGCCAGCGTCATCGGCGGGCGCAGCTGGTTGCGCAGCCCATGCAGTGGTGCCAGCGCAGCCTTCAGCGGGCCCGGGCTGGGCTCTTCGAACAAGGCGGTGGTCAGCGGCCAGAGCCGGCGCCACAGCGCACGAGCCTCGGCGAGCCGGCCTTCGTCCACCAGCTGCTGCAACTCGACGAAACGCTGCGGATGCAGGTGCGCCGATGCGGCGATGGCGCCGGCGCCACCCAGGCACAGCGACGCAAAGATGCGGTGGTCGTCGCCGCACAGCACTGCGAGACGGCCATCGCTCAACACCGCCTGCAGGTGGTCGAGGTCGCCGCTGCAGTCCTTCACGCCCACGATCCGCTCGTGCGCGGCCAGCGCCAGCATGGTGTCGGTGGCAATGCGCACGCCGGTGCGCCCGGGGATGTCGTACAGCACGATCGGCAGCGGCGAGGCGTCGGCCAGCGCTGCGTAGTGATCCGCGATGCCGGCCTGCGACGGCTTCACGTAGTAGGGCGGCGACACCAGGAAACCCGCCACCGGTTGCTCGGCCCAGCGCAGCAGGTCCTCGCGCACCTGCGGCGTCGCGACACCGCTCAGGCCCATCAGCACCGGCAGTCCGGCGCCGGCTGCCAGCGTGGTGTCCAGCACCGCACGGCGTTCCTGGTCCGACAGCATCGCCGCCTCGCCGGTGCTGCCGCAGACCACCAGGCCGGCGATGCCGGTCTCACGCAAGGAGGCGACCAGGCGGGCCAGCCCGGCATGGTCGACAGCCTGGGCCGACGTGCCGGTGAAGGGTGTCACCAGCGGCACCCAGATGCCGCGCAGGAGGGGGGAAGTCATCGGTCGATCTCTCCAAGAGTGTTGACGGCGTGGGGCCGTGCCGGAGAGCGAAACGCGCCAAGGATGGACCTGTGAGGCTGGCCGCCGCGTCGCCCTGTCGACGACGGCAGCAGCAGCGCTCCCGTCAGTCGAGCGGCTGTTTTTTGGATTTCGAAGCGCCTGCGCATGCACCGGCGGCCACCGGGCGCGCAAGCCAGCGCGGCGCAAGGCGGTCGGTGGGGGCGGAGCAGGGCATGCCGGCCATTCTAGGGGCCCGGCGCGAATTGCAGCTGCCCGAGCGCGCCTTCGATGGCCAGGCAGCCGGCATATCCCGGGGGTACGTCCAGCGTGCACAAGCTCCAGCGCCGTATACCGGTTGCGTCGGTGGTGCAGGCCTCCCAGCGCGAAGCGCCAGGCTCCGCGGCGGAGTCGAAGGACGGCAGGTCATCCACCAGCCCATCGCCCGTGGCCTTGATCAGCGCCTCCTTGCCCGTCCACAACGCAAAGAAGGCGTCCGGCCCGCCAGCTTCCAGCACCCGCCGTTCGCGCGGCGAAAAGTGCGACGCGGCGATCTCCCGCCATTCGGGCACCGGGCGCACCTGTTCGATGTCCACGCCGACCGCTTGCCCGTCTGTTACCGCGATCACGCTGTAGTCGCCACTGTGCGACAGGTTGAACTCGATCCGGCTGCGGTGACAGGCGGCCAGCGCCGGCTTGCCATGGTGGCCGCTGGTGAAGGCGACTTCGCTCGCTGGAATGCCCAGCAGCCCGCCCAGGACCATGCGCAGGGTGGCGCGCGAAGCGAGCGCCGCCTGGCGCAAGGCGGCCGTGGCCTTGGCGTTCACCTTCTGCATCTCTGCGTTCATCAGCAAGGCCGTGTGAAGCGGCTCGCAGCCCGCCTGGGAGGGCAGGTGCACCAGCCACAGCTGCACGTCGCCCGGAGCCGGCAGTGTGCAGCGCCGCGCCAGCGCGGCAGGGTCATCGAAGGGGCGGTGGAGGCGGCTGTGGTCCATCGGGAGGGCACGATGGCGTTCGCCACCGCGCCAGCGCCGATTGTCCGTCCCACCGGACCGGGCGGTGTGCAGGCCGGGTGTGCACTGCTAAGCTCGCGCCGCACAAAAAAGCGAGCGAGGGGCAGCGGTGAGCGGACGGCAAGGTGGCAAGGGTGGACGTTGGGTTCGCGCCCTCGCAGGAGTGTTGGTGCTGGGCGCGGCCGCGCTGGGTGCCGTGTGGTCGCAGCGCGACCGTGTGCCGATGGCCTGGCAGATGCCTTTGCGCGCACTCATCCACGGCTTCGAGATCGACCACGCGGTGCGCATCCCCATGCCGGACGGCACCGTGCTGGCCGCCAGCCTGTACCGGCCGCGCCATGCGACGAAGCCGCTGGCCACCGTGCTGGTGCGCACGCCCTACAACCGGCTGGCCCAGCACGAGGCGCTCTATGCGGGCGATTTCTTCGCCACCCACGGCTATGCCGTCCTCGTGCAGGACGTGCGCGGCAAGTACGGCTCCGGTGGCGAGTTCGCGCCGTGGGAGCAGGCCACCGCCGATGGCGCCGCCACGCTGGACTGGATCACGCGGCAGCCCTGGTCCAACGGCAAGGTGGGGACCTTCGGTTGCTCGGCGCTGGGCGAGCTGCAGTACGCGCTGGCGCGGGCAAGGCACCCGGCGCATGCGGCGATGATCCCTCTGGGCGCCGGGGGTGCCCTGGGTTCGGCGATGGGACGGCACGAGTACTTCGGTGTCTTCGAAGGCGGGGTGTTCCAGCTGGCCACCGGCTTCGGCTGGTTCCTGGAGAACGGCGCACGCGATCGCGGCCAGGCGCGCGCGAACGGCGTGGACATCGCCGCCGCGCTGCGCACCCTGCCGGTGAGCCAGGCGATCTCCCGGGTGCAGCCGGGTCGCAATGCGATGGACGACTTCCTCGGCCTGCCGCTGGGCGCCGCTGGATGGGACCGCCTGAACTATGTCGCGCAGGGCGACCGCATCGACACACCCGCGCTGGTGATCAATACCTGGGGCGACCAGACGGTCGATGCCACGCTGCAGCTGGCCGAGTTCGCGCGCCGGCAGGCGCCACCGGGCGCGGCGCCGGAACAGCATGTGGTGATCGCCGCGGGCAACCACTGCAAGCATGTCGACGTGATGGAAGAACGGCGCTTCGGCGAGCTGGAGGTGCCCCACAGCGACCGGCCCTACCAGGACTGGTATCTGCAATGGTTCGACCAGAAGCTGCGCGGACGCGGCCAGGGGCTGGCCGGCCTGCCGGCCTACCAGTTCTATGTGGTGGGCGAGGACCGCTGGCTGTCCTCGGGCACCTGGCCGCCGGAAGGTACGCGCCTGGAACGCTGGCATCTGTCCAGCGGCGGGCGGGCCAACGGGCGTGGTGGGGACGGCGTGCTGTCGCTGCTGCGGCCGGCGCAGGGCCCGGCCGCAGCGGCCTCCGACAGCTACCGCCACGACCCGGCCTCGCCCGTGCCCTCGCGCGGCGGGCCGGTGTGCTGCACCGGCAACCCACATGACCTGGCCGGCCCGGTGGACCAGGCCGAGGTGGAAAAACGCGACGATGTGCTGGTCTATACCTCGGCGCCGCTGGATCGGCCGCTGCGCCTGGCCGGCCCGCTGAAGGCAAGGCTCACGGTGTCGTCCACCGCGCCCGACACCGATTTCGTGGTGCGGCTGGTGCATGTGTGGCCCGATGGCCGGGCCACCAATATCCAGGAGGGTGCGCTGAGGGCGCGCTACCGCGACGGCATCGACCGGCCGCAGCTCATGCAGCCCGGCCAGCCGTATGCGGTGACGGTGCTGATGCGCTCCATGGCCTACCGCCTGCCGGCCGGCCATCGGCTGCGGCTGCACGTGGCCAGCAGCAGCTTCCCGCGGCTGGAGCGCAACCTCAACACTGGGGGTCGCAACCACAACGAGTCCACCGGCGTGGTGGCGCGCAACACGGTGCACCACGGGCCGAATGATGTGGCCTATGTGGAGCTGCCGGTGCTCGACGACCCGGTGCCCGCCCGCTAGCGCCTATGCGGTGCCGTGGCGCGGCAGCACCCGCGCGTGCAGCCACTGGAGCGTGGAGTCGATGAAGGCCTGCTGTGCCGGCGCGCGGGTGAGCAGGTGGTCGGCGTCTTCCAGCATGTCGAAGGCGACCCGGTCGACGAAGCCGCAGCGGCCGAAGCTGTCGCGGAACTGCCCGCGGTAGTTGAACCACACCGGCTCGCCACCGGAGTACATGAACATCAGCTCCATGCCGCGGTCCACCAGGCGGCGCACGCGGCCGGCGAACTCCGGCTTGGCCGGTGCGGTGGACACCACGACGGCCTCGGTTGTTTCGCCTGCTGCCGCCGAGCCGCGCTGCAGCAGGCCAGCCAGGCGCTGCCCCAGCTTCTGCAGCATCGCGCGCGGCCCTGCCCGGCGCACGCGATAGAGCAGGCTGCGCAGGCGCGACTGCAGCGTGGGGTAGGCGTACAGGTCCCACAACAGCGCCGCGCGCAGCCGGGTGTCTTCCAGGCCCACCAGGTGCGCCACCTCGGCACCGGAGCAGAAGCCGACCATCAGGAAGCGGTCGCAGCCGAACTGGGCCTGTGCCGTGTCCATCGCCGCGCGCGTATCGGCCACCCACTGCTGCACCGCCGGAAGCGATCCGCTGGCGCGCCGGCTGTCGCCCAGGCCGCTCATGTCAAAGCGAATCGAGGGGATGCCCAGCGCGGCAAAGCGGCGTGCCAGGTGCACGTTCATGCGATGCGGGCCGCTGCGCGGAATGACGCCGGAATTGGTGAGCACCGCCACCATGGGTGGCGGCTGCGAGCCGGCCGGTGTGGTGAGGGTGGCCACCAGATGCCGGTCGGCACCCAGGACGATGGTGTGCTCGATCATCGACGGGGCAGGGCGGCCAGCAGCAGGTTCAACAGGTCGGGCGGCACGATCGCCGTGCCCTGCGCCTGGCTGGAATGCCAGTCGATGCGGTGTTCAACGATGTGCTGCATGAAGTGAGGGTCGTCGTTCGGGCAGTCGGCCAGCAGCGGCCGCTGGTCGGCATGGATGGCGCAGGTGACGCGCATGCCGCGGCGCAAGGCCGGCGCGGCCGACAGCTTCAGGCCGTTGAGGTCCTGCGCCAAGCGCCCACCCATATGGAAGCCGAGCACGTCGCCCGGCACGGCGGGCTCGCTCACCTTGCCCAGCCGCAGCAGCCGGCCCCAGGGCAGGCCGAATTCGCGCGCCAGCTCGGCGCGGTGCGATGCCAGCAGCGCCTGCACATAGGCGCGGCCGTCCAGCACCGGCTCCCAGAGCAGCAGGTGCTGCGGCGGATGGCGGGTGCGAAGGGCCGCCTTCAAGGCCAGCGTGGCCCCCAGTCCCATGCCGAACCAGAACGCCGGCATGCCGGGCTCCGGCGCCAGCTCGGCGTGTGCGGCCAGGGTGTCGTCCACCCAGCCGTCGAGATGCTGGTCGGCTTCTTCGCCGGGCGAATCGCCGGTGCCGTGGTGATCAAACCGCAGCACGTCGCAACCTTCGCGCGACAGCCGGTCGGACACCACGCGAAAGATGGTCGCCGTGCGGGTGGCCTCCTGGCCGAGCGGGCGGCACAGCAGCACGCGGGCACGGCGGGCGCCGGCGGCGGCCTGGTGCACGCCCACCACGCCGCGGGCCGGGGCGCCGAAACGTCGGATGGAGAGGTCCATGGCGCGTGGGTCAGCCGCCTTGCACCAGCCGGGCCAAGCGCCGCATCACGCCGGACCGCTTCGGCGGCTCGGTCGTGGCAGCGGCGGCCGGGGTCGCGGGCGCGTCGTAGGCCGCGGCCAGCTGCGACAGCGTCTCGATGACGTAGCGGCGCGGGCTCACCTGCTTGCCGATGCGCTGCTCCAGCCGGGCGACGGCCTGCATCGCCAGCAGCGAGGTGCCGCCCAGCTCGAAGAAGTTGTCGCCGGCATGCACCTCCTGCAGGCCCAGCAGCTCGCGCCACACCTCGGCCAGCGCCTGTTCGGTGGGCGTGAGCGCCGGGGCTTGCGGCGCGCTTGCGCCGGCCGGGCGCTGGCGCGGCCGCCTGAGGGCGGGCTCACCGTCGACCAGCATCTGCAACAGTCCGTCGGTGCGCCAGCGGGCCACCAGGGGCAGTGACGCGGCCGCACCGTCCGACACGCACTGCAAGGCGCCAGGCACACCGGGCGGCATCAATGCGCCCGAATCGTCCACCACCCGCAGAACGCCGGGCAGCAGCGGCCGGCCCGCCAGCCCGCTGTCGCGCGCCGATGACAGCACGCCGGCTGCCACGGGCACGTCGACCAGGGTCGGCCGGCAATGGCCGATCACCGTAGCATCCGCCTGCAGCAGCGCCTGCACCAGCTGGGGGGTCGATTCGGTGGCCTCCAGCCACGCCACCAGTGGCAGCGATGCGTTGCCCGCCGCATCCAGCAGCCCGGTCCAGGCGGAGGCGTCCAGGCGCAGCATGGCGATCGGCTCGTCGCGCACGCGCCGGGCGAGCGCTTCGGGCTGTTGTGCCAGCGCGGCGGGTGCGAACTGCAGCTGTGCGCCGGCGGCCAGCGCCATCACCGCCTGCACCAGCGCCATGCCGTGGGCACCGTCGTCGATGCACAGCACCCGGTCGCCGGCCAGCAGCCGCACGTCGCGCGACAGCGCGCCGCACAGTGCGGCCAGCGCGCGCCGGTCCACCGGCAGCGCGGGCAAGGCCGGGTCCGACGTGGTGTCGGTCGACGGCCCGGCGGACGGCGCCGCGACGGTGAGCGAACCCGCCGGGTCCGCGCCCACCACCACCTCGACGCCGCGCTTGTGCAACGCGGCTGCCGGTGTCCCGGCGTCGATGAAGACGCACTTTGCGCCAGCGCGCAGCAGCGCCAGCGCGGCCACGATGCGGGCGATGGGATCCGCCATCGCCACGGCGGCCAGGGTACCGGCCGGCACCGCCGGGCCCAGCTGCGCCTGCGCCCGGGCCAGGCGGACACCGAGCTCCCGATAGCTCAGGCTCGCGCCTCCAGCCTGCAGCGCCACATGGTCCGGCTCGGCCTCGATGCGGGTTGCGATCGTGTCCAGCGGGTCCACGGCAGCCACCACGGCCAGCGCATCGCCACGGGACCAGCCGTCCACCAGGACCTGTTCTTCCGGACGGATGGCGAGCAGCCGGCGCACCGGCTGCGTGGGGTCGCGCACCAGGTCGGCCAGCATCGCCAGCAGGCGGTCGCGCAGGGCCGCGGCGGTGGCCGGCAGCAGCAGGTCGGCGTTGTACTGCACGCCGCCTTCGATGCCGCCGGGCACCTCCACCATCCACAGGTTCACATCCTCGGTGGCGCCCTTTTGCAGCAGCGGAATGCGTTCGTGGGCAAGTGGGCCCCAGCCGGTGGGGCGGGCGCGTGCGTCCTGGAACGAGTACATCACCTGGTAGAGCGTGGAACGGCCGGGCTGGCCGCTGTCCAGCTCCTGGGCCAGCAGCTCGAAGGGCGCGTCCTGGCTGGCGAAGCCATCCACCATGGTCTTGCGCACGGAGCGAATCCAGTCGAGGCAACTAGCCTCGGTGTCCACCGCCAGCCGGATGGGCAGCATGTTGTTGAAGAAGCCCATCACGCCCTCGAGCTCGGCCGCGCTGCGCCCGCGCACCGGCATGCCGATGGCGGGGCAGGGGTCGCGCAGCCACTGGGACATCAAGGCGGCATAGACCGACAGCACCACGATGCTCAGGGTGCTGCCGGTCTGCATGGCGATCTCGCGCACCTGCTCCACCTGCTCGGTGCGCAGGTGCATCCATTCGGTGGCACCGCGTCCCTGGCCTGCCAGCTCGCGCGGGAAGTCGCCGGCCAGCGGACGCGGCATCGCGCCCTTGGCGTACTGCGACTTCCAGTACGCCACCTGGTCCTTCAGCTCGTCGCTTTGCAGCCACTCGTTGTGCCAGGCGGCGAAGTCGCCATAGGTCACGGGCAGCGGCGGCAGGCCGGGCGCGCGTCCGGCGAGGTAGCTGTCGTACAGCGCGGAGATCTCCTGGTACAGCACGTCGAACGACCAGCCATCCCAGATGACGTGGTGCGTCATGAAGAACAGCGCGTGTTCATCGTCGGCCAGCCGGAACAGGCGTGCGCGGAACAGCGGCCCTTCGGAGAGGGTGAAGGTCTGGGCCGTCAGCGACTCCAGGCGCTGCATCAGCACCGCCTCGCGCTCGGCTGGCGGCAGCGCGCCCAGGTCTTCCAGCGGCAGCAGGCTCGTGCTGACGTCGTCGTCCACACGCTGCACCCAGCCGCCGCCTTCGCGAACGATGGAAGTGCGCAATGCGGGCTGGCGGCGGACCATTTCGGTGAAGGCCTTGTCGAAGGCCACCACATCCATGGTGCCCTTCAGGCGGTGGGCCGACGGCGCGTTGTAGACCACGCGGCCCGGCTGCATTTCCTCGATGAAGCGCACACGCTCCTGCATCAAGGTGAGTGGCGCGACGCGCTGGTCGGCGCGGTGGACGATGGGCGCACGCACCGGTGCGCCGCGGCCGCCGCCACGCTGCGCCTCGATGGCGGCCGCCAGCCGGGCCACGGTGGGCGCCTCGAACAGCGACCGCAGCGTGAGCGTGGTGCCCAGCTGCTTGTTCAACTGCGCGATCACGCGCGCCGCCAGCAGCGAATGGCCGCCCATCGCGAAGAAATCGTCGTCGATGCCCAGCGCCTTCACCTTCAGCATGCCGCGCATCACCTCCGCCAGCGTGGCTTCGAGCTCGTTGCGCGGCGCGGCGGCGCCAGTGGTCGGTGCGGGGTCGTTGGGCGCGGGCAGGGCCTTGCGGTTGATCTTGCCGTTGGGCAGCAGCGGCATTTCCGCCAACTGCACATAGTGCTGCGGCAGCATGTATTCCGGCAGGCTGGCGGCCAGGTGCGCCTTCAGCGAAACGGCGTCCGGCCAGCCGCCTCGGGCGACGCCATAGGCCACCAGGCGCACGTCGCCACCGCCGAAGTCGCGCGCCACCACCACGCAGTGCGCGACCTGCGGATGCTTGAGCAAGGTGGCTTCGATCTCGCCCAGCTCGATGCGGTTGCCGCGGATCTTCACCTGGTCGTCGGCGCGCCCCAGGTATTCGATCGCGCCGTCGTCCAGCCAACGCCCCACGTCGCCCGTCTTGTACATGCGCCCGCCCGGGTTGAACGGGTCGGGCAGGAAGCGCTCGCGCGTCAGGTCCGGCCGGGACACGTAGCCCATGCCCACCTGCACGCCGCCGATGTAGAGCTCACCCTCCTGGCCCACCGGCAGCAGCTCCAGCTGCTCGCCGAGCACGTACATGCGCGTGTTGGCGATGGGGCGGCCGATGGGCACGATGCGGCGCGGGTCGCCCGGCACGCAGTTCCAGCAGGTGACGTCCACCGCGGCTTCGGTGGGGCCGTAGAGGTTGCCCAGGCGCGCATGCGGCAGCACCTCGAAGAAGCGGTCCACCGCATCCAGCGGCAGCGCCTCGCCGGAGCACAGCACCTGCCGCACCGAGCGGCATTGTTCGCCGCGCGGCTCTTCCAGGAACAGCCGCAGCATCGACGGCACGAAGTGCAGCACGGTCACCGCTTCGTCGGCGATCAGCTGCGCCAGGTAGCCGGCGTCCTTGTGGCCATCGGGGCGCGCCACCACGATGGTGGCGCCGGTCATCAGCGGCCAGAAGAACTCCCACACCGACACGTCGAAGCTGTAGGGCGTCTTCTGGATCACGCGGTCCTCGGGCGTGAGGCGGTATTCCTGCTGCATCCACTGCAGCCGGTTCACGATGCCCTTGTGCGCGTTCATCGCGCCCTTGGGCCGCCCGGTGGAGCCGGAGGTGAAGATCACGTAGGCCGGGTCCTCGGGCGAACCGACCAGGCCCGACGTCGTGGGGCCGGACAGCAGCGCTGCGTCCATCATCACCCGATGGGCGGTGGCCGGGAACGCCGTGCCGGCGCGTGCACATTCGGCTTCGCGTGTGACCACCACCTGCAGCCGTGCGTCTTCGCACATGTGGGCCACGCGCTCGCGCGGGTAGGCCGGGTCCACCGGCACATAGGCGCCGCCGCTGTAGACCACGCCGACCAGCGCCGCCACGAGCTCCACGCTGCGGTCCAGGCACACGCCGACCAGGTCGCCCGGCTTCACGCCGAGACCCCGCAGCCGGTGGGCCAACGCCCATGCCATGCGGTCGAGCTCGGCATAGGTGACGGCGCGGCCCTCGAAGCGCACCGCGATGGCGTCAGGTTGGCGCTGCACCGTGCGTGCGATGAGGTCACCCAGCCTCAGCCCCGTTTCGTAGGGCGTTTCGGTGGCGTTCCAGCGCGCCAGGCGTTCCAGGTCGTGGGCCGGCAGGGGACCGGCTTGGGCGGCCGGTGCAGGAGCCGGCGCAGGTGCGGGCACGGGCACAGGTATGGGAAGTGCGGGCGCGGCGGCAGCAACGGCCGGGACTTGTGCAACCACCTCATCCAGCACTGCCTGCAGCTGCCGCACCAGCTCGCCGGCGCGTTCGGCGCTGAAGAACTCCGTGCTGTGGTGCAGGTCCAGGCTCAAGCCGTCGGGCAGCTCGTAGAAGTTGAAGATCACCTCGCTCAGCAGCCCGAGCTTGCGGCCCTCGTGCACTCGGGCGTGAAGCGGTTCGAAGCCGCGCACGTCCAGGCGCGGGTTCAGGTTGAAGAACACGCCGGTCAGCGGCGGGCGGTTGCCCGCGCTGGGCAGGCCGAGCGCGCGCGCCACGCTGCCTTGCGTGGCCAGCGGCTGCTCCAGCGCGTCCATCAGCTGTTCGCGGGCAAAGGCCAGCACCGAGGGGAACGCTTCTCCCGCCCGGGCGCGCAGGCGCAGCGGAAGGTCCAGCACGCCGTCGGCCACGAGAGGGCCATGACGCTGCAGGCTCTGGCTGGCGTAGGGGATGCTGATGACGAAGTCCTCGCGCTGCGTCAGCCGCTGCACCATCTGCGACACGGCGGCCAGCAGCACCTGGAACAAGGTGGACTTGTGCTGCCGTGCAGTGCGCTGCAGGCCGGCCAGCACGTGGGCGTCGAAGCGTGCGCGCACCGTGTCGCCGGCATAGCGCCGCACCGCCGGCGGCTGGCGGTCGCCCAGCGCCAGGGGGGCGGGCGGGTTGGCCAGCACGCGTGTCCAGTGCGCCAGTGCGGCCTGGCCCTGCGGCCCTTCGGCGCGGGCCCACTCGTCGGCGCCGAACTGCAGCGGCGACTCTGCCGGCGGCCAGTGGGGCGCCAGGCCGATGCTGCGGGCGCGATACGCCTCGGCCAGGTCGGCCAGGAAGACCGGTGTGGCCCAGCCGTCGAAGATGAGGTGGCTGGTCACCAGGTGCACCACGCAGCGGCCGTCGGACAGCTGCAGCAGGCTGGCGCGGGCCAGTGGCGCCTGGTCAAGCGGGAAGTCGGTGAGGCTGGCGTCGTCGCAGAAGCGCGCCAGTGCGGCGTCGGCGTCCGCCTCGTGGCGCAGGTCCACCGGATGCACCCGCAGCGGCGTGCGTTCGGCCAGCCGCTGGCGCGGTTCGTCACTGTCGAAGCACACCCGGAAGGCCTCATGGCGCGCCAGCACGTCGGCCAAGGCCTGCGTCAACGCCGCAGTGTCGACCGGCCCGCTCAACGACAGGCACAGCGACTCGTTCAGCGCCCGGCGTGCGTTGGCATCGAAGCTCGCGGCCAGCCAGCGCTCGGTCTGCCCTGGCGTGAGCGGCGCCTCCGACAGCCCCGGCCGCTGGCGGCCGCCCGACGGCGGCGGTGTGCCCTCGCGGGCGGCGATGAAACCCAGCGCCATCAGCTCGTCGAGCGCCTCGGTGAAGACCTGGAAGATGCGGTCGAGCTCGGCCTCGCCCATCGCCTCGGTCACGAAGTGGCCGAACTGCTCGTACAGGTGCAGCCCGTGGAAGCGGCACAGGTAGTAGAAGAGGCTGACGTACTTCTGGCCGTCGTCCCAGGACAGGCGCCACAGCGAGCTGCAGTGCACCGCCTTCACCGGCGCGCCACGCACTGCGAACGCGGTGTTCAGCCGGTCGATCAGACTCTGCGTGCGGGCATTGAGCACGCGGTACAGCTCGCGCCCGCCGCGCTTCAGGTGCAGCAGCGATGCCCGTGCGGCAACCAGCGCCAACGGATGGCGCACGAAGGTGCCGGCGAAGTAGGTGACGCCGGCTTCGGGGTACGAGTCGTCGCCGTACTGCCAATGTCCGCCGTCCAGTGCATCCAGCCAGCGCGAGCTGCCGCCGATGGCGGCGAAGGGCAGGCCGCCGCCGATGATCTTGCCGTAGGTGGCCAGGTCGGCGCGCACGCCGTAGAACTCCTGTGCACCGCCGGGTGCGACGCGGAAACCGGTGACCACCTCGTCGAAGATCAGCGCGCAGCCGGCCTCGTCGGCAATGCGGCGCAGCGACTGCACGAACTCGCGCGGCTGCACCGTGGGGTACTTGTTCTGGATCGGCTCGGTCATGATCGCCGCCAGCTCGTGGCCGCGCTCGCGCAGCACACGCAAGGAGTCCTCGCTGTTCCAGTCGAGCACCAGCACGTTCTCCACCGCGTTGGCCAGGATGCCCGGTGCGGCCGAGAGCGAGCGCAGCTGCTTGGTGCCGCGCACGATCACTTCGTCGAAGATGCCGTGGTACGAGTTGGTGAAGATGGCGATCGTCTTGCGGCCGGTGACGGTGCGGGCGATGCGCATCGCACCCATCACCGCCTCCGAGCCGGTGTTGCAGAACGCCACCCGCTCCATGCCGGTGAACTCGGAAATCAGCTGCGCCACCTCGGCAGCCATCGGGTGCTGGGGCCCCACCTCGATGCCGCGCTGCAACTGCTCCACCATCGCGTTGACCAGCTCGTCGGGCTGGTAGCCCAGCAGGTTGGCGCCGAAACAGGACAGCAGGTCGATGTATTCGTTGCCGTCCAGGTCCCACAGCCGCGCGCCCTTGGAGCGGTCGGCCACGATCGGGTAGACCAGGTCCTTCCACAGCGGGTTGAAGCCGGTGACCACGCGCGGGTCGGCCATCACCTTGCGGTGCTGCTGGCTGAAGCGCTTGGACTG
This sequence comes from Ideonella sp. BN130291, assembly GCF_036231905.1. NCBI lineage: Bacteria > Pseudomonadati > Pseudomonadota > Betaproteobacteria > Burkholderiales > Sphaerotilaceae > Ideonella > Ideonella sp. BN130291. The sequence goes on along the minus strand of NZ_JAZARE010000010.1, from coordinate 93,224 downwards.
GCCGGAACGGGCGTTGTAGCGGGCGACGAAGTCGTCGAGCCAGCGGCGCTGCTCGGGCGTGAAGTCCTGCTGCGTGTCCAGCGTGATGCGGGCGGAGGCGCCGAATGGCTTGTCCACCAGCGCCTTGATGCCCGGCTGTGCGGGGTCCGCCGGCGTTGCAGCGGCTGGTGTGGGCGCGGCAGCCGCCACGGCCGGCGTGGCCGCCGCACCAGCGACCGTGGCCGGGACCGGCAAAGCGGCGACGGCCGGACGGCCTGACAACAGGGCCAGCTGCTGGGACATGACGCTCAGTTGCTGCTGCACCAGCTGGTGCAGCGGGTCGCCGCTGTGCAGCGCCGGGGCTTGAAGCGCCGGGGCCACGGCTGGCAGGCCACTTGGCGACAGCGTGCCGGCGGCCGTTGCGACGGCGGCTGGAGCCGGCTCGGGTGCCGATGCCGGTGCCGGTGCCGCCGGTGCGAACCGGTCCACCGGCAGTTCCGCATCCAGGAAGGCGGCCAGCCGGTCGATGGTGTCCAGGTCTTCCATCAGCCGGCGAAAGCGCAGCTTGATGCCGAACACCCGGTCCAGCTCCAGCGCCGCCTGCGTCATCGACAGCGAGTCCAGGCCCTGGTCGACGAAGGTCGCGTCGCCTTGGATATCTTCCGGGGCGACGCCGGACACGTCGCCCAGCAGGCGCTGGAGTTCCTGGGCCAGGCGGGGAAGTCGGCTCATGGCGGGTGCAACCTCGGGTGCTCGTGCAGCCGCAGGCAGGGACGCGTGCGGCGCGGCCGCGACATGGGCCGCGGCGGTGGTGGAAATGCGGCGCGCGAACCAGTGGCGTTCGCGCTGGAAGGGGTAGGTCGGCAGCGGCACGCGGCGGGCGCTGGCGGCCACCGGCCAGGCCAGCGACACGCCGGCACACCACAGCGCGCCCACCGCGTCCACGGCGTGCAGGGCGGCGTCGCCCGGGGTGTTGGCAGCGCCCAGCAGCGGCACGATGGTGGGCACCGTGTTGCGCGCCGTGCGGTGCTGGCGCAGCAGCGCGGTCAGCGCCTGGCCGGGACCGACTTCGACGAACACGGTGTCACGCGAGCCGGCCAGCTCGGCCTGCACGGCAGCGCTGAACCGGACCGGCGCACGCACCTGGCGCGCCCAGTAGGCCGGGTCGGTGGCCTCGTGCGGCTGCAAGGGCGCACCCGACACGCAGGAGTACACCGGCAGCCGCGGCGGTTGCAGGCGCGCGCGTGCCACGGCCGCCTGGATGCGCGGCAGGGCGGCGTCCATGGCGGCGCTGTGGAAGGCGTGCGACACCTTCAGCCGGGTGGTGCCCAGCTCGTCGGCTTCCAACGCCTGGGCGAAGGCGTCGATGGCCGCTTGCGGGCCGGCCACCACGGTGAGCTGCGGCGCGTTGAGGCTGGCGATCTCCACGCCGGGCGGCAACCGCTTCGCCACCACGTCCGCGCCGGCGCGCACAGCCAGCATGGCGCCCGGTGCTTGCTCGAACATGGCCTGGCCGCGCGCCACCACCATCACCATGGCGTCTTCCAGCGACATCACGTCGGCGCGGCAAGCGGCGGCGAGCTCGCCGATGCTGTGGCCGATGAAGGCGTCCGGCCGCACCCCCAGGCTGTCGAGCCAGGCGGCCAGTGCATACGACATGCTGAACAGCGCTGGTTGTGCATGCCGCGTCTGGGCGAGCAGGGCGGCCGCTTCCGCATCGCCAGGGTCGGCGGTCACCAGCCAGCCGTGCAGGTCGGCCGGCAGCAGGGGCTGCGCGATGGCCAGGCAGCGATCCAGCGCCTCACGGAAGGCAGGTGCCTGCTCGTACAGGCCACGCGCCATGCCGGGATGCTGCGACCCCTGGCCGGGGAACAGGAACACCAGCCGCGGCTGGCTCGCTGCCGCCGTGGCCGTCCTGGCCCCGCGCAGCGCTTTCACCGCGCCGGCAACATCGCGCGCCGCGACGGCCAGCCGGTGCGCCATGGGCGTGCGCCCGCGCATCAGGGTGGCGGCCACGTCGGCCAGTGCCAGATGCGGATGGGACTCCAGGTGCTCGGCCAGTTCGCGGGCCCGCTGCAGCGCTGCGGGCGCCGACTTGGCGGACAGCGGCAGCAGCCACGGGTGCTGGCCGTCCTGCGCCGGCTGCGTGGCCGGTACCGGCGCTTCCTCCAGCACCGCATGCGCGTTGGTGCCACCCACACCGAAGGAGCTGACGGCGGCCAGGCGTGGCACCGCCGTGCGCGGCCAGGCGGTGTTGCTGCCCAGCACCTGGAACGGCGTGGCCGTGAAGTCGATCTGCGGGTTGGGCCTGCGGTAGTGCAGCGTGGCCGGGATGACGCCGCGGTGCAGCGACAGCGCCGCCTTGATGAGCCCCAGCACGCCGGCTGCGGCCACCGTGTGGCCGAGGTTGCCCTTCAGTGACCCGAGGCGGCAGAACTGCGTGTCGGCAGTGTCTTCACGCCAGGCCCGGGTAAGGGCCGCCACTTCGATCGGGTCGCCCAGCGCGGTGCCGGTGCCGTGCGCCTCCACATAACCGATCTGTCGGGCGGTGACCCCCGCATGGTCCAGCGCCATGCGGATGGCCCCGGCCTGGCCGCTCACGCTGGGCGCGGTGAAGCTGGCCTTGTCGGCGCCGTCGTTGTTGACGCCGACGCCGCGGATCACCGCATAGATGGTGTCGCCGTCGGCTTGCGCGTCTTCCAGGCGCTTGAGCACCACCACCGCGCCACCGCTGCCGAACACGGTGCCGCTGGCGTCGGCATCGAAGGGCCGGCAGTGGCCGTCGGCCGATTCCATGCCGCCCTCGACATGCAGGTAGCCGCCTTCCTGCGGCACCAGCACGGTGGTGCCGCCGGCCAGGGCCACGTCGCACTGCCCGCTGGCCAGGGCATGCCAGGCCTGCGCCACGGCCACCAGGCCGGTGGAGCAGGCGGTGTGCACGCTGACGGCTGGGCCGTTCAGGTTGAGGCGGTGGGCCACCCGGGTGGCGGCATAGTCCTTCTCACTGGCCAGCATGGTGGCGAACTCGCCCGCCTGCTGCACCAGCTCGGGCTGCTCCCGGCGCAGGGCGGCCACGTAGCTGTTGTTCGCCGTGCCGGCATAGACGCCGATGCGCTGCGCACCCCGCGTGGGGTCGATGCCGGCATGCTCCAGCGCCGTCCAGCTCAGCTCCAGCAGCAGGCGCTGCTGCGGATCGATCAGGGTGGCGTCGCGGGCGGACAGGCCGAAAAACGAAGCGTCGAAATCGGCCGCCCCCTGCAACACGCCACGCGCCGGCACGAAGTTGGGGCGGCTGCGCACCTCCTGGGGCACGTCGGGATCGAGCTCATGCGGTGCGAAGTGCCGAATGCCTTCGCGGCCGGCCAGCAGGTCGTTCCAGAAGGCGGCGACGTCCGGCGCATCCGCCGTGCGCGTGGCCATGCCCACGATCGCGATGCCGGCGGTGGTGCTGCCCGCCGGACCTGCCTGCCGCGGCTGCGGGCCGCGCCGCGCAGAGGCGCCCGTCAGCACACCCGCGATGCCCGCCACGGTGGGGCGGTCGTACACGTCCGCCACGCCGACCGACGTGATGCCCTGCTCCTTGAGCCGGGCGACGAAGCGCAGCACCAGCAAGGAGCGGGCACCCAGGTCGAACAGGTTGTGCTCGTCGGTGAAGTCGTTTTGGCCGAGCAGGTCCTGCCACAGCGAGCGCACCAGCAGAAGCGGGTCGGCGCCTGCCTGGACCGCCTCCACCTGCGGCAGCGGCAGGCCGCGCCGGTCGATCTTGCCGCTGGGCGTGGTGGGCAGGCGGTCCAGCACCACGTAGCGCACCGGAACCATGTACTCCGGCATGCGCTCGCGCAAGTGGCTGCGCAGCAGCGCGGGCAGGGCGGGCGCGGCCGGCGAGCGCAACACCAGGTGGGCCACCAGCTGCCGGCCGATGCCGGGCAGCTCGGGCGCGGTGACCACCGCCTCCTTGACCGCCTCGTGCGCCATGAGCGCAAGTTCGATCTCGCCCGGCTCGATACGAAAGCCATCGACTTTCAGCTGCTGGTCCGCGCGGCCCAGGTAGCTGCACACGCCGTCGGCCGCGCGGCGCACCAGGTCGCCGCTCACGTACCAGCGGCCGGGCAGGCCGGGCAAATCGTCGCGGAAGCGCTCGGCCGTCAACTCGGGCCGGCCCAGGTAGCCGTGCGCGAGCGTGTCACCGCCGAGCAGCAGTTCGCCGGTGGTGTCGGCCGCGGCGCGGGGCAGCAACTGCCCGCTGTCCGCGTCCCGGATGGCCAGCCGCACATGCGGCAACGGCGCGCCAATCGGCGGGATCTCGGGCCAGTGGGACGCATCGCCGCGCAGTTCGTGGGCGGTGACCACATGCGACTCGGTCGGGCCGTAGTGGTTGTGCAGTTCGGCGCCGGGCAGCCGCAGGAACATCGAGCGGATCGCCGGCGTGATCTGCAGCTGCTCCCCGGCGCTCACCACGTCGCGCAAGGACGCAGGCACCGCTTCGCGCGATGCGTCAGCCACCATCTGCAGTGCGACGTAGGGCACGAAGATGCGCTCGATGCGGTGCGCCACCAGCGCGGCATGCAGCTGCGCGGGGTCACGCCGTTGCGCCTCCGGCAGCAGCACTAGGGTGCCGCCACAGGCCAGCGTGGAAAAGATTTCCTGCGCATGAACGTCGAAGGAGAGCGGGGCGAACTGCAGCGTGCGGGCCGCCTGCCCCAGGCGGGGATGCGCCGCATGCCAGGCGATCAGGTGGCGCAGCGGCATGGCACCCATCGCCACGCCCTTGGGCCGGCCGGTGGAGCCGGAAGTGAACAGCACGTAGGTGAGGTCGTCCTCGGCGCCGTGCAGCCTGTCGCCGCGCGGCCCCGGCGCCTGCAGCGTGGCCACCGGGCCCACCAGGCCGGTCAGGGTGGCCAGCGCATCGGCATCTCCGAGCACCGCGCGGGGCTTCGCGTCGTCCAGCATCGCGGCCAGGCGCTCGGCCGGGTAAGCCAGGTCCAGCGGCACGTACGCGACGCCGGCGTCCACGGCCGCCAGGATGGCGATGATGGTGGAAGCGCTGCGGGCGGCCGCGATGGCCACGCGGTCACCGGCGCCGATGCCGGCCTCGCGCAAGGCCCGTGACAGGGCCAGCACCTGCTGCTCCAACTGGGCATGGTCCAGGCGCGCGTCGGGCGCCTCGATCGCCGGCTGGTGTGCAAAGGCGGCGGCCGCTTGGCGCAGCCAGTGCCGAAGCGGCGGTGGGGTGGATGCCTGGCTGCCCGGCTCGGGCAACGCCGTCGCGTTCGACATGGCATCTCCTCCTTCGTTGTGCCACCTCCCCCGATGAGGCCGGGATACGTTTGGAAATCATTATCGGCGGCGCTCTTTGCCGGCAGGCCGGCCCAACAGTGACATTGGACACACGGACCCGCAAATGGGGGCCCCTCCAAACAAGGGGGCAGGCCCGCTCCTTCCGGCGCCGGTGCACCGGCGCGCCTGCGGCATGCGGCCGTCCGGCCGATGACACAATTGCCGGATGCCACTGCCGGTTCCCCGTGTGTCCATTCAAGCCGAGGACTTCGACCTCGGCCAAGAGGTGCAGCAGCTTCGCCAGGGTGATGCCGGCGTGGGCGCCGTCGCCAGCTTCGTGGGGACCGTGCGCGACCGCAGCGATGGCCAGGGCGTGAGCACGATGGAGCTCGAGCACTACCCCGGCATGACGGAGCGGGCCATCGAAACCATGGTCGATGACGCCTTCCAGCGCTTCGACATCCGCGCCGCCCGCGTGATCCATCGCATCGGCGCCTTGCAGCCGGGCGACCAGATCGTGCTGGTGGCGGTGAGCTCGGCGCACCGCGGCCAGGCGTTCCAGGCTTGCGAATTTTTGATGGACTACCTGAAGACCCAGGCGCCGTTCTGGAAGAAGGAACACACCCCGGAGGGCGCCCGCTGGGTGGACGCCCGGGTGAGCGACGATCAGGCGCTGCAGCGCTGGGGCATTGCCGCCGGCAACGCGGCCCCGCTGCGGTGATGGGGGCGCTGCCCTGGCCGCAGATGCTGGCCGTGGCCGTGGGCGCGGCCGCTGGCGGCTTGCTGCGCTGGGCGGCCGGCCTGTGGCTCAACAGCGCTTGGCTGGGGTTTCCGCTGGGCACCCTGCTGGTCAACTGCGCCGGCGGCCTGCTGATGGGCCTGGCCATGGTGGTGTTCAGCCGCTTTCCCGCGGAAACGCTGCGCCTGCTGCTGGTCACCGGTTTCCTGGGCGGCCTGACCACGTTTTCCGCCTACTCGGGTGAGTCGCTTGCGCTGCTGCAACGCGGCCAGGTGGCCATGGCGCTGGGGCACACGCTGGCCCATGTCGCAGGCGCCTTGCTGTGTGCCAGCGCCGGTTTCTCGCTCGGGCGCCTGCTGCTGAAAGGCTGGGGCGCGTGAGCGAGGGGCAGGTGCATGCGATGCGGGTGCTGCGCAGCGCGCTGGGCGGCTTTGCCACCGGCGTGACCATCGTCACCTGCGTCGACGGCGCCGGCCACCGGGTGGGGCTGACAGCCAACTCCTTCACCGCCTTGTCGCTGGAGCCGCCGCTGGTGCTGTGGTCGCTGCGCAGTGCCAGCCCCAGCCTGAACGCCTTTGCCAGCGGCGCCCACTTCGCGATCAACGTGCTCGGCGAGGGCCAGGTGGCGCTGTCGCGCCGTTTTGCCAGCCCGGTGGCCGACAAGTTCGCCGAGGGCGTGTGGCATGCCGGCCTGGGCGGCGTGCCGGTGCTCAACGAGGCGGCCGCGGTGTTCGAGTGCGAACTGGTGTCGCAGCAGGAGGCGGGCGACCACGTGCTGTTCATCGGCCGGGTGCTGCACTTTGCCGACGGCAGCTTGGCCCCGCTGGTGTTCCATGGCGGCCGCTATCACCGGCTCGGGCCGGTGCTGTAGCGCCGCTGGCCTGGCGCTCGCGCACGATGGGCACGCAGCCTGCCCTTGAAACTGCGCCCATGTCCCATACGTCGAACGGCAAGGAAGCGAGAAAAAGCCATGCGACTCGACAAACTCACCACCCGGTTCCAGGAAGCGCTGTCTGACGCTCAGAGCCTGGCCGTCACCCGCGACAACCCCTATATCGAGCCGGCCCACGTGCTGGCCGCCATGCTGGCGCAGGCCGAGGGCCCGAAGGCGCTGCTGGACCGCGCCGGCGCCAACACCGCCGGGCTGCGTCAAGCGATGGAGACGGCGATCAACGCCTTGCCCCAGGTGCAAGGCGGCCAGACGCAGATCGGCCGCGAACTGCAGAGCCTGCTGCAGGCCACCGAGAAGGAGGCGTCCAGGCGCGGCGACCAGTTCATCGCGAGCGAGATGTTCCTGCTGGCCCTGGCCGATGCCAAGAGCGACATCGGCGGCATCGTGCGCGGCCACGGGCTCACCCGCAAGGCGCTGGAAGCGGCGATCGACGCGGTGCGCGGCGGCCAGAACGTGGACAGCGCGGAGGCCGAGGGCCAGCGTGAGGCGCTGAAGAAGTACACGCTCGACCTCACCGAGCGCGCCCGCCTGGGCAAGCTCGATCCGGTGATCGGCCGCGACGACGAGATCCGCCGCGCCATCCAGGTGCTGCAGCGCCGCAGCAAGAACAACCCGGTGCTGATCGGCGAGCCCGGCGTGGGCAAGACCGCGATCGTCGAAGGCCTGGCGCAGCGCATCGTCAACGGCGAGGTGCCCGAGACGCTGAAGAACAAGCGCGTGCTGGTGCTGGACATGGCCGGCCTGCTGGCCGGCGCCAAGTACCGCGGCGAGTTCGAGGAGCGGCTGAAGGCGGTGCTCAAGGAAGTGAGCCAGGACGAGGGCCGCATCATCCTGTTCATCGACGAGCTGCACACCATGGTGGGCGCCGGCAAGGCCGAAGGCGCCATCGACGCCGGCAACATGCTCAAGCCCGCGCTGGCGCGCGGCGAGCTGCACTGCATCGGCGCCACCACCTTGGACGAGTACCGCAAGTACGTCGAGAAGGACGCCGCGCTGGAGCGCCGCTTTCAGAAGGTGCTGGTGGACGAGCCCACCGTGGAGGCCACCATCGCCATCCTGCGTGGCCTGCAAGAGAAGTACGAGGTGCACCACGGTGTGGAGATCACCGACCCGGCCATCGTGGCCGCGGCGGAGCTCAGCCACCGCTACATCACCGACCGCTTCCTGCCCGACAAGGCCATCGACCTGATCGACGAGGCAGCGGCCAAGATCAAGATCGAGATCGATTCCAAGCCAGAGGCCATGGACCGGCTGGACCGCCGGCTGATCCAGCTGAAGATCGAGCGCGAGGCCGTGCGCAAGGAGAAGGACGAAGCCTCACAGCGCCGCATGGGCCTGATCGAGGACGAGATCACCAAGCTGGAGCGCGAGTACGCCGACCTCGAGGAGATCTGGCAGACCGAGAAGGCCGCCGCGCAAGGCTCCGCCCATGTGAAGGAAGAGATCGATCGCATCCGCTTCCAGATCGAGGAGTGGAAGCGCAAGGGCGACTTCAACAAGGTGGCCGAGCTGCAGTACGGCAAGCTGCCCGAGCTGGAGAAGAAGCTCAAGGACGCTCAGGCCAAGGAATCGGGCAAGGCCAAGGCGGGTGCCACGCCGCAGCTGCTGCGCACCATGGTGGGCGCGGAAGAGATCGCCGAAGTGGTGTCGCGCGCCACCGGCATCCCGGTGAGCAAGCTGATGCAGGGCGAGCGCGACAAGCTGCTGCAGATGGAAACCAGGCTGCACGAGCGCGTGGTGGGCCAGGAAGAGGCGATCGTCGCGGTGAGCGATGCGATCCGCCGCTCGCGCGCGGGCCTGTCCGACCCCAATCGGCCGTACGGCTCCTTCCTCTTCCTCGGCCCCACCGGCGTGGGCAAGACCGAGCTGTGCAAGGCGCTGGCCGGGTTCCTGTTCGACAGCGAGGATCACCTGATCCGCGTGGATATGAGCGAGTTCATGGAGAAGCATTCGGTGAGCCGGCTGATCGGCGCGCCGCCGGGCTACGTGGGCTACGACGAAGGCGGTTTTCTCACCGAGGCGGTGCGGCGCAAGCCCTACAGCGTGCTGCTGCTCGACGAGGTGGAAAAGGCCCACGCGGACGTGTTCAACGTGCTGCTGCAGGTGCTGGACGATGGCCGCCTCACCGATGGCCAGGGCCGCACCGTGGACTTCAAGAACACCGTGATCGTGATGACCAGCAACCTCGGCTCGCACATCATCATGCAGATGGCCGGCCAGGACCATGAGCTGATCCGCGAGTCGGTGTGGGCGGAGGTGAAGAACCATTTCCGACCGGAGTTCCTGAACCGCATCGACGAGACGGTGGTGTTCCATGCGCTGGACCAGAAGCACATCGAGTCGATCGCCAGGATCCAGCTCAGGAACCTGGAGCAGCGCGTCGCCAAGATGGACATGAAGCTGGACGTGTCGCAGGCGGCGCTGGTGGAGCTCGCCAAGGTGGGCTTCGATCCGGTGTTCGGTGCCCGGCCGCTCAAGCGCGCGATCCAGCAGCGCATCGAGAACCCGGTGGCCAAGCTGATCCTGCAAGGCCGCTTCGGTCCCAAGGACGTGATCCCGGTGGACGTGGCCAACGGCGAGTTCTCGTTCGACCGCGTGGTGCATTGATGTGACCTGACGGGCGCGCGGAGTGGCCGGCACTCCTAGAATCCCGGCCATGACCTCCACGCCCGCCGTCCGCCCGCCCGCTGCACCTGTTGTCATCGTGGGGGCCGGCCTGGCAGGCCTCACCGTGGCCCTGCACCTGGCCGCCACGCGGCAAGTGGTGGTGCTCGCCAAACGCAACCTCGACGAAGGCGCCACAGCCTGGGCGCAGGGCGGCATCGTCGGTGTGCTGGGCGAGGACGACAGCATCGACTCCCATGTGCGCGACACGCAGGACGCGGGTGCCGGCCTGGTGGACGAGGACACCGCGCGCTTCATCGCCGAGCACAGCGCGGCGGCGATCGAATGGCTGGTGGAGCAGGGCGTGCCGTTCTCGGCCGATCCGAGCGGGCCGCTCGGCCTGCACCTCACACGCGAAGGCGGCCATGCCGTGCGCCGCATTGCCCACGCCGCCGACGCCACCGGCAAGGCGATCCACGACGCGCTGCTCGTGCTGGTGAAGAAGCACCCCAACATCACCTTGCGCGAGCGCTGGATGGCGGTGGACCTGATCACCTCGCGTCACTTGAAGCGCGAGGAGCCTTCACGCTGCTACGGCGTGTATGCGCTGGACATCGACTGCCAGCGCGTGGAGACCTTGCCGGCCTCGGCCGTGGTGCTGGCCACCGGTGGGGTGGGCAAGGTCTACCGCTACACCAGCAACCCCGACACCTCCACCGGCGACGGCATCGCCATGGCCTGGCGGGCGGGCTGCCGGGTGGGCAACATGGAGTTCATCCAGTTCCACCCGACCTGCCTCTACCACCCGCAGGAGCGCAGCTTCCTCATCACCGAAGCACTGCGCGGCGAGGGGGGCCACCTCAAGTTGCCGGACGGCACCCGCTTCATGTTCGCGCACGACGAGCGTGCCGAGCTGGCGCCGCGCGACATCGTGGCGCGCGCGATCGACTTCGAGATGAAGAAGCACGGCATCGACCATGTGTGGCTGGACGCCACCCACCTGGGCGAGGCCTTTCTGAAGGAACACTTCCCCACCATTTATGCCCGCTGCCTGAAGCTGGGCATCGATATCACCAAGCAGCCGATTCCCGTGGTGCCGGCGGCGCACTACACCTGCGGCGGCGTGGTCACCGACCTGGAAGGCCGGGCCGACCTGCCGGGCCTGTATGCCGTGGGCGAAACCACCTACACCGGGCTGCATGGTGCCAACCGGCTGGCGAGCAATTCGCTGCTCGAATGCGTGGTGCTGGGCCGCACCTGCGCCGGGGCGATCCTGCAAGGGCCCGGTGCCTCCGAGCCGAACCTGCCGGCCTGGGACGAGAGCCAGGTGGAAAACGCCGACGAGCAGGTGGTCATCGCCCACAACTGGGACGAACTGCGCCTGATGATGTGGAACTACGTCGGCATCGTGCGCACCACCAAGCGGCTGGAGCGCGCGCTGCACCGCATCGAGCTGCTGCGCAGCGAGATCGACGAGTACTACGCCAACTTCCGCGTCAACCGCGACCTGCTGGAGCTGCGCAACCTGGTGGACTGCGCCGAGCTGATCGTGCGCTCCGCCCTGCTGCGCCATGAGAGCCGCGGCCTGCACTACAGCCGCGATTTCCCGAACAGCCTGCCGGTGAGCTTTCCCACCGTGCTGATCGGGCCGGCACGCAGGCCCGATCACAAGCGCTGACGCGCCTGAGCCGGCGTCAGCGCCGCGCCCGCATGGCCGCGCGCGCCTGCACGAACTCGAACGCGTGGGTCACCGCCTCGTCGATGGCGCGCTCGTTGTCCACCCGTTCCTTGTCGGTCATGTAAAACGCCAGGTCCACCGGGTGGCGGATGTAGCGCGGGGGCAGCCGGTTCAATGCCACGCACGCCACGTCGGCCAGCATCTCGCGGCGCAGGCCGGGGTAGCCGGCAGCGCGGTCCCGCACGGCGGCCAGCACCGGCTGCTCGTAGTGGTTCTGGATCGATTCGAAGTCGGCGGTGTCGCTCATGGTGGTGTCCGGCTCCCGGATGGGCGCGATATCGCCTCATCGGCTGCTTTGGCGCAAACTGAAGCGATGGCACTCCCGCAGCCGCAGTTCACCCTCGAGCCACTGACCAGCGCGCACGCCGAAGAGATGTACGCCGTGTTGTCCGACCCGGCGATCTACCTCTACATCGAGGACACGCCGCCCACGTCGGTGGACCATGTTCAGGCCTGGTTCACCAAGCTGGAGGCGCGGCGCTCGCCTGATGGCGCCGAGTTGTGGCTGAACTGGGTGGTGCGCGATGCCGCCGGCCAGGCCACCGGCTACGTGCAGGCCACCGTGCTGGCGCCACACACCGCCTTCGTGGCCTATGTGTTCGCAAGCGCCCATTGGGGCCGCGGGCTGGCGAAGGCGGCCATGGGCAGGATGTTGCGCCTGCTGGCCGACGAGTTCGGCGTCGAGCAGTTCCGCGCCGTGGCCGACCGGCGCAACACGCGGTCGGTGCGCCTGCTGCAATCGCTGGGTTTCGAGCTGGCTGAGCGCCAGCCGGAGGCCACCGGGGACGTGGCCTACAGCCTGTCGAGCACCCGCATCGAATAGTCGGTCGCGATCACGTCCTTGGTGAGCTTGCCGATGGAGATGCGGTCCACGCCGGTGGCGGCGATGTCGCGCAGCTGTTCCAGCGTCACGCCGCCAGAGGCCTCCAGCAGGGCCCGGCCCTGCGTGATCGCCACCGCCTCGCGCATGCGCGTGAGGCTGAAGTTGTCCAGCAGCACACTGGTGGCGCCTGCATCGAGCGCCTCGCGCAGCTGCTCCAGCGTTTCCACCTCGATCTGGATGTCCACACCAGCGTTCAGCGCAAATGCATTGCGCAGCGCAGCCGCCACGCCGCCGGCCGCGGCGATGTGGTTTTCCTTGATCAGGATGCCGTGCCACAAGGCCAGGCGCTGGTTCTGCCCACCGCCCACACGCACGGCGTATTTCTGCGCCTGGCGCAGGCCGGGAATCGTCTTGCGGGTGTCCAGGATCGCGCAGCCCCTGGGGTTGGGCGAGGCACCTTCGATCGCCTGCACGTGCCGGCGCGTCACGGTGGCGGTGGCCGACAGCAGCTGCAGGAAGTTCAGCGCCGGTCGTTCGGCGGACAGCAGGGCGCGCGCATCGCCGTCGATGTGGCAGGTGTCGGTGTCGGCGTGCTGCAGCTCGCCTTCGGCATAGTGCCACTCGATGCGGGCGCCGCCATCCAGCGCCTTGATGCAGGCCTCGAACCAGTCGCGTCCGCACAGCACCGCCTCCTCGCGCACTCGCACCCGGGCACGCACACGCTGGCCTGCGGGCACCAGCTGGCCGGTCCAGTCGGCGCGGCCGATGTCTTCGAACAGGGCGTCGCGCACATTCCGCGCACGCGCTTCTTCCAGCGTTTCGTCGTGGTCGAACATGGCCCGCTCCTCAGGCCGCGCCCAGGTTGGGCACGAAGCCTTGCGCGGGCTGGGTGATCGCCGCCGGGTTGCGGGCCACGAAGTCCAGCATGCGGTCGATGCAGCCCAAGGCCTGGCTGCGCACCGGTTCCGGCACCAGCACTTCGCCCTGGCCCCGCTGCAGGCACTCCACCACGCCTTGCAGCGCGTTCATCGCCATCCAGGGGCAGTGTGCGCAGCTCTTGCAGGTGGCGCTGTTGCCGGCGGTGGGCGCTTCGATCAGCGTCTTGTCCGGCGCCAGCTGGCGCATGCGGTGCAGGATGCCGTTGTCGGTGGCGACGATGTATTCCTGGGCAGTGCCCTTGACCACCGCGTTCAGCAGCTGGGAGGTGGAGCCCACCACGTCGGCCATGGCGACCACGCTTTGCGGCGACTCCGGGTGCACCAGCACCATGGCGCCCGGATGCTGCTGTTTCAACAGCTCCAGCTCCAGGCCCTTGAACTCGTCATGCACGATGCAGGCGCCGTTCCACATCAGCATGTCGGCACCGGTCTGCTCCTGGATGTAGCGGCCCAGGTGGCGGTCGGGCGCCCAGAGGATCTTTTCGCCCTGGTCCTTCAGGTGCTGCACGATGGCCAGCGCGCAGGAGCTGGTGACCATCCAGTCGGCACGCGCCTTCACGGCGGCGCTGGTGTTGGCATACACGACGACCTTGCGGTCGGGGTGGGCATCGCAGAAGCGCGCAAAGTCCTCCGGCGGGCAGCCCAGGTCCAGCGAGCAGGTGGCGTCCAGGTCGGGCATCAGCACCCGCTTGTCGGGCGACAGGATCTTGGCGCTTTCGCCCATGAAGCGCACGCCGGCCACGACGAGCGTCTTGCTCGGGTGGTCGCGGCCAAAACGCGCCATCTCCAGCGAATCGGCCACGCAGCCACCGGTTTCCAGCGCCAGGTCCTGCAGGTCGCCGTCCACGTAGTAGTGGGCCACCAGCACCGCGTCGTGCTGCTTCAGCAGGGCGGCCGCGCGGGCCTTCCATTCCTGGCGTTGCGCCGGCGACAGCGGGGCGGGCACCTTGGCCCAGGCGTGGGCGGTGCAGCTCGCGCCGGAGGCGTCCTGGCGCGTGTAGTCGAAAAGCACTTGGCTCATGGGTGGGACATGCGGGCGCCGAGGCGGCGCGGCAAGTGGAGCAGGGGGTGAAGGATGGTAACGGAGCGGCCTTCTCCCCAGCGCCAGGCGGGAGCAGCGCCTGGCGACACGCGCTTCAGGCCAGGCGGCGCTCGGCCTCGCGCAGTTTCAGGCGCACCGTGGCCACGTTGGCCCGCTTGCGGTCCAGCAGCGCCAGCAGGAACAGGCCGGGCCGCCCAGCGACGGCGCGCACGATGTGCTGGTGCTCGCCTGCGGTCACGCTGAGTTCGTCCACCGGCGGCAGGCCCATGGTGCGTGCGGCGTGTTGCTGCCCGCGCAGGGCGAGCGAACAGGCGAGTGCCGCACGGGCGAGGTCGGGCGCCAGGCCTTTCGGCAGGGCGGTTTCGCCGGCGAGCAGCACGCCGGCCGCGCCGTCGACCAGCGCCGCGCCATGCACACCTTCGTCCTGCGCCAGCACCGCCAGCAGCCCTGCCGCGATCGCCGGGTCGGGGAGCTCCACCGCGCGCGCCACCGCCGGCACGGCGGGGCTGGCCTGCAGGCGCGTGTCCCACAGGTCGCGCAAGGTGTTCCACAGGCCGGACGGGCCGCGGCCGGGCTCGCCCACCACCTTGACATGCACGCTCGCCGGCCAGGCCATGGACCGGATGCGGGCGGCCAGGCCCTGCTCGCGCTCGGCCAGCAGAAACACGAGCAGCGGGCAGCGCCAGGTGCTCAGGCGCACCGCGGCCTCCAGGCGCTCCAGCAGCAGCACGGCGATGTCCACCGGCACGCCTTCGAGCAGCACGGCGGTGAGCTGGCTGCGCTCCATCAGCGCGCAGGCGATCTCGGCCTCCTCGGCACCGGCGGCGCGGGTGTCGGCGTGATAGACCTTCAGCAGGTTGCGCCCGCCACAGGGCACGGTGGTGCGCTCGATGGTGGCCAGGGTGAGCAGGGTGGCCTGCTCGCGCAGGTGCAGGCGCTCCACCGGCGCGCCGGTGGTGTCCGACAGCGCGTTGAGCAGGGCGGCGGCACGCTGGCGCGACAGGTCCAGCAGGCTCAGCATGTGGCTGGCGCTGTCCAGGTCGGCGCGGGTGCGGCGGAAGTGGTCACGGATGGCCTGCGCCGGCGATCCGGTGACAAACAGGTTTTCCGCGTGCGGGTCGCCCACCTTGGCATGCACGTTGAACGGGGCACCGTCCGCGGCCTCTTCCAGCACGGCGGTTTGCGCGAAGCCGTGCTCGCCGTCCGCGTCGGCGCCATCGGCCGCGGCGGTGCTGCGCGCGGCCTGTTGCCGCAAGGTGGCGATGTCGCCAAACAGGGACGCCAGCATCGGAGGCTCCGGCAGAGAAAAGGAATCCTGTGACCGTACCGATGCCGGCTCGGCCCAGGTGTTGCCGTTTGTTGCCCCCGCGCCTGGGCCGCGTGCTTACTTCACGCTGGTGCCGACTTTGCCGAGAAAGCGGCTCGGCGGGCTGCCCACCGAGCGCCGCACCATCGCGCTGAACGCGCTGGCGCTGGCATAACCCAGCTCGGCCGCGATGTGGCTCATCGGCCGCTTGCCCGCGGCCAGGGACACCGCCTGCGCCAGCAGCACCTGCTGGCGCCACTGGCCGAAGCTGGTGCCCAGCTCCTGGCGGAACAGGCGCGCCACGGTGCGGGGGCTGGCGCCGGCATCACTGGCCCAGCCGGCGAGCGTGGCATGGCGGGTGGGCTCGTCCAGCACCGCCTGGCACAGGACGCGCAGGCGCTTGTCCGCCGGCAGGTCCACCCCCAGCGGCACGGGCGCGGCGCGGCGCAGTTCGTCCAGCGCCAGGGCATTCAGGCGGGCTTCGCGCTGCAGCGCGGCGGCATCGAGCGCGGCCGTGCCATCGGGCCGCATGTCCATCTGCAGCACCAGTGCGCGCAGCAGGTCGGACACCTCCAGCACACGGCACTGGCGCCACGCCACCTGCTCGGCCTTGGGCAGGGCGCCGGGGCCGCAGCGGCCGCGCGGCTGATGGAGATACAGCGTGTGGATGTCGGTGTCGGCCAGCACCGTGACCGCATGCTCCACCTCGGGCGGAATCCACAGCGCGCGCGAGGGCGGCACGATGAAGGTGCCGTCGGCCACGGTCAGCCGGGTGACGCCGGTGAACGAGAACGCCACCTGTGCCCAGGCGTGGCGATGCGGCATCACCCCCACGTCGGTGCGCAGCCGGTGCACCTTGGCGCGCACCGGGCGCTCGGCCGTGGGCACGAAGAGGTGAGGCGTGAGCGGCCCGATGGCCTGTTTGCGTCCGGTTGGCACGATCTCGATAGAAGTTGGCCGGCTATCGTAAACCCGCCGCTGCTCCGGCGCCTAGGATCGGACATCTCCTTTCGTCGTCACGTCTGCGCCTCATGAGCAGTTCCACCGTTTCCGTGCCCTTGCGGCAGGATGCCCGCACCATCGGCCTCATCGGCCTGGCGCACGGCACGTCGCACTTCTTTCACATGCTGCTGCCGCCGCTGTTCCCGCTGTTCATCCGCGAGTTTGGCCTGAGCTATTCGCAGCTCGGCCTGCTGGTGACCGCCTTCTTCGTGGTGTCCGGCATCGGCCAGGCGCTGGCCGGCTTCCTGGTGGACCGGGTGGGTGCGCGGCCGGTGCTGTTTGCTGCGCTCGGGTGTTTCGTGGGCGCTGGCCTGGCGGCGTCCACGGCCGATGGTTATGCGGGGCTGGTGTTGGCCGCATTGCTGGCCGGCCTGGGCAATTCACCCTTCCATCCGGTGGACTTCACCATTCTCAACAAGCGGGTGTCGCAGCCGCGCCTGGGCCACGCGTTTTCGGTGCATGGCATCACCGGCAACCTGGGCTGGGCCGCCGCGCCGGTGTTCCTCACCGGCATGACGGCGCTCGCGGGCTCATGGCGGGTGGCGACAGCTGCCGCCTCGGGCTGGGCCCTGTTCGTGCTGCTGGTGCTGTGGCTGCGGCGCGATGCGATCGACGACCGCCAGGGCGCGTGGGTGCACGAAGCCAAGGCGCCGGGCGCGCCGGCGGTGGACGACCATCCGCTGGCGTTCCTGAAGCTGCCCTCGGTGTGGCTGTGTTTCTCTTTCTTCTTCTGGTCCACCTGCGCCCTGAGCGCGATGCAGAGCTTCTCCAGCCCGGCGCTGCAGCAGCTGTATGGCCTGCCGCTCACCGTGACAGCCTTCGTGATCACCGGCTTCATGTTGTGCGGTGCCGCCGGCATGGTGGCGGGTGGCTTCCTGGTCGGCCGCACGCAGCGCCTGGAGCGCCTGATCGGCGCCTGCCTCACCGGGGCCGCCTTGCTGCTGGCGCTGGTGGGCGCCGGCGTGCTGCCGGGCCTGGCCGCGGCTGCCGTTGCCGCACTGGCCGGTTTTGGCACCGGGCTGGCCGGCCCTTCACGCGACATGCTGATCAAACGCGCTGCGCCTCCCGGAGCCACCGGCCGGGTCTATGGCACGGTCTACTCCGGCCTGGACCTGGGCTTCGCGATCGCCGCACCGGTGTTCGGTGCACTGATGGACCGCGGCTCGGCAGCCTGGGTTTTCCACGGTGCGGCGCTGGCCTTGTTGATGGGCGTGGTGTCGGCGTCGTTCGTGGGTTTGCGCGTGGCCAGGACAGCAAGGAGTGCGGCTAAAGTGCCCGCATGACCGCTGCACCACCGCCCACCACCCCGCCCGCCCGGCTTGCCGGCCACCTGCTCGTCGAGGCACTGATCGCGCAAGGCGTGGACACGGCGTTCGGGGTGCCGGGCGAGAGTTTCCTGGCGGTGCTGGACGGTTTTCACGAGCACCGCGACCGCATTCGGTTCATCGCCTGCCGGCAGGAGGGGGGCGCCGCCTTCATGGCCGAGGCGCAGGGCAAGCTCACCGGCCGGCCCGGCATCTGCTTCGTGACCCGCGGGCCCGGCGCCACCAACGCGAGCATCGGCCTGCACACCGCCTTCCAGGACTCCACGCCGATGGTGCTGTTCATCGGCCAGGTGGCGTCCGACCAGCGCGACCGCGAGGCCTTCCAGGAAGTCGACTACCGGCAGATGTTCGGCCCCGGCACCTTGGGCTTTGCCAAGTGGGTGGCCGAGGTGCAGGACCCGCATCGCCTGCCGGAATACATCGGCCGCGCCTTCCACACCGCGCTGCAGGGCCGCCCGGGCCCGGTGGTGCTGGTGCTGCCGGAGGACATGCTCACCCAGCCCACCAGCGCACCGGTGCTGCCGCGGGTGGAGCCGGCGCTGGCCTGGCCGGCGCCCGGCGCATTGCGCGACGTGCGCAGCCTGCTGATGGCGGCGCAGCGGCCCATCGTCATTGCGGGCGGCAGCGGCTGGGACGCGGAGGCCTGCAATGCCCTGCAGCGCTTTGCCGAGAACTGGCACCTGCCGGTGGGCAACGCGTTCCGCTTCCAGGACACCTTTGACAACCGCCATCCGCTGTACGCGGGCGATGTCGGCATCGGCATCAATCCCAAGCTGGCGGCGCGCGTCAAAGAAGCTGACCTGGTGCTGGCCATCGGCCCGCGCCTGGGCGAGATGACGACCAGCGGCTACACGCTGCTCGATGTGCCGCGCCCGCGTCAGAAGCTGGTGCATGTGCACGCCGGTGCGGAGGAACTGGGCCGCGTGTACGCGGCGGATGTGCTGCTGCAGGCGTCCATGGTGTGCGCTGCCAAGGCGCTGGAGACCCTGGCAGCGCCCACTGACGTGCCGTGGCGCGCCTGGACCGACGCCGCGCATGCCGACTACGAAGCCAACCTGCAGCCCACGCCGGTGCAGCCGCTGGACATGGCCGAAGTGATCCGTGTTGTCGATCGCCTCGCGCCCGACGCGGTCTACACCAATGGCGCCGGCAACTACAGCGGCTGGCTCCATCGTTTCCACCGCTATCCCGGCCTGCAGCACCATGGCCGCACCCAGCTGGCGCCCACCTCCGGCGCCATGGGTTATGGCGTGCCGGCCGCGGTGGCCGCCAGCCTGCTGTACCCGCATCGCACGGTGGTCAACATCGCGGGCGATGGCGACTTCCTGATGACGGGGCAGGAACTGGCCACGGCCACCGGCTACGGCGCCAAGCGGCTCATCAGCATCGTGGTGGACAACGGCACCTACGGCACCATCCGCATGCACCAGGAGCGCGAGTACCCGGGCCGCGTGAGCGGCAGCGACCTGTTCAACCCCGACTTTGCCGCGCTGGCACGCGCCTACGGCTGGCGCGCCGAGCGGCTGGAGGCCACGGCGCAGTTTGAGCCCGCCTTTGCTGCGGCGCTGGAAAGCGGCCAGCCCACCTTGCTGCACCTGAAGCTGGATGCCGATGTCAGCACCAGCCGCACCACGCTGAGCGCGATCCGCGAGGCGTCGCTGAAGCGCCAGCCGCGTTGAGCAGCGCTCAGGCAGCGGGGCAGCCCAGGCGTTGGAACGCCTGTTGTGCCTTCGGCCCGCGCAGGTGGTTCTCCAGGTAGTAGCCCAGCAGCCCGCGCGCGAGCTTGTCGTCCTGCGGCGGGAAGAGGGTGCGCGCATCCGCGATCCATCCGTCCACGCAGTGCTGCGGTGTCGCGTCGGACGCGGCGCATTGCAGCAGCCGGCCATACGCCTGCCTGTAGGTGTCGAAGCCCGCGCGGCGCATGGGCGCGCCGTGGCCGGGTACCAGCCACTCGAAATCGAGTTCGGCCAGGCGGTCCAGCACCTGTTGCCATTGCGCGGGGCAGGCGGTGTCGAACAAGGGGGCGGGCAGGGTGACCAGGTCGCCGGACGCCAGCACCCTGGCGTGCGGCTGGTAGAGCCACACATCGCCCGCAGTCACGGCCTGTCGGGCCAGGCCGACCACGAACGGGCCACCCGCGATGCCGCGTGTCTGCGTGGCGTCCACGGTGACGTCCGGCGTGCTGGCGGCGCGCGCATCCATGATCTCCAGCTCATGGCCCAGCGCATGCCGTTCCACAGCTTCCGAGGGCAGGGTGGCGAGGCGCTCGTCGATCTGCCGGCGGTAGTTGGCCAGAAAGCCGGTGCGGGCCGCTTCGATCGCGCCGCTGGCCAGAACCGGGGGGGAACCGAAAGCTGCTTTCAAGCTCGCATTGCCACCGATGTGGTCGAGGTGCCAGTGGCTGTTGACGATGGCCTTGAGCGGCCGGCCATCGGCCTTCACCGCGGCCACCAGGCGCTCGGCATGGGCGGCGCTGCGGCCCGTGTCGAAGATGATCAGTCCATCGGGCGCTTCGAAGACCACGCTGTTGCCATCCGGCTGCTCGCCGGGCTCGAAACGGCCCGCCAGCCAGCTGACACCGGGCGCCACGGCGGGCAGGGGCACCGGCGCATGCGCGCAGGCGCACAGCGTGAGCACCAAGGACGCTGCGGCCGACAGTCGACGGACAGACGTTTGCATGGCCGGCAGCCTAGCGGCGTGCCGGGCATGCGGCAAGCGGCTCAGCCGCGCGCGGGCTTCCACATCAGCAGCACCACACCGGCCAGCACCACGGCCACCGCGCCCCATTCGAACGCGGTGACCTGCTCACCGGCGATGGCCACGCCGAGCAGCATCGCGATCACCGGGTTGACGAAGGTGTAGCTGGACGCCAACCCCGCCGACGCCTTCTGCAGCAACACCATGTAGGCGTTGAATGCGATCAGCGAGCCGAATACGACCAGGTACACCCAGGCCAGCACCGATTCGGTACGCGGCGGCCACTGGGGCGTTTCACCGCTCAAGCCGGACAGCGCCAGCAGCACCAGGCCCCCGCAGATCATCTCGCTCGCAAAGCCCATGGGGCCCGGGGCCAGCGGCAGGCTGCGCTGGCTGAGCACGCTGCCGATGGACCAGGTGATGCACGCGATCGCG
Source organism: Ideonella sp. BN130291 (assembly GCF_036231905.1). Lineage (NCBI taxonomy): Bacteria > Pseudomonadati > Pseudomonadota > Betaproteobacteria > Burkholderiales > Sphaerotilaceae > Ideonella > Ideonella sp. BN130291. Next base: position 72,367 of record NZ_JAZARE010000010.1, on the reverse strand, counting down.
ATGGCGGCCAGCCCGGCGGGCGAGGCCTGGAAACCGGCGCCCTGGGTGAGCATCAGCACGCCGCCCAGGCCCACCGCGATGCCGGCGGTTTCCAGGCGCTGGGGCCGGATGCCGAAGCACAGGTTCACCAGCGCGATCATCAGCGGCACCACCGCGATGAAAGCCACCACCAGCCCGGATCCCACTGTCTGCTCGGCATAGGCGGTGCCGCCCATGCCGCCGGCCAGCATCAAGGTGCCCACCAGCAACGCATTGCGCCACTCGCGTGCCGAGGGCAGGGCGGCGCCGCGCCAGCGCATCCAGCCCAGCAGGAGCAGCCCGGCGACCAGGAAGCGGCTACCCATCTGGAAGAAAGGCGGCAGGCTCAGCAGCGCGTACTTGATGGCCAGGTAGGTGGAGCCCCACACCACCCAGGTGGCGGCCAGGCAGGCCAGGACCAGGGGCGACATGGGGGCAGAGGCGGCGGAAGGGGAGGCGGTGAGGGTCGTGCTCATGGAGCATCATCCTAAGAAAGAATCTTCTCCGGATCGATGCGAATTTCAAGGCACATCAGTGCGCTGCCCGCATTGTTTGCAGCTTCTGGCGCTGCTACGCTTTGAACATGCCTATCGACCTCGACCACTACGACACCCGCATCCTGGCCGAGCTGCAGGCCGACGCCCGCCTGTCCATGGCCGAACTCGGGCGCCGGGTGCACCTGTCGCAGCCGGCCGTGACCGAGCGGGTGCGCAAACTGGAGGCCGCCGGCGTGATCACCGGCTACCGCGCCACGGTGAACCTGGGGGCGCTGGGCTACGGCATCCGCGCCATCATGCGGGTGGGCCGGGCCGAGTACAACCGCGTCATCAAGGTGCTGCAGGCCACGCCCGAGGTGGTGAACGCCTACAACGTGACCGGCGAAGACAGCTGGATCTTCGAGATCGCGGTGATCGATGTGGCCCATCTGGACGCGGTCGTCACCCGCTTCTGCATACTCACCGAAACCTCGACCTCGATCATCCTCAACCCGGCCCGGGAGCACCAGATCATGCTGCCGCCGCGCCGCGAGGACGTGAAGCCGCCGATCAAGAAAGTGGAGAACGCCTGAATGGACTTTTCGAATTTCTCGACCTGTGACCTGGGTGACGCGCACAAGACCGCGAGCGACGGTGCGTTTCGCGCGCTGCCACCGGTGTTTCGTGATTTCGGTGGCGTCAGCCGGTTCGCCGGCCCGGTGGTGACCGTCAAGTGCTTTGAGGACAACACGGTGGTGAAGGCGGCCGTGGAGTCGCCGGGCGAGGGGCGGGTGCTGGTGGTCGATGGCGCTGGCTCGCTGCGCCGGGCCCTGCTGGGCGGCAACCTGGCTGCGGCGGCTGCCCACAACGGCTGGGCTGGTGTGGTGATCGACGGCTGCGTGCGCGACGCGGCGGAGCTGGCCGCGGCGCGGGTGGGCGTCCGTGCGCTGGCGCTGATGCCGCTGCCCACCGACCGTCGGGGCCAAGGGCAGCGGGACGTGCCGGTGCAGGTGCAGGGTGTGTGGGTGCGGCCTGGTGATTGCCTCTTTGCGGATGCCGATGGCATCGTGGTGATGCCGGCGGCCTGAAAGGCCACAACATGCGGGCAAACAGAGATAGAGATGAGACCGCCTGGGTGGTGGTGCCGTCCACCCCGGAGCAGATCGACCAGGTGGCGCGCCATTGCCGCCGGCTGGTGACCCGGCGCGCGCTGGTTGCCGCCGGTGTGGCGGCTGTGCCGCTGCCTGGCCTCGACCTGGTCACCGACATCGGCATGCTGGTGAAGCTGCTGCCCGAGATCAACCACGCCTTCGGGCTCACGCCGGAGCAGGTGGAGCGCCTGTCGCCGGAGCGCCGGCTGGTGGTCTACAAGGCGCTGTCGGCCGCCGGTGGCCTGGTGGTGGGCCGGCTGGTCACACGTGAGCTGGTGCTCAAGCTGCTCAAGACGGTGGGCGTGCGGCTGACCACCCAGCAGGTGACCAAGTACGTGCCGGTGGCTGGCCAGGCGGTGTCGGCCGCGCTCACGTTTTCAGCGCTGAAGTTCGTGGCGGAGCAGCACATCCAGCAGTGCATGGCGGTCGCGCGGCAGCTGCAGTTGCCGATGCCGCAACCGGCGCCGGTGCACTGACCTACAATCCAGCCCTTCACGTCGGGGTGTAGCGCAGCCTGGTAGCGCAACTGGTTTGGGACCAGTGGGTCGAAGGTTCGAATCCTTTCACCCCGACCATTTCTGCTCTGGCCGGGCTCCCAGCCGAGTCAGATGGGGTCTGCGTTGCCGTGTGCCCTGGGAAGGGTTCGCTGCCGCACCCAGGACGTCATGAAGGGCGATGGGCTGATTGCAGCCGTGCTCTTAGCCGATAGGCGCGGTGACGCGTACAGCCGTCAACGCTCAATAGCCACGCGCAGAAAGATGGATTTTGTGCGAAGACATGCGGCGCTTTGCGCCCTTGCGAGGCTGCCGCACCGTTTCGATGGACTACAGAGGCCGTAGCACGCGGTTGCGCCAGCCCTGCACTCCGTCGACGGTGACCAGCGGCGTTTCCTCTGCCAGAGACAAGATGGCAGGTCGTTCGATCTCCAGCACCCACCCGCGCGGTAGCAAAAGGTCCATCAGTTGGCCTTCGATCTGCTTCGAGTGCGTTCCCACCATGATGTAGGCGACATTGCTGTCTAGAAAGTCGAGGCTGTTGCGAATGACGTCAACCTCAGCGCCTTGGATGTCGATATGTAGCAGGTCTAGGCGCTTGCCTCCGGAAATGGTGGCAAGCGACAACATCGGCAGTTCTTGGTGCGTTTTCCTGCGCAGCGCTTCTGCGCGCTGCTCCGGCGTTGCATCAAAGACGGCTTGCAGCCCCCAGGAATGCCCGGCATGCTCCTGCCGCGGGAACAAGGCCCAGCCATCTTTGCCAGCAATCGCGTGGTGCACCGCAATCTCGCTGGGCAGCAGGCCATTCAGTGCGCACGCTTCCTTGGCGAATTCGACGTGGCCAGGGTCACCCTCAACGCCAATGCCAAAAACTTGCTTGCCCGCACGCTTGGCAGGCACGCAGGCATTGTTCAGCCAGCACCCCCAACCACATCCAAGCTCGGCTACGACAAACGTGTCTCCGGCCAAGTCGACGGCACGGAGGACGGCACCCCATTCTGCGATGTCGGCGTGCCAATTTGATGGCATTGGCACTGGCTGAACTTCGCCCGCCATACCTCGCAGGATCAGGGGCAGGAACTTCGGGTCGATTACCACTCCGAGGAAGTTCACGATGAGTCCGGGACGGGGCTGGAGACCGGACACGGCATATTTCCACATCAGTCCCGGTGCGTCGAAGCGCGCGGCGTAATGCCAGAAGGGGCTGCGCTCGCCCGTGGCAGCGCCCTGGCGCTGCCGGAACTCAGGCGACTCCACGATGGCCCTCGCGACGGCCTCAATGCCCATACCTCGAAAATTGGCCACCGCCGCTGGCTCGGCGTCGCGTCCAAGCAACGCGCGGAAGAGCGCACAGGTGACCTGATCTGTTTCCATACGAATCCGCAAAATCTATGAAGTGCGCCATAGTAGGGCATGACCACTGCGCCGTAGGAGCCGTGCTCCCGGAGAAAAAATAACAAACGGGCCGCGGTGCGGGGCGCGCCCTTCAATACTGCGCTTCACAGGCCGCAATCAGCCCGGCTCCAGCAGGCCGCGCAGCTGCTCCACGCCCACCGGCTTGGTCAGATGCGCCTCGAAGCCGGCTTCCAGGGTGCGGGCCTTGTCGGCTTCCTGGCCGTAGCCGGTCATGGCGACCACCCGCATGGCGGGCGCCTGCGGCAGGTTGCGCAGGCGCTGCATCACGCCGAAGCCGTTGGTGCCGGGCATGTTCAGGTCCAGCAGCACCAGCTCCGGCCGGAACCGCTCGGCCGCCGCCATGGCCGCCTCGCCGTCATAGACCACCTGCGCGTCCTGCCCCAGCACGCGCAGCAGCCCGCCCATGGTGTCGGCCGAGTCCCGGTTGTCGTCCACCACCAGCACGCGCAGGCGCTGGCCCAGCGCAGAAGCCGAAGGGCGGTCTTGCTGCGACGAATCGGCACCCGGCACGCTGGCCAGGGGCAGCCGCACGGTGAAGCGGCTGCCCTTGTCGCGGCCTTCGCTGTCGGCGCGGATGGACCCGCCGTGCATCTCCACCAGCGTGCGTGCCAAGGTGAGGCCGATGCCGAGTCCGCTTTCGCCGGGGTCGTTGTTGGCGCCTTCCTGCACGAACAGGTCGAACACCCGGCGCAGCGCCTCGGGCGCGATGCCGCGGCCGTTGTCCGACACGGTGGTGACGACTGTGCCGCCTTCCACCTGCACGGCCAGTGAAATCTGTCCGCCGGGACTGGTGTATTTGGCAGCGTTGGTCAACAGGTTCTGCAGCACCTGGACCAGCCGGGTGTCGTCGCCCAGCATCTCGATCGGCTCGGGCGGCAGTTCCAGCGTGAACTCGTGTTGGCGCGCCTCGATCAGCGGGCGGCAGGCTTCCACGCTGCGCAGCACCACCTCGTTGAAGTTCAGCGGCTCGCGCCGCAGGCTGATCTTGCCGGTGGTGATGCGGCCCACGTCCAGCAGGTCGTCCACCAGCCGGGTGAGATGGCTCAGCTGGCGGTCGATGATGTCGCGGCAGGCGCTCACCCGGGGAGGAACCGCCTTCTCCAGCTGCATGATGCTCACCGCGTTGCGGATGGGTGCCAGCGGATTGCGCAGCTCATGCGCCAGCATCGCGAGGAATTCGCTCATGCGGCGGGAGGAATCCTCCAGGTCGGCGAGGCGGCGGCGCTCGCTCATGTCGCGCGTGACCTTGGCGTAGCCGCGCAAGGAACCGGCGGCGTTGTACACCGGCGTGATGGTCACGCCGGCCCAGAACAGGCTGCCGTCCTTGCGCACACGCCAGCCCTCGTCATGCACGCCGCCCTCGCGCACCGCCTGCTCCAGTTCGCGTGCCGGTTTCCCGGCGGCCAGGTCGGCCGCGGTGTAGAAGATGGAGAAGTGGCGCCCCAGCACCTCGGAGGCCGCATAACCTTTCAGGGCGGTGGCACCGGCGTTCCAGCTTTCGATGTGGCCCTCGGGGTCCAGCATGAAGATCGCATAGTCGCGCACCGAGTTCACCAGCAGGCGGAAGCGTTCCTCGCTCTCGCGCAGGTTTTCCTCGTGCCGGCGCCGCTCCGTCAGGTCGCGGGTGACCTTGGCGAAGCCGTACAGCCCGCCGTTGTCGTCGCGCAGGGCCGTGATGACCACGTTGGCCCAGAAGCGCGAGCCGTCCTTGCGGATGCGCCAGCCTTCGTCTTCGAAGCGCCCTTCGCGGGTGGCGCGGCGCAGTTCTTCCTGGGGCCAGCCGGCGGCCAGCACTTCCTTCGGATAAAACTCGGTGAAGGACTTGCCGATGATCTCGTGCGGCAGGTAGCCCTTGAGCTTCTGGGCGCCCGGGTTCCAGCTGGTGACGATGCCGTTGGGGTCGAGCAGGAAGATGGCGTAGTCTTCCACCGCCTCCACCAGGAGACGGAAACGCTCTTCGCTGTGCTGCAGTGTGGTGGCCGGGCTGGCGAGGCGGACGTTGCCGTCAGAGGGCATGAAGATCCTTTCCTGGCCGCTGCAGCACTTTGCATGCCGGCAGGTTGACGTGGGTCTCCCTGGCCTGCCCGGAGGGACTCGAACCCCCGACCTGCTGCTTAGAAGGCAGCTGCTCTATCCAGTTGAGCTACGGGCAGACCGGCGCATTATCTCAATGCCGCTTGTACTGCTCGGAACCGAAGAGCATGGTGCGGGCCTTGTCGTCCATGAGCGGCTTGCGCCGGTCCGACAGCACCTGCACGGCGCGCTCCACTGCCGGGCGGGCGGCGATCTCGTCGAACCAGCCCTTGAGGTGTGGATAGTCGTTCCAGTCGATGCCCTGGTTCTTCCAGGAGCGCAGCCAGGGGAAGATCGCCATGTCGGCGATGGTGTATTCCGGGCCGGCGATGTATTTGCTGCGCGCGAGCTGCCGGTCCATCACGCCGTACAGGCGCTTGGCCTCGTTGGTGTAGCGGTCGATGGCGTAGCCGATCTTGTCGGGTGCGTAGATGCGGAAGTGGTGGGCCTGGCCCAGCATGGGGCCCACGCCGCCCATCTGGAACATCAGCCACTGCAGCGTCTGGTACTTGGCATGCACGTCCTCCGGCAGGAAGCGCCCCGTCTTGCCCGCCAGGTACAGCAGGATCGCACCCGATTCGAACAGCGAGATCGGCTTGCCGCCCGGCCCGTCGGGATCGACGATCGCCGGGATCTTGTTGTTCGGGCTGATCTTCAGGAACTCCGGCGCGAACTGGTCGCCTGCGCCGATGTCCACGCCATGCACCCGGTACGGCAGGCCGCATTCCTCCAGCATGATGTGAACCTTGTGCCCGTTGGGCGTGGCCCACGAATACACTTCGATCATCGGTGTCTCTTTCTCGCGCCCTCGTTGCGCGTTCTGCCGACTATAGGGCGATCAAGACAACCATGCTGCAGACGATCAAGCGCTGGTTTTCCGGTGTGGCGGGCTCGGGATGGGCCGGCGCGGCGGAATGGGCGGAGGCCCGGCGCTACAGCTTCAAGCGCACCCGCGATGGCGACGGCTTCGTCGTCGATGCGGGTGCCCCGGGCTCCGGCTGGCGCCTGGAGTGGGGCCCGTCGCAGCGGCCCTACATCCAGGGCAGCGAACTGCGCCTGCGCGGGGACATCGGCGAAATCGACCTGCAGATGATGGTGCTGTCGCGCAGCCTGATGGACAGCATGGAGAAGGCGGTCTTCGAGCAATTCACCGAAGACCTGCAGACGCGCATCGACACCGCCACGCCGGAAGAGATGCGCTGGCTGGTGCTGTTTCCCAAGATGCCGGCCAACGAGCTGAAGATGCTGCGCGACAGCTTCGGCGCTGCCGGCTCCGCGCCGCGCTGGCTGGCGCAGTGGCTGGCCGGCCCGCTCAGCCAGCAGCTGCAGCAGGCACGCTCCAGCTGGCTGGCGCCGGAGGACCCGCTGGCGCTGATCCTTCAGCGAGGCCGCCTCACCCTCCGGCTGGCGGTGCAGCAGCCCGACGCCGCCCGGCTCACGGCCGCAGCGGTGCTTTTCGATGTGGCGCTGCGTGAAGCGCGCCGGGTGGCGCAGGCCTGCAACGACAACGGCGTGGCGAGCACCCAGCCCAGCATGTGGTCGGGCTCCGGCGACGACGGCCCGGCCGCGCGCTGAAGCAGGCGCACCGAACCGGACCAGGTCGCTCAGGCGTACTTGCCGAGCTCGATCTTCGCGATCGCGTTGCGGTGCACCTCGTCAGGGCCGTCCGCGAAGCGGAGCGTCCGGGCGATGGTGTAGAAGTAGGCGAGCGGGAAGTCCTCGCACATGCCCGCCCCGCCGTGCACCTGCATGGCCCAGTCGATCACTTGGCAGGCCATGTTGGGGGCCACCACCTTGATCATCGCGATCTCGGCCTTGGCGGTCTTGTTCCCGGCCACGTCCATCATCCACGCGGCCTTGAGCGTGAGCAGGCGCGCCTGGTCGATCATGCAGCGGGCTTCGGCAATGCGCTCCTGCGTCACCGTCTGCGACGCCACCGGCTTGCCGAAGGCCACGCGCGAGGACGCACGCCGGCACATCAGTTCCAGCGACCGTTCGGCCAGCCCGATGAGCCGCATGCAGTGGTGGATGCGGCCCGGCCCGAGGCGGCCTTGCGCGATCTCGAAGCCGCGGCCTTCGCCCAGCAGCATGTTGGTGGCCGGCACCTTCACGTCCTTGAACACGACTTCCATGTGGCCATGGGGCGCGTCGTCGTAGCCAAACACCTGCAGCGGGCGCACGATGGTGATGCCCGGGGTGTCGGCCGGCACCAGGATCATCGACTGCTGCGAGTGGCGCGGCGCGTCCGGGTCGGTCTTGCCCATGAAGATGTAAACGGCGCAACGGGGATCGCCGGCACCTGAGGTCCACCACTTGCGGCCGTTGATCAGGTAGTGATCGCCCTGGCGCTCGATGCGGGACTCGATGTTCGTGGCGTCCGACGAGGCGACCGCCGGCTCCGTCATCGCGAAGGCGCTGCGGATCTTGCCTTCGAGCAGCGGCGCCAGCCAGCGCTGCTTCTGCTCGGGCGTGCCATAGCGCTCGATGGTCTCCATGTTGCCGGTGTCCGGCGCGGAGCAGTTGAACACTTCGCTGGCCCAGGGCACCCGGCCCATGATCTCGGCCAACGGCGCGTACTCCTGGTTGGTCAGGCCTGCGCCGTGGCTGCTTTCCGGCAGGAACAGGTTCCACAGGTTTTCGGCGCGGGCCTTGGGCTTGAGCTCCTCGATGAGCTTGAGCGGCGTCCAGCGCTTGCCCGCTTCGGTGTTCTCCCTCAGCTCGGCCCAGTAGCGCGCCTCGTTCGGATAGACGTGCTGGTCCATGAAGGCCTTGACCCGGGCCTGCAGCTCTTGCGTGCGGGGGGAATAGTTGAAGTCCATGCTGAATCCTTGGGTTGTGTCAGCGAGGGGCTGACATTCGGGCGAACTGCCAGCCCATCTCGGCGAGCGGGCGCGCGCCGGCGCCGGTATTCCGGGCCTGCGCACTCGACGCCGTGCCGTCCACCACGCGCTTGGCAATGCCTTGCAGGATGGCCGCCAGGCGGAACAGGTTGTAGGCCATGTAGAAGTTCCAGTCGGCCGCCAGCGCCTCGGGGCTGGAGCGGCCGGTGCGCTCGCAGTAGCGGCGCACGTAGTCCTGCTCGCCGGGGATGCCCAGTGACGCGATGTCCAGCCCGCCGATGCCGCGGAACGCACCCGGCGGAATGTGCCAGGCCATGCAGTGGTAGCTGAAGTCGGCCAGTGGATGGCCCAGCGTGGACAGTTCCCAGTCCAGCACCGCGAGCACGCGCGCCTCGGTGGGATGGAACATGAGGTTGTCGAGCCGGAAGTCGCCATGCACCACCGACACCTGGCGCTCGTCCCGCGCCTCTGCGGGGATGTGCGCCGGCAGCCATTCCATCAGCCGATCCATCGCCTCGATGGGCTCGGTGATGGAGGCCACGTACTGCTTGCTCCAGCGCCCGATCTGGCGCTCGAAGTAGTTGCCTGGCTTGCCATAGTCCGCCAGGCCCACGGCCTGCACGTCCACCTTGTGCAGGGCCGCGATCACGCGGTTCATCTCGTCGTAGATGGCGGCGCGCTGCCCGTTTGTCATGCCGGGCAGGGACTGGTCCCACAGCACGCGGCCCTGTACGCACTCCATCACGTAGAACGCGCGGCCGATCACCGACTCGTCCTCGCAGAGCAGGTGCATCGCCGGCACCGGCACGTCGGTATCCTTCAGCGCGCTCATCACCCGGAACTCGCGTTCGATGGCGTGGGCCGAAGGCAGCAGCTTGGCGACCGGGCCGGGCTTGCTGCGCATCACGTAGGCGGCGCCCGGCGTGATGAGCTTATAGGTGGGATTGGACTGGCCGCCCTTGAACTGCTCGACAGTCAGCGGGCCGGCGAAGCCTGGCAGGTGCTGCGCAAGGTGGCGTTCGAGCGCGGCAAGGTCGAAGGCGTGCGACTCGGCGACGGGTTTGGTTCCGGTGAAAGCGTCCATGGGTCCTTATCCTCGGCGCAGCCGCGGGCAGGAGCCCCGCAGCCCTACCGGTCGGAGATCTGCATCAGCTTCTCGCGCGACAGCACCACCAGCCGCGTGGGTTCCACGCGCACCGCGCCTTCGCGTTCGAAGCCCTTGAGTTCCTGGTTCACGCGCTGGCGCGATGCGCCCAGCAGCTGCGCCAGGTCTTCCTGGGCGAGGTGCAGGCCGATGCGGATCTCGTCGCCCTGTTCCACGCCGTAGCTGCGCGCCAGCAGCAGCAGCTGCTTGGCCAGCCGCGCTGCCAGCGGCCGTGTGTTCAGGTCCTCGAACACGTTGTACATCATGCGCAGGCGCCTGCAGTTCAGCCGCAGCAGCGCCTCGTACAACTCGGTGTGCTGCGACAGCAGCTCGCGGAAGTCGGCCCGCCGCACCACCAGCAGCGTGGTCTCGCCATGCGCGTTGGCATCGTGCGTTCGCGGCAGGCCATCGAACAGCGAGATGTCGCCGAACCAGGTGCCCGGCTCCACATACGTCAGCGTGATCTGCTTGCCCGACAGCGACACGGTGCTCACACGCACCGCGCCCTTGGCCACCGCACACCACTCCTCGGGTTCCGAGCCGCGCGTGGTGAGCAAGGCTCCGTCCTGCAAGCGCCGCACAACCGCTCGGGAGAGGATGGCGTTGCGCAGAGGTTGGGAGAGCTTGGAGAACCACGAGCCGGAGTCGATGTTGGACCGCTCGGCCATTGTAAGAACGGGGATATTCATGTCAGTCTCAGAGGCGACAGCACGGCACCATGGGCGAGCCTATTGTGTACGACAGCTTTGATGTGTCACAACCCAAGGAGACAACGATGGAGATCAAGAGCCGCAAGGGCGAGGTGAGTGCCGAGGAATGGCAGACGCGCGTGGACCTGGCTGCTGCCTACCGGTTGGTGGCGCTGTTCAAGTGGGACGACCTGGTGTTCACGCACATCAGTGCGCGCGTGCCCGGCACCGAGGACCAGTTCCTCATCAACCCCTATGGCTTCATGTTCGAGGAGATCACCGCGTCCAGCCTGGTGAAGGTGGACATGCAGGGCAACAAGCTGGAGGACACGCCGTACCCAGTGAACCCGGCCGGCTTCACCATCCACAGCGCGATCCACTCGGCACGCCATGACGTGGAGTGCGTGCTGCACACGCACACGCTCAACGGCATCGCGGTGTCCGCGCAGAAGGAGGGCGTGCTGCCTTTGTCGCAGCAGTCGATCTTCGTGCTCTCCAGCCTGGGCTATCACGACTACGAAGGCGTGGCGCTGCGCGACGACGAGAAGCCGCGCCTGGTGAACGACTTGGGCGACAAGAACTTCCTGATGCTGCGCAACCACGGCCTGCTGACCGTGGGCAAGACGATCGCGGATGCCTTCCAGTCCATGTACCTCTTCGAGGCCGTGTGCACCATCCAGGTCCGCGCCATGGCGGGTGGCGTGCCGCTGACGCACGTGAACCCGCAGATCATCAGCACCGCGCGCCAGCAGGCGGCGCAGGTGACCAAGGGGCTGGGCGGTGCGCTGATCTGGCCCGGGCTGCTGCGCCGGCTGAACCGGGTGTATCCGGGCTACGACGCCTGAAGGCGCAGGTATTGCACGAGCAGCTTTTCCATCGTGGTGAGCTGCTCGTTCTCATGCAGCCACTGGGTGGGCGCGAGGTTCACCGCGCGCACCACCAGGTCGTCCACGCCGGCGTCGATGATGTTGATGCACGCCGGCGTCTGCTCCATGCGGCCGAGGAAGGCCCGTTCACCGGCCAGCGCGCGTGAGAGCAGGGCGCGGTTCACGCCGCCGTGCAGCACCAGCAGCAGGCTGCGCCAGCCGGGTGCGGCGAGCACCTCGTCGAAGGCCGGCAGCACACGATCCAGCAGCTCGCCCACCGTCTCGCCGCCGAGGAAGCGCTGCGCCTGCGCGTCCGGGCCGCCCGCAAACGCACCCAGGAACGCTTGCTCCACCTGGTCCGGCGGAATGTCCGACAGGCGGCCGGGATGGATCTCCTGCAGACGCTCGTCCACTTCCTGCGGCAGCGCTGCGTGGCCGGCGGCTGCCAGCACACGCTCGGCGGTTTCGCGGGTGCGCGGCAGGCCGCTCACCAGCACGCGATCGAACTGCACGCCGGTGGCGCCGAACAAGCGCCCGGCGGCATCCGCCTGCCCGCGCCCGGTTTCGTTGAGCGGCACGTCGTCCGGCGGCACGGCTGTGCCATCGGCGCGGAAGTAGTCCACCGCGCCATGGCGCATCAGGTAGATGCGGCGGCGAGGCGTTTGCAGGCGCTGTCGGGGGAGGTCGTTCAACGGAAGTCGGGTTTGCGTTTGTCGAAGAAGGCTTGCAGGCCCTCGGCGCCGTTGGCGTCGAAGAGGTTGCCCACGAAATGCTCGCGTTCGCAGTCCAGCTGCTCGCGCAGGCGGCGGGTGCTCGCGCCATTGACCAGCTCCTTCGCGCTGGCCAGTGCGTTCGGCGCCATCGCGGCCAGGCGCCCGGCGATGCGCAAAGCTTCGACCAGCGCCTGCCCGCTGTCTGTCACGGTGTTGACAAGCCCGAACTGCAGCAGCTGGCGCGGGCTCAGCGGGTCGGCCAGCCACAGCATCTGCAGCACCAGCGCGCGCGGCAGCTGCTGCGCCAGGTGCCAGCTGCTGCCGCCGTCGGGCGACAGGCCGACCTTGGCATAGGACATCACGAACTTCGCGTCCTCGGCCGCCACGATCAGGTCGCAGGCCAGCGCGAGCGAAAAGCCACCGCCGGCCGCATAGCCCTCCACCGCGGCGATCACCGGCTTGGGGAAGGTGCGCAGCGCCTCGATGAAGCCATGGAAGCGTTCGATCGACTGGCGTTGTTCGTCCGGCCCGATGGTGCGGGTGTGGGCCAGGCGTTGCAGGTTGCCGCCGGAGCAGAAGTGCGCGCCGTCGCCGCGCAGCACCACGCAGCGCACGTCAGCGGCGGATTCCGCCACGCTCAGCGCCTCGATGCCGGCCGCGCTGGCCTGCGGCGACAGGGTGTTGCGGGTGGCGGGGTCGCTCAGCGTGAGCACCAGCGTGGCGTCGTGGCGTTCGGTCAACAGCTCGGAGGGCATTGCCGGTGGGCCCGCGGACAGGCGCAGTGAAGACGGCGCGGATTGTGTCACGCAGGCCCGTTCCGCGAGCCCGCGAGGGGCTGCCGCGGGCCCGTGCGCCGGGGGCGTGCGTGCTAGAGTCGCCCGGCGTTTCGCCCGCTTACAGTTCAACGTCCCAGGCATGCATCCCGCCGTACTGTCGCTCGTCGTCGGACTGTCGCTTCTGGCGGGCAGCACATCCGCCGGCGCGGCCACCGGCGCCGATCCTGCGCCCGCCCGTCAAGTCCAGGCCGCCGATGCCGAGGCTTTGCGCGCACGGCTGGCGGCGGCGGAGCAGTCGGCCCAGTGGGTGCCGGTGCTGGGCGGGCTGGTGGTGGTGCTGGGCGCCGGTGTCGCGGTGCTGGGCTGGTGCCTGCTGCGGCGCAAGCCCGTGCCCCCGGCACCGCTGGCCGACACGCCGTCGCCAGAGCCTGACACCCTGAAGCTGCCCCAGGCAGCTGCCGCCGAGGCCACGCCGGTGCCTGTCACCGCTGCCTACTTCCCCAGCGCCTCGCCCACGCCGCACGGTTTGTCGATCGAGGAGCACATCGACATCGACCAGCAGGCGGAGTTCCTCGTCGTGCTGGGTCAGGACGATGCGGCCATCGACCTGCTGCTGGAGCACCTGCGCGGCACGGGGGGTACCAGCCCGCTGCCTTACCTGCGCCTGATGCAGATCTACCGCCGCCGGGAGGACCAGGCGGCCTACGAACGCACGCGCGAGCGCTTCAACCAGCGCTTCAATGCGCTGGCGCCGCAGTGGCAGACCGAAACCGGCCGCGAGCGCTCGCTGGCCGACTACCCGGAGGCCATCACCGCCGTGCAGCGCGCCTGGAGCGCGCCGCTGGACGCGATGGCGGTCATCGAATCACTGCTGTTTCGCCGCGGCACCGAGGAAGAGCGCTTCGACCTGCCGGCCTACGAGGAGCTGCTGTTCCTCTACTGGCTCACGCGCGAGCTGCAGTACCGCGCCGATGCACCGGCCAGCGAGGTGGACGTGCTGCTGCCCATCGAGGACACGCAGACCGAGGTGTCGGTGATCCAGCGCACGCCGGCGTCGTTTGACACCACCGGTGTGTTCACGCAGGTGAGCGTGACGCGCGGGCCGGGACGGGTGGACCTGGACCTGTCCACCGTGCCGGCCGAGCCGGACGACGGCAGCGACCGCTAGGTTCAGATCTTCGCCAGGCGCGCGAGCGCGGCGTTCAGCGTGTCGTCCTTCTTGGCGAAGCAGAAGCGCACGATGCGCTGCTCGAAGCCGTTTTCATAGAAGGCGGACAGCGGAATGGCCGCCACACCGACCTCGGTGGTGAGCCAGCGGCAGAAGTCGGCCTCCGGCATGTCGCTCAACTGCGAATAGTCCACGCACTGGAAGTAGCTGCCCGCCGTGGTGAGCGGGCGCAGGCGGGTGGCCTGCAGGCCGGCGCGAAACAGGTCGCGCTTGCGCTGGTAGAAGGCCGGCAGCTGCAGGTAGGGGGCCGGGTCGGCCATGTAGCGCGCCAGGCCGTGCTGCACCGGCGTGTTCACCGTAAACACGTTGAACTGGTGCACCTTGCGGAATTCGGCCGTCAGGGCGGCCGGTGCGGCCACGTAGCCCACCTTCCAGCCGGTGACGTGATAGGTCTTGCCGAAGCTGGACACCACGAAGCTGCGGGCCGCCAGCACCGGATGGCTGGCCACGCTGGCATGCGCCACGCCATCGAACACCATGTGTTCGTACACCTCGTCGCTGATCACGAAGACGTCGGTGGGCGCCAGCAGTTCCGCCAGCCGCGCCATCTCGGCGGCGGTCCAGCAGGTGGCGCTCGGGTTGTGCGGCGTGTTGATGATGATGGCGCGCGTCTTCGGGCCGAGCGCTGCGGCGATGCGGTCGAAATCAGGACGGAAGCTGCCCGGCGTGAGCGGCACGCGCACCACCCGCCCGCCTGCGAGCTCGATGTTGGGTCCGTAGCTGTCGTAGCAGGGTTCCAGCACGATGACTTCGTCCGCCGCACGGCCGCCCGAAGGCGGCGACGCCCCCTCGGGGGGCAGCGAGCCAGGCTCGCGTGGGGGCCCGGATGCACCAGGGTGCACGATGGCCAGCACCGCCGTGATGATGGCCTGGGTGGCGCCGGCGGTGATGGTGATCTCGCTGCCCGGGTCGTAGCGCCGGCCGTACAGCGACTCCATCTTGGCGCTCACCGCCTCGCGCAGCTGCGGCACGCCCGGCATCGGCGGGTACTGGTTCAGCCCCTCGCGCATGGCGGCGTTCACCGCATCCGGCAGCTGCGGGTCGCAGTCGAAATCCGGGAAACCCTGGCCCAGGTTGATGGCGCCATGTTCGGCCGCCAGGGCCGACATCACGCTGAAGATGGTGGTGCCCACCTTGGGCAGGCGGCTGGTGACGGGCGGGGTGCGGGCAGCGGTCATCAGAGCTCGTAGTCGGTGGGCTGTTCGCCGCTCATGGCGCGGATGATGAGTGCGCGGGTGAGGCGGTCGGACAGCAGTTCGGCGAAGGTGTAGACGAAGTTGCGCAGGTAGGCGCCACGCTTGAAGGCCACGCGTGACACATTCAGGCCGAACAGGTGGCCGGCGGGCTTGGCCACCAGGTCGCCGCCCAGGCCGTCCTCGCGCACCGCCATCTCGGCCACGATGCCCACGCCCAGGCCCAGCCGGACGTAGGTCTTGATCACGTCGGAGTCGATGGCTTCCAGCACCACGTTGGGCTTGAGGCGCCGATGCGCAAAGGCGGCGTCGATGCGGGTGCGGCCGGTGAAGGAGGGGTGATAGGACACCAGCGGCTCGCCGGCCAGCTGCTCCAGCGTGGGCCGCTCCACCGTGGCCAGCGGGTGCGAAGCGGGCACCACGATCATGTGCTGCCATTCATAGCAGGGCAGGGTCACCAGCTCGTCGAACTCGCTCAGCGATTCGGTGGCCAGGCCGATGTCCGCGCTTTCCTCGATCAGCATCTGGGCCACCTGCTCGGGCGTGCCCTGGTGCAGGCTCACGCTCACCTTGGGGAAGCGCCGCCGCAGCAGCGCCACCGGCTCCGGCAGGATGTAGCGCGCCTGGGTGTGGGTGGTGGCGATGGACAGCCGGCCGGCGTCCTGCTTGGAGAACTCCTCGCCGATGCGCTTGAGGTTGCCCACCTCTCGCAGGATGATCTCGATGGACTTCAGAACCTCCTGGCCCGGCTCGGTCACGCGGCGCAGGCGCTTGCCGTGGCGGGCGAAGATGTCCACGCCCAGCTCCTCCTCCAGCTCCAGGATGGCCTTGGAGATGCCCGGCTGCGAGGTGTAGAGCGCCTTCGCCGTCTCGGTGAGGTTGAGGTTGCGGCGAACGGCTTCCTGGACGAAGCGGAACTGGTGCAGGTTCATGAGGCCGGAGTGTCGATGGAAGCGGCGGCCGCGGCCATGGCGGCAATCACCGCGGGATGCTCGCCGATGGCCGGATGCAGCGTGATGCGCACGGCCGGATGCGCGGCCCGGAGTTCACCCAGCAGCGCCGGCACGTCCTTGCGCACATGGCCGCCGGCTCCCAGGAACAGCGGAATCACTTCGATGTGTTCGCAGCCTGCGGCGGCCAACTCGGCACCTGCCTCCAGCATGCCGGGGCTCATGAACTCGAGGAAGGCGAGGGCCACCGCAGCGTCCGGCCTCAGGCTGAGCAGTTGCTGGGCGACCGCTTCGAAAGGGGCCGCCCAGTTCGGGTCACGCGCGCCATGCGCAAAGAGCAGCAGGCCGGCTTTCATCGGTAGCGCACCAGCCAGGCAAACGCGGCCAGTGACAGCAGCAGGTACAGCAGGCTGGGTGCGGCGGCCACCGCCCAGGGTGTCCAGCCATGCAGCAGCCCCAGGTGGCCGGCCACGTTGTTCAGCAGCACGAAGCTGATGCCCAGCAGGATGCCGCCGAACACCTTGAGGCTGATGCCGCCCGCGCGGGCGTGCAGGTAGGCGAAGGGCAGGGCCAGCGCCATCATCACCAGGCAGGCAAAGGGGTAGAGCGCCTTCTTCCAGAACTGGATCGCATAGCGCCCGGCTGCCTGTTCGTGTTCGTTGAGGTGGGAGGCGTAGCGCCACAGGTCGATGGTGGACATGGTGCTGGCCGGCAGCACGGCGGCGGCCACCACGCTGGCGCGCAGGCTGCTGGCCCATTCGTAGGTCGGCAGCTGCTGGTCCTTCACGCCCGCATCGGGGGTCTGCTCGCTGGGCCAGCGCGTGAGCTGCACCTTGGCCAGATGCCAGATGCCGTCCTGCGCCACCCGGCCCTGGTCGGCCTGCAGCCGCGACAGCAGCCGGCCCTGGTCATCGAACTCGTAGATCCGGATGGCTTGCAGGTTGCCGTCCGGCGCGGTCTGGCCCACGTTCACCGAGTAGCTGCGTTCCCCGTCCGGCGTCTGCCGGCTGTCCTTGAGCCAGGCGCCGGCCCGGCCGAGCTTGAGCCCGCCGTTGAAGCGGGCCTTCAGCAGCACCGCCTCGCGCTCGCTGGCCGGGGCCACGTAGTCGCCCACCACGAAGGTGCACACCGCGAACACCAGGCCCAGTGCGGTGAGCAGCTGCAACGCCCGGCCCGGCCCCAGCCCGCCGGTGCGCAGGATGGTGTACTCCGACGACTGCGCCATGCGCGCCAGCGAGAAGATGCAGCCGATCAGTACCGCGATCGGAAACAGCTCATAGAAATGAGCGGGCACCTCGAGCAGGCAGGACACGACCGCATGCACGGCGGTGTAGCCCTGCTTGCCGATGCTTCCCAGCTCGTCGACGAAGTCGATGAAGAAGAACAGCGACAGGAAGGCCACGGCCACGAAGGCCACGGCCGAGGCGATGTCCCGGTAGAGCAGGCGGCGGACGGTCTTCATGCCGCCGCCCGCGCCCCGCGCCGCCAGCGCCGCGGCGTCATCGCGGCATGATCGCGCCACCACATCAGGGCGATTGCCAGCACGAAGGCGCTGCCATGCAGCCCGAACAGCGCGCCGGCGAGGCTCATGCGGCCGGAGCCCACCCAGGCCTGGCTCAGGTTGACCAGGTTGTAGTACACGACGAAGCCGAGCAGCGCGAACAGCAGGTTCCAGTTGCTGGCGCGGCGCGGGTTGGTGGCGGCCAGGCCGACGCCCAGCAGCAGCAGGTTGCCCGCGCCCAGCAGCAGGCCGAAGCGCCAGCTGAGCTCGGCCTGGTTCTTCAAGGTGGGCTCGCGCAGCAGGTCCAGCGTGGGGCGGGCCTTGGGTGGGCGCTCCTCCGCGCGCCGCACCGCGCGCTCCCAGGCGAGCACGCTGTAGGTGTCGAAGCTGGCGATCGTCTTCTCGCCGCTCTTGCGGTCCATCTCGTTGCGCTGGCCGCGGTCCAGCACCAGCATGCGGTCCTCGCCCACGGTTTCCAGCCGGCCGCTGCGCGCCGAGGTGACCGACTCCTTGTCCGCGCCGTTGGCCAGGATGAACACGTTGCGTGCGTTCACGCCCGCGTCGGCGTCGCGCTCGATGAAGAACACCCGGCTGCCGTCACGCGAGGTCTGGAACACACCCGGCGACACGCGTGACAGGTCGGAGCGCTGCTCGTAGCGCGCACGCAGCTCGGTGCTGTTCTGGTTGCCCCAGGGCCACACGAAGACCAGCAGCACGCCGATCACCAGCAGCACCGGCCAGCTGGTTTGCAGCACCGGCTTGACGAAGCGCGACAGGCCCACGCCGCTGGCGAACCAGATCGCCATCTCGCTGTCCTTGTACATGCGGCCCAGCGTGGCCACCACGGCGATGAACAGCGACAGCGCCAGCATGGTGGGCAGGTGGCCGAGGCCGACATACCCGAGCGCAAGCACCACGTCCTGCGGTGCGACCTGGCCGCCGGCGGCCTGGCCCAGGGTGCGGATCAGCATCATCGTGAGCACGATGGTGAGGATCACGATCAGCGTCGCGCCGAAGCTGCGTGCGAGCTCTTTGCGCAAGGTTGAATCGAATAACATCGGCCCCTTCTCAATTCATGAAGCACCACGGCGCCCCACGAGGGCGCGGCACGGGCTTTGTTTGAAACGCATTATGGACTTCCGTACCCAGACCC
Organism: Ideonella sp. BN130291; assembly: GCF_036231905.1. Classification (NCBI taxonomy): domain Bacteria; kingdom Pseudomonadati; phylum Pseudomonadota; class Betaproteobacteria; order Burkholderiales; family Sphaerotilaceae; genus Ideonella; species Ideonella sp. BN130291. The sequence continues at coordinate 53,686 of NZ_JAZARE010000010.1, read as the reverse complement.
TTGCCGCTGGCGGACTGCCCGCCGTGGCTGCTGATGCGCTGCTGGTCGTGATGGTCGGCGACGGCATTCCCGCCTCGCTGGACGCGCCTTTGGCCGCGGCCGCCAAGGAGGCCGTGGCCCAGGGCGACCTGGTGCTCAAGGCCGGCCGCAGCCTCTATCTGCACCGGGTGGCCGGACTGAAGGCCGCGCGCACGGTGCTGGCTGTGGCGGGCGATGGGTCGGCCAAGGCCTTCAAGGCGGCGGTGGCGGCCGGTGTGACGGCGGTCAAGGGCCTGGGGGTGCGGCACCTGGCCGTGGCCTGCGCGGGCAGCGAGGCGCTGGGCGAGGCCCATGCCGAGGCCCTGGTGGCCGCGGTCAGCGATGCGGTGTATGTGTACCGGGCCACCAAGCCCAGCGCCAGCGAGGCGCCCAAGCTGGAACGTGTGAGCCTGCTGTGCGCCAAGCCCGAGGCCACCGTGCTGCAACGTGGCCTGGCGCGCGGCGAGGCGATCGCCAACGGCGTGACCCTGGCGCGGGAATGCGCCAACCGCCCGGGCAACGTGTGCACGCCCACCTACCTGGCCGAGCAGGCCAAGGCCTTGGGCAAGGAGTTCGGCTTCAAGATCGAGGTGCTGGAGCGCAAGGACGTCGAGAAGCTCGGCATGGGCTCGTTCGTGGCGGTGGCCAAGGGCTCGGAGGAGCCGCTCAAGTTCATCGTGCTGCGCTACAACGGCGGAGCCAAGACGCAGGCGCCGGTGGTGCTGGTGGGCAAGGGCATCACCTTCGACACCGGCGGTATCTCGATCAAGCCGTCTCCCGAGATGGACGAGATGAAGTACGACATGGGCGGTGCGGCCAGCGTGCTGGGCACCTTCCGTGCGGTGGGCGAACTCAAGCCCAAGCTCAACCTGGTGGGCCTGATCCCGGCCTGCGAGAACATGCCCAGCGGCACGGCCACCAAGCCGGGCGACGTCGTCAAGAGCATGTCAGGCCAGACCATCGAGATCCTGAACACCGACGCCGAAGGGCGCCTGGTGCTGTGCGACGCGCTCACCTATGCCGAGCGCTTCAAGCCGGCCGCGGTGGTGGACATCGCCACCCTCACCGGTGCCTGCGTGATCGCCCTCGGTCATCACCACTCCGGCCTGTTCACCGCGGACGATGAACTGGCGGGTGAGTTGCAGGCTGCGGGCCGCCAGGCGCTGGACACCTGCTGGCGCATGCCGCTGGACGAGGAATACGACGAAGCGCTGAAGACGCACTACGCCGACATCGCCAATGTCGGCCCGCGCGCCGGCGGCTCCATCACCGCCGCGATGTTCCTCAAGCGCTTCACCGCCAAGTACCGCTGGGCCCACCTCGACGTGGCCGGCACCGCCTGGAAGTCCGGCGCCGCCAAGGGCAGCACCGGCCGGCCGGTGCCGCTGCTCACGCACTTCGTGCTGTCGCAGGCTTGAGGCCGGCCTGAAGGCGCCGGCGCCCGGTGCAGCCCCATGAGCACTGAAGTGGCATTCCACACCGGCGTCGCGGACAAGCTGAGCCACGCCTGCCGGCTGCTGCGCAAGGCCTACCGGCAAGGCGCCCGGGTGGTGGTGACCGGCCCGTCGCCGCTGCTGCAGCAACTGGACCAGGCGCTGTGGACCTTCGAGCCGCAGGAGTTCGTGCCGCATGTGCGCCTGGGCCAGAACAAGGCACCGTCCGAAGCGCAGGGCCGCACGCCCATCTGGCTGGTGGAGGCCGGTGCGCGGCCGCCCCACCAGGAGGTGCTGGTGAACCTGGGGGCGGAGCGCCGGCCGGACGACGCCGGCTTCAAGCGCATCATCGAAGTGGTCTCGCGCGACCCCGACGACGTGGCCGCAGCGCGGCGGCGCTGGAAGCAGTACGAAGCGCAGGGCTGGCCGATCACCCACCATGCCCAGGCGGCCAGCGCATGATGGCGCAGCGCCAGTCGCCCCAGAGGGTGCCCACGCTGACCGAAGTGGTGCAGCCGGCCCCCACGGAAGTGCCGGCTTCGTCGGTGCAGGTGCGCGCCGAAGCACTGCCCTTCGCGGAGCAGCCGCCACTCATTGACGAAGGCGAGGTGACCCGCCGTGTGCTGGTGGACGTGCAGCGCCAGGTGGACCTGATGCTCGAGTACCGCCTGCGCGATGCCTTGAACCCGCTGCTGGCGCGCTTGAGCGATGCGCTGATCCACGAACTGCGCGACGAATTGGCATCGACCTTGCGTGATGTGGTGGCACGGGCGGTGGCGCAGGAAATCGAGCGCCACCGTGGACGGTAGATTCCCGGTATTCCGGATTTGAAGTTGCCGCGTTGAGCCGGGAAGCCGCGCCACGGCGCACGGCTTAAGCAGTTACCCGGGGAAGCCACGGCTTTGTTTTCGGGTATGGTTCCGGCCGTTGAGAAAACCAGCCTTTCCTGGCTGGTATCCCTTTAATACGCTCTCGACAGATTCCCCTTCGGAGGTTTTGCATGCAAGTCAAACTCAATGTGATCGTCGCTGCGGCCGCTATCGTGGCCGCTGGTGCGGCTGGCGCCCAGGAAATGGTCGTCAAGATCGGCCACGTCGGTCCGGTCTCCGGCGCCCAGGCCCACTACGGCAAGGACAACGAAAACGGCGCCCGCATGGCGATCGAGGACCTCAACGCCAAGGGCGTGACCATCGGCGGCAAGAAGGTGAAGTTCGAGCTGGTCGCCGAAGACGACGCGGCCGACCCGAAGCAAGGCACCGCCGCCGCGCAGAAGCTGTGCGACGCCAAGGTCAACGGCGTGGTGGGCCACCTGAACTCCGGCACCACCATCCCCGCCTCGAAGATCTACAACGACTGCGGCATCCCGATGATCACGCCGTCGGCCACCAACCCCAAGCTCACCGAGCCGGGCTACAAGACCACCTTCCGCCTGCTGGCCAATGACAACGCCTTGGGCGCTGGCCTGGCGCTGCACGCGGCCAACAACCTGAAGCTCAAGAAGATCGCCGTCATCGACGACCGCACCGCCTACGGCCAGGGTGTGGCCGAGGTGTTCAAGAAGACGGCTGCCAGCAAGGGCATCCAGATCGTGGACGAGCAGTTCACCACCGACAAGGCCACCGACTTCATGGCCATCCTGACGGCCATCAAGAGCAAGGCGCCGGACGGCATCTTCTACGGCGGCATGGACCCGCAAGCCGGCCCGATGCTGCGCCAGATGGAGCAACTGGGCCTGGCCAACGTCAAGTTCTTCGGCGGCGACGGCATCTGCACGGCCAAGCTGGCTGAACTGAGCGGTGGCGCCAAGACCCTGGGCAACGTGGTGTGCGCCGAAGGCGGCTCCTCGCTGGAGAAGATGCCCGGCGGCAAGACCTGGAAGACCCGCTACGACGCCAAGTACCCGGGCCAGTTCCAGGTGTACTCGCCCTACACCTACGACGCCACCATGGTGCTGGCTGACGCCATGCAAAAGGCCGGCTCCGCCGACCCGAAGGTGTACCTGCCGTTCCTGGCCAAGAGCGACTTCCAGGGCGTGACCGCCAAGGTGGCTTTCGAGCCGAATGGCGAACTCAAGAACCCCGCCATGACCCTGTACTCGTACAAGGACGGCAAGAAGGTTCCGCTGAACTGATATCCGGCAGTCACAAAACAAAAAGGGCGCTTCGAGAAGCGCCCTTTTTTCATGCCGGCTCGGAAGAACTCCAGACCACCGAGCCGCGCGCCGGCACCGCCAAATGCAGCGGCGAGGGCAGGGCCAATGGCAACTGCGCCAGGTCCAGGCGCAGTTCGCTCGCCTGGTGGCCCCGGTTCACTGCCACGACGCTCACGCAAGTGTCGGTATACCGTGCATAGGCATACACCTCGCCCTGCGCCTGCAGTTCCATGAAGGCGCCTGCGCGCAGCTCCGGCCGTGCATGGCGGCGGGCGATCGCCTCGCGGTAGTGCTGGAACAGCGCCTGGTTCCAGTGGCCGCGGTCCCAGTCGAAGCAGCGGCGGCAGTCCGGATCCTGGCCGCCCGCCAGGCCGATCTCGTCCCCGTAGTACACGCAAGGGGTACCCGGATAGGTCATCAGCAGCGTGACCGCGATCTGCATGGCCGGGATGTCACCTCGAAGCAGCGTGAGGAAGCGGCGGGTGTCATGGCTGTCCAGCAGGTTCAGTTGCGCCAGCTGGTTCTCGAAGGGCACCAGGGCCATCGCGCGGCGCAGCCAGGCCGCGAAGTCGGCGGTGGACAGCTGGATCGGGTCATGGTTCAGGTCCACGCCCGCCAGCCAGGCCCGCACCGGGTGGGCGAAGCCGTAGTAGTTCATCGCGCCGTCTTCCTGGTCACCCTGCAGCCAGGACGTGGCTTCGTTGAAGTGCTCGCCCACCAGGTAGGCCTGCGGGTCCTGGCCCTTCACCGCCCGCCGCATGGCCTGCATGACGCCGGCGTTGTTCCACGCCCCCAGGCCTTCGCCCAGCATGTGCACCGCATCCAGGCGCCAGCCGTCGATGGCGTAGGGCGGCTGCATCCAGCGCCGCATCACCGAGTCGGGCGCTTCGAACATGGCTTGCTTGACCGACGGGTTGGCGTAGTCCAGCACCGGCAGGGAGTCATAGCCCTTCCAGCCGCGCGGCCGGCCCTGGCCGTCAAAGGCGTACCAGCTGCGCCAGGGCGATTCGGCCGAGTGTGCGGCGCCCCGGGTGGCGTGGCCGCCATCGCGGTTGAACCAGGGATGTTGTGCGCCGGTGTGGTTGACCACCGCGTCCAGCACCAGGCGCACGCCGTGCTCACGGGTGGCCTGGCGCAGCGCGGCCAGTGCGGCGTTGCCGCCAAAACCCGCGTCCACCTGGGTGTAGTCCTCGGTGTCGTACTTGTGGTTGCTGCGCGAGGCGAAGATCGGATTCACGTACAGCGCCGTCACGCCGAGCTCCTGGCGCAGATAGGGCAGGCGCTCCACGATGCCGGGCAGGTCGCCGCCGTAGAACACGGTGGTGGGCTTGTCCAGCGGCACCGGCTCGCCCCAGGCCAGCGCTTCGTTGGCCGGCTGTCCCGGCACGCTGGGCGGCAGGGTCACCGGGCCGGCGCTGCCGCGCGCAAAGCGGTCGGGGAACACCTGGTAGAAGACCTGGTCCTTGACCCACGCCGGCGGGCTGTCCAGCCGGTTCACCCGGAAGTGCTGTGCCTCGGGCGGCACCTGAGCATGTTGACCATCCGCAGCCAGCCAGCGCTGGGTAGCGCCGCTGAGCAGCTTGAAGGCATAGCGGGTGACCGCATTGCCGCCATCCCAGGGCAGCAGGGCGCGATGGCGCTGCCAGCCGGCCTGTTCGCCGTCCGGCGTGAGCGGCAGGAGCTCTTCTTCGTTGTCCGGCAGGTGGCGCAGGAAGGCCTGCACCGGGGAGTCGCTGCGCAGCAGCAGGGTGACCTCGCACCCGTCGGGCGTGCGGACCAGCCAGGGGGCGATGGGAGGATGCAGCAGTTGCATGGGTGACGCTGTGGTTGTTTGTGGTTGTCGTTGTGGCAGTGCTCAGTGCGCAGGCGCGGCGGTCATCGCCGCAAAGGTCAGGCGCTCGGCGCCGGCGGGCGCCAGCAGTTCGTCCGGCAGGCGGCGCACCACGCGCCGGAACACCTCCAGGTCTTCCAGCGTGCGGGCGAGCACCATCGCGCCTTCGATCTGGATGTAGGCGTCCAGCGCCCGCGCCTGGGCCAGCGGCAGCGGTACGCCGCACTGCACCAGCAGCTCGGACAGTACCTGCAAGCCCGCCTGCACCCGCTCGCCCACCTGGCGGCCGAACACCAGGCGCGCAGCGCCGTAGGTGAACACGTTCATCAAGGTCAGCTGGTGCGGCCGGGTGTGCACCTCGTCCAGCGCCTGGAACAGCCCGCGGACCTTGCTTTCGGCGGACTCGGCGCTGCCCAGCAGCGTGCCGATGCGCTGCGCGCCCCAGCGGTCGGAATGGGCCAACACCTCGGCCGCCATCTGCTCCTTCCCGCCCGGGAAGTGGTGGTACAGGCTCGCCTTGCCCAGCCCTGTGACCTCGGAAATCACGCTCAGGGTGGCGCCGTCGTAACCGTAGTCGTAAACAACGTCAACCAGCTTGTCGATCAGCGCGTCTTTACTGTGCTGAGCCTTTGTCATCGAGTGTCCTCATCCCTCTTGTCATTGGTGGATCACTCCCCACTATACCGAACGATCGGTACAATCCCGGATTGGCTGTTGCCCGGCCACCCCATCTCCTTCGCTGCCAGCGGCTGTAACTGCTGGTAGGCGAACTGCCAAACTACCCCGCTTTGCCGCCCTTGTTACACCCGTACCCCGGGATCGATTTGCGGTCTGATATCGGGGGTTTCCTCCAGGGATCGCAATGAAGTCCGTCTCCTCCTGGCCCCGTTGGGCTCAAGCCGTTTTTGGTGCCACCATCGTCGTGATGCTGCTGGCCGCCGGGGTGGCGTTCGAATACCAGTCGCTCACGCCGCACCTGAGCGGCAAGACCACGCTGGCGCAGCAGTTCGAGGCCGCGCCGCGCGAGTGGCTGGATCATCCGAAGGACGTGTCGGACCTGGAGCGCACCATCACGCGCGGCGAGGCGGCTGCCATCGGCGTCGACCAGCACCGCGTGTTCGTCACCACCCGCTCGGGCGAGCGCTACAGCACCGAGCTGCTGTCCGGCCGCGATGGCCTGCAGACCCGGCTGGAAGCGCTCAGCCGCGAACAAGGTTTTGCGCTGACCCGCATCACCATCGACCCGCGCACCGTGCGCGAGAAGCTCAGCGCCGCCGCCAGCAGCGTGTTCGAGCGCTCGATCGGCGTGTTGACCGTGGTGGCCATGCTGCTGCTGGGCTTCTACCTGATCCGCCAGACCGGCGCGATGAACGGCAACAAGACCGAACTGGCCGAGAAGCCGGAAACCGATTTCGACGCCGTGATCGGCGCCTCGGAGGCCAAGGCCGCGCTGCAGCAGGTGACCGCCTTCATGCGCAGCCCGGAGAAGTACCTGGCGCTGGGCGCCAAGCCGCCGCGCGGCGTGCTGCTGGAAGGCCCGCCGGGTACCGGCAAGACCTTGCTGGCGCGCGCGCTGGCCGGTGAATGCAAGGCCAACTTCATCGCAGTGGACGGCTCGCACTTCTCCAGCATGTTCTATGGCGCCGGCATCGGCAAGGTGAAGGAGCTCTTTGCCACCGCCCGCAAGAACGCACCCTGCATCGTGTTCATCGACGAGTTCGACGGCATCGGCAAGCGCGCCAGCGGCAACAAGGTGCAGGGCGGCCAGTCGGAAGAAAACCGCATCATCAACAAGCTGCTGGTGGAGATGGACGGCTTTTCGGAGTCGGACAACATCGTCGTCATCGGCGCCACCAACCACGTGGGGAACGTGGACGACGCCCTCAAGCGCCCCGGCCGCTTCGACCTGGTGGCCCGCGTGACACTGCCCACGGTGCACGACCGGCGCGACCTGTTCAAGCTGTGCCTGGAGCGGGTGAAGTCCGCGCCCACCGGCATCGACGTGGAGGCGCTGGGCCGCGCCAGCAGCGGCCTGTCGCATGCCGACATCACCAACATCGTGAACCGCGCCACCGTGATGGCGGCCGAAGCGGGCAGCGACTGGGTCACGCAGGACTTCGTGCACCGCGCGCTGGAAACCCACCAGCTGGGCGGCGAGGTGTCCAGCCTCAAGGGCATGCTGTCGCCGGAGCACCGCCACCGCATTGCCATCCACGAAGGCGGCCATGCCATCGTGGCGCATGTGATGGGCGCGGGCACGGTGGAGCGCATCAGCATCGAACCCCGCGGCCAGGCGCTGGGTGTGACCTTCGTGACGCGGGCCAACGAGGTGCCGCTGTTCGGCGAGCAGGAGCTCAACGCCCGCATCGGCATGCTGCTGTCCGGCCGCGAAGCCGAGCTGATGACCTTTGGCAACACCACCTCGGGTGCGTCGGACGACCTGAAGCGCGCTTCGGAGCTGGCGATCGAGATGGTGAGCGCCATGGGCTTCTCCAGCGAATTCGGGCTGTTGAGCCTGCACGGCGTGCCCGACAACCTGGTCGGCCCGCACATCCAGGAGCGTGTGCTGGCCGAAGCCCGCACGATGCTGGACCGTGCGCAGCGCCAGTGCCGCCAGATCCTGGAAGCACACAAGGACGTGCTGGAGGCCGTGACCGCGGCGTTGCTGAAGGACGAGACGGTGTCCGGAGCGCTGCTGCGGGAGCTGCTGCCGCTGGACGAAGGGCGCCATGTGGCGGCGAACCTGCCGATGCTGAAGGCGGCCACCAGCGTGACGGACACGCTGCCGGCCTGATCCGTCGACACCCCAATGAAAAACGCCCCTCGAGAGGGGCGTTTGCTATGGAGCTACTCCTGGGGCGGCTTTCGACGAATCGCCCCGCGCGGGCGTTTCAGAGACTTTTGAACGAACTCGGTGTTGCTGCCGGCCTTGCGTACAGCATCTAGCAATTCTTCTCTCGAGACTCCAAGCCGCTCTGCCCAATAGCGCAGCTCGTGCTCCTGATTGACGTTGATCCTCGCGCTCTCCAGGTGACGCGATTTTGCGAGTTCGGCGACGCGGCTGGGAAGGGTCCATATCGCGACCTCCGATTGATATCCCTGGGCGTTCGGGATACTGGCTGAATTAGTCCACACCCAGGCTCCGCTTTGAGGCCCGCCGTCGAGTGCCATGTTGAGCGGAAGATCGAGCACATCACTCGTCGCTCGAATGTTCTCCAGCCGCAAATGATCCAGTCTTGGCGCGCGCTCAATTGCCTTAAGTACACTTGCGTAGACGGTTCGGGCTCCGAAAGGCGCCTTAAAGAAGAGCACCAGTTGGTATGGTTCATCGCTTCCGGATGGACGGGCAAAGAAGACAGCGTCCGGCATGAGGCCTGCGTTCCGCAGACGCTCGACTAAAGCTTCAGCGTCGAGTTGCGCAGATCTATCGATCACCATTCCTCCCGGATCCAATGAAGCACGCCGGTGCGGCGAGACAGGCAAGCCTGGCGGAAGTCGCTCGCTTCAGTCTGTGTCTTCGGCGTGGAGTGATAGCGAACCTGTTCGTTCCAATCCTTGACGGTTGCCCAATTAATCTTCCGTTGATCGGAGGCCCCATCCATTCCGAGGTCGGCAAGCTTCCGGAGCCGTTCAAGGTCATGCGAATAGTGGTCTTCAGACCTGCGAGGCGGCCACTCAAATCGTCCGATGTTCCGTGCAATTCGGGCCTTCAGTGCGCACTCCACCGCATAACCCAATAGGTAATACGAACCGGTGAATTGACGCGCTCGATATAGCGCGAGAGCCTCAGCTTGGCGCATGCGAGAGCACGCCTGGAAGTCCCATCGGTTCATCTCGTGCGGCCGACCATCGTCATCGAGCAATGGTAACTAGAGCCATACGCCGACTGCCATTTGTCAGTGGCGGACGTCTCGGTTTAACCCGCCACCCGCCACCCGCCTATTGCGGGGTCGCCCTAAGTGAATGACTTTGAAAGATGGAGAGTCAGCCACGCGAGCCGGGCTCGCCGACTGGCAGGATTGACTGCACAGTCTCGAGGCCATCTGGCGGAGGGGGCGGGATTCGAACCCGCGGTGGGCTATTAACCCACACACGCTTTCCAGGCGTGCGACTTAAACCGCTCATCCACCCCTCCCGGAATGGAAACGCGGATTCTAGTGCAAGCCGCGGGCCTCATCGAACCGGCGGTGTGCCGGGCCGTGTGGCGGGGGTCTTGATGAGGGCCATCGCGCTGCCGATCAGGGCCGACACCTCGCTCAGGCTGCTGGGCACGATGAGGGTGTTGTTCTTCTGCGCGAGCTGCGCGAAGGCGTCCACTGCACGTTCGGCCACCTTCAGCTGCACGGCCTGTTCGCCGCCCGGCTCGCCGATGGCGGCGGCCACCTGGCGGATGGCCGATGCCGTGGCTTCGGCCACCGCCACGATGGCGGCTGCTTCGCCTTGCGCCTTGTTGATCTCCGCCTGCTTGGCGCCTTCGCTTCGCGCGATGAACGCCTCGCGTTCGCCGGTGGCGATATTGATCTGCTCCTGGCGCCGGCCTTCGGAGGCCGCGATCAGCGCGCGCTTCTCGCGCTCGGCAGTGATCTGCGCCTGCATGGAGCGCAGGATCTCCGCCGGCGGCGTCAGATCCTTGATCTCGTAGCGCAGCACCTTCACGCCCCAGTTGAGCGCCGCCTCGTCCAGCGAGTTGACCACCGAGGCGTTGATCTGGTCGCGCTCCTCGAAGGTCTTGTCGAGCTCCATCTTGCCGATCACGCTGCGCAGCGTGGTCTGCGCCAGCTGGGTGATCGCGATCACGTAGTTGCTGGAGCCGTAGCTGGCCCGCATGGCGTCGGTGATCTGGAAGTACAGGATCCCGTCGACCTGCAGCTGGGTGTTGTCCCGCGTGATGCAGACCTGGCTTGGGACGTCCAGTGGAATTTCCTTCAGCGAATGCTTGTAGGCCACGCGCTCGATGAAGGGCACCACGAAGTTCAGGCCCGGCGTGAGCGTACGGTCGTACTTGCCCAGGCGCTCCACCACCCACGCGTGCTGCTGCGGAACGATGCGGAAGGTGCGGGCAACGAAGATGACGACGATGATCGCGACGATGAGTGCGACTTCCATGGCTTTCCTCAAGCAGGGCGGGTGGGCGCGACGACGAGGCGGTTGCCGTCCATCGCAACGATGAAATGGTCGCCCGGTTGGGGCGTGTCCTGGCCGCCGTAGGCCACGGTCCAGCGTGCGCCGCGGTACTGCACGTGCGCCGAGCCGTCGGGGTTCCAGGCGGCCACGTGCACACGTTCGCCGATGTCCAGGTTGACGTCACGGTTGGCGCTGGCCGGCGCCGTGCCCGGCTGCTGGCGCCGGCGCCAGTGCCACAAGGACGTGGCGGCCCCGCCCAGCACGGCGGCGGTGAGGATCTGGCTGGGCAGCCCCGCGCCGGCATGCGCGGCCAACGCCCCGGCGGCAGCGCCCAGCGCCAGCATCAGCAGGTAGAAGGTGCCTGTGGCCAGCTCCGCGGCCACCAGCACCCCCGCAACCACCCACCACAGCGTGGCGGCGTTCGAGTCCATCGGCGTTCCTCCTGTTGCAGGCTTGCAGCGTGCCACAGTTTCCCAGTGCGGCGCCTGACTTTCGCAGGCCCTACACTTCGCGCTTTTCCGCCTCCCCCCAGCCGCCTCCACCAGGACCGCCGCGATGCTCCGTTTTCACTTTCCGATCGTCATCATCGACGAGGACTTCCGCTCCGAGAACACCTCGGGCCTTGGCATCCGCGCGCTCGCCGACGCCATACAGAAGGAGGGCCGGGAGGTGCTGGGTGTCACCAGCTACGGCGACCTGTCGTCCTTCGCGCAGCAGCAAAGCCGCGCCAGTGCCTTCATCCTGTCGATCGACGACGAGGAGTTCACCCCCGGCCCCGAGCTGGACCCGGCGGTGCTGAACCTGCGCAAGTTCATCGAGGAGATCCGCTTCCGCAACGCGGAGATTCCGATCTACCTGTACGGCGAGACGCGCACCTCGGAGCACATTCCGAACGACATCCTGCGCGAGTTGCACGGCTTCATCCACATGTTCGAGGACACGCCGGAGTTCGTGGCGCGCCACATCATCCGCGAGGCCAAGAGCTACCTTGATTCGCTGGCGCCGCCGTTCTTCAAGGCGCTGATGGAATACGCCGAGGACGGCTCGTACTCATGGCACTGCCCGGGCCATTCCGGCGGCGTGGCGTTCCTCAAGAGCCCGATCGGCCAGATGTTCCACCAGTTCTTCGGCGAGAACATGCTGCGCGCCGACGTGTGCAACGCGGTGGAAGAACTGGGCCAGCTGCTGGACCACACCGGCCCGGTGGCGGCCAGCGAGCGCAATGCGGCGCGCATCTTCAACGCTGACCACTGCTACTTCGTGACCAACGGCACCAGCACCAGCAACAAGATGGTGTGGCACCACAACGTGGCGCCCGGCGACGTGGTGGTGGTGGACCGCAACTGCCACAAGTCCATCCTGCACTCGATCATCATGACGGGTGCGATCCCCGTGTTCCTCACGCCCACGCGCAACAACCACGGCATCATCGGCCCCATCCCGCAGAGCGAGTTCAGCAAGGAATCGATCCAGAAGAAGATCGCGGCCAACCCGCTGCTGGCCGGCGTGGACCCCAAGAAGGTGAAGCCGCGCATCCTGACGCTCACGCAGAGCACCTACGACGGCGTGCTCTACAACACCGAGACGATCAAGGGCATGCTCGACGGCTACGTGGGCACCTTGCATTTTGACGAAGCCTGGCTGCCGCACGCGGCCTTCCATCCCTTCTACGCCGGCTACCACTCGATGGGCAAGCACCGCCCGCGCCCGAAGGAAGCGATGGTGTACGCCACCCAGTCCACCCACAAGTCGCTGGCCGGCCTGAGCCAGGCCTCGCAGGTGCTGGTGCAGGATTCGCAGAAGAACAAGCTGGACCGCCACTTGTTCAACGAGGCGTACCTGATGCACACGTCCACCAGCCCGCAGTACAGCATCATCGCCAGCTGCGACGTGGCCGCCGCCATGATGGAGCCGCCCGGTGGCACCGCGCTGGTGGAAGAGAGCATCCGCGAGGCACTGGACTTCCGGCGCGCGATGCGCAAGGTGGCCAAGGACTACGGCAAGGACTGGTGGTTCAAGGTGTGGGGCCCCGACCGCCTGGCGCCGGCCGACATCGGCAAGCCGGAGGACTGGATCCTCAAGGCCAACGACAAGTGGCATGGCTTCGGCAACCTGGCCGCGGGCTTCAACATGCTGGACCCGATCAAGTCCACGATCATCACGCCGGGCATGGACATGAGCGGCAAGTTTGCCAAGACCGGCATCCCGGCGAGCATCGTCACCAAGTTCCTGGCCGAACACGGCGTGGTGGTGGAGAAGACCGGCCTGTACTCGTTCTTCATCATGTTCACCATCGGCATCACCAAGGGCCGCTGGAACACGCTGCTCACCGCGCTGCAGCAGTTCAAGGACGACTACGACCGCAACCAGCCGATGTGGAAGATCCTGCCGGAGTTCTGCGCGCTGTTCCCCAAGTACGAGCGCATGGGCCTGCGCGACCTGTCGCAGTCCATCCACGAGGCGTACGCCAAGTTCGACATCGCGCGGCTCACCACCGAGATGTACCTGTCGGACCTGCAGCCGGCGATGAACCCGACGGAAGCGTTCTCGCACATCGCGCACCGCAAGACCGAGCGCGTGGGCATCGACGAGCTCGAAGGCCGTATCGCCACCTCGCTGGTCACGCCTTACCCGCCGGGCATTCCGCTGCTGATCCCGGGCGAGCGCTTCAACAAGAAGATCGTGGACTACCTGAAGTTCGCACGCAGCTTCAACCACCAGTTCCCCGGCTTCGACACGGATGTGCACGGCCTGGTGGAAGAAGACGACGTCGCACCCGGTGAGCGCACCTACTACGTGGACTGTGTGAAGGCATAAGCCTTCACGCGCTGCTGGCTAGCGGCTGTGTGAAGTGAGGCGTGCCAGGGGCAGCGACGCGCTCACGCCCGGCGTTGCGCGGCCGGCGCGCTTGCCGGCCCGTTCACCGTCCGCCACGGCCGCGGGCCCCTTGCTGCGCCTTTGCGCCAGGCCCACGGCCAGGATGTCGATCACCAGCAGGTGCAGGATGCGGCTCACCATCGGCAGCTGCGTGTCCACGTCCTCCTCATGGTCGACGATGAGCGCGATGTCCGCCTTGCGCACCAGCGGTGACTGGCTGGCCGTGATGGCGATCACCTTCGCGCCGCGCGAGCGGGCCATGTCCGCCACCTCCAGCAGCTCGGCGATGCGGCCGCTGCTGCTGATGATCACCACCACATCGCGCGCCTTCAGCGTGCTGGCGGCCAGCGCTTGCAAGCGCGGCTCGCTGTAGGCGCCGCTGGCGATGCCGAAGCGCAGGAACTTGAACTGCGCGTCCTGCGCCACCACGCCGTACTGGCCCACCGCATGGAACTCGATGCGGTCGGCCTCGTTGAGCAGCTCGATCGCCTGCGCGATGGTTTCGCGGTTGAGCTGGTCGCGCACCTGCAGGATGGCCGACGCCGTATTGCCCAGCACCTTGGATCCCAGCTCGGCGATGGAATCCTCCCCCGTCACCTGCGCATGCGTGACCGGCATGGTGCCGGTGAGGCCGGAGGCCAGCCGCAGCTTGAAGTCCGACAGGCCTTCGCAGCCCAGCGAGCGGCAGAAGCGGATCACGGTGGGCTGGCTCACCTGCGCTGCCTTGGCGATCTCGGCAATCGGCTCGTTCAGTGCCGTGCGCGGCTGCGCCAGCACATGCTCGGCCACCCGCTTCTCCGCCGGCGACAGCCGGTCCAGGCCGCGCCGGATCTGCCCGAGGATGGGTGAGCCGGCGTGGGTTTCCAGCCGGCGCAGCTGCGCTTCCAGGATGGCCGACGCGCCGATGAAGGTGGCGTCCTCGGCGGTGATCACGTAGGTGGGGATGGCGCTCACGTAGTGCGACAGCCGGCCCTTGTCCTCGAAGCGGCCGCGGAAGGACGAACGCTCGAAGTAGGCGCCCAGGCGCGGCACGATGCCGCCGCCGATGTACACGCCGCCGCGCGCACCCAGCGTCATGGCCAGGTCACCGGCCGCGGTGCCCAGCACGCCACAGAACACATCGATCGCTTCGGTGCACAGCGGGTCGCTGCCGTCCAGGCAGCGGCGGGTGATTTCCGGTGCGCGCAGCGGCTCCGCCTTGCGGCCGGCATGGTCCACCAGCGCGCGGTAGATCAGCTCCAACCCCGGCCCTGACAGCAGCCGCTCGAAGGACACGTGGCCGTGCTGCATCTCGCGCCAGGCGAAGCGCAGGATCATCAGCTCGCGCTCGTCGCGCGGCGCCACGCTGGCATGGCCGCCCTCGGCGCCCAGCGCCACCCAGCCGCCATCGTTGGACGGGATCAGGCCCGACACGCCGAGCCCGGTGCCGGCGCCGATGACGCCCACCACGCTGGGCTCGCGCGCGGTGCCTCCGCCCACCTGGCGCCTTTCGTGCGACGCCAGCCGGGGCACGGCCATGGCCAGGGCAGTAAAGTCGTTCACCACCACCAGCGTTTCGAGGCCCAGCCGCTCCCGCATCTGCTCGATCGAGAAGTGCCAGTGGTAGTTGACCATGCGCACTTCGTCACCTTCCACCGGGTTGGCGATGGCCACCGCGGCATGCTCAATGCCTGCGGAGGGCACGGTGGCCAGGTAGGCGCTCACGGCCGCATGGAAGTCGGCATGGTCCGCGCTGCGCAGCGATGCCGTCTGTTCGAACCGCCCAGGTGCTGTTTCCAGCGCGAACCGCGCATAGGTGCCGCCGATGTCGGCGATCAGACGCGGGCTGTCGAAAGGGCTCATTGACGGTGCGTGGGTTCGAGGGTGCGGTATTGTCCAATGGTTTGCCCCTTTCTCCCCCTTTGCCAGCTGGTACGGTAGTTCGGCTACTTCGCCGATACCGCTTCGGCGTTCGCCCTGGTCGGCAGCGTGGCACCGGTGTCTTGCGTCGGCAATGTAGTTTTGCTACCTTCGCCTTTTTGGGCATTCAACAAACAAGGTCAGTGTGGTCAAGATCAACGAGGGAGACATCCGTCCGCCGGCAGCAGAACTGTCGTTGCCATGGCTGGTAGCGGATGTGGGCGGCACCAACGCCCGCTTTGGCTGGGTCGACGGCCCGGACCTGAAGGTGCGGCATGTGGTCACCTTGCCGGTGGCGCAGTACGCCGGCCCCGCTGAAGCCGCGCGGGCCTACCTCACGCAACTGGCGCCGCTGCTGGGCGGGCCGGTTCAGCCGCCCCGCATGGCGGCCATCGCGGTGGCCACTGCGGTGGCGGATGACCTGGTGCGCTTCACCAACAGCCATTGGCGCTTTTCCCGCCGTGCCTTGCAGGCCGACCTGGGCTTGCAGACGCTGTTGGTGCTGAATGACTTCGAGGCACTAGCCTTGTCCTTGCCGAAGCTGGACGCCTCTCAACTGCGCATCCAGGGTGAGTTGCCCCAACCGCGTGGCACCTTGGCGGTCATCGGCCCGGGCACAGGCCTGGGGGTTGGTGGCGTGGTGCAGACGCCGCACGGCTGGGTGGCCGTGTCGGGGGAGGGTGGCCACGCGACGCTGGCGGCTGCCGACGATTTCGAAAGCCAGCTGCTGCGCTGGGTGCGCCAGGAGTTCCCCCACGTGTCGGCCGAGCGCCTGCTGTCGGGCATTGGCCTGCCGGTGCTGCACCGGGCCGTGGCCGGTGTGCTCGACGTGGCGGCCGATCCCTTGCCGGCCGAAGCCGTGGTGGAGCGTGGCCTGGCGGACCGCGCCAGCGTCTGCGGCCGCACGCTGGACGTGTTCTGTGCGTTGCTGGGCGGCTTTGCCGGCAATGTGGCGCTCACCTTGGGCGCCCGCGGCGGGGTGTACATCGGCGGCGGGATCGTGCCCCGCCTGGGCGATCGGTTCTTCGAGTCTGGTTTCCGGGAGCGCTTCGAGGCGAAGGGCCGGTTCCGGCCTTACCTGGCGCAAATCCCGACGCTCGTCATCATCGACACCCTGGCCGCGCTCACCGGAGCCACGCTCGCCATCGAGCAGCATGGAAGGTGAACTTCATTTTTTGTAGGTTTTCCTAAAAACGCGGTAGTTTGACTACTTCGGCCCCGGAGGCGCCACCCCGCGAGAGCGAGGTGACGCCTTTTTTTCATAGGTGGAACTCGATGGCTGTTGCTGCCGCACGATGTAGTTAGGGTAAATACACACCTAACAAAGTAGCTAGTTTTGGTACAAATACGGGCGGTGAAGAGTGGGTTGGCCCTGTATCACAGGGACATGAGTGGTCTGAAAGAGAGCTGAGGAGAGCCTGATGAAGAATTCCATGCACCAGCGTCGCGGGCAGCGGGCTGGAGAGCGTTCGTCGTTGGACCTGTGGGCGTTGACAGCCACCGCGGGGGCGGTGACCTTGCTGCTGGCCGCTGGGGCGGCCCAGGCGCAGCAGGCGCAGGCCGATACGGCAGCGGGTGCGCAGACGGTGGTGGTCACCGGCATCCGCAAAGGCATTGAGGACGCGATTTCGGTCAAGAAGAACTCCGAGTCCATCGTCGAGGCGATCTCTGCCGAGGACATCGGCAAGCTGCCGGATGCGAGCGTGGCCGAGTCGATCTCCCGCCTGCCAGGCGTGACGTCGCAACGCAGCTTCGTCACCGGCCGGTCCCAGAACGTCAGCGTGCGGGGCTTCGGCCCGGACTTCAATGGCGGCCTGTTGAACGGGCGTGAACAGGCTTCCACCGGCTCCAGCCGCGCGGTTGAGTTCGACCAGTACCCGGCTGAGCTGCTGGCCAACATCGTGATCTACAAGACGCCGGATGCGGCGGTCATCGGCCAGGGCCTGTCCTCGACGATCGACATGCAGACGGTGCGGCCGCTGAGCTTCGCCAAGCGCGCAGTGGCGGTCAACTATCGCAAGGAGAAGACCACCAAGGCCGAAAACGCGCCCGGCTACAGCGAAGGCGATGGCGATCGTGTCTCGCTGTCGTACGTCGACCAGTTCGCCGACCGCACGCTGGGCGTGGCGCTCGGGCTGACGAAGTCGAAGTCCGAAGGTGGCACGCGCCCCTTCTTCCGCACCTGGGGTGGCTGGGTGCCCGAGGTCGATTACGACCACGACAACAATGCCACCACGGCCCCCATCAAGGTCAAGACACCCGGTGGCTTCACCACCGACCTGGAGTCGACGAACTTCAAGCGCGAAGCCGCGATGGCGGTGCTGCAGTTCAAGCCGAACAAGAACTTCGAGTCGGTCCTGGACGTCTTCTACTCGAAGGGCGAGTTCTCCAACCGCAAGCGCGGCCTTGAAGGCCCGGTCGGTGGGCTGTCCGCGGGCGCCAATGACAGCGGCGGAACGCTGACCAACGCCACCATCGAGGGTGACGTCGCGACGTCGGGCACCTTCACCAACTGGCGTGGTGTCATCCGCAACCACAACGAGGACTACACCGACAAGCTGGAGTCGGTGGGTTGGGCCAACAAGCTCACCGTGGGCGACTGGCGCCTGAACACCGACCTGTCGTACTCCAAGGTCAAGAAGGACGCCACGCGCTTCGAAACCACCGCCGGCCTGCCCGGTGACGTGAACAACCCGAACGACACCATCACGTTCAGCGGCTTCAACGGCAGCAACCTCGATCAGGTGCACTACACCACCGGCCTCAACTACGCCGATCCGTCGCTGATCAAGCTGACGGACGTGCAGGGCTGGGCGGGCGCCACCGGCGTGCAAGATGGCTACTACGCCAACCCGGTCACCACCGACAAGATCACCGCCCTGCGGCTGGGCGCCGGGCGCGACATGGATCTCGGGCCGGTGAAGGGATTCGATTTCGGCGCCAACTTCTCCAAGCGCGAGAAGGAACGCGTCACGCGCGAAGGTGCGTTGATCGTCCCCGGGGCCCTGGATGCCAACGGCAATGTCATCAACCGCTTTGCGGCTGCCGACATGCCGGGAGCCTCCGCAGGCGTCGGCGGCACCACCGGCATTCCTGTCCTGACCTGGAACCCGGCGGGGTCGCTGGGCTCGGTGTACCAGCTGAATCCCTGGTCCGATGCGGACATCGTGGCCAAGAGCTGGGGTGTCGAAGAGAAGGTCACCACGGGCTTCGTCAAAGGCAGCCTGGACGGCGACGTCTTTGGCCTGCCCCTGCGCGGCAATGTGGGCCTGCAGGTCCAGAACACCAAGCAAACGGCCACGGGTTATTCCGTCGCAGGCGGTTGCGACGGTGGCACCCACACCTGCCCGTACACGCCGTACAGCGCCGGCCACAACTACACCGACCTCCTGCCGAGTGCGAACCTGATCTTTGACCTGGGCGGTGACCAGGTCGTGCGCCTGGGTGCCGGGCGCGTGCTGGCTCGGGCCGACATGGAAGACATGCGCGGCTCGATCAATGTCACGCTGAACAACAACACCGACGGCAACGGCGTGCGTCTGACGGCCAGCGGGGGCAACCCGAAGCTGGAGCCGTTCCGGGCCAATGCACTGGACCTCTCCTACGAGAAGTACTTCGGCCGCAAGGGCTACGTGAGCGTGGCGGGCTTCTACAAGAAGATCAGCACCTACATCCTGCGAGTCACCACCCCCGGTGTGGAGTTGGCGCCCTTCGTGACGCCGTCCACCTCGCTGCCGCCCAGCGGCAGCACGGTCGGCGACCTGACGCAGCCGCGCAATGGCACCGGCGGCAACGTCAAGGGCATCGAGCTGGCCATCAACCTGCCGTTGAACATGATGACGTCCTACCTGGACGGCTTCGGCATCGTGCTCAACCACAGCCACACCACCAGCTCCATCAAGCTGGCCACCGCGGGCGTGGACGTGCAGAACATCGGCGTCACCGAGATCCCGCTGCCCGGCCTGTCCAAGGATGTGACCAACCTGCGCTTCTACTACGAGAACTACGGTTTCCAGATCGCGGCAGCGGTGCGCAAGCGCTCGCAGTACCTCGGCTCCGTGTCGGACTACCAGGACAAGACGCAGCTGGTGTTCATCAGGCCGGAAACCACGGTGGACATGCAGGTCTCGTACGAGTTCAGCAGTGGACCGATGAAGGGCTTGTCGCTGCTGCTTCAAGGCAGCAACCTGACCAACGAGAAGTTCGACCAGTTCGATCCTGCCACTGGCCAGATCACCGAAACCAAGAAGTTCGGCAAGAGCTATCTCGCGGGCTTGAACTACAAGTTCTAGGCCGGAGTGTCTGAACGCGTGGCGTTCTGACGGGACACCCCTGTCGGCCTTCGGGTCGGCAGGGGTGTTCAGCTTCCAGCCGCTGTGTTTTCATTTTTCATCTCACTCAACGGGCGCAATCGGTGATGCAGTCCTTTCCTTTGAAGACCGTCGTGATCGTCGGTGGGGGTACCGCGGGCTGGATGTCCGCCACCGCGCTGGCCGTGGCCCTGAAGGGCCGCTACACCATCCGGTTGGTGGAGTCCGACGAGATCGGCATCGTGGGCGTGGGCGAAGCCACCATTCCGATGATCCAGCTGTTCAACAAGGTGGCGGGCATCGACGAAAACGAGTTCCTGCGGCAAACGCAGGGCACGTTCAAGCTGGGCATCGAGTTCGTCAACTGGGGGCGGATGGGCGACCGCTACATGCATGGCTTCGGCAAGATCGGACAGGACCTGTGGACCGTGCGCTTCGACCAGTACTGGCAGAAGATGCACCGGCTCGGCAAGGCGAAGGAACTGCAGGACTACTCCATCACTCGCACCGCTGCGCTGGCCAACAAGTTCATGCCGGCACGGCACGATCTGCCCAACTCCCCGTTGCGCGACATCGCGCATGCGTATCACTTCGATGCCAGCCTCTATTCGCGCTACCTCAGCAAGCTGGCACAGACGCGTGGCGTGCAGCGCATCGAAGGCAAGATCGTGCGGGTGTCGCAGCGCGAGGCGGACGGCCATGTCGATGCGGTGGTGCTCGAATCAGGGGCCCGCGTGGAAGGCGATCTCTTCATCGACTGCTCGGGTTTTCGCGGCCTGCTCATCGAGCAGACGCTGCACACCGGCTATGACGACTGGACCCACTGGTTGCCCTGCGACCGGGCCCTCGCTGTGCCCTGCGAATCGGCGCCCAAGCTGCTGCCGTACACCCGGTCCACCGCGCGGCGCGCCGGTTGGCAGTGGCGCATACCGCTGCAGCATCGCATCGGCAACGGGCACGTGTACTGCAGCGCGCATGTGAGTGACGATGAAGCGGCCGCCACGCTGATGGCCAACCTCGACGGCAAGCCGCTGGGAGAGCCGCGGCCCTTGAAGTTCACCACCGGGCGGCGCAAGAAGGCCTGGAACCGCAATGTGGTGGCCGTGGGCCTGTCCAGCGGGTTTCTGGAGCCGCTGGAATCGACCAGCATCCACATGATCCAGTCGGCGATCCAGCGGCTGATCGACTACTTTCCGGACGAGGCCTTCAGCCAGGCGGACGTGGACGAGTACAACCGCCAGTCGCAGCAGGAATACGAGCGCATCCGCGACTTCATCATCCTGCACTACAAGCTCAACCAGCGTGACGATTCAGCGTTCTGGAAGGAATGCGCGGCGATGGCGGTGCCGGAGACGCTCACGCACAAGATAGCGCTGTACGCGTCGCGGGGCCGCCTGCTTCGCATCGACAACGAGCTGTTCTCCGAGGAGGCCTGGCTGCAGGTGATGCAAGGCCAGAACCTGGTCCCGCAGAGCTACCACCCGTTGGTCGACGTCCAGCGCGAAGACGACATCGCGGAATACCTCGAGAGCGTGCGCGCCGTCATTGTCAAGTGCGTGGAGCTGATGCCGGATCACGCCCAGTACATCGCGCAGCATTGCGCGGCCAACGCGTAAGCCAGCCGCCGCACGAACCGATCCGCCTGCGGCCTTCGCTGGCTCACGGCTGCCGGAGGAGGGCGCTGCCCGCCAGCGGCGGCAGTTGGATGCTCAGCGTGCCGCCATCGCTGCGATGCGCCTGACCAGTGAGCAGTTCGCGCCACACGCCTGGTGCGCCGTCCGGCAGCTTCACCTGCACGCTGTGCGCCACCGTGTCGTTGTTCGTCGCCGTCACCGCCCAGGTGTCGCCGAGCCGGCGCGCCAGCACCAGCACGTGGTCGTCCACATGCAGTGGCGCCTGCAGCTGGCCGCGGCGCAGCACCGCATGCTCCTTGCGCAAGCCGATGAGCCGCTTGAACTCCTCCAGCATCCCTGTGTCCGGCTTGCCGCCCAGGTCCGCCCACGGGTAGGTGGCACGGTTGTAGGGGTCGTCACCGCCCGTCACACCCACTTCGTCGCCGTAGTACACCGCCGGCGCGCCGGGGTAGGTCATCTGGAAGAACACCGCCAGCTTCATGCGCTGCTTCGCTTCGGCAATCTTGGCCGGGTCGATGACCTCAGGGGTCCAGCCCAGCACGTGGAGGCTGCGCGCCGCGTCGTGGGTGGACAGCAGGTTCATCACCGCATGGAACGCTTGCGGTGGGTACAGCTCGCGCATCAGCTCGAGGTTGGCTGCCAGCACGCCCGCCTTGCCGCCGGCCGCGTAGTCGAGCAACGCGTTGCGGAAGACGTAGTTCATCGTCGAGTCGAAGCTGTCGCCGAGGAAGAACTTGCTGGCTTCGAACCAGGTTTCGGCGATGGTGATCGCGTCGGGCTTGTGCGCCTTGATCGCGCGGCGCCATTCGCGCCAGAAGTCGTCCGGCACCCAGGGCGCCACGTCCATGCGCCAGCCGGCGGCGCCGCGGTCCAGCCACAGCTGCATCACGCCGCCTTCGCCATAGGCAAAACGGCGGAAGCCGGCCGACTGCTTGTTCAGCTCCGGCAGGTCGGTCACGCCCACCCAGCCCTTGAACTGCTTGTCCGCTTCGGCCTGCGTGGTGTCGAAGCTGTACCAGTCGGCATAGGGCGAATCGGGCCGGATCTTGCCGCCCTGGAAGGCGCCTTGCTGCCCGTGGTTGCCGAAGCGGTTGAAGTAGATCGAGTCGGCGCCGGTGTGGTTGAGTGATGCATCGGGCACCACGCGGATGCCGCGCTTGGCGGCCTCGTCGCACAGCCGCGTGAATTCGGCGTTGCTGCCGAAGTGCGGATCGATGTTGCGGTAGTCGGCGGTGTCGTACTTGTGGTTGCTGGCCGCGGTGAACACCGGCGTCATGTAGATCGTGTTGACGCCCAGCCCGGCGATGTAGTCCAGCTTGTCGATGATGCCGGCCAGGTCGCCGCCGAAGAAGTCGTTGTTGTAGACATCGTCGGAGCCGTCGCCCGAGCCTGGGCGGTGCGGTTTGTCCAACCATTCGGTGTGGAACTCCACGCCCTTGTCCTGGTAGCGGTCGGTGCCGGGCTTGGGGTCGTTGCGGCGGTCGCCGTTGCGAAAGCGCTCGGGAAAGATGTAGTAGTACACCGCGTCCTGCGCCCAGGCGGGCACCTCGAAGTCGGCGGCGTACACGGTGTGGCGCAGGCGGCGGATGCGGTGCGGTGCACTTGGCATCAACTCCACCGCCGCCGTGCCGTTGCTGCCTTTCTCGCGCGTCCACGGCACCGAATCGCGGTTGTTGTGCAGCACGTAGGTCTTGTCGCCGATCTGCGCTTCGAAGTAGTAGCCGTAGACGCTGGGTGCGTCGAACGCGTGGCGCGCGGTCCAGCGGCCGTGGCCGTCCAGCTGCATGGGCACGCGGGCCACCGGGCTGTACTCCAGCAGTTCCTGGTTGCCTTCGAGGCGGCGCTTCTCGATCACCAGGGTGATGGCCCGCACACCGGGCCGGGCGGCAACGCCGAAGCTCACCGTGGTGCCGGCCGTCACTGCGCCGAAGGGTGACTTGTCGCGCAGGTCGCGCGAGTCGTGGTGCAGGCTGAGCGCCACCGGGTCGGTGATCGGCTCGCGCGTGCGGTCGATGAAGCTCTTGGGGCCGATGGTGAGCCGCGCCGCGCCGCCGTCCAGCGCGAGGCGCAAGGTATGTTCGCCGCTGAAGGTGAACACGAGGTTGCCCGCGCCACCGCGGCTGTCGGCCCGTGCCAGCGCAAAAGGCGCGGCGGCTTCGATCGTGCCGCCACCGGCCGCTGCGCCGAAGGTGCTGGCATCGCGCCACGCCGCGTCGCCGATCTTGAACTCCAGCCGCTGCTGCAGGTTCACGTTCAGGTAGTAGGCGTCGCAGGACCACTGGAACTCATGATCGTCCGAAGCGGTCCAGTTGTTCATGCCGCCACGCAGGTACAGGGCGGTGTCGCCCAGCGGGGCGGGAGTGCAGTCGCTGCTCATCGGCTTGGTGGAGGCGGTGGCGGCCGAAGCCGCGAAGGCTGCTGTGAGCAGCAGCCCGGCAAGAAAGGAACGCATGGGCCTCAACCCTTCACGCCGCCGGCAGTGAGGCCCGAGACGATCCAGCGCTGGGCGGCCAGGAACACGGCGGTGATCGGCAGGCCGGACAGCACGGCCGCGGCGGCAAAGTCACCCCACAGGAACTTCTGGTCGTTGAGGTAGTACTTGGAGCCCACGGCCAGCGTGAGGTTGGGCTCCTCGCGAAGCAGCACCGAGGCCACCGGGTATTCGATGATGGTGCCCACGAAGGCCAGCACGAACACCACCATCAGGATGGGCACGGCCATCGGCAGCAGCACGTGGCGGAAGGCCTGCCAGTGGGTGGCGCCGTCGACCTTGGCGCATTCCTCGATCTCCACCGGAATGGTCTCGAAGTAGCCGCGGATGGTCCAGATGTGCATGGCCACGCCACCCAGGTAGGCCAGCACCAGCCCGCCGTGCGTTTCCACGCCCAGCCAGGGCACGTAGTTGCCGATGGTCTCGAAGATGGCGTAGATGGCCACCAGCGCCAGCACCGCGGGGAACATCTGCAGCAGCAGCATGCTGTTGAGGATGGCGTTCTTGAAGCGGAACTTCAGCCGCGCGAAGGCATAGGCCGCGGTGGTGGAGATGGCCACGATGAGCGCGGCGGAGATGGTGGCGACCTTGATCGAGTTCCACAGCCAGCGCAGTACCGGGAAGGGCGGCTGCACCACCGTGCCATCGGGTGCGTGGTAGGGGATGCCGAGCGCGAGCTGCCAGTGCTCCAGGCTGATCTGCGAGGGGATCAGCGAGCCGGTGGCGAAGTTGCCAGGCCGCAGCGAGATGGAGATGATGGCCAACAGCGGAAACAGCATCAGCGCGATCAGCGCGCACAGGAAGGCGTGCGCCGCATAGAGGCGCCAGCGCTGGCGCTTGCCGGTGACGAGGGCCATGTCGGGTGCTCCTTAGCGTGGTGCGGCGTTCACGCGCGCGAGCCGCAGGTTGGCCAGCGAGAGCGCGGCCACCATGAAGAAGATGAGCGTGGAGATGGCGGCCGCGAGGCCGAAGTTCTGCCCCGAATCCTGGAACGCGATGCGGTAGGTGTAGGACACCAGGATGTCGGTGGTGCCCGCCGGCACCTTGGTGTTCAGGAAGTCCGGCCGCCCCTTGGTGAGCAGCGTGATGACCGTGAGGTTGTTGAAGTTGAAGGCGAACACCGAGATCAGCAGCGGCGTCAGCGGCTTGATGATCAAGGGCGCGGTGATGCGGGTGAAGTTCACCCAGGGCGACGCGCCGGCGATGGCCGAGGCCTCGTACAAGTCCGCGGGCACGGCTTTCAGCAGGCCGCTGCACAGCACCATGATGTACGGATAGCCCAGCCAGGTGTTGACGATGAGGATCATCGCCTTGGCCAGCGTCGGGTCCGCGAACCAGGCGGGCCGCACGCCGAACAGCGCTTCCAGGATGGCGTTGATCTCGCCGAAGTTCTGATTGAACAGGCCCTTGAACACCAGGATGGAGATGAAGCTGGGCACCGCATACGGCAGGAACAGCAGGGTGCGGTACACCGCCTTGAAACGCAGCGCCTCCCAGTTCAGCAGCACCGCCAGCGACATGCCGATCACCAGCGTGAACAGCACGGTGAGCGCCGAGAACGCCACCGTCCACAGGAAGATGGCGAGGAAGGGGCTGCGGAAGTCCGCATCGGTCACCATGCGGGCGTAGTTCGCCAGGCCTACACCCACCTTGAAGCCTGGCTGCAGGCGCTCTCCAGCCGCGTTTTCATAAAAGCCGCTGCCATGGTTGGGCCGGTAGCTGCGGCCGTCTTCCACCGAGGTGATGGAGCCGTCGGCATTCGCCTTCCACACCGGCTTCAAGGGCGCGAACTCCCGCACGCCCACGTACTTGAGCGTGGTGTTGTCGGGCAGCGCCAGCTCCAGCTGCATCAGCACGTCGCGATGCTTGAGCACCTGGGCCAGCGGCAAGGCCGGGCCGAGGGCGGCAGCGTCGCCGGCCAGTGGCTGCAGGGCGGTCTTGCCCAGCGGCGGCAGGCGTAGGCCGAGCGGCTCGGTCGCGTACCGCTGCGTGCCGGCCTGCTCGCCCGCGGGGTTGAGCACCAGGCGGTAGTCGCCACCTTGCGCATGCAGGCTGTAGCTCATCAGCCGCGATTCGTCCGGCGTGCTCTGGTCCAGCAGGTACTGCGTGGCGCGCTCGAAGCTCAGCAGGTGGGTGGACGAGTAGTTCGTGAACCCGATCTGCGCGGTGTAGAGCATGGGGAACGCGACGAACACCGCCATGCCGGCCAGCCCCGGGAAGAGGTAGCGGTAGGCGAACGCCACGTTGGACAGGTAGACATAGAACCCCAGCGACACCAGCGCCAGCAGGCCCACCGCCCACAGCACTTGGCCGGCGGCATAGATGTTGAACACCAGGTACAGCAGCACCAGCCCGAGCGCGGCGGCCACCGGCCACTTGAGCCAGCCGGTGGCATGGCGGGGCGCCGCCAGGGGCGCAGGGGCGAGGAGGGTGGCGCTCATTTCACGAGGATGCGCGCGGCCGCGCCGTCGAGTGCGTCCTGGGGCGACTGCTGGCCGTTGGTGATGGCCTCCAGCGCCGCGTCCACGGCGGTCCAGAAGCGGCCGGTCTCAGGGATGTTGGGAATCGGCTCGCCATGGCGCGCGCTCAGCGCCGTGGCGCGGATGTTCGGGTCGGCTGACAGCTCGGCGTAGAAGGCCCTGCTGGCCGGCACGCCCAGCGGCACATCGGCATTCACCACCCGCAGGCCTTCGGGGCGCATGAGGTGGTTCTCGATGAACTCGCGTGCGATGTCCTTCACCTTGCTGGGCGCGGAGATCATGCAGCCGAGCACGCCGATGAAGGGCTTGGCGGGCTTGCCATCCACGCCGGGAATCGGCGCCACCCCGAAGCTGATGCCGCTCTTGCGCGCGTTGTCCCAGGCCCAGGGGCCGGAGATCATCATCGCGATGTCACCGCGGTTGAAGCCCGCTTCCATGTCGGCGTACACCGCGCTCTTCGGCATCACGCCGCCGTTCACCAGGCCGCGCAGCAGCTCACCGGCGCGCACCGCGCCAGGGGTGTTCACGCCCACCTTGGCCGGGTCGAAGTCGCCCTTGGCGTCGCGCTGGAACACATAGCCGCCCGCGCCGGCAAAGATCGGCCAGCTGAAGAAGGCCTTGTTGTATTCCCAGAGCACCGCCTTCTTGCCCTTGGCTTTCAGCGTGCTGTCCAGCGCCACCACCTCGTCCCAGCTGGTGGGCGGCGTCTTCACCAGCGCCTTGTTGTAGATCAGGCCGATGGCTTCGATGCCGATCGGGTAGCCCCAGAGTTTGCCCTGGTAGCGGAAGGCGTCCCAGGCGGTGGGCTCCACGTCCTCGCGCACCGCCTTGGCCGGCCGGATGGGCACGATGAGGCCCGCCTTGGCCCATTCACCCGCACGATCGTGTGCCCAGCAGAAGATGTCCGGCCCCTTGCCGGCGCCCACCGCGGCCTGGAACTTCGGCGGCGCATCCTCCGGGTGTTCCACCACCACCTGCACGCCGGACACGCGGGTGAAGGCGTCGCCCACCTTCTGCAGCCCGGTGTAGCCCTTGTCGCCGTTGATCCAGACCAGCAGCTTCAAGGGGGCTTGAGCGTGCGCGCCATGGGCGCAGCACAGCGCGGCCAGCAAGGCCGCCAAGGCAGGGCGCTTCATCACTGCAGCGCGCCGCTGGCCGGCCTGGCGTGGCGCCGGAACGCGCGGCCGTCGGCGTCAAAGAGGTAGCAGCTGTCGGCCGCGATGCCCAGGGCGAGCGTGTCGCCCTGGCGCACCCGGGTGCGGCCGTCCAGCTGGCAGGTGAGCGCCTCGTCCATGCCGGGGAAGTTGCAGTAAGCCTGCGTCAACCCGCCCAGCGATTCGACGAAGGTGACGCTGGTGCTGAGCGTGTTGTCACCACTGCCGAGCTGGAAGTGTTCGGGCCGCACGCCCAGCGTGAGCTTGGCGCCGGGCTGGGCGGTGGAGGCGTCCACCGCGCAGCGCACCTGCGCGCCATTGGCCAGCTTGACCACCGCCTCGGCGCCGCTGCCCTGCACCAGCTCCACGGCAATGAAGTTCATGCGCGGCGAGCCGATGAAGCCGGCCACGAACAGGTTGTCGGGGTGCTCGTACAGCTCCAGCGGTGTGCCCACCTGTTCGATGCGGCCGGCCGACAACACGACGATGCGGTCGGCCAGCGTCATGGCCTCCACCTGGTCATGCGTCACGTAGATCATGGTGCTCTTCAGGTCCTCGTGCAGCTTCGCGAATTCATAGCGCATGCGCACGCGCAGGGCAGCGTCCAGGTTGGACAGGGGCTCGTCGAAGAGAAAGACCTCTGGCTTGCGCACGATGGCGCGGCCGATGGCCACCCGCTGGCGCTGGCCGCCGGACAGGTCTTTCGGTTTGCGGTGCAGCAGGTGGTCGATGTGCAGGATCTTGGCGGCCTGGGTCACCGAGCGGTCGATTTCGGCCTTGGGCACCTTGGCCAGCTTCAGGCCGAACGCCATGTTGTCGTACAGGTTCATGTGCGGGTAGAGCGCGTACGACTGGAACACCATCGCGATGCCGCGATCGGCCGGCGGTACTTCATTGACCACGCGGCCGCCGATGGACAATTCGCCGCCGGTGATGTCCTCCAGGCCGGCGATGGTGCGCAGCAGGGTGGACTTGCCACAGCCCGACGGCCCCACGAACACCATGAACTCGCCGTCGCGCACTTCCAGATTGATGTCGCGCAGCACCTGCACGTCGGCAAACGCCTTTTGAACATTCACCAGTCGAACGTCTGCCACTTCGTGCCTCCGGCGGCCGCGCCGGGGAGGGCGGCTCAGTCTCGCTCATGTCGGGTTTTGCCCTGCTCACCGGCAGGATGTAGCCAATATACATTTCCAGTAGCGCATGAGCAATGCGGGTTGGCACTGGGTGAACGCCGGTTCTCCCTCTGTTGGTGAATCCGATAGGTTCTCGGCGCTGTAGTGCAACTACACTTTTGACTCTGCTCTTTTCTGATCAGCCACACCATGAATCTTCAAGAACGCGCCGCCGGCGTGCTGCTGCACATCACCTCCCTGCCCGGGCCGCATGGCGTGGGAGATTTCGGTCCCGGCGCCTACCGCTTCGTCGACTGGCTGCGGTCCGCTGGCCAGCGCGTGTGGCAGATCCTGCCCAGCAACCCGATCGGCCCCTGCGAGTCGCCCTACCAGAGCGTGTCGGCTTTTGCAGGCAGCCCGTTGATGGTGGCGCTCGAGCCCCTGGTGGAGCGCGGCTGGCTGCCGGCGCCCGAGCTGCCGGCCGAAGGCTTCGACGTGCGGCGCGTGGACTATGCGCGTGTGGTGCCCTGGCGCGTCGCGCAGCTGAAGGCGGCCGCCCAGGGCTTCTTCGAGCGCGGCAGTGCGGAAGACAAGCGCGACTTCGACAGCTGGTGCACCGCCCAGTCGAACTGGCTGGACACCTATGCGCTGTTCATGGCGCTGAAGTCGGCACACGGCGAGCGGCCCTGGTGGGAATGGGCCGAACCGCTGAAGCGGCGGGACCCCCAGGCCCTGGCGCAGGCGCTGAAGACGCATGCGGAGGCGATCGGCTTCTGGCGCTTCGTGCAATGGAACTTCGGCGGTCAGTGCACGGCGCTCAAGGCCTACGCCAACGAACGCGGCGTCTCCATCATGGGCGACCTGCCGATCTTCGTGGCGCACGACAGCGCGGACTGCTGGGAGCGACCGGACCTGTACTTCCTGGACGAGCAGTTCCAGCCGACGGTGGTGGCCGGCGTGCCGCCCGACGGCTTTGCCGCCACCGGTCAGCGCTGGGGCAACCCGCTGTACCGCTGGGACCGCATGGCCGCGGAAGACTTTGCCTGGTGGACGGCGCGCATCCGCCGCATGCTGGAGCTGGCCGACGTGTTCCGCATCGACCACTTCCGCGGGTTTGCGGGCTACTGGGAAGTGCCGGCCACCTGCCCCACGGCGATGGAAGGGCAGTGGGTGCCGGGCCCGGGCAAGGCACTGTTCGAGGCCATCGAGCGCGCACTCGGCAAGCTGCCCATCGTGGCGGAGGACCTGGGCCTGATCACGCCCGACGTGATCGAGCTGCGCGATGCCTTCGGCTTCCCCGGCATGCGCATCGTGCAGTTCGCCTTCAGCAGCGATGCCAATGACCCCTTCCTGCCGCACAACTACGTGCGCGAGACGGTGGCCTACACCGGCACGCACGACAACCACACGGTGGTGGGCTGGTGGGACACCACCGCGCCGCGCGAGCGCCAGTACGCTGCGCGCTACCTGGGCGCCACGCGGGCGGACATCCACTGGGCCATGATCCGCGCGGCCTGGAACTCGGTGGCGAACCTGGCCATCGCGCAGTTCCAGGACGTGCTGGGCCTGGACGGCAAGCACCGCATGAACCTGCCGGGCACCACCTTCAACAACTGGGTGTGGCGCTTCGACTGGCCGATGGTGACCGACGCCGCGCGGGAGCAGCTGGCTCACGTCACGGCCGGCAGCCGCCGTGCGCCGTTCCACATGCTGGCCCTGCCGGGCTGACGCGCGGCGCACGCGCTACTTCAGCTCGAGGATCAGCACGGAGCGTGCGGGCACGGTGAGCGTGCTCGCCAGGTCGTGCACCTGGCCGGTGAACACGTCGGTGCCCAGGCGCCGGCCGGCCATTGCTTCGGCAAATCGCGCCGTGTCCAGCGGCACCGCCTCGCGCGACTTGTTCAGCACCACCATCACGCGCTGGCGATCGTCGTAGCGGAACCAGGCATAGGTGCCCCGGTCGGGCGTGTAGTGCATCAGCTTGCCGTGGTGCACGGCGGGCTGGCCCTTGCGCCAGTTCAACAGCCGGCGCAGGAAGGCCTGCATGTCCTTCTGTGGGGCCGACAGGCCGGCGCCGGTGAATCCGTTCACCGTGTCGCCCGGCCAGCCGCCGGGGTAGTCGCGCCGCGTGGCCCCGTCGTCGCGCTGCGTGGGGCTGGCCATCAGCAGGTCGGTGCCGTAGTACAGCTGTGGAATGCGCGGCATGGTCAGCACATAGGCCAGGGCCATCTTCACCAGCGCCGGGTCCTCGTGCAGCACGCTGAACAGGCGCGGCACGTCATGGTTGCCCTCGAACAGCACCATGTTCATCGGCTCGGGATAGAGCTGGTCGTTGGCCAGCGCCGCATACAGCTCGCTCAGCCCGGTGAACATGCCGTCGTCGGCCACCAGCGCGCGCCGCAGTGTCTCGTGCAGCGGGAAGTCCATCATGCCTGGCGTGTGCGAGACATAACCGTCAGGGTTGCGGCGGCCGCGCAGCCAGTACGACACCACCACCGGGTTGCCGCTCCACTCCTCGCCCACGATGTTGAGCCGGGGGTACTCCTGCATCACGCGGCGTGACCATTCGGCCAGGAAGGCGGTGTCGGAATAACCGTAGGTGTCGGTGCGCACGCCGGCCAGCCCCGCGTATTCGATCCACCAGATCGTGTTCTGGATCTGGTAGGTGGCCACCAGCGGATTGCGCTGGTTCATGTCCGGCATGGTGTCGGTGAACCAGCCTTCGGTGAAGTTGCGCTTGTCGGCCTGTGAGGCGTAGGGATCGCTGATCGCGGTGCGGAAGTGCTGCGTGGGGACAAATTGGCCGCCGTGGGTGAGCCAGTCGGGCGCGGGCAGGTCCTTCATCCACCAGTGGCCGGAGCCGATGTGGTTGAGCACGATGTCCTGGATGACGCCGATGCCCTGTTGCCGCGCCAGCGCCACCAGGCGGCGGTAATCCTCGTTGCTGCCAAAACGGGCGTCGATCCTGTAGAGGTCGGTGGCCGCATAGCCGTGGTACGAGTACTTCGGCTGGTTGTTCTCGATGAGCGGCGTGGGCCACAGCATGGTGTAGCCCATGGCGGCAATGTCGCCCAGGTGGTCCACCATGCCCTGGATGTCGCCGCCATGGCGGCCGGCCGCATCGTTGCTGCGGTCGGCGGTGTCGGCAAAGCCCGGCAGGTTGTCGTTGGCCGGGTTGCCGTTGGCGAAGCGGTCGGGCACCAGGTTGAGGAAGACATCGGCCGCGCTGAAGCCGCGCCGCTGTGCGGACCCCGGCTCGCGCGCGAGCAGTGCATACGGTTGGTGCAGCACCTGGGGGCCATGCTGCAGGCGCAGGTCCAGCGTGCCGGGCCGGGTGCCGGGGGCGATGTGCAGGTCGATGAACAGGTAGTTGGGGTTGGGTGTGCGCGTCACGCCCGCGATGCGCACGCCGGGGTGGCGCAGGGTGGGGGTGAAGGCCGCAATGCCCGGGCCGTGCACCATCAGCTGCAGCTGCGGGCTCGCCATGCCCACCCACCAATGGGGCGGCTCCACACGGTCGACCAGCGAGGCGCCGGCTGCACCGGCAGGCTGCAGCAGCAGGGCGCAGAACAGGGTGGCAAGAAGGCGATGGATCATGCGGTGGTGTCGGTGGTCTCGCGAACGGTCTGCAATGTGGCGGCCAGTTGGCGTTGCGCGCGGTAGTGGCTGAGGAGTTGGTCGCGGCCGCGCCAATCGTCGCCGCCGAAAAAAGCGCCGCCGGCCCGGAGCGCGTCGTGATGGTGCACCAGGCTGTCGAGCAGCCAGTCCACCCGGCGCAAGGTCATCGGCGTGCAGCTGCGCCCGCTCAGGTCGTCATGCAGGTCCAGCACATGCGAGCGCCACAGCTCGCTGCGGTATAGCGCTTCGGCGCTGCCTTGCAGGGCCGTGTGCCAGCGCCGGACCAGCGAGTCCAGCCAGTCGATCACGTGCTGCGCTGCGCCCCGGGGCGCGATGGTGCTGCGCATCTGCCGATAGGCTTCAGTCGCCACAGCCTTCTCCAGCCGGAAGGCCTGCAGCGCCGCCGCCTCGCCGGCTTCTTCGGCCAGCGTCAGCAGGTGGGCGGCGTGGTGCCGGGTCTCGAAGCGTTCGGCCGGGTGGAACATCGGCTGGTCGCTGCCGTTGCCCGCGGAGTTGAACTGGCGCAGCGGGTCGAAGCGGTACATGTAGCCGAAGTCGAACAGGCGCAGCTGCCGGCCGTCGTCCAGGATGTTGCCGCTGCACAGGTCCCACTCGAACAGGCCCTCGGTCCACAGCGCGCACACCACCTCGAACAACTGCACCAGCCGGCGCTCGTCCCAATGCTGCACCGGTTGGCCCTCGATCCAGGGCGACAGGATGACGCCCTGGCGATACGCCGCGAACTCGGTGTCCACGATGGCGGCCCAGCGTTGCTCGCCGCCCGGCTGCCGCTTCAGCGCCTGCAGGTCCGCACGTCGCTGCACCTCGTTGAGGAACGAGGTCTGGCCGTCGTTGTTGTGCACCAGCGCCTGCGGGCGCGCGCGCTTGAGGGTCCAGTGGCGCGTGCCATCGGTGAGGCGGTACACCCGGGCGGTGAGGCCGGAGTCCAGCCGCTGCAGCACTGCTGCGTCGCCCAGGTCCAGCGTGGCGAGTTCGGCAGCGCTCCATGGCAGGCGGTCCGTGCTGCCCACCACCAGGTCGGCCCCACTGGCGGCGAACGCGAACTGCGCCGCGTGGCGTTCGGCGTCCAGGCTGCCGGTCACTGCCGCACCAAGTAGACCTGCACCGACTGCGCGGGCAGCGCCAGCGCCGCAGTGCCGCCTATGTCCGCCTTGCCGGCCTGGCCGCCTTTGGGATAAGCGGGCACGAGGGCGGCCCCCGCGGGCAGTTGGCCCACCCGAACGGTGGCGGGTGCGGTGGCGTAGTTCAGCAGCACCAGCGTGCGCTCGGTGCCCAGCGCGCGCTGGTAGCCCATGGCCTGCCCGGCCACGAACGCGTGCTCGTAGCTGCCGCGTGCAATGGACGGCAGCGTGTTGCGCAGGCGCAGCATGGCCTTGTAGAAGGAAAGGATGGAGTTGGCATCGGTCTGCTGCGCGGCCGCGTTGTTCGTGGCCACGTTGGCCGACAGGGCGCGGAACGGCCGGCCGCTGGTGAAGCCGGCGGTGGTGGTGTCGCCGGTCCAGCTCATCGGCGTGCGCAGCTTCGGGTCGCCGCTCAGGCCGGCGCCGCCTGCCATGCCCACTTCCTCGCCGTAGTAGATGAACGGCGTGCCGGGCAGCAGCAGGTAGGTGGCGGCAGCCAGGCGGTACTGCGCCGTGTCGCCTTTCACCTGGTCCCACAGGCGCTCGCCGGCAAAGATGTCGTGGTTGGACACCATGGTGGCCATGCCCAGCGGCGCGGTCTTGAACCAGTCGGCCACGGCCTGGATCGCCTGGGTGTCGCCGCGCGCTGCGGCGGCGATGTGGTGCTCCAGGCCGAAGGCGAAGGCGCTGCCGCAGGCCTCGGGCGCGGCCCAGGCGGTGGGGTGGGCGGTGGCCTCGCACACCAGGTGGCGCTTGTCGTAGCGCTTGACCAGCGCCTGCACCTGGCCCATGAGGGCGTAGCTCTCGGGCTGGTCGTTCCAGTCCCTGGCGTTGTTCTCGATCAGGTGCGGCACGGCGTCGAACCGAAAGCCGTCCAGCCCGCGGTTGAGCCAGAAGCGCAGGCTGTCGAAGTGGTAGTTCACCGCCGCCGGATTGCGGAGGTTGAAGTCCGGCATGTGCGGGCCGAAGGTGGCGTAGTAGCTGCTGCCGCTCTCCGCGTACCAGGGGTTGTGGCCCCACACGTCCCAGCCGGCGGGGGCGGTGTCCTGCCACACGAACCAGTCGCGCATCGGGCTGCTGCGTGAGCCCTTGGCCTGCACGAACAGCGGATGGCTGGCGGCGCTGTGGTTGATCACGTAATCCATGATCACGCCGATGCCGCGGGCGTGGGCCTGGCGCAGCAGCTCGTCCAGGTCCGCGAGCGTGCCGTAGTCGGCCTCGATGCCCCGGTAGTCGGTGACCGCGTAGCCGTGGTCGTGGTCGGCGCTGCGGGTGATCGGCATCAGCCACAGGCCCTTGACGCCCAGCGCCTTCAGGTAGTCGAGGCTCTGCGTCAGCCCGCGCAGATCACCGATGCCGTCGGCGTTGCTGTCCTTGTAGCCGCGCACGAACACCTCCATGAAGGCACCGTGTTCCCAGCCGTCCGGCAGGACGCTGGGCTGGCCGGCGAAGGGCACGGGAGCGAGCTCGGTGGCGGGTTCCGGCGGCGTGGCGCAGGCGCCAAGGACGCAGGCAGCGGCGCACAGGAAAAGGCGATTCAGCATGCGCGCAAATGTAGTCTAGGTACATAGCAGCTTGTATTCGGGTTGTTCCGATGTGGGCGGCAGCCGTTGAAGCTCCGAGGGTTCGTCCTAAGAGAGTATGTAGTTTTACTTCTTTACGATGCGCAACTCCAGGGAGGCCTCCATTGAACTGCGCGCCGCGCCTTCGCCACCTCGTCGCATGGTTGGGACTGCAGTGCCTCGCCATGGCGGCGCATGCCGCAGGGTTCACGTACCCACCTGCCACCCTGAGCGCCTGCAATTCGCCGGACGCGCAGTCCGTGTTGCACTCGCTGCCCGCATCACCCGGCGCCACAGCACCGGCAACCCCTCCCGCCCACGAGGCGGCCGCGGTCTGGCTCGACCCAACGCTGATCCAGTGGCCGCAGGTCGCTGGCGGAGAAGAGCGCTTTCGCCTGCTGTATTCCCAAGCAGGCTGCCTCGTTGCCGTGCCGGGTCAGCCGGTGCAGGGCGCAGACGCGGCGGCCGTGCTCCGGCCGCGCGCGGCTGCGCTGCCCGACGCCTTGGCGAAGCGCTTCAAGTACCTGCAACCCGGCGTGGTGCTCACGCTGGATGCCGCAGCATCGCGCCGGCTGCCGCAGTGGCTGAAGGGCCAGTTGCTGCTGGTGAGGGAGGACGCGCAGGGCCGCGTGCTGCAGGCCACCCGCGTGCAGCACGCGGCGGCGCTGGACGCGCTGTATGCCGCGGCCGAGCAGGCGAACGACCTGGGCGCCTCGGCGACGGGCGGCCGCACAAGCTTCAAGCTCTGGGCGCCCACCGCGCAACAGGTGTCGGTGTGCCTCTATCCGGACGGCGACAAGCCGGCGCGATCGCTGCGGCCCCTGAGGTTCGACCCAGCCACCGGTGTGTGGGCCGGGCAGCACAAACGCATGCTCACCGGCCGCAGCTACACCTACCTCGTGGACGTGTTCGTGCCCGGCGTCGGCCTGGTGCGCAACCGCGTGACCGATCCCTATTCGCTGAGCCTGAATACCGATTCGCGCCGCAGCCAGGTGGTGCAACTCGACGATCCGGCGTTCAAGCCACCGCAGTGGGACGCGCATACGAGGCCGGACGCAGCAAAGGCGCTCACCGACCTCGTGATCTACGAACTGCACCTGCGCGACTTCTCCATCTCCGACGCCACCGTGCCACCCGCCCACCGCGGCAAGTACCTCGCGTTCACCGACACAGGGTCCAACGGCATGAAGCACCTGAAAGGCCTGGCCGATGCGGGCCTGACCGACGTGCACCTGCTGCCGGTGTTCGACATGGCCACGGTGCCGGAGGCCGGCTGCGTCACGCCCTCTGTCGGCGGCGCGCCCGATGGCACCACGCAGCAGGCCGCCGTGGTGGCGGTGAAGGACAGGGACTGCTTCAACTGGGGCTACGACCCCTTGCACTACACCGCACCCGAGGGCAGCTATGCCACCGACGCGGCCAATGGCGCGGTGCGTGTGCGCGAGTTCCGCCACATGGTGATGGCCCTGCATGCCGCCGGCCTGCGGGTGGGCATGGACGTGGTCTACAACCACACCGCCGCCTCGGGACAGCGAGCCCACTCGGTGCTGGACCGCGTCGTGCCGGGCTACTACCACCGGCTGGATGCGCGCGGCCAGGTGGAGCGCTCCACCTGCTGCGACAACACCGCCACCGAGCACCGCATGATGGGCAAGCTGCTCATCGATTCGGTGCTCACCTGGGCGCGCGCCTATGGCATCGACTCCTTCCGCTTCGACCTGATGGCGCACCAGCCGCGCGCGCTGATGGAGCGGCTGCAGCAGCGCCTGAAGGCCGAACTCGGCCGTGATGTGCCGTTGCTCGGCGAGGGATGGAACTTCGGCGAGGTGGCCGACGGCGCCCGCTTCGTGCAGGCCTCCCAGCACTCGCTCAACGGCAGCGGCATCGGCACCTTCAGCGACCGTGGGCGCGACGCGGTGCGTGGCGGCTCTGCGGGCGACGCCGGCGAGCAGCTGGTGCAGCGCCAGGGCTGGATCAACGGCCTGGGGTATGACCGCAATCTGCTCGCGCCGCCCGCCGACCGTGCGGCGCTGCTGAAGGCGGCGGACCTGGTGCGCGTGGGCCTGGCGGGCACCTTGCGCAGCTACCGCATGAACACGGCCGGCGGGGAGCTGCAGCCGCTGGAGGCCATGGACTACGCCGGCCAACCGGCCGGCTACGCCAGCCAGCCGGCCGAGGTGGTGAACTACGTCGAGAACCACGACAACCAGACCCTGTACGACAACAACGCGCTGAAGCTTCCCCGCCACACCTCGCGCGAGGACCGCGCCCGCGTGCAGCTGCTGGGCGCGGCAGTCGTCGCCTTCAGCCAGGGCGTCGCGTATTTCCATGCCGGGCAGGACGTGCTGCGCAGCAAGTCGCTGGACCGCAACAGCTACGACTCCGGCGATCACTTCAACCGCCTGGACTGGACGTACACCGACAACGGCTTCGGCGCCGGCCTGCCGCCCGAGCAGGACAACGGCACGTCCTGGCCGGTGTTCCGGCCGCTGCTGGCAGACCCGCAGCTCAAGCCCACGCCGGCCGACATCGCCTGGACGCGCGATGCCTTCCGCGACCTGCTGCGTATCCGCGCGAGCTCATCGCTGTTCCGGCTGCGCAGCGCCGACGAGGTGCAGCGCCGGCTGAGCTTCTTCAACACCGGGCCGCAACAGGAGCCCACGGTCGTGGCCGCAGTGCTCGACGGTCGCGGCCTGGCCGACGCCGGTTTTGCCGAGCTGGCCTACCTGATCAACGTGGACCTGCAGGCGCACGAGATCGACGCACCCGCGCTGCGCGGCCACCACTTCACGCTGCATCCCGTGCACACCCACGCGGGCGCGACCGACACCCGGGCCGCGACTGCGCGGTTCGATGCCGAGCGCGGACGCTTCACCGTGCCGCCGCGCACGGCGGTGGTGTTCGTGGTGCGGTGAATCGACGACGACAACCCAACGGAGACCACCATGATCAGCTTTTACCTGGGGCGTGCGCTGCGCGCCTCGGTGCCCTGGATCGCCGCCTTGCTCGCCGCCTGCGGCGGCGGGGGTGACGGTGGCACCACGGCCACCGCCACGGCCCAGCAGGGCACGGCGCATGCGCTGGCCGTGAAGGCGGCTGCCATCGCGCCGGCCACCGTGCGCGTGCACTACCAGCGCGCTGATGCGCTGTACGACGGTTGGGGCGTCTATTCCTGGCAAGGCCCAGCAGTGCTCTACACCGACTGGCCCAGCGGCGACAAATACCGCTTCACCGAACGCGACAGCTGGGGCGCCTATGTCGACATCGCGATCGACACCGCGCAGACGCAGATGCGCTTCCTGGTCAACAAGGGCACCGACGGCAGCAACACCGTGAAGGCGCCGGACTGCGACCTGGGCTTCGACTTCAGCGCCGACATCCTCACGGCTGGGCAGGAGGTGTTCGTCAAGGCGGACGAGTGCGCGGTGTACCCCTCGGCGGCCGCCGCATCGGCCATCTCCATTGCCAAGGCGCGCGCGCTGTGGCTGGACCGCAGCACGCTGGCGTGGCCCGGCGCCGCCACGTCCAGCGAGTACCGGCTGTACTTCGCGCAGCAGGGCGGCATCGCGGTCAGCGCAGTGGACGGCGTGACCGGTGCCGACGGTTCCCTGCCGCTCGCAGCCAGCAGTGGCATCGGCGGGCTGGCGGAGAAGTTCCCGCAGCTGGCGCAAGCCACTGCGCTCACGCTGCCATCGATCGGCCGGGGCACGCTGCAGGCGCTGCTGCGCGGCCAGCTTGTGGTGGTGGAAACGCAAGGCGCCCAACCGGTGCGCGCCACCCAGGTGCAGTTGCAGGGCGTGCTGGACGACCTGTACGCGGCGGCGGCCAGCCGGGAGACGCTGGGCCCCAGCTTCAACCATGGCGGCGTGCCGACGCTCAAGCTCTGGGCGCCGACGGCACGCCAGGTGAGCGTGGTGATCGCCGGCTACACGGTGCCCATGGTGTTCGAGCCCTCCAGTGGCGTGTGGCGCACGCAGCTGCCGAAATCCCTGGTGAATGCGCCCTATGCCTTCGACGTCACCGTGTGGTCGCGACAGGACGGTGGCCAGCTGCGCACCAACCGCGTCACCGATCCCTATGCCGTCACCTTGACGGCGGATGTGTGGGGCGGGCCGGCCCAGCAGGCGGTGCTCGCCGATCTGTCCGCGCGCGCACTGCAGCCCGCGGGTTGGCATCGCGACACAGCGCCGGCCCTCCCAGCGCCCGAGGATGCGGTGTTCTATGAGCTGCACCTGCGCGACTTCTCGGCCAACGACGCCTCCGTGCCCACGGTCGACCGTGGCAAGTACACCGCCTTCTCCCACGCCGGCAGTGCTGGCATGCAGCACCTGGCCGCCATGGCGCAGGCCGGCCTGACGCACGTGCACCTGCTGCCGGTATTCGACATCGCCAGCGTGAACGAAGGCGGCTGCACCACGCCGGCCATCAGCAACAGCGACCCCACCTCCACCGTGCCGCAGGCCACGGCCGCAGCCGCGAAGGACAGCGATTGTTTCAACTGGGGTTATGACCCCAAGCACTACGGCGCGCCCGAGGGCAGCTATGCCACCGATCCGTCAGACCCCGCCCAGCGCGTGCTGCAGTTCCGCCAGATGGTGCAGGGCCTGCACGGTGCTGGCCTGCGTGTGGTGATGGACGTGGTCTACAACCACACGGCGGGCAACTTCCTCGACAAGGTGGTGCCCGGCTACTACTACCGGCTCAATGGCGACGGCGACATCGAGCATTCCACCTGCTGCGACAACACGGCCACCGAGTTCGCGATGATGGAAAAACTGATGACCGACACACTGGTGCGCTGGGCGGGCGACCACCACGTGGATGGCTTCCGCTTCGACATCATGGGCCACATCCCCAAGGCGGCGCTGCAGCGCGCCAAGGCGGCGGTGGATGCGGCCGTCGGCGCGCAGCGCGGCGTCTATTTCTATGGCGAGGGCTGGAACTTCGGCGAGGTGCAGGACAACCGGCTCTTCGTGCAGGCGACCCAGGCGAACCTGGCCGGCACCGGCATCGGCAGCTTCAACGACCGCATCCGCGACGCGGTGCGCGGTGGCGGGCCGTTCGACAGTGGCGACGCGATGGTGCGCAACCAGGGCTTCGCCAGCGGCCTGTGCACTGATGGCAATGCGTTGGCAGGCGCCGTGTGCACTGACGCGCAGCGCGAGGACCTGCGCAACCGACAGCAGGCGATCCGCGCCGCCATGGCCGGTGGCCTGAAGGACTTTCCGCTGGCCGGCAGCACCAGCGGCGCGCTCATGTGGAACGGCCAGCCGCTGGGCTACACGGCCGATCCGCAGGAGGTGATCAACTACGTGGGCGTGCACGACGGCGAGACGCTGTACGACATCGCGCAGTACAAGCTGCCGAGCGCGACGACGTCCTCCGAGCGCGCCCGCGCCCAGGTGGTGGCGCTGGCGCCGGTGCTGCTGGGGCAGGGCATGCCCTTCCTGCACGCGGGCGACGAACTGCTGCGCTCCAAGGCCCTGGACCGCGACAGCTACAACGCCGGCGACTGGTTCAACCGCATCGACTGGACCGGCAGCAGCAACTTCATCTCCACCATGGGCCTGCCGTCGGCGGAAAAGAACCAGGGCAACTGGGGGTTGATCGCGCCGGTGCTGTCCAACCCGGCGGTTGTACCCACGGCGGCCGACATCGCACTCACCGCTGCGCAAGTGCAGGACCTGCTGCGCATCCGCAAGAGCAGCGCCATGTTCCGGCTGCGCAGCGCCGCCGAGGTGGCGCGCTGCGTCAGCTTCCCCGACGCGCTGAACCAGGCCGACGGCCTGATCGTGATGCAGCTGGGCCTGGGCGACCGCAGCTGCGGCGACGGGGTGTTCCGGCGCGCGGTGGTGGTGATCAACGCCGCGCCGGTGGCGCAAAGCTACACCGTGGCCGGGCTGGCGGGCCAGGGCCTGCAATTGCACCCGGTGCAGGCGGCGGGCGCCGATGCCGTGGTGAAGGCGGCCGGTTACAACGCGGCCACCGGTGCCTTCAGAGTGCCCGGCCGCAGCGCGGCGGTGTTCGTGCAACCGTGATCCCGGCGGCGCGACAGGCGCGCCGCGTCGGAAAGCAAAAAGGCGCCCCTTGCGGGGCGCCTTTGTCGCGCCTAAGCGGCGGAGCTTAGAGCGTATCGGCTGCGGTCACGCCGCCCATCACATGGCTGAAACCGCAGTCCACATGCGTGATCTCGGCGGTGACGCCGGCGGCCAGGTCGGACAGCAGGAAGGCGGCGACATTGCCCACGTCCTCGATCGTGACGTTGCGTTTCAGCGGTGCGTTGGAGGCCACCACGTCCAGGATCTTGCCGAAGCCCTTGATGCCGGAGGCGGCCAGCGTCTTGATCGGGCCGGCGGAGATGCCGTTGACCCGCACGCCCTTGGCGCCCAGGCTGGCGGCCAGGTAGCGCACGCTGGCCTCCAGCGAGGCCTTGGCCAGCCCCATGGTGTTGTAGCCGGGAACAAAACGCTCCGCGCCCAGGTAGCTCAGCGTCAGCAGCGCGGCGTTGGGCGTCAGCCGCCCGGCGGCCGCCTTAGCCATCGCCGGGAAGCTGTAGGCGGAGATGTCGTGCGCGATGCGGAACCCTTCGCGCGACAACCCGTCCAGGAAGTCGCCGGCGATCGCCTCGCGCGGGGCGAAACCGATCGAGTGCACGAAACCGTCGAACTGCGGCCAGTGTTCGCCCAGCTGCGCGAACAGGCGCTCGATCTGGGCGTCGTCGCCCACGTCGCAATCGAAGGTGAGGGTGGAGTCGAACTCGGCGGCGAATTCGGCAATCCGGTCCTTGAAGCGCTCGCCCATGTAGCTGAAGGCCAGCTCGGCGCCTTCGCGGCGGCAGGCCCGGGCGATGCCGTAGGCGATGGAGCGGTTGTTCAGCAGGCCCGTGATCAGCAGCCGCTTGCCGGCGAGAAAACCCATGGTGTCTCCGGGTGATTTAGCGAAGCCCGCGATTTTCACACGGTACTGCGCCGGAACTGCCAACTACTTGCGGGTATAGGTCTTGCAGAGTACAATCCTTTTTTCGCTAGAGAGCTGAATGGGCGGATTCATCCAGCCCATTTTTTTTGCTTGATCGCCTTTTTTCGAGCCGCAATCTTTCTTCAATGACTTGGCAGACCGCAGTTGAACGCACCGTCTCCGGGCTCGGTTACGAGCTGGTGGAGGTGGAGCGCAGCGCGCGTGGCCTGCTGCGGGTGTTCATTGATCGCGTTCCGGGCCACGTCTACCCCACGGGGGAAAGCGAGTTCGTGACGGTGGACGACTGCGAAGCCGTCACTCGGCAGCTGCAGTATGTGCTCGAAGTGGAAAACGCCGCCTACGAGCGCCTGGAAGTGTCGTCTCCCGGGCTGGACCGCCCGCTGAAGAAAGCGGGCGACTACGAGCGCTTTGCCGGCTCGGAGGTGGAGCTGACGCTGAAGATGCCGCTGCAGGGCCGCAAGAAGTTTCGCGGCCTGCTGGTGGCACAGCCGGAATCCGGCTGGCGGCTGGAGTTCAACGACGGCAAGGCGGATCAAGCCCTCGATTTCACGCTCGAAGAAGTTCGCGAAGCCCGGCTGGTGCCGGTCGTGGATTTCAAGGGGCGCCGCGGCCGCCAGGCGGCCGAGGTTGGAACCGCGGCATCGACCGCGGACGAGACTGTTGACGGAGGTCACAAAGAATGAACCGCGAAATGTTGATGCTGGTGGACGCCATCTCGCGCGAGAAGAGCGTCGAGCGCGACGTCGTGTTCGGCGCCGTGGAAGCGGCCCTGGCATCGGCCACCAAGAAGCTGCATGGCGGTGAGGTCGACATCCGCGTGACGGTCGACCGCGACACCGGCGACTACGAAACCTTCCGCCGCTGGCACGTGGTGCCCAACGAGGCCGGCCTGCAAATCCCTGATGCGGAGATCCTGCACTTCGAAGCACTGGAGCAGATCCCGGACATCGAGGTGGACGACTACATCGAAGAGCCGATCGAGTCGGTGCCCATCGGTCGCATCGGCGCCCAGGCCGCCAAGCAGGTCATCCTGCAGAAGATCCGCGACGCCGAGCGCGAGCAGCTGCTCAACGACTTCCTCGCCCGCGGCGAGAAGATCTTCGTCGGCAGCGTCAAGCGCCTGGACAAGGGTGACCTGATCGTGGAATCGGGCCGCGTCGAAGGGCGCCTGAAGCGCAGCGAGATGATCCCGAAGGAAAACCTGCGCACCAGCGACCGGGTGCGTGCCTTCATCACCGGCATTGACCCCACCCAGCGCGGCCCGCAGATCATGCTCAGCCGCTCGGCGCCCGGGTTCATGATCGAGCTGTTCGCCCAGGAAGTGCCCGAGATCGAGCAGGGCCTGCTGGAGATCAAGAGCTGCGCCCGTGATCCGGGCAGCCGCGCCAAGATCGCCGTGGTGTCGCACGACAAGCGCGTGGACCCGATCGGCACCTGCGTCGGCGTGCGCGGCTCGCGTGTCAACGCGGTCACCAACGAACTGGCCGGCGAGCGTGTCGACATCGTCTTGTGGTCGGAAGATCCGGCCCAATTTGTGATCGGCGCGCTGGCCCCGGCCAACGTGCAATCCATCGTGGTGGACGAAGAGCGCCATGCGATGGACGTGGTGGTGGACGAGGAAAACCTCGCCATCGCCATCGGCCGCGGCGGCCAGAACGTGCGCCTGGCCTCGGAGCTCACCGGCTGGCGCATCAACATCATGACCGCCGAGGAATCCGCGCAGAAGCAGGCGCAGGAGTCCGATTCGGTGCGCAAGCTCTTCGTGGAGAAGCTGGACGTCGACCAGGAAGTGGCCGACATCCTCATCGCCGAGGGCTTCACCAGCCTGGAAGAGGTGGCCTACGTCCCGATGCAGGAAATGCTCGAGATCGAAGCCTTCGACGAGGACACCGTCAACGAGCTGCGCACCCGCGCCAAGGATGCGCTGCTCACGATGGAAATCGCGCGTGAAGAGCGTGTGGACGAAACCTCGCAGGACCTGCGTGATCTCGACGGCCTGACGCCGGAGCTGATCGCCAAGCTGTCCGACGGTGGCATCCACACCCGGGACGATCTGGCCGACCTCGCGGTCGACGAGCTCACCGAGATGACCGGCGTGGACGACGCGCAGGCCAAGACATTGATCATGAAGGCGCGTGAACATTGGTTCACCGCCTGAGCTGCCGCGCACATCACCGCGTAGCAGCACAGAAAGCCAGGAAGCAAGGATCTCAACAATGGCAGTGACCACCGTCGCCCAGTTCGCCGCCGAGCTCAATCGCCCTGCGGCGACCCTGCTCGAGCAACTGCAGTCCGCGGGCGTCAGCAAGCGTTCCACCGACGACGCCTTGACGGAGTCGGACAAGGAACGCCTGCTCGACTACCTGCGCTCCGCACACGGCACGGGTGGTGGCGACCGCAAGAAGATCACGCTGACCCGCAAGTCGACCAGCGAGATCAAGCAGGCGGACGCCAGCGGCAAGGCACGCACCATCCAGGTGGAAGTGCGCAAGAAGCGCACCTTCGTCAAGCGTGACGACGCCCCGGCCGCGGAAGAAACCGCGCCGCAGGTCGATCACGCCGCCGAAGCGGCCGAACTCGAGCGCCGCGAGGAAGAAGCCAAGGCCCAGGCCGAGGCCCTGCGCCGCCAGGAAGAAGAACTGGCGGAAAAGCGCCGCCTGCGCGAGGAAGAAGAAAAGCGCGCCCGCGAAGCCGAGGAAGCGCGCCGCCGCGAGGAGGCCGAAAAGGCCGCCGCTGCGGAAGCCGCGCGCCTGGCTGCGGCCGCCGCTGCGCCGCCCCCCGCTTCCAAGAAGAGCGAAAAGAGCGCTCCGGTCGAAGCCGCTGCCCCCGCGCCTGCGCCCGCCGCGCCGGTGGAGCCGCCCAAGCCCGCATTGCGCGTGGTGAAGGCCGCCGACACCGAAGCCGCCGAGAAGCAACGCCTGGCCGACCTGTCCAAGCGCCGCCTGGCTGCCGAAGCCGAAGCTGCCGCCATCCGCGCGATG
Source organism: Ideonella sp. BN130291 (assembly GCF_036231905.1). Classification (NCBI taxonomy): domain Bacteria; kingdom Pseudomonadati; phylum Pseudomonadota; class Betaproteobacteria; order Burkholderiales; family Sphaerotilaceae; genus Ideonella; species Ideonella sp. BN130291. Next base: position 8,887 of record NZ_JAZARE010000010.1, on the reverse strand, counting down.
ATGAACGCGCCCAAGAAGGTGATGGTCGCGAAGAAGCCGGAAGAGGTGAAGCCGGAAGCAAGCAAGGAAGCCATCAAGGGCACGATCCACAAGCCCACGGCCAAGCCGGGTGCACCGGGCGCCACCGCGCCGGGCGCCGCCAAGCCGGGCGACAAGAAGTCGGTCAAGTCCGAGAAGCTGTCCTCCAGCTGGGCCGACGACGCCGCCAAAAAGCGCGCCGCGGTCAAGGGCCGCACCGATTCCGCGGGCGGTGCCCGTGCCGGCTGGCGCGCCCCGCGTGGCGGCCGCCGAGGCGAGCGCGACGATCGTGGCCCGTCCAGTTTCGTGGCGCCAAACGAGCCGCAGGTGCAGGAAGTGCACGTGCCGGAAACCATCAGCGTGGCCGACCTGGCGCACAAGATGTCGGTGAAGGCCGGCGAGGTGATCAAGCAGCTGATGAAGCTGGGCCAGATGGTCACCATCAACCAGCAGCTCGATCAAGAGACCGCGATGATCGTGGTCGAAGAAATGGGCCACAAGGCGTTTGCCGCCAAGCTGGACGATCCGGAAGCCTTCCTCGAGGAATCGGACACGACCGAAAGCACGTCCGAGTCGATGCCGCGGGCGCCTGTGGTCACCGTCATGGGCCACGTGGACCACGGCAAGACCTCGCTGCTGGACTACATCCGCCGTGCCCGCGTGGCCGCGGGCGAAGCCGGCGGCATCACGCAGCACATCGGCGCGTACCACGTGGACACGCCGCGCGGCATGATCACCTTCCTGGACACCCCGGGCCACGAGGCGTTCACCGCCATGCGTGCTCGCGGCGCCAAGGCCACGGACATCGTCATCCTGGTGGTGGCGGCGGACGACGGCGTGATGCCGCAGACCAAGGAAGCGATCCACCACGCGAAGGCGGCCGGTGTGCCCATCGTCGTGGCGATCAACAAGATCGACAAGCCGGATGCCAACCTGGAGCGTGTGCGCAGCGAGCTGATCTCCGAGCAGGTGGTGCCGGAAGACTTCGGCGGCGAGTCGCCGTTCGTCAACGTGTCGGCCAAGACCGGCCAGGGCGTGGATGACCTGCTGGAGCAGGTGCTGCTGCAGGCGGAAGTGCTGGAGTTGAAGTCGCAGATCGATGCGCCGGCCAAGGGCCTGGTGATCGAAGCGCAGCTGGACAAGGGCCGCGGCCCGGTGGCCACCGTGCTGGTGCAGTCGGGTACCTTGAAGCGCGGCGACGTCGTGCTGGCGGGTTCGAGCTATGGCCGCGTGCGCGCCATGCTGGACGAGAACGGCAAGCCGATCCAGGAAGCCGGCCCGTCCATCCCGGTGGAGATCCAGGGCCTGACCGAAGTGCCCGCCGCCGGCGACGAGTTCATGGTGCTGTCCGACGAGCGCCGTGCGCGCGAGATCGCCACCTTCCGCCAGGGCAAGTACCGCGAGGTCACGCTCAACAAGCGCCAGGCCGCCAAGCTGGAGAACATGTTCGAGAACATGGGCCAGGGCGAGGCGCAGACGCTGGCCTTGATCATCAAGGCCGACGTGCAGGGTTCGCAGGAAGCGCTGGCGCAGTCGCTGCTCAAGCTCTCCACCGAGGAAGTGCGGGTGCAGATCGTGCACGCGGCGGTGGGCGGCATCAGCGAGTCCGACGTCAACCTCGCCATCGCCTCCAAGGCGGTGATCGTGGGCTTCAACGTGCGTGCCGATGCGGGCGCGCGCAAGCTGGCGGAGAACAACGGCGTCGACCTGCGCTACTACAACATCATTTACGACGCGGTGGACGAGATCAAGTCGGCCATGTCGGGCATGCTGGCACCGGAGCAGCGCGAGGAAGTCATCGGCTCGGCCGAGATCCGCACCGTGTTCGTGGCCTCCAAGATCGGCACGGTCGCGGGCTGCATGGTCACCGCGGGTGTGGTGCGCCGCAATGCGCGCTTCCGCCTGCTGCGCGAGAACGTGGTGATCTACACCGGCGAGCTCGATTCGCTCAAGCGGATGAAGGACGACGTGCGCGAAGTCAAGGAAGGCTTCGAGTGCGGTATCAAGCTGAAGAACTACAACGACATCGCCCAGGGCGACCAGCTCGAGTTCTTCGAGGTGAAGGAAGTGGCACGAACGCTGTAAGGCGGGACTTGTTGCAACTCTGCTCAAGAAGCCCCGCCGGAAACGGCGGGGCTTCTTGGCTTGTGAGGCACCCACGATGAAACACAAACGAGCCATCCCCAACCGAAGCTTCCGCGTCGCGGACCAGATCCAGCGCGACCTCGCCATGCTGATCCGCGAACTGAAGGACCCGCGCATCGGCATGGTGACGATCAGTGCGGTGGAGGTGACGCCCGACTATGCACATGCCAAGGTGTTCTTCTCGGTGCTGGTGGGCGACGCGGCTGAGTGTGAAGAAGGCCTGAACGAGGCGGCCGGCTTCCTGCGCAACGGCCTGTTCAAGCGGCTGCAGATCCACACCGTGCCCACCTTGCATTTCCAGTTCGACCGCACCACCGAGCGCGCCGCGGACATGAACGCGCTGATCCAGCGCGCCAATGCCACGCGCGCCAAGGACGAAGGCGAGGCCTGAGCGGTGAACTTCGCGCAGCGCCCTCGCGTGCCCCGCCGTGCCGTCCACGGCGTGCTGTTGCTCGACAAGCCGCTCGGCCTGTCGAGCAATGACGCATTGCAGAAGGCCAAGCGCCTGTTCCGGGCGGAAAAGGCGGGCCACACGGGCACGCTGGATCCACTGGCCTCCGGCCTGCTGCCGCTGTGTTTTGGCGCGGCGACCAAGTTCTCCCAGGTGAGCCTGGACGCCGACAAACGCTATCTCGCCACGCTCAAGTTGGGCCAGACGACCACCACCGCAGACGCCGAGGGTGAACTGCTACGGGAGCGGTCGGTCGTCGGCCTGACGCGCGCGCAGATCGACGCGGCCTGCCTGCGCTTCACCGGCACCGTCGACCAGGTGCCGCCGATGCACTCGGCGCTCAAGAAAGACGGCAAGGCGCTGTATGAATACGCCCGGGCCGGCATCGAGGTCGAGCGTCAGGCGCGCCGCGTGACGATCCATTCGCTGGCCGTCGTGGACTGGCAGGCTGATCAGCTCACGATCGACGTGCGCTGCAGCAAGGGCACCTACATCCGCACGCTGGCCGAGGACATCGGCGAAGCGCTCGGCTGCGGTGCGCACTTGAGCGCCCTGCGCCGCACGGCAAGCGGTGGCCTCAGCGTGGCCGATGCGGTGACCCTGGACGCCTTGCAACTCATGGACGAAGCCGCGCGCGATGCGCTGCTGCAACCTGCCGACGCCCTGCTGGCCGACTGGCCGCAGGTGCGATTGAACGACGACGACGCGGGTCGTTTCCTCTCCGGTCTGCGCCGCCGCGTTGCGCTCACCGACCAACCGGCCGTGCGTGTGTACGGCCCCGAGCCGCGAGCCTTCCTCGGCAGCGCCCATGTCACGGCCGGCGAGCTCATCGCCGACCGCCTGTTGAGCCCTGTCGAAGTACAAGGCCTTTTGAGTACGCAACCATGAACAAGCAGATCCGCAACATCGCCATCATTGCCCACGTGGACCATGGCAAGACCACGCTGGTGGACCAGCTGCTGCGCCAGAGCGGCACCTTCCGCCAGAACGAGAAGGTGGCCGAGCGCGTGATGGACAGCAACGACCTCGAGCGCGAGCGCGGCATCACCATCCTGGCCAAGAACTGCGCGGTGGAGTGGAAGGGCACGCACGTCAACATCGTCGACACCCCCGGACACGCCGACTTCGGCGGCGAAGTGGAGCGCGTGTTGTCCATGGTCGACAGCGTGCTGCTGCTGGTGGACGCGGTGGAAGGCCCGATGCCGCAGACCCGCTTCGTCACCAAGAAGGCGCTGGCCCTGGGCCTGAAGCCGATCGTGGTGGTGAACAAGGTGGACCGCCCGGGCGCGCGCCCGGACTACGTGATCAACGCCACCTTCGACCTGTTCGACAAGCTGGGCGCCACCGAAGAGCAGCTCGATTTCCCGGTGATCTTCGCCTCCGGCCTGAACGGCTGGGCCACGCTCACCAAGGGCGAAACCGGCACCGACCTGGCACCGCTGTTCGACGCGGTGCTGCAGCATGTGCCCGCTCACGAAGGCAGCCCCACCGACCCGCTGCAGCTGCAGATCTGCTCGCTGGACTATTCCACCTACGTCGGCCGCATCGGCATCGGCCGGGTGAACCAGGGCACCTTGAAGCCGATGCAGGACGTGCTGGTGTACTCCGGCCCCGACAGCACGCCCTTCAAGGCGCGCGTGAACCAGGTGCTCACGTTCGAGGGCCTGGAGCGCAAGCAGTCGGAGCTGGCCGGCCCCGGCGACATCGTGCTGATCAACGGTATCGAGGACATCGGCATCGGCGTGACGCTGACCGACCTGGAGAACCCGGTGCCTCTGCCGATGCTGAAGGTGGACGAGCCGACGCTGACCATGAACTTCTGCGTCAACAACTCGCCGCTGGCCGGCCGCGAAGGCAAGTTCGTCACCAGCCGCCAGATCCGCGACCGGCTGGACCGCGAGCTGCAGAGCAACGTGGCGCTGAAGGTCAAGGAGACCGACGAGGACGGCGTGTTCGAAGTGTCGGGCCGGGGCGAACTCCACCTCACCATCCTGCTGGAGAACATGCGCCGCGAAGGTTATGAGCTGGCCGTGTCCAAGCCGCGCGTGGTGTTCCGCGAGGTCAATGGCGAACGCCATGAGCCTATCGAGCTGGTGACCGCTGACGTGGAAGACCAGCACCAGGGCGCCGTGATGCAGGCGCTGGGCGAGCGCAAGGCCGAGCTGGTGAACATGGAGCCGGACGGTATGGGCCGCGTACGCCTGGAATACCGCATCCCGGCGCGCGGCCTGATCGGCTTCCAGAACGAATTCCTCAACCTGACCCGCGGCACCGGCCTCATCAGCAACATCTTCGACGGCTACGAGCCCTACAAGGGCGAGATCGAGGGCCGCAAGAACGGTGTGCTGATCAGCCAGGACGACGGCGAGGCGGTGACCTATTCGCTCGGCAAGCTGGACGATCGCGGCCGCATGTTCGTGAAGGCGGGCGACCCCTTGTACGAAGGCATGATCATCGGCATCCACAGCCGTGACAACGACCTGGTCGTCAACGCGGTGCGCGGCAAGCAGCTGACCAACTTCCGCGTGTCCGGCAAGGAAGACGCGATCAAGATCACGCCGCCCATCATCCTCAGCCTCGAATACGCGGTGGAGTTCATTGCGGACGATGAGCTGGTGGAGATCACGCCCAAGTCGATCCGCATCCGCAAGCGCTTCCTGAAGGAACACGACCGCAAGCGGGCCCAGCGCGAAGCCGCCTGACGCAGCATGGTCGACGGGCAGCCACCAGTCCCTGACGATCGCGACGACACCGCACCGATGGTGGTGCGGTTCCCGGCGCTGGGTGACGCGGTGCTGCTCACGCCCTTGCTCAATGCGCTGAAGCAGCGCTATGGCCGGCCGGTGCAGTTGCTGACCTCAGGCCCCTGGACGCCGGTGCTGCTGGGGAGCCACCCTGCGGTGGACCGCATCCACTTGGTGAGCAGCCGCCGGGCGCCGTACTGGCTGACGCCGTCCCAGTGGCAGGCCGTCCGGACCTTGCGCGGCCACCGCGGGCCGGTGTACCTGTGCGAGCGCGATCAACATGCGGCTCGCCTGGTGGCCCGCGCTGGAGTGCCGGAAGGCCAGCTGGTGCGCGCCTGGGCGCACTGGCCGGGCGATGGCATCCATTGGGTCGACTGGTGGCTGCAAGTGGCCCAGCTCGATGCGCCTGCCATGCCCGGTCCGCAAGCCGACATCTCGAGCGTGGCGGCCCAGCCCACCTTGCCGTTGCCCGATGCCTGGGCGGCGGATGCCGAGCGCTGGCTGCAGGCACGCGGGCTGGCCGATCGGCCGCTGGTGCTGGTGCAGCCGGGCCACAAGAAGACCTACAAACGCGGCCGCATCGCGACCAACCAGCATCAAAAGCACTGGCCGGCAGAACGCTGGGCGGCGGTGATCCGCGGCATCCTGGCGCACCGGCCGGAGGCGAGCGTGCTGGTCTGTGGGACGGCGCGTGAACATGGCTTGGTGCAGGAGATCATCGAGGCGGCCGGTGCAGGCCCGCGTGTCCTGAACGGCGCACGCGATCTGCCGCTGGAGCGGCTGGTGGCCGTGGCGGCGCGGGCGCACAGCATGGTGTCGGTGGACACCGGCCCGGCCCACGTGGCCGCGGCCATGGACTGCCCCTGCGTGGTGATGTTCGGCCAGTTCGGCTGGGGCCGCTGGAAGCCGCGCGCACCCGGTTCGACCGTCATTGCCCTGGGCCCGCAGGCCCCCACGCCGGGCCGCAAGGTACTGGATATCGAAGCCGAGGACGTGCTCGCGGCCTGGCGGTCTTTGCCGCCGCGCGGCCACAGCACGGAGCAGCCATGACGCATCGCCGTGCGGTCTTCACGATGATCGCGGTGACGCTCATGTGGAGCATCGCCGGCGTGGTCACCCGTCAACTGGAGGCCGCGCGCAGCTTCGAGGTGACCTTCTGGCGCAGTGCCTTCAACGCGCTCGCTCTGCTGGTGCTGCTGGCAGTGCTGCGCGGGCCTGCAGCGCTGTGGCGGTCGGTGCGTCGAGGCGGGCGTACCTTGTGGGTGTCCGGTGTGTGCTGGAGTGTGATGTACACGGCCTTCATGGTGGCGATCACGCTCACGACCGTGGCCAACGTGCTGGTCACCATGGCGCTCGCGCCCCTGCTCACGGCACTGATGGCCCGCGTGGCGCTGGGCCACCGGCTCGCACCGCGCACCTGGTGGGCCATCGTGGTGGCCGCTGCGGGCATTGGATGGATGTACGCCCAGGAAGTGAGTGGCGCCGATCCCCGCCACTTGCTCGGCACCGCGGTGGCCTTCGGCGTGCCGCTGGCCTCGGCCATCAACTGGACCATGATCCAGCACAGCAACCGGGCGGGCGCACCCCCGCAGGACCTGATGCCGGCGGTGCTCATCGGGGCTGTCATTTCGGCGGCGGTCACCTTGCCCTTGGCGCTGCCGTTTGCTGCCTCGGTGCACGATCTGAGCCTGCTCGCCTTGCTGGGCGTGGTGCAACTGGCCATCCCCTGCCTGATCGTGGTGACCGTAGCGCGTGTGCTGAGCGCGCCGGAAGTCGCGTTGCTGGCGCTGCTGGAGGTGCTGTTCGGCGTGCTGTGGGCCTGGCTGGGCGCTGGCGAGCGGCCCTCGGCCGCGGTGCTCGGTGGCGGCACACTGGTGCTGGGCGCGCTGGTCGCCAACGAGATGCTCGGGCTCCAGCGCCGGGCCGCTCCTGATCTTCTCGCGAAGGACCCCACGTGAGCATTCCTTCTCTGGTTTCCGAGGGCCAGGTACTGGCCGAACTGCACAGCGGCCTGGGCGTGCTCACGCTCAACCGCGCGCCCGCGCTGAACGCGCTCTCGCTGGCGATGATCCGCGATCTCACCGCGGTGCTGCTGGCCTGGGCCGACGACCCGCAGGTCGTGGCCGTGCTGGTGCGCGGTGCGGGCCGGCAGGGCAAACCGGCGGCTTTCTGCGCCGGCGGTGACATTCGCTTTTTCCACCAGGCGGCACTGGCCGGCGACCCGACGCTCGAGGACTTCTTCACCGAGGAATACGCGCTCAACCACCTGATCCACCATTACCCCAAGCCCTACATCGCCCTGATGGACGGCGTGGTGATGGGCGGCGGCATGGGCATCAGCCAGGGCGCGGCGGTGCGTGTGGTCACCGAGCACTCGCGCCTGGCCATGCCGGAAACCAACATTGGCCTGTTTCCTGACGTGGGAGGGGGCTGGTTCCTCTCCCGCTGCCCGGGCCATGTGGGCGAATACCTGGCGCTGACCGGCCATGCGATCGGCGCCGCAGATGCCATCGCGTTTGGCTTGGCCGACGAATTCGTGCCTGCGGATCGGTTGCCCGCGCTGGTGGAGTCGCTGCTGGATCAGCCAGTGGAAAGCGGTGAACAAGCGATGGCGGCGGTCCGCGCCCGCACCGAGCCAGTTCCGGCACCCAGCCTGAGCGTGCAGCGGGCCTCGATCGATCGGCACTTCGGCGCGGCGAGCCTGCAGGCGATTGCCGACTCCTTGCGCAGTGACACGGGCGAGTTTGCCCGCGAGACGCTGGACACCCTGGCCCGGCGGTCACCCTTGATGATGGCGGTGACGCTGGAGCAACTGCGCCGGGCGCGGCAGATGGACCTGGGCAATGCGTTGCGGCTGGAACGCGGCCTCGTGCGCCGCTGCTTCCATCTGCGTCCCGGCACTGCCAGCGAGACCGTGGAGGGCATACGCGCGCTGGCCATCGACAAAGACCACCAGCCTCGCTGGAATCCGGCGCGCATCGAGGATGTGACCGAGGTGCAAGTGGCCGCTTTCTTTGAAAGCCCGTGGCCAGTGCACGCGCATCCATTGCGTCACCTCTGACTGCGAGGCGGCGGGTCACCCGGTGCGGGCTGATGTGCCGCACTGCTTCATCTGCGCTGCGGCGCTTGCAAAGCGCGATGGCGCTCTGCTATAGTCCTAGATCTTGCTCGACGAGCAGGGCGCTCGAGCCGCAAGGCAACGGCCGGAATCGATGCCAAGCAACTGCAAAGCAAAGAAGCCGAGTAATTCGAAGGGGTTTTGACAACATGCTTCGAATTCAGCCATAATCGAGGGCTTCGCTGATAACGAAATACGAAATCAGCGAAACGCTTGAAAAAGCAAACGTTCTTTAAAAACATACAGCCGATAAGCGTGGGCGTTTGAGGGCGAGAGGCCAAGAGGAACCGAAAGGTTTCTCGAGGTCTGATGGACCTTAAACGCTCATAGAAGTGAAGTTCACTTCAATTCTTTGAGTAATTTATCAAGATCGAACTGAAGAGTTTGATCCTGGCTCAGATTGAACGCTGG
>NZ_JAZARE010000009.1:0-296408 GCF_036231905.1 Ideonella sp. BN130291 | reverse complement strand
ATTCCCGTCGCACGTCCATGGTGCTTCTCTCCTGCCAGGGCATGGCTTCCTCCCGAGGGCTTCACCCCCGAAAGCGTTACCCATGTCCCCGCACAGGCGTTACCCATGTGTCCGGTCTGAACAGAGCCAGCAGAAGAAAGTGACCGCCGGCCGGGCGCGACCGGCGGGCTGCACGCGAGTGCGACAGAACGGTTCGAGAATCGAGCGCAACACCAACCAAGAAGGTTGAACGCCCCCACTCCACCCCCACCTGGGAAGGCTTATGGAACCCTACCACGGCACCACCATCGTGAGCGTGCGCCGAGGCAACCTGGTCGCCATCGGCGGCGATGGCCAGGTGACCCTCGGCAACACGGTCGTCAAGTCCACCGCCCGCAAGGTGCGCAAGCTCTACCGCGACCAGGTGCTCGCCGGCTTTGCCGGTGCCACGGCCGACGCCTTCACGCTCTTCGAGCGTTTCGAGGCCAAGCTGGAAAAGCACCAGGGCCACCTGGTGCGCGCCGCCATCGAGCTCACAAAAGACTGGCGCACCGACCGCGTGCTGCGCCGGCTGGAAGCCATGCTCGCCGTGGCCGACCGCGAGGCCTCGCTCATCATCACCGGCAACGGGGACGTGCTGGAGCCCGAACAGGGCATCGTCGCGATCGGATCGGGCGGCCCCTACGCGCAGGCCGCCGCCAAGGCGCTGCTCAAGCACACCGACTTGGCCCCGGCCGAACTGGTGAAACAGGCGCTGGAGATCGCCGGCGAGATCTGCATCTACACGAACATGAACCACACGATCGAAGTATTGGGGGAGTCGAAGTGAGCACCATGACGCCCCAGGAGATCGTCTCCGAACTCGATCGCCACATCGTCGGCCAGAAGGACGCCAAGCGCGCAGTCGCGATCGCGCTGCGCAACCGCTGGCGGCGCCAGCAGGTGGACGAGAAGCTGCGCCACGAGATCACGCCCAAGAACATCCTGATGATCGGGCCCACCGGCGTGGGCAAGACCGAGATCGCACGCCGGCTCGCCCGCCTGGCCGACGCGCCCTTCATCAAGGTGGAAGCGACCAAGTTCACCGAGGTGGGCTATGTGGGCAAGGACGTGGACAGCATCGTGCGTGACCTGGTGGAGATGGCGATCAAGCAGGAGCGCGAAACGCAGATGCGGCGCCAGCGCACCCGCGCGGAGGACGCCGCCGAGGAGCGTGTGCTGGACATCCTGGTGCCACCGCCACGCTCGGAGTTCGGGCTCACGCCGTCGGCCGGCGGCGCGGGCGACAACACCGCGCGCCAGACCATGCGCAAGCGCCTGCGCGAAGGCGCGCTGGACGACAAGGAAATCGAGATCGAGGTGGCCGACGCCAAGCCCGCGCTCGAGATCATGGGGCCGGCCGGCATGGAGGAGATGGCCGAGCAGCTCAAGGGCCTGTTCTCGCAGATGGGCTCGGCCAAGCGCAAGGTGCGCAAGCTGAAGATCGCCGAGGCGATGAAGCTGCTCGTGGACGAAGAGGCCGGCAAGCTGGTGAACGAGGACGAATTGCGCACCGCCGCCCTGCACAACGCAGAGCAGAACGGCATCGTCTTCATCGACGAGATCGACAAGGTGGCTTCGCGCAGCGAGCACGGCGGCGCCGACGTGTCGCGCCAGGGCGTGCAGCGTGACCTGCTGCCGCTGGTGGAAGGCACCAGCGTGAGCACCAAGTACGGCATCGTGAAGACGGACCACATCCTCTTCATCGCCTCCGGCGCCTTCCACCTCAGCAAGCCGAGCGACCTGATCCCGGAGCTGCAGGGCCGCTTCCCGATCCGGGTGGAGCTCGGCTCGCTCAGCGTGGACGACTTCGAGGCCATCCTCACCTCGACCCACGCCAGCCTGGTCAAGCAGTACCAGGCCTTGCTGGCGACCGAAGGCGTGACGCTGGAGCTGCAGCCTGACGGCATCCGCCGGCTGGCGCAGATCGCCTACGACGTGAACGAGCGCACCGAGAACATCGGCGCCCGGCGCCTGGCGACGGTGATGGAACGCCTGCTCGACGAAGTGAGCTTCGACGCGCCCAACCTGCAGGGGCAAACCGTGCGCATCGACGGCCCTGCGGTGGACGCCAAGTTGGGCGAGCTGGCGAAGAACGAGGACCTGTCGCGCTACATCCTCTGACGCGGCCGGCCGGCGGCGCTGAAAACCGCGCCGTTCACACCGCGGCCAGCGGCTTCGCCCGCTCCTGCCCGATGCGCAGCAGCCCGTCGAACAGCAGCGTGTCCACCAGTTCGTAGGGCACGCCCAGGTAGGGGGCCACCTTCCAGCCCGCCCCGCCGGTGACGATCACCTGGGGCGGCAGGCCGCCGCGCTGCAGCAGGTGGCGGTGCATGCGCTCGATGGCGCCGGTGATCGCGTAGGTGCCGCCGCTGGTGAGCGCGTCGCTGGTGTTGGTCGGGAAGTGCACCACGTCGCCAGTGGGCACCCGCAGTCCCGCGGTGCCACCTTCCAGCGCGCGCAGCATGATGCCGTGCCCGGGCAGGATGCAGCCGCCCAGGAACTCGCCGTGTTCGTCCAGCGCGTCCACGGTGACCGCCGTGCCCACCATCACCACCAGGGCCGGGCCCGGCCGTTGGCTGGCCAGCAGCCGGGCGCGGGCACCGATCAGCGCCACCCAGCGGTCGGCGCCCAGGCGGGCCGGATGGTCGTAGCCGTTGATGACGCCGGCTTCGGCCGCGCTGGACACCACCCAGCTGCAGGGCCGCTCCCAGAGCTCGTGCACCTGGTCTTCCACCCGGTGGCGCACGGCATCGCCGGCCACGCAGGAGCCCAGCACGGTGGAAGGCATCGGCAGCCCGGCCCAGTCACCCTCGGCCAGCTGCTCGATGGTCTCCAGAAAGACGGCGCCGTGTGAGACCGGGTCGCTGCCCGGCTGGGGCGTGTGGTACAGCGCCCACTTCAGGCGGGTGTTGCCGATGTCGACCGCAAGAAAGGGCATGGCCGCAGGGTATCAGGAGGCCAGCGGCGGCAGGGACAACAGGTGCTTCACCTGGCGCATCAATTGCGCCACGATGAGTTGCTTGCGCGGCTTGCGGATGCGCTGCTCCACTTCGTCCAGCAGCAGCTCCACGTCCTGGCGGGTGGAGGCGCGCCGCAGCTTCATCAAGGTGAGCGAACCCGTCACCGGCGCCTCGTTGCGCAGCGCCCGCACCAGCAGCTCGCGCGCTTCTTCCAGCTGGGGGTCGGCGGGCGCTGCGTCTTCCTGCGACTCGAACACCGGCGGGCCGAGGTCGCCGTGTTCGGACTCGGGCAGCAGCGTGGCCGAGGCGGGCAGCACCGAATCCTCGTGCGCCAGCGGCAGCTCCACGTGGTGCAGGTCCACCGTGCTGCCGTCCGCCGGCTCGGACACCACCACCAGGCCCAGGGAGAGCAGCTCCTCGAAACACTCACCCGGCACGCCGGCGGCCGAGGCCATCTGCAGCACCTGCTGCACGGTGCGCCGGCCGTCCACCAACAGCAGCAGGGTGCGGTGGCGCTGGCTCAGCCGGCGCACGCGCTGGGCGAGCTCCTGGTGGCCTTCCGGCGTCTTCACGGGCACAAGGTTGGACAGCACGTGTTGTTCTCCCCTCTGGGTGCCGGATTGTCCTTGCATTCATGCCCAGGGAAAACCATGAGTTTTCCGCGGGCGCCCGCCTTGCCCTGCGACAAGATGGCATGATTCCGGTTGACGTTTACGTTAACGTCAACCAACGCCTTCCTGGCCTTCCTGGCCTTCCTGGCCTTCCTGGCCTTCCTGGCCTTCTTGCCCACCCCGCCGCCATGACCGACCTGTCCGCCGAATTCAAAGCGCTTGCCGAGTACCGCCCCACGAACAAGGTGCGCTTCGTCACCGCCGCCAGCCTGTTCGACGGGCATGACGCCGCGATCAACATCATGCGGCGCATTCTGCAGGGCATGGGTGCCGAGGTGGTGCACCTGGGGCACAACCGCTCGGTGGACGAGGTGGTCACCGCGGCGCTGCAGGAGGACGCCAACGGCATCGCCATCAGCTCCTATCAGGGCGGCCACGTCGAATACTTCAAGTACATGGTGGACCTGCTGAAGGCGCGCGGCGGCGAGCACATCCAGGTCTTTGGCGGCGGCGGCGGCGTGATCGTGCCCAGCGAGATCCGCGAGCTGCAGGGTTACGGTGTCACCCGCATCTACAGCCCGGAAGACGGCCAGCGCATGGGGCTGCAGGGCATGATCGGCGAGATGCTGATGCGCTGCGATGGCGACCTGTCCACGTATGCGCCGAAGACGCTGGATGCCATCCGGGGAGGCAATGAAGCCGCCTGGCGTGCGCTGGCGCAGCTGATCACCGCGCTGGAGAACGGCAAGGCCGATGCGGCGTTGGTGAAGGCGCTGCACGAGGCCGCGGGCCAGGCGACAACACCGGTGCTCGGCATCACCGGCACCGGCGGCGCCGGCAAGTCCAGCCTCACCGACGAGCTGATCCGCCGTATCCGGCTGGACCAGGACGATCGCCTCAAGATCGCGGTGATCTCCATCGACCCCTCGCGCCGCAAGAGCGGTGGCGCGCTGCTGGGCGACCGCATCCGCATGAACGCCATTGCCCCATGGGGCGATGGTCAGAAGGTCTACATGCGCAGCCTCGCCACCCGCGACACCGGCAGCGAGATCAGCGCCGCGCTGCCCGACGTGCTGGCGGCCGCCAAGGTGGCCGGCTTCGACCTGATCATCGTGGAGACCTCCGGCATCGGCCAGGGCGACGCCGCCATCGTGCCGCTGGTCGACGTGCCGATGTACGTGATGACGCCCGAGTTCGGCGCCGCCAGCCAGCTCGAGAAGATCGACATGCTGGACTTCGCCGAGTTCGTGGCGATCAACAAGTTCGACCGCAAGGGCGCGGCGGATGCCCTGCGCGACGTGGCCAAGCAGGTGCAGCGCAACCGCGAAGCCTGGGGCAAGAAGCCCGACGAGATGCCGGTGTTTGGCACCATGGCCAGCCGCTTCAACGACGACGGCGTGACCGCCCTTTACCAGGCGATCAAGCGCCGGCTGCAGGAGGCCGGCCTGGCATTGGAGGAAGGCCGCCTGCCCGTGGTGAACACGCGGCACAGCACCAACGAGATGCCCATCGTGCCGCCCGCACGCAGCCGCTACCTGGCGGAGATCGCCGACACGGTGCGCGCCTACAAGCGCCGCGCCAAGGCCCAGGCGAGGCTGGCGCGCGAGGTGCAGCAGCTGCGGGAATCGGCCCGCATGCTGAAAGCGGCAGACCCGGAGAAGGACAACGCGGTGAACGCACTGGCCGCGCTCGCGCAGGCCCGCGAAGCCGAACTCGACGCCCACGCGCGCAAGCTGCTGCAGCAGTGGCCCGACATGCAGAAGGCCTACGCCGGCGACGAGTACGTGGTGAAGATCCGCGACAAGGAGATCCGCACTGCGCTCACGCACACCACGCTCTCGGGCACCAAGATCCGCAAGGTGGTGCTTCCCGCATACGAATGCCACGGCGAGATCCTCAAGTGGCTGCTGCTGGACAACGTGCCCGGCAGCTTCCCCTACAGCGCCGGCACCTTCGCTTTCAAGCGCGAGGGCGAGGACCCGACGCGCATGTTCGCCGGCGAAGGCGACGCCTTCCGCACCAACCGCCGCTTCAAGCTGGTGAGCGAAGGCATGCCGGCCAAGCGCCTCTCCACGGCCTTCGACTCGGTCACGCTCTACGGCAACGACCCGGATCTCAGGCCCGACATCTACGGCAAGGTGGGCAACTCCGGCGTGAGCATCGCCACGCTGGACGACATGAAGGTGCTGTACTCCGGCTTCGACCTCTGCAACCCGAGCACCTCGGTCAGCATGACGATCAACGGCCCGGCGCCCACCATCCTGGCGATGTTCATGAACACCGCCATCGACCAGCAGATCGAGAAGTTCGAAGCGGACAACGGCCGCCAGCCCACCGATGACGAGGTGGCCAAGATCCGCGCCTGGGCGCTGAGCAATGTGCGCGGCACGGTGCAGGCCGACATCCTGAAGGAAGACCAGGGCCAGAACACCTGCATCTTCAGCACCGAGTTCTCGCTCAAGGTGATGGGCGACATCGCGCAGTACTTCGTGCACCACCAGGTGCGCAACTTCTATTCGGCGAGCATCAGCGGCTACCACATCGCCGAGGCCGGGGCCAACCCGATCAGCCAGCTGGCCTTCACCTTGAGCAACGGCTTCACCTTCGTGGAGGCCTACCTCGCGCGCGGCATGCACATCGATGATTTCGCGCCCAACCTGAGCTTCTTCTTCAGCAACGGCATGGACCCGGAATACACCGTGCTCGGCCGGGTGGCGCGCCGCATCTGGGCGGTGGCCATGCGAGACAAGTACGGCGCCAATGAACGCTCGCAAAAGCTGAAGTACCACGTGCAGACCAGCGGCCGGTCACTGCATGCGCAGGAGATCGCGTTCAACGACATCCGCACCACCTTGCAGGCGCTGATCGCGATCTACGACAACTGCAATTCGCTGCACACCAACGCCTACGACGAAGCCATCACCACGCCCACGGAAGAGAGCGTGCGCCGCGCGATGGCCATCCAGCTCATCATCAACCGCGAGTGGGGCCTGGCGAAGAACGAGAACCCGAACCAGGGCGCCTTCATCATCGACGAGCTCACCGAGCTGGTGGAAGAAGCGGTGCTGTCGGAGTTCGAGAAGATCGCCGAGCGCGGCGGCGTGCTGGGCGCCATGGAAACCGGCTACCAGCGCGGCAAGATCCAGGAAGAGAGCATGCACTACGAGATGCTCAAGCACACCGGCGAGTACCCGATCATCGGCGTCAACACCTTCCGCAATCCGCATGGCGACCCGGTGCCCGAGCACATCGAGCTGGCCCGCTCCACCGACGAGGAAAAGCAGTCGCAGCTGAAGCGCCTGCAGGACTTCCACGCCCGCCATGCCGGCGAGGCGCCTGCCATGCTGGGCAAGCTGAAGCAGGCGGTGATCGACAACCGCAATGTGTTCGAGGTGCTGATGGACGCGGTGCGCGTGTGCTCGCTGGGCCAGATCACCAGTGCGCTGTTCGAGGTGGGCGGGCAGTACCGGCGAAGCATGTGAAGCAGGCCCTGCGGCTAGGATCGGCTGATGGAAAAGGTCATCCATCGCACGCGGCGCCACGCCCCGTCACAGGACCGGCAATACTGGTTGAGCCGCAGCCCCGAGGAGCGGCTGGCGGCACTTGAAGTGCTGCGCGAGCGCCGCCTGGCCCACCTGCCCGACGCTGAACAAAGACTTCAAAGAGTTTGTCGAGTTGCTCAACGCGGGAAGCATTGAATACATCGTCGTCGGGGGCTATGCGCTGGCCGCACATGGCCATCCGCGCTACACCGGCGACATCGACTTTTGGGTTGGTACCTCGAAGCTCAACATCGGCCGGCTGCTTGCAGCGCTCCAGGCCTTCACCCGCGCCGAATCACGGTGCCGGTGGCAGGCGTGCAGTTGCCGGTGCCCCATCTGGACGACCTGAAGGCGAACAAGCAAGCCAGTGGACCAGCCAAGGACCTGGCGGACCTCGAAGCACTGGGCGACGACAGCGTCGAAGGCGATTCCTGAAACACCGCGAGCAGCCGGTCGCATTCAGATACCGACCGAGGCACATGGTTTGCCACAGAGGCGGCGGCTGATCTTTGGCCGTCAATCTCTATGGAAACCATGAAAAAAACCCTGAGCACCCTCGTCGCCATCTCTGCTGCCTGCTTCGGCCTGGTAGCCCATGCACAGACCTCTGATGCCGCTTCGGCGCCCGCCCTCACCAAGCAGGAGGCCAAGGACGCGAAGACGCAGTCCGATGCCGCCTACAAGGCGCGCAAGGACGTGGCCGATGCCAACCATGAGCTGAACAAGGGCGACTGCGAAGTGGCCGCCGATGGCAGCGTCGAGCGCGCCTGCAAGAAGGACGCGAAGGCCGTGAAGAAGCAGGAAAAGGCCGAGGCCAAGGTGATCCACGAGGCCGAGAAGGACGCGATCAAGTCCAACTCGAAGTGATGGCGTGACCGCGCCGGCCTGCGCGTCAGCCAGGCCGCGCGCCGGTCGCCCACCAGTGCGCACCGTCGGTCGCTGCGGCGCCCTCGTCGCGCAGTTTCAGCAGGTGCGCAGTGAGCGAGCGTGCCGCCACCGGGTGCAACCGCGGCGGCACGTCGTCGTACACCCGGCTCAGCAACTGCTCGACGCTGGCTGGCCCGGCCGCCTCCAAGGCAGCCAGCACCTTCTGCTCGCGTCGCAGCCGATGCGCCACGATCGCCGCCATGGCGCGCCCCGGCTGGGCCATCAGGAAGCCGTGCCCCGGGGCGATCCAGTCCAGGTCCTCGGCCATCAGCGCGCGCAACGACGCGACATAGGCCGCCATGTCGCCGTCGGGCGGGTTGATGACCACGGTGCTCAGCTGCATCACGTGGTCGCCGGCGAACAGCGTCTTCTCCTCTTCCAGCAGATAACAGAGGTGGTTGGACGCATGTCCGGGTGTGTGGATCACGCGCAGCGTGGCGCTGTCATGCAAGGCGATGCGCTCGCCGCCTGACAGCGCAACCTCGGGCACGAAGGTGGCGTCCTGCCACTGCGGATGCGCGGGCAGCCGGCCATGCACCCGCGCGCCGGTGCGCGCCTTCAGCAGCCCCGTGGCGGGCGAATGGTCCTGGTGCGTGTGGGTGGCGAAGATCCAGCGGATCGCGCCTGGAGCCGCAGCCAGCACCGCCGCCACATGGGTTTCATCCAGCGGTCCGGGGTCGATGACAGCCCATTCGTTGCGCGGGCCACCACCGACCAGGTAGGTGTTGGTGCCCGGGCCGGTCATCACGCTGCCGTTGTTGGCCGTGACACGGATCACGCGGTCCGACAAGCGCACCGGCACGCCGGGCTGGATGTCGTAGCAGCCGTTGCCGTGGCCCTGCGGGTCGATGCGGCCGAGCTCCGCATAGGCCGGCTCGTCGGGCGTCACCGGGCGCGGGCCGTGAGCGCCGATGCCCACGCGCGGCATGATGACGCCGAGGTCGCGCGGCGAGCGCGCCCACGCCATCAACCCCTGCACGTCGGTGAAGCGCGCCATCGCCTCCAGCGTCTTCTGCGTGGGCGTCATCAGCTTGAGCTGACCGCTTTGGGCCAGCGCATCGGCCGGCCGCAGCCAGCGCTGCTCCACCAGCTCATTGGCGTCGTGGGCGGCCACCTGGCCGGCCGGCGCCTCGGCCACGAAGAAGCGGGTGTCGAAGCGCTTCGCGCGGCCCAGCGGCGTGACCCAGTGGCTCAGGTAGACGAGGCGGTCCACCGCGAGCCGCACACCGGCCGCCTCGCAGAAGGCGCACAGCGTGCGCTCGCCGCGATGCAGCAGGCCGCGCCACTCGGCAAGGCGGTGCCAGCGATCGTCGTCCACCGGCAGCAGGCTGCCATCGAGCTGCGTGGCCAACAGCAGCCCGCACTCCTCGAAGCACTCGCGCACGGCCGCCACATGGAAGTCCAGCCCGCCTTCGGGCAGGCCGAGTTGCGCACTGGCGGCCGCGTCGTCGAGGCCGGCGCAGCAGGCATGGGCTGCACGGTCGCCTTCGTCCACCACACCGCCGGGGAACACCCAGGCACCACTGTTGTGGTCGCCGCGCTCGGCGCGTCGCAGCAGCAGCACCTCCAGGCCGGAAGGCGCATCACGCACCACCACCAGGGTGGCGGCTCGGCGCAGGCCGGTCGACACGGCCGAGGATTGTTTGGCGCAGGGGCTCATAAACGGAGAAACACGCGAGCAGACAGCTGCCCATAATGCCTCACGCACCTGCGGCCGCGCCACCCGCGCAGCGCGCAGCGCGCAGCCGCACACGGCGCCCACCCGGCGCATGCATTCATCGAACGGGAGACAACCCATGCTGATCGGACTGCCCAAGGAGATCAAGAACCACGAGTACCGCGTCGGGCTCACACCCTCGTCGGTGCGTGAACTCGTGGCACACGGCCACCAGGTGCTGGTGCAGCGCACGGCAGGTGCCGGCGTCGGCGCCAGCGACGACGACTATGTGCGCGCGGGCGCCACGCTGGCCGACGATGCGGCCACGGTGTTCGCCAGGGCCGAGATGATCGTGAAGGTGAAGGAGCCGCAGGCCGCCGAGCGCCGCATGCTGCGCGAAGGCCAGATCCTCTTCACCTACCTCCACCTGGCACCCGACCCCGAACAGTGCGCCGATTTGATGGCCAGCGGCGCGGTGTGCATCGCGTATGAAACCGTCACGCAGGCGGGTGGCGGCCTGCCGCTGCTGGCGCCCATGTCCGAAGTGGCCGGCCGCATGGCGGTGCAGGCCGGTGCGCACCACCTGGAAAAGGCGCATGGCGGCCTGGGCGTGCTGCTGGGCGGTGTGCCGGGCGTGGCGCCGGCCAGGATCGTGATCCTGGGTGCCGGCGTGGTGGGCAGCAATGCCGCGCAGATCGCGGTGGGCACGGGTGCGCAGGTCGTGGTGATCGACCGTTCATTGGACGCGCTGCGCCGCATGGACCACATGCTGGGCTCGCGCGTGATCACCATGTTCTCCAACCAGGACAACGTGGAACGCGAGGTGCTGTCGGCCGACCTGGTGATCGGCGGCGTGCTGATCCCCGGCGCCGCCGCGCCCAAGCTGGTGACGCGCGCGATGGTGGCCGCCATGAAGAAGGGCTCGGTGGTGGTGGACGTGGCCATCGACCAGGGTGGCTGCTTCGAGACCTCCCATGCCACCACGCATGCGGAGCCCACCTACCTGGTGGACGGCGTGGTGCACTACTGCGTGGCCAACATGCCGGGCGCCGTGCCGCGCACCTCCGCCTTTGCGCTCAACAATGCCACCCTGCCTTTCACGCTGCAGATCGCGGATCTGGGCTGGCGCGCAGCGCTCAAGCGCAACGCGCACCTGCTGGCAGGCCTGAACGTGGCGTCGGGCAAGGTCACCAACCAGGAAGTGGCGCAGGCGCTCGGACACGGCTTCACCGCTCCGGAAGCGCTGCTCTGACGGCCTGAGGCGGCCGCTGGGGCCCACGCAGGGCCGGAGACAATCGCCGGCCATGCCGAGCTTCTATCACGCGACCGCCGACACCACCCTGCGCTTTGCGCCGCTGAGCGGCCCGGCGGATGCGCGGGTCGCCATCATCGGCGGCGGCTTTGCCGGCCTGGCCACGGCCATGAGCCTGGTGGAGCGCGGTGTGCGCGACATCGTGCTGCTGGAGGCCGAAACCATCGGCCATGGCGCTTCCGGCCGCAACGGCGGCTTCGTGTTCGGCGGCTTCAGCCTGGACAACGCCGACCTGGTGCGCCAGGTGGGTGCGGCCGAAGCGCGCCGCCTCTACGGCCTGACGCTGGACGCGGTGGAGCGCATCCGCCAGCGCATCCAGCGCCATGCGATCGACTGCGACGCGGTCTACAGCGGCGTGCTGCTGGCCAACTGGTTTGCCGACGACCGCCCCTTGCGCGCGCTGCAGCAGTTCATGCACGAGCAATTCCAGGTGGACTGGCGCTGGCTGCCGCGCGAGGAAACCCGCTCGCTGCTGCTCACCGAGCGCTACCACGCGGCCCTGCATGAACCCAATGCCTTCCACTTCCACCCGCTGAAATACGCCCAGGGCCTGGCGCGCGTGCTGCGCGAGGCGGGCGTGCGCCTGCATGAAGGCACGCGGGTGAACGGCATCGTGGCCGACGGCGCCGGCTGGCGCGTCAGCACGCCTTCGGGCCATGTCGCTTGCGAGCATGCGGTGGTGGCTTGCGGCGGCTACATCGGCCAGCTGTTCAAACCCTTGTCGCGCGCCATCATGCCGATCGCAACCTATGTGATGACCACCGAGCCGCTGGGTGGCAGGCTGGCCAGCGCCATGCGCACCACGGCTGCGGTGTACGACACCCGTTTCGCCTTCGACTATTACCGCCCGCTGCCCGACACGCGCCTGCTGTGGGGTGGCCGCATCTCGATCCGTGACCGCTCGCCGCAGGCGGTGGCGCAGCTGCTCACGCGCGACCTGCTGCGGGTGTATCCGCAGCTCCAGGGCGTGCAGGTGCAGCACGCCTGGAGCGGGCTGATGAGCTACGCCCGCCACAAGATGCCGCAGATCGGCCGGCTGCCGCGCGGCCCCTGGTACGCGATGGGATTCGGCGGCCACGGCGTGGGGCCCACCACGCTGGCCGGCGAGGTGCTCGCGCAGGCGCTTACGGGTGAAGCGGCAATGCCGGCGGGGTTCGGCCACTATGGGCTGCCCTCCACCCTGGGGCCACTCGGGCTGGCAGCGGCGCAGGCGACGTACTGGTGGCTGCAGCTGCGCGATGCGCTACGCGGCTGAAGGCGCCTGCCGAGAAGCTACGGGTCTGTCCCGACACGAATCCCCCCGCAGGAGGGATGCCGACACGTCCACATCGGCCTATCGTCGGGACATCCATCTTTGACTGGAGTGCCGCCATGAAGCCCACCCGATTGCGTGTCCGCATGGTCGTCGTGGCCGCCCTCATGGCGGCGTCCGCCGGCACCGCTGCTGCCGCCGAGCTCACGCCCGGCGGCATGGTGGCCGGGCCCAGCGGCACCACGCTGGCGGCTGAACCGCAGCTCGCCGGCCGGCTGGTGGCCACCCGCACCGCGCGCTTCAGCTATGACGGCTGGTACCTCGACAGCAGCCAGGGCAACACCGAAGCGCTGCACGGCAACGTGACCGGCACGGTGCAATCCACGGTGATGCGAAGCGTGGATGGCACGCTCGACTTCTACTGGCGCATCTCGGTCTCCCAGGCCTCCTTCCTGCCGGTGGCCAGCTTCGGGCTGGGCGGCTGGGCGCCGGACACCTACAACGCCAACTGGCTGAGCGACAGCAAGGGCGAGGTGCTGCCCGCCGTGGTGAGCCAGCAGTCCGCAGGCGGCATCAATTGGGCCTTCGGCCAATACCTGCCGCCCTCCACTGAGATCTACCCCGGCCAGCGCAGCTTCAGCTTCTTCCTGGACACCGACGCGGACAGCTATGCCACGACCGGAAGCTTTTCGCTGCTGAGCGAGCGCGACAGCGGCGGCAACATGATGATCGACTGGGGTGGCAGCAGCGGCAGCTACCGCACCTTTGCGCCGGTGTGGTCCAGCGCTGGCCAGGTGCTGGCCGTGCCGGAGCCGGGCAGCTGGGCGCTGATGGCGCTGGGCCTGGCCGGCCTGGGCATGGCGCGGCGGCGGCGCCAACCCTAGAACGCGCCGGCGTCGCCCGGAAACACCACCGGCGACTCGGCGCCTTCGGCCGACAGCGCAGACACGCCGAAGAACCAGTCGTCGATCACCACGTTCTTCAGCAGCAGCTGGGTCGCGCCCGCCGGCACGTCGCGGTGGTGGCGCCACTGCGGGTCGGTGGTGCCGCGCCACCAGACCCGGTAACCCGCCGCACCCGGCACGGGCTGCCACTTCACCGTGGTGTGCGGCGTCACCGCGCCTTCGATCGCCACGCCCCTGGGCGGCGCCGGGGCCGTGGCCAGCGCGGCCAGCGTCACCACGTTGAGCCGCGTCACCTGGGCCAGATAGGGAAAATCGACGCCATCGATGGTGTCGCCGTAGGCGATGCCGTTCTCGACCCGCAGGTCCTGGTGCTGGCGGGTGTAGTTCTCATGCGCCTCGGTCACCCGCACCGCCGGAAAGCCCGCGTTGAGGAACTCCACCTGGTCGCCGCCGCGGCCGTAGCGGTCGGTGCGGTAGACCATCTCGACCTTGAGGTTGGTGAGATGGCGCTCGGCCAGCGTGGCCATGTAGCGGGCGAGGTTGCGCGAGGGGGAATCAACCTCGCCGCCGTTGTAGCGGCGGCGGTTCGCCTGCTGCGGTGTCTCCACCGCCTTGGTGCCCTCGGAGAACACCCGCACCGTGGTGTTGTCGTGCACGCCGCTGTCGCCGCGGGTGTTACCCACGATGTCGTTGTTGAGGTTGGCCTCCACCTGCCATCCCTGCGCCTTGGCATAGTCGGCCAGCACCTTGCCGCCGTACAGGCCTTGTTCCTCGCCCGACAAGGCGGCGTAGACGATGGTCGCCGGGAACGTGTACTTGCTCAGCACCCGGGAGGCTTCCATCGCGGCCGCCACGCCGGAGGCGTCGTCGTTGGCACCCGGTGCATCGCTGGTGCTGTTCATGATGTCGCTCACCCGCGAGTCCAGGTGGCCGGTGATCACCACCACGCGGTTCGGGTCGCTGGTGCCACGCTGGATGGCCACCACGTCCACCACCTCGGTGGGTTGCGGAATGCGGGCGCCGGTGAAGGTCTGCGACGGTGTCACCACCTGCAGGCAGCCGCCACAGTCCTTGGAGATGGCCTCGAAGCGCGTTTGCACCCAGCGGCGCGCGGCGCCGATGCCGCGGGTATCGCTCTGGGTGTCGGACAAGGTGTGGCGGGTGCCGAAGGCGACCAGGCGCTCGATGGTGGCGTGCAACTGCGCCTCGTCGACCTGCGCGGCGGCGCTGTCGAACACCGGGCCGGCGTAAGCCATGGCAGACATCGAGGCCAGGGCCAGAACCCATTGGTATTTCATCATGCTCCCCATCGCAAGATCCATTTCGCTGGCCGCCGACGGCCCCAGGATGCCCCATGGGGCCTGTCCCGCTACGGTACACCTCCGATGGGGGAGATCCGTAGACGTGCGGGCACTTCCTCGTCCCGGCACCTGTGTGTCCTTGCTGGAGTCGCTCCCCGCCGACCCCAGCGACGGCCAATCCGTCAAAGCATCATCCCGCCCGACACCTCGATGCGCTGTCCGGTGATCCAGTGGTTGCCATCGGACAACAGCGACGCGACCGCACTTCCGATGTCGTCCGGCCGGCCCACGCGGCCCAGCGCGGTGACGCCCGCGATCTGAGCATTGAGCTCGGCGTTGTCGCGCACGGCGCCGCCGCCGAAATCGGTTTCGACCGCGCCCGGCGCCACCGTGTTGACCGTGATGCCGCGTGACGCCAGTTCCTTGGCCAGGTAGCGGGTCAGCACTTCCACGCCGCCTTTCATGGCCGCGTAGGCGGCATAGCCCGGGAAGGTGAACCGCGCGAGGCCGGAGGAGGTGTTCACGATGCGGCCTCCGTCGGCAATGAGCGGCAGCAGCGCTTGCGTGAGGAAGAAGGTGCCTTTCAGGTGCGCCCGCATCAGTTCGTCGAATTGCGCTTCGGTGGTCTCGGCAAAGCTGGCGTGCGCGCCGGTACCGGCGTTGTTCACCAGATGGTCGAACTGCTCACGGTGCCAGGTGGTGGCGAGCACGCGCCTCACACGGTCGGCGAAGGCGGCGAACTGGGCGCTGTCCCCCACGTCCAGCTGCAGCGCCACGGCCTTGCGCCCCAGCACTTCGATGTCGCGCACAGTGGCCTGCGCTTCGGCCTCGTTCGCCTTGAACGTGAGGATCACGTCGACGCCGCGCTCCGCGAGCTTCAGCGCCGTGTTGCGGCCCAGGCCGCGGCTGGCGCCGGTGACGAGGGCGATGCGGGTGGTGGTGGCGGTGCTCATGTGGGTCTCCTGAGTGAACAAAGTGGCGATGGGGTCACTTTATGAATTCACTGCCGGTGGATAAATCCTGCGATCCGACCCACACTGTTCTTGATAGTCGGACAATCGCCGGATGGATCTCGACCAATTGCGCATCTTCGCCCGCGTGGCGGAACTCGCCAGCTTCACCGAGGCCGCGGCACAGCTCGGCTTGGCGAAGGGCAGAGCCTCCACCGCGGTACAGCAATTGGAGGCGCGTCTGGGCACCCGGCTGCTCCAGCGCACCACGCGCCGCGTGCACCTCACGCCGGATGGCGAGCAATTCCTCGAGCGCTGCAAGGAACTGCTGGCGGACGCCGAGCAACTGCAGGCGATGTTCCAGCCGGCCGCGAGCGGCCTGCGCGGCAAGCTGCGCATCGACCTGCCGAACTCCATCGCGCGCGACCTCGTGATTCCCCGCCTGCCGGAGTTTCTGGCGGCGCACCCGCTGCTGGAGGTGGGCATCAGCACCACCGACCGCCGGGTGGATCTGGTGCAGGAAGGTTTCGATTGCGTGCTGCGCGTGGGCCACCTCTCGGATGCCGACCTGGTGGCCCGCCCGCTGGGCTGGATGGCGATGCGCAACGCGGCCAGCCCCGCCTACCTGCGCGAGCACGGCACCCCACGCACGCTGGCCGACCTGGCGCAGCACCGCATCGTCCACTACGCCGCCAAGCTCGGCCTGCAGGGCGCCGGCTGGGAATATCTGGACGCGGGTGTGGTGAAGGTCCAGCCGATGCACAGCACGGTGGTCGTGAACGGCACCGACGCCTACCAGGCCGCCTGCCTGGCCGGCCTGGGCTTGATCCAGGCACCGGTGCACGGCACGCAGCGGCTGGTGGATGCCGGGCTGCTGGTCGATGTGATGCCCGGCTTTCGGGCCGCGCCCATGCCGGTGTCGCTGCTCTACCCGCACCGGCGCCAGCTGGCGCCGCGCGTGCAGGCCATGCTGAACTGGCTGGCGGGGGTGGTGGGCGCCTACCTGCAGGGCGGCCCGGCGGCCGCCAGCCTCAAGCCCGTCGCAAAGCCCACTCGCCGATCAGCGCGTGCAGCCGTGCCACCCCATCCGTGAGCGCTGCCGGCCCGGGCTGCAGGATCTCGCTGGACTTCAGCTCATGCAGCTCGCCATCGCGCACGGCCGGCACCTCGGCCCAGCCGGGGCGCGCGGACACCATCTCGGGCTTGAACTTGCGGCCACACCAAGAGCCCATGACGATGTCGGGTGCGCGCCGCACCACCTCCAGCGGGTCCTGCACGATGCGGTCCTTGCCGTGGGATTTCTCTGCGAGCTCGGGAAAGATGTCGTCGCCGCCGGCGACGCCCACCAGCTCGCTGACCCAGCCGATGCCCGAGATCAGCGGGTCGTTCCATTCCTCGAAGAACACCTTGGGCCGGCGCGGCAGGTGCGCCGCTGCGGCGGCGATCTCGTCCAGCCCGGCTTGCAGGCGCTGCACCAACGCCTCGGCCTTGGCGTCGGCGCCCACCATGCTGCCCAGCATGCGCATCATCTGCAGGATGCCGGCGATGCGGCGCTGGTTGAAGACGTGCACCTGAAGGCCGGCGCGCACCAGCTGGTTGGCGATCTCCGCCTGCATGTCGGAAAAGCCCAGCACCAGGTCCGGCTCCAGCGCCAGGATCTTGTCGATCTTGGCGTTCCAGAAGGCGGACACCTTGGGCTTCTCCTGCCGCGCTTCGGGCGGGCGCACGGTGTAGCCCGAGATGCCGACGATGCGGTGCTGCTCGCCCAGCAGGTACAGCGTCTCGGTGGTTTCCTCCGTCAGGCAGACGATGCGCCGGGGATACGGGTCAGTCACGCTCATGCAACAAGTGTCGCTGATGATGGGGACCCCGCACCTGGTGTAGGAGGCGCCTCACAGCGCTTGAGGCCGCGCGCTGATACACGCCGGCCTCCCACCCGGGCACGATGAATGCACTGACCCTTTTGGGCGGGGCAGCTAGGAACCGACATGGCAAACGAAGCACTGTGGACACCCGATTCGACCGGTTCGCCTGGTGATGGCCACGCTGCCGTTGCCGTCGAGTCCAGCGACAGCTTCCTGCAGGACCTGGGCTATGAAGCCGCCGACCCGATGCTGATCGCGCGGCTGTGCGGCGAGGCGCCGACGAGCTGGCCCGCCTTCGAAAGCCGGCCATGAAGGACGACCGCTGGCATCCCCGCCGTGTGTGGCTGCCTGCGCTGGCCGCCGCCGCCGTGTTGTTGATGAGCTTTCACCAGGTGGTGGCGGGCGCGGTGCGCCAGGCGCATGCCGAGCGCCATGCCAGCGCGGTGTACCAAGGCGCGGTGCATGAATGCACCCAATTGCGCGACAACGCCAGCCGGCTGCTGTGTGCCTCGCGCCTGGCGGCGCAGCAACAGGCCGCCCACCCGGCCTACGCCGCAGTGGCCGGCGATGCTGCCAGCAGCGAGAACTGGCGCCGATAAGCGGTGGGCGTGGTCTTCAGGGCCGCGCCGAACTGCTGTCTCAAGGCCACCGCCGAGCCGAAGCCGGCATCGGCCGCGATCCGCTCCACCGACCGATTCGTGGTTTCCAGCAGGCGCTGCGCCAGCGCCAGCCGCTGGTGCTGCAGCCAGCTCACCAGCGTGGTGCCGGTCGCCTCGCGGAAGTGGCGGGTGAAGCTGCGCCGGCTCATCAAGGCGCGTTGCGCCAGGTCGTCGAGCCGATGGCTTCGGTGCAGGTTCTGACCCAGCCAATCCAGCAAGGGTGACAGCCGGTCGCGCTCGGGCACCGGCCGCACCGGCTGCGCGATGTACTGGGCCTGGCCGCCCTGCCGATGCGGCGCCACCACCATGCGGCGGGCGGCCCGGTTGGCCACCTCGGCGCCGTGGCGCAAGCGCAGCAGGTGCAGGCAGCAGTCGATCCCCGCTGCGGTGCCGGCCGAGGTGAGCACATCGCCGTGGTCCACGTACAGCACCTCGGGCTGCAGCGGCACCTGGGGGAACCGTCGGGCGAACTCGGGCACCAGGTGCCAGTGGGTGGTGGCGGCCCGGCCATCCAGCAGCCCGGCTTCCGCGAGGACGAAGGCGCCCAGGCAGAGGCCGACGATGGTGGCGCCGCGGGCATGGGCGGCACGCAGCGCGCGCAGCAGTTGCGGTGGCGCCGGCTCGCCATCGTCGTGCCACGAGGGCACGATCACCGTGTCGGCCTGGCGCAAGGCGCTCAGGCCATGCGGCGCCTCGATGGTGAAGCCGGCGTTCGTGCGCAAGGGGCCGCGTTGCAAGGCGCACACGCGCAGGTCGAAACGCGGCACGCCGGCGTCGGTGCGGTCCTCGCCGAACACCAGGCAGGGCACGGCCAGGTGGAAGGGGCTGATGCCGTCGAAGGCGATCACCGCAATGGTCTCGACAGCATGTGTTGGCATGGCCCGATTCTATCGATGAATGGCATTCGGGCCACTGTCGGGCGGGACGGGTGATAGGAACAATCAGGCGCATTCACTCACCACCGGAGCTGATCCATGACCGCAACCACCAACTCACCGCGCCGCGCCCTCGTCGTCATCGACGTGCAGAACGAGTACTTCGCCGGCGGCGGCCTGCCGATCGAATACCCGCCGGTGGAGCAGACCTTGCCGAAGATCGCCGCCGCAATGGACGCCGCCCGTGCCGCCGGCGTACCGGTGGTGGTGGTGCAGAACACGGCACCCGCCGGCTCCCCACTGTTCGACCGCGGCACACCGGGCTGGCAGCTGCATCCCGAGATCGAACGCAGGGGGCACGACCACTTCATCGACAAGGCCTGGCCCAGCGCCTTCACCGGCACCGACCTCGCCGACTGGATCGCGGAGCACCGCATCGACACACTCACCGTGGCCGGCTACATGACGCACAACTGCAACGCCTCCACCATCCTCGAGGCCACGCATCGCGGCCTGCAGGTCGAGTTCCTGTCGGACGCGAGCGGCGCCCTGCCCTATGCCAACGCGGCGGGCCGCGCCAGCGCCGAGGAGATCCACCGCGTGTTCAGCGTCGTGTTCCACACCCGCTTTGCCGCCGTCGCGACCACCGCGGCCTGGGTCGACGCACTGCAGACCGGCAACCCGCTGCCGCGTGACAACATCGTGGCGTCGAACCGGCGCGCGCTCGGGGCCGCCTAGCAGCCCGCGAGGGCCTGCAGCCGCGCACACCTTGCGGTAACGTGCGCAGCTTTTTGGGAGCCCTCGTCCGATGCATCGCACCCTGGCCCACAAGGCACTCGTGCGCTCGGCAGTGGTGGCGGCATTGATCGCCGCCTTCGCTGCCGCCACCCCCGCCCAGCCGCCGGTCGACACCGGCATTCCCGCCGCCCGCAAGCAGCCCTATCCGGGCGTGATCCAGCTCGAGGTGGACGCCACCGACCTGGACCGCAAGATCTTCCGCGTGCGCCAGACATTGCCGGTGCAGCCCGGCCGCCTGACCCTGCTGTACCCGCGCTGGCTGCCCGGCACCCACGGTCCCTACGGCAATGCGGTGGACCTGGCCGGCCTGCAGCTGCGTGCTGGCAACACGCCGCTGGCCTGGCAGCGCGACCCGGTGGACACCCACGCCTTCCACGTGCAGGTGCCACCGGGCGCAACCACCCTCACCGCCGAGTTCCAGTACCTCTCGCCCACCTCCAAGGACAGCGGCCGGGTGGTGATGACACCGCGCATGCTCAACGTGCAGTGGGACAACGTGCTGCTGTACCCGGCCGGGCACGAGGTGAGCGAGATCACGTTCGCACCCCGGCTCAAGCTGCCGGCCGGCTGGCAGCACGGCACGGCCTTGCGCGGGAAGGCTGGCGGCGATAGGTGGTGGGAGTTCGAGCGCGTGCCGCTGGACACGCTGATCGACTCACCCCTGTTCGCCGGCCGCCACTACCAGCGCGTGGAGCTGGACCCGCCGGGCGCGGCCCGCCCGGTGGTGCTGCACCTGATGGCCGATTCGCCGGAGCAGCTGAAGGCCAGCGACGCGCAGCTGCAGGCGCATCGCCAGCTGGTGGTGCAGGCCGACCGCCTGTTCGGCGCGCGCCACTACCGGCACTACGACTTCCTGCTCGCGCTGAGCGACAGCTTCGGCGGCATCGGCCTGGAACACCATGAGTCGAGCGAAAACGGCGTCAAGCCCGACTACTTCAAGGACTGGGACAAGGCAGCACTCTCACGCGACCTGCTGCCGCACGAATACACCCACTCCTGGGACGGCAAGTTCCGCCGCCCGGCCGACCTGTGGACACCCGACTACAACACCGTGCCCATGCGCAACAGCCTGCTGTGGGTGTACGAAGGGCAGACCCAGTACTGGGGCCGCATGCTGGCTGTGCGCAGCGGCCTGGTGACGCCGGAGCAGGCACGCGACGGCCTGGCCTACGCGGCGGCCTCGGCAGAGCGCCGCAGCGGCCGCGCCTGGCGCAACCTGCAGGACACCACCAGCGAAGCGACCTTCGGCCATGCCAACGGCCACAAGGCCTGGCGTGACTGGCAACGCAGCTTCGACTACTACGACGAATCGGCGCTGATCTGGCTGGACGCCGACACACTGATCCGCGAGAAGACGAACAACCAGCGCTCGCTGGACGACTTCGCGAAGGCCTTCTTCGGCGTCCAGGATGGACGCGTGCAGCCACTCACCTACACCTTCGACGACGTGGTGAACACGCTCAACGGCGTGCTGCCCTACGACTGGGCCCGCTTCCTGCGCGAGCGGCTGGACAACCACGAACGCGCGCCGCTGGACGGCCTGACGCGCAGCGGCTGGAAGCTCACCTTCACCGATAAGGAAAGCGAGAACGCCAAGGCCGACAACGACGACGACAAGGTGAGCGACTTCGTCTACTCGATCGGCCTGCGCATCAGCACCGAGGAAGAGCAGATCAAGGACGTGTTGTGGAACAGCCCCGCGTTCCAGGCCGGCCTGGCGCCCGGTGCCAAGGTGTTGGCCGTGAACGGCGTGGCCTACAAGCCCGAGCGCCTGGCCACGGCGATCACCGCCAATCGCAGCGGCCAGCAGCCGATCGAGCTGCTGGTGCGCGACGGCGAGCACTACCGCAGCGTGAAGATCGACTACCGCGGCGGCCTGCGCTATCCGACGCTGGAGCGCCTTGAAGGCACGCCTGACCGGCTGAGCGCGATCCAGGCACCGAAATAAAGCATCAGAACCCCGGCTGCGCCGGGGTTCTTCGCTTTACATGCGATACAGCTGGTTGTCCTGCCAGCGCACGCGATCGCCGATCTGCAGGCCGTTCAGCTCCTTGAAGTCGTAGGTCGCGGTGCGCCCGTCGTCGAACTGCACTTCGACCCGGTAGACCTCGGTGCCCGAGGTGCGGCGCTTCTCGATCTCGTTGCCGATCACGCCGCCGGCCACCGCACCGCCCACCGTGGCGGCCGTGCGGCCGTCACCCTTGCCGACCTGGGTGCCCAGCGCGCCACCCACCACCGCGCCCAGCACGGCGCCGGCGCCCGAAGCGGTTCCCGGCCGGTCCACCACGTTGATGGCGCGGACCTGGCCGTACTGCGTGCCCTGGTAGGCCGAGGGCGACTGCGTCACCGGTGCCACCGGGCGGGCGCCCGGGTCCTGCGGGCTGGAGCAGCCCACGGTCATGGCAAGCGCGGACGCGGCGGCAACGAGAGTCAGGGTGCGTGTCATGTCATTCACTCCTTTTGTGATGTCAAACGTTCCCGCCGCCTGCCGGACATCGGTGGCAGCGGCTGCTTGATCGTCGGACAGCCGGCATCGCCAGGCTGCCGCTGGAGGCCGCTTTGCCGGGTCGGCGGAGCCCGCAAGCGCCTGTGGGCGCCTTCCTACAGCGGTATGCTGATGTCCATGAGTGCTCCTCCCACCGTGATCAACACCCAGTCGTTCACCGACGCCGATGCCGCGCTGCAGCACGCGACCACCATCTACAACAGCGGCATCGCCCACCTGCGCCAGGCGCTGCATGAGTTCGTCGCCGGTGCCGAGTTCACCCAGCGGGTGCGCGCCTGCTACCCCTTCGTGCGCATCCAGACCCACACCGTGGCGCGGGCCGACTCGCGCCTGAGCTACGGTTTCGTGGCCGGGCCGGGCACCTTCGAGACCACCCTCACCCGGCCCGACCTGTTCAGCAACTACTACCGGGAGCAGCTGCGCCTGCTGCTGCAGAACCACGGCGTGGCGCTGGAGGTGGGGCTGTCCAGCCAGCCGATCCCGGTGCACTTCTCGTTCGCGGAACACGACCACATCGAGGGCTCGCTCACCGCCCAGCGGCGCCAGCTGATGCGCGACCTGTTCGACCTGCCCGACCTGGCCGCGATGGACGACGGCATCGCCAACGGCACCTACGAGCCGGCCTTCGGCGAGCCCTATCCGCTGGCGCTGTTCACCGCGCCGCGGGTGGACTATTCGCTGCACCGGCTGCGCCACTACACCGGCACCGCGCCCGAACACTTCCAGAACTTCGTGCTCTTCACCAACTACCAGTTCTACATCGACGAGTTCGTGCGCCTGGGCCACCAGCTGATGCGTGAGCCCGGCAACCAGGCCGGCCTGCTGGACGACCAGCCGCAGCACACCCACCCCTCGGGCGACGAGGGCTACGTGGCTTTCGTGGAGCCGGGCAACGTGATCACGCGGCGCGCCGGTGCTGCGCCCCAGCCGGAGGACGAATACGGCGCGCCGCCGCCGCGCATGCCGCAGATGCCGGCCTACCACCTGGTGCGCGCCGACGGCAGCGGCATCACCATGGTGAACATTGGCGTGGGGCCGGCCAACGCCAAGACCATCACCGACCATATCGCGGTGCTGCGCCCGCATGCCTGGATCATGCTGGGCCACTGCGCCGGCCTGCGCACCACCCAGCAGCTGGGCGACTACGTGCTGGCCCATGGCTATGTGCGCGAGGACCATGTGCTGGACGAGGAGCTGCCGCTGTGGGTGCCCATCCCGCCGCTGGCCGAGGTGCAGCAGGCGCTGGAGCAGGCGGTGGAGGAGATCACCGAGCTGAAAGGCTTCGAGTTGAAGCGCGTGATGCGCACCGGCACCGTGGCCTCCACCGACAACCGCAACTGGGAGCTGCTGCCCTCGCGCGGCGTGGGCTCCACGCCGGAGCGCCGCTTCAGCCAGAGCCGCGCGATCGCTCTGGACATGGAAAGCGCGACCATCGCCGCCAACGGCTTCCGCTTCCGCGTGCCCTACGGCACCTTGCTGTGCGTGAGCGACAAGCCGTTGCACGGCGAGATCAAGCTGCCCGGCATGGCCAACCAGTTCTACCGCGACCGGGTGGACCAGCACCTGCGCATCGGCATCCGCGCGGTGGACCTGCTGCGCCAGCAGCGTCAGGACCAACTGCACAGCCGCAAGCTGCGCAGCTTTGCCGAGGTGGCGTTCCAGTAAGGCGTGCCGTAGAGCAGGCGGCGTGCCTGGCGGCACCCCTCATCCACAGGGCCGCGTCCCCCCACACCATAGGGACACGCCACCCCATCCTGACTCCTACATTGGGTTGGCGGGCACCGGCCAGGGGTAACGGTGGGTGCTCGTACAACCACCAGGAGCACCTATGAAACAACAAACGCGGCGGGCCTTGGGGCTCGCCTTGGCCCTTGCGGCGGGCCCCCTTTTCGCGAGCGACATCGCACCCTTCCAGACCGTGACCAACACCGACTGGGCACAAGCCGGCGTCGGCGGGCTGCGCGGGGTGGGCGAGGGCAGCATCAGCCTGTCCGGCGTGAGCGGCACCGTCACCCAGGCCTTCCTGTACTGGCACGGCCCCACCAACAGCAGCGATCCCAACGCCAACGCCAACATCAGCTTCAACGGCACAGCGATCACCGGTGCCAACATCGGCTTCTCGCAGGACAACTTCTGGGGCTTCCAGAACAGCCAGGCCTATCGCGCCAACGTGACCAGCCTGATCACCGGCAACGGCAGCTACACGCTGGCCAACATGGTCAAGCCCAATGTGGAGGTCAACGGCGCCTCGCTGGTGGTGTTCTACAACGACGGCAACGCAACCAACAACCACGACGTGGTGGTGTTCAACGGCAACGACGCCAACTGGCCCAACAGCTTCGACGCGGATGGCTGGAACACCACGCTGGCCGGCATCAACTACACCAGCGGCAGTGCGGCGCTGCACATGCACGTGTCCGACGGCCAGAACTTCGGCCCCTCCGATGACGGCAGCCTCAACGTCAATGGCACCGCCATCGCCTCCGGCGGCATCTTCCAGGGGGACTCCACGCCCTTTGGCACCGGCGGGGTCAGCAACGGCAAGCTGTGGGACATCAAGACCTTCGACGTCACCAGCTTCCTCACGCCGGGCATGAACACCCTCAACATCCAGATGAGCCCCGTCAACGATGCGCTGAGCGAAGTGGCGCTGCTGATCGAGCTGCCGGTGGGCGCGGCGCCGCCGGTGCCCGAGCCCGGCACCTACGCACTGATGCTTGCCGGCCTGGCCGGCGTGGGCGCCATGGTGCGCCGCCGCCAGCGCGGCTGAACGGCACACGCCACGGGGCCCTGGCGCCCCCGTCTCCCGGAACACGGGGCCCTGGCGGGCCCCGTGTTGCGTTGTGCCGCGGCTCGCAGTACCCTGCCTCGTACCCATCCACCAGCCGCGAGGCTGCGTTGCGTCGGTCTCGCGAGTCGGCCCTCAAAGCGGCCGAGAGGAGACTGCCATGCCAAGCACAAGCCAAGGTGGCGCCAGCACCGCCACCACTGCCCTGCGGACCCTCGCCCTCGTGGGGCCCGCGGCGGCCGGAAAAACCAGCCTTGCGGAGGCGCTGCTGCTCAAAGCCGGAGTGATCGGCGCCGCCGGCAGCCTAGAGCGGGGCAGCACCGTCAGCGACTTCGACCCCCTTGAACGCCGCATGCAGCACTCGCTGAATGCGGCGTTGATGCATCTGGAGCATGCCGACACCCGCATCCACCTGATCGACACCCCCGGAGCGGCCGATTTCGTGGGCCAGTCGTTGCCCGCGCTGGAGGCGGTGGAAACGGCGGCGGTGGTGATCAACGCGCAGACCGGCATCGAGATGATGGCCACGCGCATGATGGACTGGGCCGCCAGACGCCACCTGTGCCGCATGATCATCGTCAACAAGATCGACGGCCAGGGCGTGAACCTGCAGGCCTTGCTGACCCAGCTGCGCGAGGCCTTCGGCAAGGAGTGCCTGCCGCTGAACCTGCCCGCCGACGGTGGCAACAAGGTGGTGGACTGCTTCTACAACCGCACCGGCTCGGCCGACTTCTCCTCGGTGGAAGACGCGCATCGCGCGCTGGTGGAGCAGGTGGTGGAGGTGGATGCGGCCTTCGTGGACCGCTACTTGAACGATGGCGATGTGGACGCCAGCGAGCTGCATGCGCCGCTGGAGCAGGCGCTGCGCGAAGGCCACCTCATCCCGGTGTGTTTTGTCTCGGCGCGCAACGGCGCCGGCGTGGCCGAGCTGCTGGACGTGATCGTCAAGCTGCTGCCCAACCCGACCGAAGGCAACCCGCCGGAGTTCCTGCGCGGCGAAGGCACCGAGGCGCAGCCGATCAGCGCCACGCCCGACCTCGCGAAGCATGTGCTGGCCCATGTGTTCAAGGTGACGGTGGACCCCTACGTGGGCAAGATGGGCATCTTCCGTGTGCACCAGGGCACCCTCACCAAGGACTCGCAGCTGTACATCGGCGACGGCCGCAAGCCCTTCAAGGTGGGGCACCTGTTCATGATGCAGGGCAAGGACCATGTCGAGGTGCCGCGCGCGCTGCCGGGCGACATCTGCGCGGTGGCCAAAGTCGAGGAGCTGCACTACGACGCGGTGCTGCACGACGCCGCCGAGGACGACCACATCCACCTGAAGCCGCTGGACTTCCCGGTGCCGGTCCACGGCCTGGCGATCGAGCCCAAGCGCCATGGCGACGAGCAGCGCATGTGGGAGATCCTGCAGAAGCTGATCGACGAAGACCCGTGCCTGAAGGTGGAGCACGTGGCCACCACCAACGAGACCATCGTCTACGGCCTGGGCGAGCTGCACTTGCGGGTGCTGCTGGAGCGGCTGCGCGATGTGTACAAGTTCGAGGTGAACACCCGCCCCCCGTCCATCGCCTACCGCGAGACCATCACCGCGCCAGCCGAAGGCCACCACCGCCACAAGAAGCAGACCGGCGGCGCCGGCCAGTTCGGCGAGGTGTACCTGCGGGTGGAGCCGTTGCCCCGTGGCGCGGGCTTCGAGTTCGTGGACCAGGTCAAGGGCGGCACCATCCCCGGGCAGTTCATCCCGGCGGTGGAAAAAGGCGTGCGCGAGGCGATCGCCAGCGGCGTGATCGCGGGCTATCCGCTGGTGGACGTGCGCTGCGTGGTGTTCGACGGCAAGCACCACAGCGTGGACAGCAAGGAAATCGCCTTCGTCACCGCCGGGCGCAAGGCCTTCATCGCGGCGGTGAAGGAAGCGCGGCCCATCGTGCTGGAGCCCATCGTCAACGTGGAGATCACCGCACCCGATGCGGCGATGGGTGACATCACCGGCGACCTGTCGGCCAAGCGCGGCCTGATCAGCGGCACCACCAACGGCGTGGCCGGCTCGATGATCGTGCGCGGGCAGGCACCGTTGTCGGAGCTGAGCGGCTACCAGTCGCGCCTGAACGCGATGACCAGCGGGCAGGGCCGCTACACCATCGAGTTTTCGCACTACGACCCGGTACCGCCCAACACCCAGCAGCAGCTGATGGGGCAGTACAAGGTGAAGGACGAGGAGTGAGCTGAGCGGCGCCCAGCCCGCTTCAGCGATACACCAGCACCGGCAGCGGCGAGTGGCGCAGCACTTCCTGCGTCTGGCTGCGGCCGATCAGCGCCTGCAGGCCGAAGCGCTTGCGCGTGGCCATCACGATCAGGTCGCAGTGCTGCTCCTCGGCCGCCGACACGATGCCTTCCCAGGGGGTGTCGGTTTCCTTTGTGACCACCTCGCAGTC
This sequence comes from Ideonella sp. BN130291, assembly GCF_036231905.1. Lineage (NCBI taxonomy): Bacteria > Pseudomonadati > Pseudomonadota > Betaproteobacteria > Burkholderiales > Sphaerotilaceae > Ideonella > Ideonella sp. BN130291. Next base: position 269,044 of record NZ_JAZARE010000009.1, on the reverse strand, counting down.
CACGTGAGCGGCTTCGGCCGCTTCACGCAGGTCGTGCAGCGATTGTTCGGCCTTGACCAGCATCTCGCTGTGGTGGCCGTCGTAGTCCTCGTTGCGGTAGCCGGCCATGCCGGCGTAGCGGTAGGGCTGCACCACCGTCACGGCCACCAGCTGGGCGCCGGAGTCCTTGGCCAGGTCGATGGCGGCGTGGATCGCCTTGTTCGACAGCTCGGAACGGTCCGTGGAGACAAGGATGCGTTTGAACATGCGGCCACCTTTTCAGGGCCAGGGTGTGGCCCCTCCAACGGCATATCGGCGGCCAACCGGCGGACTTGAAGCCTATTTCGGGGCGCTGGCCGCTTCGCGCCGCTGCTTCAGTTGCTGCAGCCAGGTGGTCCAGTCCACCGGGCCGGACTCGAAGCGCTTTTGCAGGTTGGCCAGCACATTGCCCCAGGCCCGGTCGAAGTAGGCGTAGGCCTTGTCCCATTCACCGCCATCGCCCCAGCCGGTGTGGTGCAGGCTCACTCTGGTGTGGGTGGCATCCACCGGCTCGAAGCGCACGACCACGAAGGTGCGCTGCTGGCGTGCCTGCGGCAGGCTGGGCGGCGCGTTCCAGTCGAAGGAGAGCATCTTCTTCGGCTGCAAGGCCATGAAGCGCATGTCGTCGGCGCCCTTCATACCGCGCTCGGCACCCGGGTCGATGTGGATGTGGAAGGCGCCGCCCACCCACGGCTCGATCTGCGCATCGGGCGCAAAGAAGCTGGTGATGCCCTCGCGCGTGGTCCAGGCGGCCCAGGCCTCGTCCAGCGTGGCCTTGACTTCGACCTGCTTGTCGATGCTGCGCTCGGCCGCGTGCAAGGGCGCAAACACTGCCGCCAGGGCGACCAGCGCGCCGGCCTGCCAGGCCATCCTGATGGTGTGCCATGCGGCCATGCGTGCCCCTCCAAGGTTGATAGGGCCTTATGGTGGGGGAGGGTTCGGTGGGCTGCAACCCGGGGCAGCCCGGCCCTTTGGCGTGCGTGCGGGCCGCAGGTGTCAGCCCGGCTGCATCGCCATGCCCTGCTCCGTGATGCGCAGCTGCCGGGTGTCCATGCGCAGGAATTCATCCAGCCGCGCCTTGGCGGCCTGGCGCAGCTGGGCGCTGGCGCGTTCGTTTGGTTGCTGGCGCAGCTGGTCGCGCGCCAGGGCCATCTGCATGCCACCGATCACCATCTCCTGGTAGACCTGCTGGCGCTGCTCGGGCGTGCCGCTGACGAGATGCGGGCGCCCGGCCAGCAAGGCGCGCATCTGCGCCACCAGCGCCGTGAAACCCTGGTCGGGGAAGTCCACGTCGCGCAGCGCCATGTAGTTGCCGGCAATGAAGGCCGCCACCGCGCCGGGCACGTCGCCGTGCGGCAGCTCGAAGCGCTGCTCCATCAGCCGGTACTTCGCGAGCAGGTCTTCCATCTCCTGGACCAGCTCGCGCTGCATCTGCGGGGTGGCCTGGGGCGCGAGGCGACGGGCCAAGGCTTGCAGGCTGATGTCGGTGTCGGGAGAAGCGGGCGTGGCGGTGCTTGGCATTGCGGGCCTCCTTCAGCGTCAGTTCTGCAGGTACCAGTCGTCGGCGATCTGGATGGAGTCGCCGTCGAGGAAGAAGAACACACGCCCTCCGGCGCCACCTTGTGGTGAGAGCGTGATCGCATGGCCTTCGATGCTGTAGGTGCCCGCCACGCTGGCGCTGTTGCCGGCACCCGCGAAGACGGTGGCAATGGTGTTGGCGTAGGTGTTGCCGGCGGACGCGGTGAAGGTGCCGTCCGGGCGGAAGGTGAAGGTGGCGCTGGAGCAGGTGGCGAGGAAGCAGGAGGTGGAGCTGTAGCTGCCATTCAGGCGCTGGTCGTGCAAGGCGGGCAGCGGCTTGAAGGGCTGGCCGTCAATGCTCCATCCGGTACTGGTTTGCGCCAGGGCCACCGGCGATTGCCCGTTGATGGAGATCGTGCCGCCTTGCACGGTGTAGGGCACGCACAGCGGGTTGCCCTGCGCATCATGCGTGGCGGTGGTGCATCGGATGTCCTCGATGTCGGCGGTTGGCGGGCCGACGTAGGCAAAGCCGTTGTCGAAGAAGCTGGCATAGGTGTACTGGAACACCGTGATGAGATGGGGGAAACCATCCGCGCCGATGACAGGCGTGAGCTCTTGAGTCCAGCTCCAGTACAGCCCGCTGGGATGGGCACTCTGGCCATTGGGATCGGGCGGCGTGGGGGTGGGAGCGGGTGCAGGGGCGGGGGCCGGCCCAGGTGCCGGAGCAGGCGCGGGCCCAGGCGTTGGGGCCGGGGTCGGCGTGCCCGCCACGGGCGGCGGCGCTGCTGCGGGGCTGTCGTCGCCTCCACCGCCTCCGCAGGCTGCCATCAGCATCAACAAGGACACGGCAGAGCCGCGCCGCAGCGCGGTGTGCACTTCGCTCATCTTCTAACTCCCTGAGAAATCGACCCATTCACTGCCGTGGGCGCCGATGACAGCGGCCCCCGCGGCGCATGCAGGCAAGCTCAGCGGATCACGAGTCCTTGCTCGTTGATCGTCACCCGGCTTGCATCCGTCTTCAAGAACTGTTCGAGGTTGGCGCGCGCGGACTCGCGGAAGTTCTGTGCCACGGTGGCATTCGGTGGCTGTCGCTTCAGGGCTTCACGCGTCACCGCCATGAAGGTGCCGATGATGGCCATCTGCTCGTACACCTCGCGCTTTTCCGCTGCGGACGCGCGTTGGAAAGCCGGGTTGCTGGCCAGCACGTTGCGCATCTGCGCCACCAGGGTGCTGAAGTTGCGGTCTGGAAAATCGACGTCGCGGTAGGCCATGTAGCTGCCCGCGAGAAAGGCCGCCACGGCGCCAGCCACGTCGTTGCTCGGGATGCCGAACTTGGCTTCGATCTGGCGGTAGCTACGCAGCGATTCGCTGAACGCCTGCTCGATCTGCGCCCGCTGCGTGGTGGGGTAGCGCGCGGCCAGCACACGCGGCGTGGTGGTGCTGGCCGAGCCCGGCGCGATGGTGACGCCCTTGGCCGCGGCGGCCGTGGTGGCTTTGCCGCCACCGCGTGCATTCTGTTCGTTGATGAGGCGCAGGTTCTCGCTGGCCAGGTTGCCCATGATCATGGGCGACAGCGTCTGCGGCATCTCCACATAACCCTGAAAGGGCGCGTAGTCCGCCTGTACTGCCGCGCTGCCAGCGAGCAGCGCCATCGCGACGTACAACCCTTTCGATCGCATAAACCACTTCGACATCGAACCCCTCCAATGACAACAGGACGAGGGGAGGACACCCTCCCCTCGTCCTCGACCCGTGAAGAGCAGCGGGTCGTGAGAGATTAGCCCTTGCGAGCCATCTGCGACAAGCCTTCGCCGATGGACTTGATGGCGTTGTTGAAGGCGTTTTGCAACAAGCTGAACATCTGGCTCACGCCTTGCATTTCAGACTGCAGCGCGGACATTTCCTTGGCGGCCTGGGCCTGGGCATCCTTGTCGCCGCCGGCGTTGGCCACTTCGGAGATCTTGTTGCTCAGCTCGACCAGCTTGGCAGCCTTGTCGCCCAGCACTTCACCCATGGCACGGGCGATGGCTTCGAGCCAGCTCTTGCCGCTGGCCTTGCCGGCCGGCTTGCCGCTGGCGGAGGACTCCGACTCGCGGGCGCTTTCCATGTACTTGCGGGTGGCTTCGACCAGCTTGTTGGTCAGGTCGGAGGTGAAGTCCTGGACCTGGTCCTTGAACTGGCCGGCCTTGTCGGCCGCTTCGGCGGACACCGGGGTGTGCGCTTCCTTGATGGCCTTGTCGACCGCTTCGTGCACCAGGTCCGCCAGGAACTTGGGCATGCCGGCTTCCTTGGTCAGCTGCGTGGCGGCGTCCTTGACGGCATCGCCCACGGCCTGCTGCAGCATGTTGCCGATGGCCTGGCCGATCATCGCGCCGATCGGGCCGCCGAACATGCCACCGACGATGCCGCCGATCGCACCCAGCAGGCCACCGCCGCTGCCACCCATCACACTGTTCAGAGCTCCAGACATCTTGTTTCTCCCGTTGTGGTGCCGGTCTTGGCACCAGGTTGCATACACACTGTTCGGAAAGATCGCCGCCTTGCTGTGCTTGCCTTTGTTGGTTCGTGGCTAGCGTTGCTGGTCGACGGAATCAATTAAAGGCGTTGTGGAGGACTTTCGTAAGCTGGGTCGGATACCAGCTAGGAATCGACCCAGGTCCTCCGCGGCCCTTGCGTTCAGGCGCGGCCGAGCGTGACCGACACGTTGGCGCTGATCTGCAGCGAGGCAAAGCTCGAGCTCTGGCCCAGCCAGGGCTCGAAGCCCACGCGCCGGTCATTGCCGTGGCCCACGCCATGGTCGCGCCGGCCGTGGTCGTGGCTGCTCGCCGCCAGGCCTGCGAGGAAGCCGCCGAAGAAGCTGATGCTCACCAGCCCGGTGAGCACGCGGAACGCGTCCTTGAACGCTTCGGCCAGGCGCTGGGCGTCCGGCCCTTGCCCCGCCGGCTCCGCACCACCCTTGAGCAGGTCCGTCTTGTTGATCCAGCTCTGGTCCACTGCATGGATGTTCCCTTCCGCGTCCACGGCCAGGAAGCCCTTGCCGGCGGGGTTCTCGTGCATCACGTTGCCGTCGGACACGGCCCAGTCCAGCGTGCGGCCCCAGCCGGCGGCTTCGTTGATCTTGAGGTCGCCGGTGGTGTTGGTGTCCACGCCGGTGATCTGCACGCCGTAGTCGCCGTTGGTGATGGTGACCTTGGACGACAGCGTGGCGTTGGGGTTGTTGCCCCAGGGCGTGGTCTGGATGGTGACCTTGGTGCCGTCTTCCAGCTTGAAGGTGGTGGTGCCCCAGAAGTCGAAGGCCTGCTGGCCGTCGATCTTCATGTGCGGGTCGCCCCAGGCCTGGTAGGTCTCGCCGGTGTGCTTGTTGGTGATGGTGACGGTGTTGTTGTCACCCGCGGTGATGCGGTAGTTGTCGTTCTCGAACACCGCCTGGCCGCCTTGCATGGAGGTGCTGGCGTGGGTGGGGTTGCTCGCGTCCGTCGTGGGCGGGAAGCAGCCGCCGGCGGCGATGTTGGCTTGGACCGTGCTCATGTGTGTCTCTCCCGTGAAGGCAATCGATGGATCGGCCACCGTGGCCGATGGAAGAGATTGAAAAGCGTTGTGCTGCCAGATGTAAGCTGGGTCGATTCCCAGCTGGTAACCGTACCAGCTGGTAACGCACCCAGGCGAGTGACCACTACTCCATGCGCAGCAGGTGGCCCGCGCGGCCATCGGCTCGCAGGCCCAGCGGCAGCAGCTGGGCCGGGTGCACCACCGCATGGGCCACACCCACACGCTCGAGCAAGGCCGCACCACCGGCGCACTCGCGCACCTGCATGCCGGCCCAGGCCAGCAGCTCCGGCGGCGTGAGCATCAGGGGCTGGCGCAGCAGCACCTCCAGCATCACCTCGCCGGTGGCCGCGGCCGCAGGCGAGGGCTGGCCCAGCCACTGCAGGCGGGCCGCATGCGGCTGCCATTGCGCGCCGAGGTCCTGCGGCAGCAAGGCCTCGCCTACGCTGTCGAGCGGGCGCAGCGCACAGGGCCAGCCGGCGGGCTCGAATGATTCCGGCAACAGCAAGGCGGCACCCGGCTGGCACAGCTGCGCCCACTCCGCCGCCTGCACCCCCTGGCGCGACAGCACCAGGCGCGTGGCCAGGGGTTGCCACTTCAAGGCCTGCAGCTGCTGCGCCAGCGCCGGCTCGCGTGGCGGCAGCGCCTGCAGCCAGGCCCAGGGCAGGTGCACTTGCGCCTGCAGCACCGGGCCACCGCCCGCCGGGCCGAGCGACACATGGGCGGCGGCCGAGGGGCCTGCCGCGCCGGGGCTGCCCGGCTCCAGGTCGATGGGGGCCTGCAGCCAGTCTTCCAGCAGCTGCACCAGGGCTTCCGCCTGGGCCAGCAACAACGCCGCACGCAGCACCTCGTGCGACGGCAGCTCCACGCCGGGCGCCGGCTGCAGGCTCAGCACCAGCGGCCCGAAGGGGGTGGGCGCACGGTAGACCGAGGGCTCCCAGCTCTGCGGCTGCTGCACGCGCCGTGCAGCGCCATGCACGGCGCCCGAGGTGGCGGTCGGGGTCATGCGCCGCGCCTCCACATCACTGCACGCACCCGGTGCTGACCATGCGCACCAGGTCCACCACCGAGCGCGCCTGCATCTTGGTCATGAGGTTGGCCCGGTGCAGGTCCACCGTCTTCACGCTCACACCAAGTTCGCGCGCGATGCTCTTGTTGATCTTGCCTTGCATCACGCCCTGCAGCACCTCACGTTCGCGCTGCGACAGCGAGCCGAAGCGGCGTCGGTAAGCCTGCTCGCCCACCTCCGCCTGCGCCTGCGCCTTGGCCCGCACCATCAGCTCGCGTGCGCGCTCGAAGGCTTGCGACAAGGCGAGCTCCAGCGCGGCATCCTCGAACGGCTTTTCCAGGAAGGTGACGGCGCCGCGCTGCATCGCTTGCACCGCGAGCGGCACGTCGCCATGGCCGGTCATGTAGATCACCGGCATCACGATCCCTTCGGCGCGCAGCATGTCGTGCAGGTCCAGCCCCGACATCTGCGGCATGCGCACGTCCAGCAGCAGGCAGGCGAGCTCCGGCTCGGCCTGGTCCGCGCCCTTGGCCAGGGTGTCGATCTGCCACTGTCGCAAGCCCTTGAGGGCGACCGCCGGTCCGTCGAAGGCCTGCACGCGATAACCCGCACCGCTGAGCCACCAGCCGGCGGACTCGCGGAACTCGGCGTTGTCGTCAACGATGAACAGCGTCTGTTGCGTCATGGTGTGTTGTCTCCTTCAGCGGCAGGGCCACGTTGAAACTGCAGCCGGTGGGCGAGCGCCGCTCGAACCACAGGCGCCCCTGGTGCAGCTCCACGAAGCTGCGGCAGATGTTCAGCCCGATGCCCATGCCGGTGGGCTTGGTGGACACGAAGGGCACGAAGAGCTGGGCGGCGGCATCGTCGGTGAGGCCGCAGCCGGTGTCGGCGATCGCCACCTCGGCCTGCGTGCCCTGCGCGCGGGCCTGCACGCTGAGCGTGCGGGGCTGCCCGGGCGGCACACCACGCATCGCGTCCAGGGCATTGCGCACCAGGTTCACGAACACCTGCTGCAGCATCACTTCATCGCCTTCCACCATGAGCGGCTCGGCCTCGGGGAGCTGCAGCACGCACTGCACGCCGTCGCGTTGCAGCTCCCAGTCCAGCAGCTGCACGCTGGCACGCACTGTCGCGCCCAGGTCGAAGGCTTCGCGGCGCGGCTGGCGCGACTGGGTGTATTCGCGGATGCGGGCGATGATGCGGCCGGCAAAGAGGGCCTGCTCGGTGGCGCGCTCCACCGCGCGCTGCAGCTCCGTGCCGGTGTTGTCGGCAGCGGCTTCGCGTGCCATGCGCATGCGCACCCCGCGCAGCAGGTTGGCGATGGCGCCGATCGGCTGGTTGAGCTCGTGTGCCAGGGTGGAGGCCATCTCGCCCACCGACACCGCGCGCGACGTGAAGAGCAGGCGCTCGCGGTCTTCCAGGTGGCGCTGCATGGCACGCTCGCGCTCGCCGGCGTCGCACAGGCGCACGGCCACCCGCTGGTCACCGGCCGATGCGAGGGTGGCGTCGAAGTGGCGGCCGTCCACCTGCAGCGCGGCGATCGCGCAGCCGCCGGCGGGTGGCGCATCGAGCAAGGCGCGCAAGCCGATCACACGCTGGCACACCTGGGCCAGCGGCGCGCCCACCCGCAGCGGCGACAGCAGCTCCTGCGCCGGCCCGGAGCACCAGGGCAGCCATTCCTCGCCCAGGTCGATCAGCAGCACCAGCTCGCCCAGCGCCTGCAGGGCTTCGGCGGCCGCGGACTGGCGCGCGATCATGCAGCCGCCTCCACAACGGCCCGCTCCGGCTGCGGCATGCGCACCTGGTGCAGTGCACGGCGCACACGGTCGCGGCGCGGCAGGGCCATGTGGCGGCGCCACGCATCGGCCGCGACGAGGTAGTGGCGCGCCGGCACCTCGCCATAGGCCATGACGCCCTGGTCCTCGAAGCCCAGGCTCAGCACGCAGTAGCGGACCGACGCATGCTGCGGATGGCACACCGCCCACACCCGCGCCGCACCCAGCTGCTCGAAGGCATGGTGCAGCAGCTGTTCGCCACCTTCCAGCGCCAGGCCGGTGCCCCAGGCGTCGGGCAGCAGGCGCGCGCCCAGCTCGAGTTCGTCGGGCGCATGCGGCATGGGCATCAGGTTGAACCAGCCGGCAAAGCGTGGCCGGGGCTCGGACCACTGCGCCAGCGCCTCGGCACTCAGCAGGTCACGCACCATCGGATCGCACAACTCGCTGTCGCCCAGCAGGCGCACCAGGCGCTCGGCGCACCAGATGCCCAGGCCTTCATGGCGCCGGTAGAAGGCCTGCAGGCGCTGCAGGAACACATCGGCCACCTCGTGGCGATGCAGCGGCTCGTCGTCGATGAGCAGGCGGCGCAGGCGCGATTCCTGGTGCATGCGCACCAGCAGCTGCCGGTCGGCCCAGCTGGCGCTGAACTCGCGCAGGCGCAGCGTGGGGGTCACCAGCCAGGGCGGCGGCGCCACGGCCTCTTGCGGGGCATCGGCCAGCGCGTTCATCGCTGGGGCTCCTCGTCCTCGATGGTGAGGTCGTGCACCCGCTGGCCACGTGCCTGCAGCCGGGCACGCAGGCGCTCGCCGCGCTCGGCCAGCGCCTGCGCCGAGGTGCCACGCGCCGGCGTGAGCTGCAGGTTCCAGCCCGCGGCCGCATCGCCACTGACGCGCAGCGACGCCAACGGTGTCATCGCGTCGCCGAGCGTGAAGGTCCAGTGCGCCGGCTCCAGCGCCGCAAACGCCGAACGAGGTGGCTCCTGCAACCAGGCACCGGTAACGGTGGCGGCCACATCGTGGGGCGTGATGGCGCTCTGCGGCGCCGGTGCGGCGGCCGGTGTGCCCCAGCAGCCATCGAGTGGCAGCGGCTGCAGGCGCGAGGCGGCCATCTGCGCCTGCCATCCGGCGAGCTCGCCTGCATCGGCGGCCTCCTCGTCCCCGGTGAAGGCGTCCGACCGGCGGGCGTCGCGGCCGGCGGGCGCTTTCACCGTGCGCGGCGTGGCAGGCACTTCGCGGTCCACTGCAGCGTCCTGTGGTGCGTCCTCCAGTGACAAGGGCAGAGCGGCGCCGGGGCGCTCCTGCGCCCGGCCTTCGACGCGCTGCTGCGCCTGGCGCAGGCCCTGCTCGAAACGTTGTTGCAGCGGTGCGCGATCGGCGTCCTGCGCGGCAGTGCGCGGCACCGGCGCTTCTTCGCGCGGCGGCAGCGCGCCGGGCAGGGTGGGGGTGGGTGTCATGGCCGGGCCTCCAGCGCCAGGCGCGCCAGCAAGGGGGCGGGCGCGCGCTCCTCGGCTTCCGCGTCGGTGCGCAATTCGATCTGCTGGTGTTGTTCGGTGCGGGCCTGCTGCAACAGGTCGCGCACACCGTCCTCGCGGGCACGTTCGCGCCGCCATTGCGCCATCGCATCGTCCAGCCGCTGTTGCGCCTGGTCGAGCTCGTTCTCGTCGTCGATCAGGCCGTACTCGTCGCGCTCCAGCTCGGTGTCCAGGTGCTCGCGCAACGCGGCCGCGGATGCAGCGAAGCGGCCGATCGCGGGCGCGGCCGGGCCCACCACCTGCTGCGCCAGGTCGTCGCGCCGGCGCTTCCATGCGTCGATGCGGCGCTGGCGCCGCTCCACCGCGGCCTGTGCATCCTCCACCGCATGGCGGCACAGCATGCAGTGGCGCGCGGCCGTACGCACGCGCAGCTCGCGCAGGCGCAGCAGCAGCGCCAGTTCGTCCGGGTCGCCCACCTGCTTCACGCCGTCACCTCGCGCAGCTGCTGCAGCGTGGCGTCCAGCGCCGTGGCTTCGTCCGGGCGCTGGCGCAGCAGCGCCAGGATGGCCGGCTGGCGCGCGATCGCTTCATCGGCCAGCGGGTCGCTGCCGGACTTGTATTCGCCCACCCGCAGCAGGAACTCGATCTCCGCATGGCGGGCCATCAGCGCCCGCAGATGGGCGGCGGCCTGCTGGTGCTCGGGCGTGGCCACCCGCGGGAACACGCGGCTGGCGCTGGCCAGCACGTCGATCGCCGGGTAGTGGTGGGCCTGCGCCAGCTTGCGCGACAGCACGAAGTGGCCGTCGAGGATGGAGCGCACTTCCTCGCCCACCGGATCACCGCCCTCCTCGTCTTCCACCAGCACGGTGTAGAAGCCGGTGATGGAGCCGCGGCTGTCGTTGCCGGCGCGTTCGAACAGGCGCGGCAGCTCGGCAAACACCGAAGGCGGGAACCCGCGCCGCACCGCCGGCTCGCCGATGGCCAGGCCGATCTCGCGCAGCGCCCGCGCAAAGCGCGTCACCGAGTCCATCATCAGCAGCACGTTGCGGCCCTGCGCGCGGAAGGCTTCGGCGATGGCGGTGGCGGCATAGGCCGCCCGCACCCGCTCCATCGCCGGGCGGTCGGAGGTGGACACCACCACCACCGAGCGCTGCAGGCCGTCGGCGCCCAGGCTGTCCTCGATGAATTCACGCACCTCGCGGCCCCGTTCGCCGATCAGCGCGATCACGTTGACGTCGCCGCGCGCCTGCCGCGCCAGCATGCCGAGCAAGGTGGACTTGCCACCGCCGGCCATGGCGAAGACACCCACGCGCTGGCCCCGGCCCACCGTGAGCAGGCTGTCGATGGCGCGCACGCCGGTGGGCAGCGGCTCGTCGATCGGGCGGCGCACCAGCGGGTTGGGCGCTTCCGCATGCAGGGCGCAGCGGCCGGTCAGCGGCGGCAGCAGGCGGCCGTCCAGCGGCTGCCCAAAACAGTCGATCACGCGGCCCAGCAGGCCCTCGCCGAAAGGCAGCTCGGACGAGGCCTCCAGCACCTCCACCTCGGCATCGATCGCCATGCCTTGCAGCGGCGACAGCGGCACCAGCAGCGCATGGCCTTCGCTGAAGCCCACCACCTCGGCGGCAATGGGTGCAGCTTCACCATGCCGGTCCAGCACGCGGCACTGCTGGCCGATGCGCGCATGCAGGCCGCTCACCCGCAGCAGGGTGCCGAAGGCCTGCACCACACGGCCGCGCTGGGCGAGCGTGCGGGTGCGCCGCAGCGCATCGACCAGCCGGGTGTCCAGCGGTGCGACAGTGGTCATTTGGGCACCCTTCGCGCTGCGCGCGTTCCCGCCAAGCGGGAATTCGCCTCTTCGGGCTGTTGGGCGAGGCTCATGGGGCCACCCCCCGTGCTTCGCGCTGCGGTGCGAGCGGCTTCGGGCGGCCGGGCTGCGCTCATCACACCCGCCCTCCGGCATCGCCCCACACGGTCTCCAGCCGGCGCAGCTGGGCGTCCAGCCCGGCCACGGTGGTGCCGGCGCGGGTGACCAGCCGGCAGTCGAAAGGCTTGAGCGTCGCGTCCTCTTCCACGCTCACCGTGGGCCAGCGGGCATCACCGGCCGCGGCGCGCTGGCAGCGCTCGCGCACACGGCGCGCCACGGCCGGGTGCACCACCAGGGTGACCGGCTCGTCCTCGATCAGCTGCTGCACCGCGGTGCGGGCCAGTGCGGACACCAGCTCCGCGGCGTCGATCTCACCGGCGAGCTTGCGCACCACCTCCAGCGCCAGCATGGCCACCGTGGCTTCGGTCTGCGCACGCAGGGCCTCGCGCTCGCGCTGGGCACGGCTGGCCAGGTCGACCTGGGCCTGGGCGAGCTGCTTGCGCGCAGCCGCTTCACCGGCGGCGAACCCGCTCGCGTAGCCTTCTCGCCGGGCCTTGTCCGCCGCCGCCAGGGCGCGCGCATCGGCGAGCTCGCGCTGCGCCTGCAGCGCCTGCACCAGCGCCTGCGCATGCTGCAAGGACTGCACTTCGCCAGGCGGCAGCACGCGCCGGTCGGTCGCGACGCTCAGGTCGCCGGTCGCGAACAGGGCGACGTAGCTCATTTCGTATCCTCCACGGCCGGCTCGGAGGACGGCTCGCGCAGCACCACGCGGTCGGCACCCTCGGCCTCCTGCTGCAGCAGCTGCAACGCCAGCGCCGTGAGCGGGCGCGCCACCACCGCGGGGCACAGCGGCGGCTGGGCATCGGCAGCCGGCAGGCGCGGCGCGGCCACACCCCGCATCCAGGCCGCGGGCAGGCTGCCCAGCAGCACCGCGCGGCCGGCGTTGTCGAACAGGCGCGCCAGGTCGCCGCTGCCGGGCACACCCGGCGCCTGCGCCGGCAGCTCGGGGCTGTGCATCACGCGGTCGAACATCCAGTCGCCCACCAGCGCACGCGCGGCACGCAGGCGTGCGGCATCGATCCACAGCCGCATGCCCGGCGCGGCAAACAAGGCACCGGCCACACGCACCAGGCGGGCACGCCGCGCATTGGCCCAGAGGCACCAGTCGGGCAGCAGCGCCAGGTCGGCCCAGGGCAGCGCCTGGGTCTCATGCGGGCCCTGCACCTGCGCCAGCGCGCCCGCCACCGCGGCACGGCGGGCCCGGCGCTCGCGGGCGGCCTGCAGCTCATGCAAGCTCATCGGGCCGCCCTCCGCGAGCCTGGTGCCTGAGCCCTCATGCCGGCGCCTTCGGTGCCGGCACGCGGCGCTTGGTGGCCACGTCGGCGCGCACCGGCTGGCGCCGCCGCCAGGCCCAGAAGCCGCCACCGCCCAGGGCCACCACGCCACCCCCGCCCGCGAGCGCGGCCAGCGCGGTGTCCAGCGGCGCGGCGGGTGCGGCCGCCGTCGGCGCCGGCATGCCGTTTTCCGGCCAGGGCTCGGCGGGGAACAGGGCCACGGTGACGTTGTCGTAGGGTAGCCCTTCGACCCCGTTGACCACCAGCGCCTTGATCTGCCCCACGCTGCCCGACAGGTCCTTGCCCGCGCGGTGCTTGATGAAGACCGAAGCCGCCGCCGGATGCGGCTTGTCCACCAGCGGGTCCTTCTCCGGCACGGCCAGGTGCACCCGGGCCACCACCACGCCGTCGATGTGCGCGATCGTGTTGGCGATCTCCTGCGACAGCGCATGGATCAGGCGGGCGCGCTCTTCCAGCGGAGAGGAGACAAAACCCTCCTTCTTGAACACCCGGCCCATGCTGTCGAAGGTGTCGCGCGGATAGCCGCTGGCATGCAGCACGGTGACGGCGCGGGAGAACTCGCTCTGCCGTGCAGTGACGGCAAAGGTCTTGCCGTCACGCAACTCCTTCTGCGCATTCAGGCCGGCGTTGCGCAGCACCGCGACCATCTCGTTGGCCTGCTGCTCGCTGAGCTCGGTGTACAGGTCCTGCATGCCGCAGGCGGCCAGCAGCAGGGCCGCCGCGGCCGGCACCAGCAGCCGCACTACACCCCTTGCGATCGACATGGCACCACTCCTCTTTGCACGGTTGTCAGGACTGCTGGCGGAACAGCTGCTGCAGGCCATCGGACGCGCGGTTGGCGATGTTCGAGGTGAGCTGGCAATGGAACATGAACTCCTGGCAGCGCACGGTCAGCATCACCATCTCGCCCGGCGTGAGGCTCTGGCCGGCGGCGGCGGCGCTGTTGGCCGCGGTGTGCAGCTGGGCCGCTTCGCCATTGATGTGCTCCAGCGGCTGGAACAACGCCTGCACCGCGGGCGTGACACGGCTGTTGGCCTGCGCCTGCAGCTGGCTCTCGCCACCCCGCGCCTGCGCATTGCGCAGCGCCTCGTGGAAGCCCGACAGATCGGTGAGCGACACGCCGTAGCCGGCCTGCACGCCCGACGGTGGCAGCGCCGCCGGCGACGCGGCCAGCGCTGCGGCTGAAAGTTCGATCGACATGCGGATCTCCTTTCAGTGGAATCGGCTTATTGCTTGCGCGCCATGGTTTCGAGCGCGGTACCCACCGACGACAGCGCGGTGTGCGAGCTGTTCGACAGGAAGCTGAATTTCAGCGTCTCCGCGGTGAGCGCGGTGATCGCCTCGGGCCGGTCATTGCCGGCGCTGATGTCGTTGGACATCTCCTCGATGCGGCCGGCTTCGCTGTCCAGGGTCTTGCCCCAGGCATCGGCCATGGCCTCGAACCAGCTGCTGCTGCCCCCGCTGCTGCCCTGGGCCGACTTGGTGGTGTTCAGCGGCGCGGTGGCCATCAGCGACAGGGGGTTGATGGAATTGCTCATGCGGGTCTCCTTCAGGGTGGTCGGTCAGAAACTGAGTTCGCTGTGTTCGCGGCCGCGTGCCAGCTGCACACGGCCTGCTTCGATGGCCTCGATGCGGTGGCCGGTGGGCAGCAGTGCGCCCACGAAATACCGGGTGCCGTCGGCGGTGACCACGTAGGCGCTTTCGCCGGGCACGATGGAAGCGATGCGCTTGCCGGGGTCGTCCACCACCGGCACGTTCTCGGGCGGCGGCGCGGGTGGCCGGTTCTGCAGCGTGAGGCTCGCCAGGCCGGCCACGTCGCGACGCGCCGTGGCGGCGGCGCGCTCCAGGCGGGCGGCGTCGGGCTCCTGGGTGCGCACCGTCACCTGGCCCGCCGAATCGCCCTGGGCCTGCGCGGTGACGCCCTGCACACGGAACACATCGGCCACGGCCGTGGCCAGCTGTTCGCCGGTCCACACCTCCAGCTGCACGCCAGCCAGGCCGTTGTCGGCCAGCAGCCGCTGCAGGCGGTCGCGTTCGGTCTGGGTGCCGAGGTGCCCACGCACCACCGGGCCTTGCACCCCGGCTTCGACCTTCAGCCCTTCAAAGCCCGGCGTGAGCATGAGCAAGCGCACGGTGCGCTGCTGCGCATCGGGGCCGGCCACCGGGCGCGGCGTGAGCAGCTGGCTCAGCAGCCACAAGGCCGCGGCCACCAGCACCAGGGCCGCCCCACCCAGCGCCACCCAGGTTTCGGGACGGCGCCTGTGTGTGGCAGTGACCGTGGCGGTGGATGGGGCTTCGATGCGGCGCGCTGCGACCGGCTCGGCAGCGGCTGGCGTGGCCACGCCGGGCCCGTCGGCCACCAGCATCGGCAACTGCCATTGCGCGCTGTCCGGCTCGCCCAGTGCCAACACCGTGCCACCCAGTCGCAAGGGCACGTACAAGGGCCAGGCCACCTGTTCACCGGCAGGCACCGGCTTGCCGTTGACCTTCACCTCGCCGGCCAGCACCTCGATGCGTGCACCGGCCGCGCCGAGCAGCATGACCCGCACACGCGCCTCGCCGATCTGCGGGTCGCGCAGCTGCACGTCGCAGCCTGCGGACAGCAGCCCGCCGATCTCGAAGGTGCCTGACGCCGGCATCTGCGCGCTGGCGCCCCGCTGCTGCCCGTCGAGCACGCGCAGCTCGAACACGGTGTCGGAAGGGGCAACGGCGGCAGCGGCCATGGTCAGCGTTCTCCTGCGGGCATGTACTCGGTGCGCGGGGCGGGGGCGGGTGCGGCGGGCTGGCCGGCCTGCGGCGGCGCCGCCTCCAGCGCCTTGGCGGCGGCCGCCGCAGCCCGGCCGGGGGCGGCAAGGCGCGGCGAGATCAGGAACATGCGCTCCACCCTGCCGCGGCTGTCGTTGCGGGTCTTGAAGAGGTTGCCCACCACCGGGATGTCGCCCAGCACCGGGATCTTGTCGACGTTGCTGCCGCTGCTCTCGCGCACCAGGCCACCGATGAGCAGGCTCTCGCCTTCCTGGATCAGCGCCTGGGTGTTGACGGCGGAGCGCTCCACCACCGGCAGGTTGTCGATGTTGCGGGCGGTGATGCTGCCGTCCTCGATGTTGACCAGCAGCTTGATGCGCACCTTGTCCTTGTCCTTGAACACGTGCGGGGTCACGCGCAGGTTGGTGCCGGCCGACACGTTGAATAGGTCCACCTCCTCGCGGCCGGCAACCTTCACGTAGAAGGTCTGGCTGTTGTCGAACACCGCCTCCACGTTGGACAGGGTCACCACCTGCGGGCTGGACACGATGCGCGCCGCGCCATCGGACTGCAGCGCATTGATGCGCGCGACGAACTGGCCGGCATCACCCAGCACGGCGGAGACAAAACCGCCGCGGCCCGGCGGCTGCGGCGTCACCGTGCCGAAGCCGGCGCCATAACCGGCATTGCTCCAGCGCCAGTTGATGCCCAGCTCGCGCAGGCGCTCGGTGTTCACGTCGATGATGGTGGCCTCGATCTCCAGCGACTGGGGCTCCACGTCGAGCGCGGACACCAGCTGCTCGTACTGCGCCAGGCGCTCGGGGGCGTCGCGCACGATCACCGCATTCAGGCGCTGGTCGGCTTCGATGCGCACCTGGTTCGTGTCACCCAGCCGCACCGCGGCCTGCGCCGCGTCGGTGCCACTGGCGCCGGCACCGTAGGCCGCGAGGAGTGCATCGGCCACGCCGTTGCCGGCCTGCGCCCCGCTGCCATCGTTCAGGCCGAGCGTGCCGAGCTTGTTGTTGTTTGCGCCCGCGCCGACCGCCGCCAGGCCCTGGCCGCGCAGCTTGGGTTGCGTGGGCCGCAGCAGCTGCTCGCCACCCACCGCCACGTTCTGGCGCGCACCACTGGTGACCAGCGAGCGCAGGATGCTGGCCACGCCGGGCACCACCACCTGGCGGCCACCGAAGGCCACGCTCACGTCCTGGGCCCAGGCATAACGCAGGTAGAAGACCCGGAAGCCCAGCGGCGGGCTCACCGCGTTGGCCGCCTGGGCCGAGCGATGGAACTCCTCCACCTGCTCGATGAAGCGTCGCGTGCCGGTGGCCACCAGGCTGCCGTCGCGGGACAGGCGCAAGGTGTTGCGTGCATCGGTGAGCCGGGCCTCCTGCACCGCGCGCTGCACGCGTTCGCCCACCTTGGGCGTGACGTTCAGCGTGCGGCTGGTGATGTCACCGGCGGACACCACGTGCACCACCGAGCCATCGAAGTAGGTCACCAGCCCGAAGGAGCGCGACACGTCGCGCAGCACCTTTTGCGCCGGGCCGCTGAAGCTGCCGCTGACCTGGCCCTTCACGCTGGGGCTCACGCTCACCGGCAGGTCGAGCTGGCCGAACAGGTCCTGCAGGAAGGAAGCGATCGGCTGCTCGCGCGCGGTGAGCGAGAGGTTGCGGTCGTCGAAGGGGATCGGCGCGGCCGAGGCGCCCAGGGCGCTGGCCAGGAAACAGGCGGCCAGCAGCAAACGGTGAGGAAAGCGCATGTTGTTGTTCGGTGGTTGTCTCTGGTCTTTTTGATCCGGCTCAGGCCGCCTCCAGCATCGGCGCGCCGGGCAGGCCCACGCGGTGCAGCAGGTCCAGCTTCAGGGTGGGCATGAGCTCCTGGTACGACAGCACTGGCGTGTCGAAGGCATCCGGCTCGATCAGCTTGCGCAGGTGGCGCCGCAGGTCCACCGGGGCCACGATGGCGTCGGGCTGGTGGGTCCGGATGGCGGCGTTGAACTGGTCCAGCACGGCCTGCGCGGTGGCCGGGTCCAGCGCCAGCTGGTGCACGCCGCCGGACACCCGCGCGCTGTCGCGCAGCTGGTTCTCCAGCTCGGGCGCGAGCAGCAGCGCGCGCAGCTGGCCGTCGGGGGCGTGGCGGTGGCTGATCTGGCGCTTGAGCGCGATGCGGGCGAATTCGGTGAGGGTGTGCACGTCCTTCTCGCGCTGGCCCACGTCGGCCAGCGTCTCCAGCACGTCGCGCAGGTGGCGGATCGGCACTTCCTCTTCCACCAGACGGCGCAGGATGTCGGCCACCCGCTGCATCGGCAGCGCGCGCATCACCTCCTTCACCACCTCGGGATAGTCGGCGCTGGCGCGCGTGAGCAGCGCGCTGGTCTCCTGGATGCCGAGGAACAGCGCGGCGTGGCGGCGCAGCGCCTGGCGCGTGGCTTCGGCCAGCGCCTGGGCACGCCCGGTCTCCGGCAGGTCGCCCTTGGCGATCGGCACTTCATAGGCCAGCAGCTGCCAGGCCGGCGCATCGGCAGAGCCGGCCAGCGCCTCGGTGCGGCCGTGCACGCTGATGCGCGGCAGGTTGAGCCCGAGGGTGAGCTGGTAATGCTCCAGCACCTGGTGCAGTGCCTGCATCAGCTGCGGGCCCTCGTCGCCATGCAGCGCGGCGGCCGGCAGCTCCAGCAGCAGGGGCACCGCCGGGCGCGGTTCGGGCAGCGCGGTGGCGAGCACCTGCTCCTGGTCTTCGCGCGGCTTGCGGCTCACCGCCTCCAGCGCCGGGCGAGACAGGCGCTCGAAGCGCTCACGCAGCAGCGGCATGCCGAGTGCGCCCAGCCCGGCCACCGTGACACCCAGCCCCACGAACACCGCGCCCGGAAAGCCCGGCACCAGCGCGAACAGGAAACACAGGCCGCCGGCCACCAGCAGCACACGGGGCTTGGCCACCAGCTGCTGGCGGATCGCATCGCCCAGGTGGCGGTGGTCTTCGTCGGCGGTGCGGGTGACGATCAGGCCGGCCGACATGGCGCCCAGCAGTGCCGGGATCTGCGACACCATGCCGTCACCGATGGTGAGGATGGAGTACTTCACCATCGCGCTGCCCATGTCCATGCCCTGCTGCAGCACGCCCACGGCCAGGCCGCCCAGCAGGTTGATGATGATGATGACGATGCCCGCGATGGCGTCGCCCTTGACGAACTTCATCGCGCCGTCGAGGCTGCCGTGCAGCTTGCTTTCCTGCTCGAGCTCGCGGCGCTTGCGCTTGGCTTCGTCCTTGTCGATCAGGCCGGAGCGCAGGTCGGAGTCGATCGACAGCTGCTTGCCGGGCATGGCGTCCAGCGTGAAGCGCGCGGCCACCTCGGCCACCCGCTCGGCGCCCTTGGCGATCACGATGAACTGCACCACCGTGATGATCAGGAACACCACCAGGCCCACCACCAGGTTGCCGCCGGCCACCATCTTGCCGAACGTGTCGATGATGTGGCCCGCATGGCCTTCGAGCAGGATCATGCGGGTGGTGGCGATGGCCAGCGAGAGCCGGAACAGCGTGGTGATGAGGAGCACGCTCGGGAACACCGAGAACTCCAGCGGGGAGGCGATGTAGATCGCCAGCAGCAGCAGCATCAGGCCGATGGCGATGTTCACCGCCACCAGCAGGTCGATCATCACCGCCGGCAGCGGCAGCACCATCAGCGCCACGATGGCCACCACGCCGGCCACCAGCAGCAGGTCGCTGTAGCGCGCGAGCGGGCCCTCGTTGCGCCGGCCGGCGGAGCGGAAGTAGGCGGCCAGGTTCATCGGGCGGTCGCTCCGAGCGAGGCGCGCAGGGCGCGGTACTGGGCCAGCACGGCCTGCACGTAGCCGCGTGTTTCCGCATACGGCGGAATGCTGCGGCCGTGGCGCTCGACCGCGCCTTCACCGGCGTTGTAGGCGGCCAGCACCAGCGCCAGGTTGTTGCCGAAGCGGCCCTGCAGGGTCTTGAGGTAGGCCGAGCTCACCTCCAGGCTCACGTCCGGGTCCAGCAGCTGGCTGCGCGGATCGCCCACGCCGAAGCGGCGCGCGGTGGCCGGCATCACCTGCATGACGCCCAGGGCCCCGGCATGCGACACCGCCTGCGGGTTGTGGCGCGACTCCACATGGGCGATGGCATGCAGCAGCAGCGGATCGATGTCGTAGGCGGCCGCCACCCGCTGCACCTTGGGCGCCAGGCTCAGCAGGCGCTGCTGCGCGGCGTTGAGCCTGCCGGTGCGGCCGGGTACCGCAGGCCGCGCGGCGCCGGCGGTGGATGCGGAGCTGGCGTAGCCCGCCGGGACCGGCGCGGCCTGCGCCGGCAGCAGCGGCGCGCTGTCGTACAGCTGGAGCTGGGCTGCTTCGGCAGACGGTGGGATTGCAGCGGCGCTGGCGCGGGCGGCATCGCCCATGGCGCAGCCCTGCAGCGACAGGCTGAACTTGTGCACCAGCGGGGCCTGCGCCGCCGCCAGCACCGCACCTTGCGGCGCGAGGCAGCCCGCTGCGTCGTCGGCTGCCACCACGAGCGAGGATGCCAACAGCATCCCCACGCCCATCATCGTGTGGGCTAGGTGCATCGTCTACTCCCTGGCTACCCCGGCGGTCACGGCCTTCTGGGCCCTGCCGCCTTGTTCGGGGTGAAGTCATCATGCGGGCGCTACTTGGCCTGTTCGTGACAAAACTCACAGCACCTGTGACACCTCGTTTCCTAGGGGGGCCGAGAACCACTAACTAGTGATGCACCCCCTCCCCGCCCCTAAGTCATCAATCGAAACAACTGATCCACGCCCGGCCGCGAAGATCACCTCGTACCGACCCCGGGAAGCCCATGGCCGACAAGAACGATGGTGGCGACAAGACCGAGAAGCCGACTCCGCAGAAGCTGAAGGACGCGCGCAAGAAGGGCAGCGTCTGGAAGAGCAAGGAGATCACCAGCACGGCGACGCTGCTGGTCTGGCTGGCGCTGGGCGGGCTGGCCGCTGCCTATGCGGGCGTGCGCCTGCAGGCGCTGATGGTGGCGTCGTTCCAGGCCATCGGGCAGGACTTCACCACCGCGGCGCGCAACCTCGGTGCCAATGCACTGGAAGCCGCGCTGCTGCTGAGCGCCATGTTCATGGTGCCGGTGGCCGCGGTCGGCGTGCTGGTGGAGTTTTTGCAGGCCGGCCCGGTGCTGGCCTTCGACAAGGTGAAACCGAAGCTGGAGAACATGAACCCGGTGGAGGGGATCAAGCGCATGTTCACCATGGACAACCTGGTCGAGGTGCTGAAGGCGGTGATCAAGACGGCGCTGCTGTTCGGCATCGGCTGGGCGGTGCTCAAGGGCCTGCTGCCGCAGATCCTGCTGCTGGCACGCCAGGGCGCCGACGGCCACGCGCTGGCCGGGCTGCTGGGCAGCGCCTACTGGCGCATCACGCTGCAGGTGACCGCATGGACGCTCGCGGTGTTCGGCCTGCTCAGCGTGCTGGACGCGGCCTGGCAGCGCCACTCCTTCATGAAGAAGCTGCGCATGAGCCTGCGCGACATCAAGAAGGAGATGAAGGACAGCGAGGGCGACCCGCACATCAAGCAGCAGCGCCGCCAGACCCACCAGGAATGGTCGCAGCGCAATGCCGCGCAGGCCGCGCGCCAGGCCAACGTGCTGGTGGTGAACCCGACCCATGTGGCGATCGCCCTGGAATACGACCGCGACAGCTGCCCCATCCCCACGGTGAGCGCCAAGGGCGAGGACGAGGTGGCGCGTGCGATGAGGGAAGCGGCGGAGGACGCCGGCGTGCCGATCGTGCGCAACGTGGCGCTGGCACGCGAGCTGCTCGCCGGCACCGAGGTGGGCGAGATCGTGCCGCAGCACCTGTTCGAGATCGTGGCCGAGGTGATCCTGTGGGCGCGCGAGGTGCGCGAGGACATGGAGCGCCAGCGCCGCGGCGAGCCGCCCGCGCGGCGCGTGAAGCCACCGGGCGAGGACGCCACGCGCTATCCTGAGCAGCGCTGAATCACGGGCCCGTGTCCATGGAGAACTTTGCGTCCTCGCTGCTGTCGATGCTGATCGCGCTGGCCTTCGTGCTGGCGCTCGCCTGGGTGGCGATCCGGGGGCTCAAGCGCATGCAGTACGGGCGCACCACGCGCGCCGGCGGTGAGGTGCTCACCTTCGTTCGCGCGCTGCCGGTGGGGGCGCGCGAACGCGTGGTGGTGGTGCACTACCGCGGCGAGGAATGGGTGCTGGGGGTGACCGCCGGGGGCATCAGCCTGCTGGGGCGCGGGCCGGTGCCGGCGACGGCGGACCCGCAGCTCACTTCTTCTCTTCCGCCTTCAGCACCACCCGCTCGCTGATGCTCTTGCTGGCCAGCGTGTCCGTGACGTAGGTGGTGGAGCGCACCAGCAGGTCGCGCGCCACTTCCTCCAGCGGCGAGCCGGAGATGGCGGCATGGCTGCCGCCCAGGCCCACGCCGCCGGCCCAGCCGCCGCCCGACAGGCCGAAGCCGCTGCGCTGGTTGTCGGCCTGGAAGGTGCGCGAGCCCATGATCTTGGCCTTGCGGATGTCCACCACGCGCAGGTCCATGTTCATGTGGACCTTGGTCTTCTTCCAGTCCACCGAGCCGGCCACCAGCGAGATGGGGCCCTTGAACAGGCCGCCCAGCGCGCCCAGGCCGGTGGAGCTCTGCTCGAAGCCGAGCGAAGTGATAGAGCCGGTGATCATGAAGTCGGCGGCTTCCACCTCGGCCTTCTTGCCCACCAGCGCGAGCTCCTTGTTGATCTCGTCCAGCGCGGCGCGCTCCATCACGTCGAAGCAGCCGGTCTGGCTGAGCGCGGTGGCCAGCATGTCGGTCATGCCGGTGCCCACGCCGGTGTAGGTCGGCTGCTTAACGTTGCCGCCGCTGCCGGCGGCGTAGTCCCACCAGCGGTAGCGCCGCGGGTCCTGCTGGCCGGCGCCGGAGCTGCAGTCGGCCGACTTGCACTTGATCTCGGTGATCATCACCTTGGCGACCGGTGCGGCGCACTTGGGCACGCTGATCTCGCGCTCGGTGACCTCGCTGGTCTGTGCCAGTGCGCACGGCACCACCATGGCGAGCATGGCGCCGCCGACCCAATGTTTTGCCTGCATGTCCGTCCTCCTGGGATACCACCACGACGCCGCCCCTCCGGCGGCGCGCAAGGCTAGCGCAGTTGCATGGGGCAGGCACCCCCAGTTCTTGGGGGTTCGCCTGCGCGCCTGAGGACTACAGCCGCCCGGCCGTGCCGAAGCCGTAGAGCTGGGTGAGCAACCGGGTGGGGAACTGGCGTGCCGCGTCGTTGTAGGCCTGGGCCGCGTCGTTGAAGAGCTGGCGTGCAAAGGCCAGGCGGGGCTCGGCGTCCTGCAGCGCCTGCAGGCCCTGCGCCACCTCCGGCATCTCGTCGCGCAGCTGCGGATGGTGTTCCAGCAGCGCCAGCAGCCGCGCCAGGGCATTGCCCAGCACCTGCTCTGCCGTGACCAGCACGGTGACCAGGCTGGCGGACACCGGGCGCGCGCGCACGGCGTCCGCCGCGGCCTGCACCTGCAGCAGCGCGCCCACCAGCGCGTCCAGGGCGGTGGGCTCTTCCTGCAACACGGGGCGCAGCGCGCCCACCATCGCCTCCAGGGCCTGGCGGCGGCGCTGCAGCTGCTCTTCCACCTGGGCCCAGGCGCCGCCGATCGCATTGCGCAGCGCGACCAGGCGGTTGTAGGCCCCCACCATCCAGAACACCAGCACCGCGCCGGTGATCAGCGCGCCCACCTGGCCGCCGGTCACCGGCCCGCTCCGTTCACGAACGCTTCATGGCCGCGCCGGCGCAGCTCGCAGGCCGGGCAGCGGCCGCAGCCATGGCCCCAGGCATGGCGCTGCCCTCGTTCGCCGAGGTAGCAGGTGTGGGTGTGCTCCACGATCAGGTCGTTGAGCGCCGGCCCGCCGAGCGAGTCGGTCAGCGCCCAGGTCTGGGCCTTGGTGAGGAACATCAGCGGCGTTTCCAGGGTGAGCGGCTGGCCCAGGCCCAGGCTGAGCGCCACCTGCATGGCCTTGATGGTGTTGTCGCGGCAGTCCGGATAGCCGGAGTAATCCGTCTCGCACATGCCACCCACCAGCACGCTGGCGCCGCGCCGGTAGGCCAGCGCCGCCGCGAAGGTGAGGAACAGCAGGTTGCGGCCAGGCACGAAGGTGTTGGGCAGGCCGTTGGCCTGCATCTCGATGGCGCGCTCCGCGGTGAGTGCGGTGTCGGAGATCTGGCCCAGCAGGCCTAAGTCCAGCAGGTGGTCGTCGCCCAGGCGGGGCGCCCAGTGCGGGAACTGGCGTTGCAGTTCCTGGCGCACCGTGCCGCGGCACGCGAGCTCGATGCGGTGGCGCTGGCCGTAGTCGAAGCCGATGGTCTCCACCCGGGCATACCGCTGCAGCGCCCAGGCCAGGCAGGCGGTGGAGTCCTGCCCGCCGGAGAACAGCACGACTGCCGTGCGAGGGTCCGTCATTCCCGGACTTCGCCCTGGCCGAGCACCACCCACTTCAGCGATGTCAGGCCCTCCAGCCCCACCGGCCCGCGTGCATGGAACTTGTCGGTGGAGATGCCGATCTCGGCACCCAGGCCGTACTCGAAGCCGTCGGCGAATCGGGTAGACGCGTTGACCATCACGCTGGCCGAATCCACCTCGCGCAGGAAGCGCATTGCGTTCGGGTGGTTCGTGGTGAGGATGGCGTCGGTGTGGTGCGAGCCGTGGCGGTTGACGTGGGCGATGGCTTCGTCCAGGCTGCTCACCACCTTGATGCTGATCACCGGCGCCAGGTACTCCTCGGACCAGTCGGCCTCGGTGGCGTCCACCAAGCCCGCACCCGGCACGGCGGCCAGCAAGGCCTTGGCCTGCGCATCACAGCGCATCTCCACACTCTTGGCGGCAAACACCTGGCCGATGCGCGGCAGGAACTGCGCCGCCACGGCCTCATGCACCAGCAGCGACTCGGCCGCGTTGCAGGGGCTGTACTTCTGCGTCTTGGCGTTGTCGGTCACCTTCAACGCCAGGTCCAGATCGACCTCGGCGTCCACGTAGACATGGCAGTTGCCGTCAAGGTGCTTGATGACCGGCACCTTGGCTTCGGCGCTGATGCGCTCGATCAGGCCCTTGCCGCCGCGCGGGATGATCACGTCCACGTACTGCGGCATGGCGATCAGCCGGCCCACGGCCGCGCGGTCGGTGGTTTCCACCAGCTGCACGGCTTCCGGCGGCAGCCCGGCCTCGGCCAGCGCCGCCTGCACCAGCCTCCACAGCGCGAGGTTGGAGTGCAGCGCCTCCGAGCCACCGCGCAGGATGCAGGCGTTTGCGCTCTTGATCGCCAGCGACGCGGCTTCGATGGTCACGTTGGGCCGGCTCTCGTAGATCATGCCGAACACACCCAGCGGCACCCGCATCTGGCCCACGCTGATGCCACTGGGGCGGCGCTTCAGCTGCGTGATCTCACCCACCGGGTCCGGCATGCCGGCCAGCTGCTCGCAGCCTTCGGCGACGGTGGCGATCACCTGGTCGGTGAGCTTCAGGCGGTCCACCATCGGCGCGGCCAGGCCATTGGCCTGCGCGGCGGCGATGTCCTGGGCATTGGCGGCCTGCAGGGCGGCGGTGTCACCGCGCAGCCGGCGGGCCAGGGCCAGCAGTGCCGCATTGCGCGCCGCCGTGGAGGACGCTGCCATCGCGGTGGCCGCGGCCCGGGCGGCGACGCCCACATGCGCCATGTAGGCCGGGATGTCGGTCGGAGTCATCCCCGGATTGTCCCAAATCCCGGGTGACCACCCTCAACACGCCAGCCACACCGGGCAGTGCAGCCCCCCTGGGACAGGCCACCTCCGGTGGCCAGGGGCAGCCTCGCCGAGCGAGCGATGCGCGGACGGGTTGCCCGGCCGCGCATCGAGCCCCCATGGGGGGCGGCCGCCAGGCGGCCGGGGGCTCCATTTCCCTAGCGTTGGTGGAACAGTACGAGCGTCGTTTCCTTGGTGCGCCCGCCCTGCTCCGCCTTCAGCGCGATCTCATAGCGCATGCCCGGCGCCGTGAACGGCGAGGTGAAGGCGAAGCTGAAGTTGCCGTTGTTGTCCGCGGTGATGGTGTCCTTGTACAGCGGCTGGCTCACGCCGATCATGCCGGCCACCGAGGCCAGGCCGACCGCGTTGATGCTCACCGTGGCGCCCGGCGCGGTGCGGCCGCGCAGCTCCAGCCGGCCGGCCGGCACCATCGCGTTCGGATGGTGGCTGGTGATCTCCAGCGGCAGCGGGCTGGCCGAGGGCTGCACCACCCAGCTCCACGCGGTGCGCACCGCGTTGCCGGCCGCATCCTTGGCATTCACCTCGGCGGCATAACTGCCGGGGTTGAGCTCGGTGCGATAGGTGAAGTAGTCGCGCGTGATGGTCGCGCTGGAGGTCACGTCACGCCCGCCCACGGTGATGCGCACGCTCTTGGGGTCCACGCCCAGGCCGCCCTGGTCGTCGAAGGTGCCGGACACGGACGTGGTGCCGGCGGAGATCATGTCGCCGTCGCGGGGATAGAGGTTGCGCACCACCGGCGGCTTCACATCCTGCAGCACCGAGGCCCGGCCCAAGCTGGTCTTCACCGCCTGGCCGTTGGCTTCCAGCGTGGCCACCACCTGCACGCCGGTGGGCACGCGGTCCAGGCGCCGGATGGTGTAGCTGCCCTCGTAGTGGCCCGGGCTGGCCTCGCGCATCGGCACGTTGGCGATCACGTTGTCGATGCTGAAGCTGGCACGTGCACCCGGCGTGCCTTCGAGCTGGAATTTCAGCTCGGCGCCCGGCTCGAACTTGTCGACCGGCACGGCGTTGAACCTGCTGATCGCTAGCGTGGCCGGCGGCTTGGCCGCCTGCGGCTGAGCGGGTGCAGGCGCCGGTGCGGCCGCGGCCAGGCGGCCCATGGTCACCGTGGTGGAGCGGCCATTGCGCCGCAGCGTGGCACTGGCGGTGGAGCTGGCATTGGCGCGGTCGTTGGCGCGCAGCACGTAGCCACCTTCATAGACGCCGTCGTCCACCTCCTGCAGCACCAGCGTGCGCGACACACCGGCCACCCGCACGGTGGTGCGCCCGCCCGCGGAGCCTTGCACCCGGAAGAACAGCTCGGTGCCGGCGGCCACCTGGTTCACCGGCTCGACCTCGAAAGAGGTGATCTCCGGCGGGGGTGCGGCCTTTTTCTTCGCGGCCAGGGCCTGCCCTGCCGGCAGGAAGCACAGGCTGGTCGCCGCGCAGGCGAGCGCGAACCAGCGTTGAAGCGAACGAAGCGCCATGGTGGACCTCTTGTTGTGGTTGGACGACGCCTGACGCCCTGCAAACGCCGGACCCGTCCGCCCGCGCGCCACCCCCGGGAGCCGGGTAAGCCGGCGCTGTCAGCGCTTTCCTTCAGCGCCAGACCGGCGCCGACAGCACCCACAACCACAAGGGCGCGGTGAGCACGAACGCGAAGGTGGAGAGCACGATGGCCGCCGTGGCTTCGCCCTCCAGCGTCTCGTAGCGCTGGGAAAAGATCAGCGCATTGCTGCCCACCGGCAAGGCAGCGGCCATCACCACCACGTTGAGCGCCAGGCCGTGCAGCCCGAAGCCCCAGTGGCCCACGGCCAGCACCAGCACGGGCAACACCAGCAGCTTGAGCACCGACAGCCCCGCCGCACCCCGCACGCTGCCGCGCATGCCGTAGTAGGCGAGCGACATGCCGATCAGCACCAGGCACAGCGGCACCACCGCCGTGCCCAGCACCTCCAGCGCCTCGTCCACCACCGGCGGCAGCGGCAGGCCGGTGGCGTTCCAGGCCATGCCGGCCAGCACCGGCAGCACCACCGGATGGATGATGGTGTTGCGCAAGGTGGTCTTCAGCGTGGCCATCAGGTCATGGCCCATGTGTGCAGCCTCGGCCCGCGCGAGGTCCAGCTCCACCAGCGTGGTAAGCACCAGCAGCAAGGTCAGCGCATGAAGGCTGATGATGGTGATGTGGATCGCGAGCCCCGGCTCGCCGAACAACGCACTGGCCATCGGCACGCCCACCTGCAGGGTGTTGCCGAAGGTGGCCGAGATGGCGCGCACGCTGGGCGCCGCGGTGGGCAGGCGGCCGCTGCGGTTGCGCCTGCGCTGCCAGGCATACACGCCCAGCAGCAGCATCAGCACCGGCACGAAGAAGGCCACCAGCGTGCCCCACGGCATGGTGGCGAACGGCAGGCGCGAGGTGGTGCGGAACAGCAGCGCCGGCACGAACACGTAGAACGCCACGTTGCTCAAGGTGCGGGCCGGGTCCGCGCCCTGCCGCTCGTCGCCCAGCCAGCGCATGCGCCCGGCGATGTAGCCCAGGGCCACGACGATGAAGATCGCGAGCAGCTTGTAGAGGACGGGCAGTGTCATCGGTACACGCAGGGCGCCGGTGCCGCTCCCGTCCAGGCGGCACCCACGTGGGTCAGGCCGCCTTCTTGGCGGCCGCTTTCTTGGCCGGCGCCTTCGCCGCCCGTGGCTCGAACTCGAAGCTCACCTTGCCTTCCTTGGCGTCGTAGGCCAGGCGGGCCTTGAACTTGCGCCGGGTCTTGTTGGAGACAAAGTTCTCCAGCAGGTCGGTCTTGCCGGTGGCCAGCAGCTTGCTCATCTGCTCGCGTGCCACCGGCTGCTGCAGGATGATCTTGCCGCTCTTGAAGTCGCAGGTGATGTGCGCGCCCACGGCGTGTTCGCACACGTAGTTGCTGCCGTGCTCGAACACCCGGCCCTTGCACTTGGGGCAATGGCCCAAGGACTCGTGCGCCGAGAAGTCCACCGGTTCGCCGGACTGCTCACCGTTCTTGGTGTCCTCGCCGAAGTCGAACTCCAGCTTCCAGTTCTTGATCTCGTCGTCATAGGCGAGCTTCATCTCCGCGGTGAAAGGCCAGCCCGCCTTGGAGCGGAAGCCTTCCAGCGGGCCGATCTTCTTGGTCGCCAGGAAGGTCTCCACCTCGTGGATCTCGAAGGCGCGGCCCCCGGGGATCTTGCTGATCGAGAACTCGCACTTCTCACAGGTGAACCGGCGGTAGTTCTCCTTCACCGTGCCGCCGCAGTTGGGGCACGGTGTCTTCAAGGTCGCATAGTCGCCCGGGATGGTGTCGCGGTCGTACTCCTTGGCCTTCTTGACGATGCGCTCGGCCATCTCGGCAATGCCGGTCATGAACTGCTCGCGCTGAAGGCGGCCATGCTCCATCTGGGCCAGCTGGTATTCCCAATTGCCGGTGAGCTCGGGCTTGGTGAGGTCCTCCACGCCCAGGCCGCGCAGCAGGGTCATCAGCTGGAAGGCCTTGGCGGTCGGGATCAGCTCGCGGCCCTCGCGCACCAGGTACTTCTCATTGATCAGGCCTTCGATGGTCTGCGCGCGGGTGGCTGGCGTGCCCAAGCCTTTTTCTTGCATGGCCTCGCGCAGCTCGTCGTCGTCGATCAGCTTGCCGGCACCTTCCATCGCGGAGAGCAGCGTGGCTTCGGTGTAGCGTGCGGGCGGCTTGGTGCGCAGCGCCACCGCATTCACTTCCTCGTTGGTCGCCTTTTCGCTCGGCGTCACCGCCACCAGCGTGGCGTCCTCGTCTTGCGCTTCCTTGCCATACACCGCCAGCCAGCCGGGGTTGACCAGCACCTTGCCGTTGGTCTGGAAGTGGTGGCCTTCGATCTGCGTGATGCGGGTGGTGACCATGTACTCGGCCGGCGGGAAGAACACCGCGAGGAAGCGCTTGACCACCATGTCGTAGAGCTTCGCCTCAGCCTCGGTGAGGGCCTTGGGCGCCTGCATGGTCGGGATGATGGCGAAGTGGTCCGACACCTTGGCGTTGTCGAACACGCGCTTGGAGGGCTTGATGTAGCCCTCCTTCAGCGCCTTCTTCGCATGCTGGGCCAGCTCGCGCAGCGGGCCGGGCAGGTCCTCGGTGGAGATCATCTTCACCGTGTCCTTCACCACGGCGAGGTAGTCCTCGGGCAGGGCGCGCGAATCGGTACGCGGGTAGGTGAGCACCTTGTGCTTTTCGTACAGCGCCTGCGCCAGCGACAGCGTGGTCTTGGCCGAGAAGCCGAAGCGGCCGTTGGCCTCGCGCTGCAGGCTGGTCAGGTCATAGAGCAGCGGGCTGGACTGCGAGCTGGGCTTGGCCTCCTCGCTGACGGTACCCACCTTGCCACGCACCGCGTCGGCGATCGCCTTCGCGTCGCGCTCGACCCAGATGCGGTCGGCGCGCTTGTCGGCATCGTTCTCATCCTTCTTGTACTTGGGATCGAACCACTTGCCGTCGTAGCTGCCCGCGGCCACGCCGAATGTGGCGCGCACCTCCCAGTAGTCGCGCGCCACGTGCTTGCGGATCTTTTCCTCGCGCTCCACCACGATGGACAGCGTGGGCGTCTGCACCCGGCCCACGGTGGTGAGGAAGAAACCGCCGTCGCGCGAATTGAACGCGGTCATCGCGCGGGTGCCGTTGATGCCCACCAGCCAGTCGGCCTCCGAGCGGCTGCGTGCCGCGTCGGCCAGGCCGCGCATCTGCTCGTCGGCGCGCAGCTTCTCGAAGCCATCGCGGATGGCCTGCGGCGTCATGCTCTGCAGCCACAGCCGGCGCACCGGCTTGGGCGCCTTCTTGTCGATGCCGGCGTACTGCACGATCAGCCGGAAGATCAGCTCGCCCTCGCGGCCCGCGTCGCAGGCGTTGATCAGCTCGCTGATGTCCTTGCGCTTGACCAGCTTGACCACGGCGTTGAGCCGGGTCTTGGCCTTGTCGATCGGCGCCAGGTCGAAGTGCGGCGGAATCACCGGCAAGTGGGCAAAGCTCCACTTGCCGCGCTTGACGTCGAACTCCTCCGGCGCCTTGATCTCCACCAGGTGGCCGACCGCCGAGGTGACGACGTAGCGCTCGTTCTCGAAGTACTCCGCGTGTTTCTCGAACTTGCCGGCGGTGGGCGTGAGCGCGCGCACGATGTCCTGCGCGACGCTCGGCTTCTCCGCAATGATCAGGGACTTGGTCATCGTGTCTTCGACTATGTGGCGGCCTACAATGGCCCGTTCTCGCGCGCACGCACATACACGCGCGCGCACCCATGAATTCAATGTACCGAATGAAGTCGAACGCGCAAGCTGCCCCCTCCAAGACCACAGACCAGGCGAAAAATGCGCGAGCCAACGGCAAGACGCACGCCAAGGCGGAAGCCGCACCCGCCGGGCGCCGCATCCAGGTGCGCAAGAGCGGCATCCACGGCAAGGGGGTGTTCGCGCTGCGGCCCTTCGAGCCGGGCGAGACCATCATCGAATACAAGGGCGAGATCATCAGCTGGAAGGAGGCGCTGCGCCGCCATCCGCATGATCCGTCCGACCCCAACCATACCTTCTTCTTCCACATCGACGACGAGCATGTCATCGACGGCAAGGTCAACGGCAACGCGGCACGGTGGATCAACCACGCCTGCGACCCCAACTGCGAGGCCGACGAGGTCGAAGGGCGGGTCTTCGTCAAGGCGATCAAGCCCGTGGCGCCCGGCGAGGAACTGTTCTACGACTACGGCCTCATCATCGACGAGCGCTACACGCCCAAGCTGAAGAAGCAGTTCGCCTGCCATTGCGGCGCCGACGCCTGTCGCGGCACCATGCTGGCAAAAAAACGCTGACCCTCCTTTTCCACCATGCCCGACACCAGCCACCTCCCCTGGGGCGCAGAGCAGCTCTGGCAGGCGCTGGAGCCGCTGCTGCCCGGCCTGAGCGTGGAAGTGGTGGCGCGCTGCGAATCCACCAACACCCAGCTGCTCGAACGGGCGCGCCGCTCCGGCGGGCGGCGTGACACGCCGATCACCGGCCCGGGTGAACTGGACGGCGTCACCGAGCAGGCGCCATCTACCGGGCAGGCGCCCATGCCGTTCGGCCGGCGTGCCGACGACACCCAGCCCTGCCTGCTGGTGGCCGAGCACCAGTCGCGCGGGCGCGGCCGCATGGGGCGCCTCTGGCAATCGAGCTCCGGCGCCTCCCTCACCTTCTCGCTCGGCGTGGCGCTGGAGCCGCGCGACTGGTCCGGCATGTCGCTGGCAGTGGGCGTGGCCATTGCCGACGCCCTCGACCCGCTGCCCGCTGGCGGCAGGCCGCGCATCGGCCTGAAATGGCCCAACGACCTGTGGCTGCTGGACGGCCCCGGCCAGGGGCGCAAGCTGGGCGGCGTGCTGATCGAGACCGTCGCCGTGGGCCGGCGCCGCATGGTGGTCATCGGCGTGGGCCTGAACGTCACGCCGCAGCCGACCCGGGAGCTCAGCTCCGGTTATGCCTGCCTGCAGGAGCTGATCCCCGGCGTGACGGCGCCCGAGGTGCTGCACCGGCTGGCGCGGCCGCTCGTCAGCGCGCTGCAGCAGTTCGAGGCCCAGGGCTTTGCCGGCTTCGCGCCCCGGTATGGCACGCGCGACCTGCTGGCCGGGCAGCCGGTGGTCACCACCGCGGCCGAGCTGCCGGCCGGCGTGGCCGAGGGCGTGTCGGCCGATGGCGCGTTGCGGGTGCGCACCGCCGCCGGCGTGCAGCTGCTGTCCAGCGGCGAGGTGAGCGTGCGGCTGCAGCACGGTGATCCGCCGCCGGAGGCCACACCAGCATGACACCGGCCGAGCGCCGGGTGCGCGAGGGCGCATGCTGAGGGCGGCGCTGGCGCTGGTGCTGGCGGCCAATCTGGTGTTCTACGCCTGGTCGCATGGCTGGCTGGACAGCCTGGCAGGCAGCAGCGGGCACGGCGAGCGCGAACCCGAGCGCCTGCAGCGGCAGGTGCATCCGGAGGTGGTGCAGCTGCTGCCGGCCCAGGCTGCGCGCGCGGCAGCGAGTGCACCGGCCAACCCGCAAGCCTGCTTGCAGGCCGGCCCCTACACCGACGCCGAGATGGCGCTTGCCGAAGGGGTGCTGCGTGCCGCCGGCCTGCCGGCCGGCCGCTGGAACACCCCCGCCGTCGATCGGCCGGGCGCCTGGCTGCTCTACATGGGCCGCTTTGCCGACCGCGAGGCGCTGCAGAAGAAGGAAGGCGAGCTGCAGCGCATCCGCGTGCCCTACGAGGAGCTGCGCGGCACGCCGGAGCTGGAACCCGGCCTGGCGCTGGGCCGGTTCAGCGACCGCGCTGCGGCCGATGCCGCCTTGGACCAGCTGGCCCAGCGTGGGGTGCGCACCGCCCGCATCGTGACGCTCACCGCGCCGGCGCGGCTGCACCTGCTGCGGGTGAACGATGCGGACGCCGCCTTGCAGGCCCAGCTGCTGGGCCTGAAGGCCCCTGCACTGGGCAACGGCTTCAGCGCCTGCGCGACGGGCGGCTGAGGCGGGCGGCTTGCCACCGGGCGGCCGCCAGCAGGGCCACGGCCAGCGCGAGGGCGGCCAGCCACACGGCGGACATGGCGCCACCACCGCCGCTGTCGTTTGAAGGCGGGGGCGTGGTGGGCGGCGGTGTGGTACCAGCGGCCTGCACCGTGATGGTCTGATCCATGGTCGACTGCCGATCGGTGTCGTCCACCAGAGTCAGCCGAACGGTGAAGGTGCCTTCCCCGCTGGGCGTGGCGGAGACTGTGTCGCCGGTAGTGGTATCGCCCAGCGTGGTCACGATGCCCCCGCCGTCCACCAGGCTCCAGTTGCGCGATTTCAGCGTGCGTGGGGCAGGCAGCACCGTGCTGGTGCTGCTGAAGGTGACCGCCTCGCCTGGCGCCACCGTGGTGGCATTCACATCGATGTACGCCTCCAGTCGCGCTACGGAAGTCACCGCGGCGCGGGCATCCAGCAGGCCGGCACCGCAGGTGCTGGTGGTGCAGTAGCACTCGAGCTGGTCGGTGCCATTGGGCGCATGGCACATCGGCACCGGATTGCCTGTCTCGTTGTCCGGCGGCGCCCCGGTCTGCGGGAAGGCGCGCGCGGTGGACTTGATGACGGAGATGACCGCCGCTGGCGTGAGCGACCGGTTGGCCGCCATCATCAGCGCGGCTGTCCCGGACACCAGCGGTGCGGAGAAACTGGTGCCCACGCTGATGTTGTCGCCGTCGGTGTAGGTGGCAGCCGAGGGTCCCTTGGTGCCGGTGTTGGACGTGGTCAGGATGGGGAACAGGCAGGTGCCGCTCAAGTTCACGCAGTTGCCGCCCGGGGCTGCCACCGTGATCTCGGGGCCCACGTCGGAAAAGCCGACCTTGGTGCCGATGTGCCGCACCGCCGCCACGCCGATGACCCCGGGGCAGTTCGCCGGGTTGCTGACAGCATGGCCGGTGGTGTTGCCCGCGGCCGCCACGATCACCGCCCCGGCGGCGGTGATCTCCGTGACGGCGCTGGTGTAGGCGCTGTTGCAGGCGCCCTCACCGCCGAGGCTCAGGTTGATCACCTTGGCCTTGTTCGGGTTGTCCGGCACGCCGTTCACGTGCAGCCCCGCCGCCCAGCGCATGCCGGCGATGATGTCCGAGTCATAGCCGAAGCACTTGCCCAGCACCCGCACCGGCAGCACCTTGACGTTCCAGCCGGTGCCGGCCATGCCGGTGGCATTGTTCGTGGCGGCGCCCACCAGGCCGGCGGTCATGGTGCCATGCCAGGAGCTGTCGGAGATGTCACAGTCCTTGAACGCGGTGGTGTTCTTGTCCGCGGCAGTGATCCAGTCGCCCGGGTCGGAGGGATCCGCATCGCGGCCATTGCCATCGTTGGCCACTGCCACGTCGGTCACCATGTCGTAGCCCGGCAGCAGCTTGCCAGCCAGGTCCGGATGGTCGCCGCGCACACCCGTGTCCAGCACGGCCACCACGATGCTGCGGTGGCCGGTGGTGATGCTCCACGCGCCCACCGCATCGATGGAGGAGATCACCTCGTTGCCATTGCTCAGCGACCCCGCGGCCGGCGCCTTGAGGTACCACTGGCCCGACGCCGGTCCGTTCGGCAGCGAGGCCGTGGGCACGAACATCAGATCGTTGGGCACCGTGAAGCGCTGCTTGCGTCCGTCGACCACTGCGTATTCCACGTCCGGGTCGGCCGCCAGCCGGGCGGCCAGCGCCTGTGAATCGATGCTGTCCGCGGTGACCACCTGGGTGCGATCGTCGATCGCGGCGGCCGCGCGCAACGCGAAGCCATGCCGCTGGCCCAGGGCATGGGCACGCTGTGCCAGGGCCTGCGCCACGGCTGCATCCCGCGCCAGCACCTCGGCGGCGCTGCGGGCCGCCAGCACCTGCTTGCGGCCGCTGTCCTCGGCCTTGAACTTCACGATCACGCGTGCGGCCAGCGGCTCCTGCGGCAGGCGCGTGGGGCGGGCACCGGCGCGTTCGGCCTGCGCCGGCCCCGCCAGCGCCACCATCAGCGCGCACGCCAGCGCGGGAGCCCAGCGGGCAACGGATCGCATGGAAGTCATTGTGAGTTCTGGGAGTTGGGTCGTTTAGGCAGCGCGCGGGTGTCATCCCGCCGCAGTTCTACAAACAGCGCCGGCTGTGCCGCGAGTTTCATCGAAGCCCGCTTGCACGTGGCCCGATCTTCGCACTGCAGCGTGATGGCATACCAGTGCGGCGCAATGGCCGCCACCTCCGGGCTCACCGGCACGCCGGCAATCTGCTCGGCGCGCTGGCTCAGCGCTTGCGGGTCGGGCCAGTCGGCCACCGTGCGCACCTGAAGCCGCCATTCCACCGGCTGCTGGGTGGCACAGGCGGCCAGCCCCGCGGCCGCCACGGCGCAGCCGATGAAGCGGAGGAGTCGGAACGCAGCGGTGGGCGGCATGGCGGAAAAGTGTAGTGCGGTGTAGTGCGCGGACGCAGCGGCGCCCGCTCGGGTGGGACTGAGCCTGTGCCTTCAAGGCAAGGCCCGTACCCACCAACGGCGCCACCGGCCGCGACGCCGACGTTCCACACGAAAAAAGCCGCCCGAAGGCGGCTTGCGGGCGAACCGGCGAAGTGCTTACTTCGCGATCACGCGTGCCATTTCGAGCACCTTGTTGGAGTAGCCCCACTCGTTGTCGTACCAGGACACCACCTTCACGAAGGTCTTGTCCAGCGCGATGCCGGCTTCGGCGTCGAACACCGAGGTCATGGCCTCGCCGCGGAAGTCGGTGGAGACCACCTTGTCCTCGGTGTAGCCCAGCACGCCCTTCATGGCGCCCTGGCTGGCGGCCTTCATCGCGGCGCAGATCTCGTCGTAGCTGGCTTCCTTGTTCAGCTCGACCGTGAGGTCGACCACCGACACGTCGGAGGTGGGCACGCGGAAGGCCATGCCGGTGAGCTTCTTGTTCAGCTCGGGGATCACCACGCCCACCGCCTTGGCAGCGCCGGTGGAGCTGGGGATGATGTTTTCCAGGATGCCGCGGCCGCCGCGCCAGTCCTTGTTGCTCGGGCCGTCCACCGTCTTCTGGGTGGCCGTGGCCGCGTGCACCGTGGTCATCAGGCCGCGCTTGATGCCGAAGGTGTCGTTCAGCACCTTGGCCACGGGCGCCAGGCAGTTGGTGGTGCAGCTGGCGTTGGAGATGATCGCCTGGCCGGCGTAGGTCTTGTCGTTGACGCCGTACACGAACATCGGCGTGTCGTCCTTCGACGGGGCGGACAGGATGACCTTCTTGGCGCCGGCCTTCAGGTGCTTCTCGGCGGTGTCCTTGGTCAGGAACAGGCCGGTGGCCTCGACCACCACGTCCGCGCCGACTTCATCCCACTTCAGCTCGGCCGGGTCCTTTACCGCGGTGAGGCGTATCTTCTTGCCGTTGACGATCAGGGTGTTGCCGTCCACCGCAATCTCGCCCTTGAAGCGGCCATGCACGCTGTCGTACTTGAGCATGTAGGCCAGGTAGTCGGGCTCCAGCAGGTCGTTGATGCCCACCACCTCGATGTCCTGGAAGTTCTGCACCGCGGCGCGGAACACCATGCGGCCGATGCGGCCGAAGCCATTGATACCGATCTTGATCGCCATGTCTGTCTCTCCAGCAATGAATGAAACCGTCAACCCGCGAGCCGGCAGTGTGCCGCCTGGCGGTTACTTACCGAGTACTTTCTGCACCGTGGCCGCCACGTTCTCCGCCGTGAACCCGAAGTGCTTAAACAGCACGTTGGCCGGGGCCGACTCGCCATAGGTGTCGATGCCCACCACCGCCGCGCAGCCGTACTTCCACCAGAAATCGGTGACACCCGCTTCCACCGCCACCCGCGGCAGGCCGTCGGGCAGCACGCTGCGCTTGTAGCGCACATCCTGGCGGTCGAACACCGTGGTGGACGGCATGGACACCACGCGCACCGCAATGCCTTTGGCCGCCAGCAGCTGCTGCGCATGCAGCGCGAGCTGCACTTCGGAGCCGGTGGCCACGATCACCGCCTGGGCCTTTTTCTTCAGGCCCACCTCGGCCGGTTCGGCCAGCACGTAGGCGCCCTTGCTGATCTCGTCCAGCCCGGCCTTGGGCGCATAGGGCAGGTTCTGGCGCGACAGCAGCAGCGCGCTCGGCCGGGTGTTGTTGCCCAGCGCCATGGTCCAGGCGATGGTGGTTTCCGCCGTGTCGGCTGGGCGCCAGACGTCCAGGTTGGGGATCAGGCGCAGCGAAGCGGCATGCTCCACGCTCTGGTGGGTGGGGCCGTCCTCGCCCAGGCCGATGGAGTCGTGCGTGAACACATGGATCACCCGCGCCTTCATCAGCGCCGCCATGCGGATCGCGTTGCGGCTGTAGTCGCTGAAGGTGAGAAAGGTGCCGCCGTAGGGAATGTAGCCACCATGCAGCGCGATGCCGTTCATGATGGCCGCCATGCCGAACTCGCGCACGCCGTAGTTGATGTGGCGGCCGTTGTTGGGCACGCCGTTGTCGTCGAAACGCAGCGCGGCGGTGGAGGAGGTGTTGGTGAGGTTGGAGCCGGTGAGGTCGGCCGAGCCGCCCAGCATCTCCGGCAGCGCGCGGGTGAAGGCCTCCAGCGCGATCTGGCTGGCCTTGCGGCTGGCCACGGTCTCCGCCTTGGTGTGGGATGCGATCGCGGCATCCACCGCGCTCTGCGCAAAGTTGGCCGGCAGCTCGCCCCGCATGCGGCGCAGGAACTCCGCGGCCAGCTCGGGGAACTCCGCCTTGTAGGCGTCGAAGCGGCCGCTCCATTCGCTTTCTGCCGACAGGCCGGCGCCCTTGGCATCCCAGGCGTCGTAGGCGGCTTCCGGGATCACGAAGGGCTCGTGCGCCCAGGCGAGCGCCTCGCGCGTGAGCTTGATCTCGTCGGCGCCCAGCGCTTCGCCGTGCGCCTTGGCGGTGCCGCCGCGGTTGGGCGAGCCCTTGCCGATGGTGGTCTTGCAGATGATCAGCGTGGGCTTGGTGGCCGACTGCTTGGCCTTGGCGATGGCCGCGTCCACCGCGTCGGCGTCATGGCCGTCCACCGGGCCGATCACGTTCCACTGGTAGGCCTCGAAGCGCTTGGCGGCGTCGTCCACGTACCAGGGCTTGACCTGGCCGTCGATGGAGATGCCGTTGTCGTCGTACAGCGCGATCAGCTTGTTCAGCTTCCAGGCGCCGGCCAGTGCGCAGGCCTCGTGGCTGATGCCTTCCATCAGGCAGCCGTCGCCCATGAACACATAGGTGTGGTGGTCCACCACCGCATGGTTGGGCCGGTTGAACTCGGCGGCCAGCAGCTTTTCGGCCAGCGCCATGCCCACAGCGTTGGTGAGACCCTGGCCGAGCGGGCCGGTGGTGGTTTCGATGCCGGGGGTGATGCCCACTTCCGGGTGGCCCGGCGTCTTGCTGTGCATCTGGCGGAACTGGCGCAGGTCGCTCACCGCCAGGTCATAGCCGGTCAGGTGCAGCAACGCGTAGATCAGCATCGAGCCGTGGCCGTTGCTCAGCACGAAGCGGTCGCGGTCAAACCACTGCGGGTTGGTCGGGTTGTGCTTCAGGTGCCGCCCCCACAGCGCCACGGCGATCTCGGCCATGCCCATGGGCGCGCCCGGATGCCCGGAATTCGCCTGCTGCACGGCGTCCATGGCCAGGGCGCGGATCGCGTTGGCCATCAGGGAGGTGTCTTGGGGGGAAGTCGAGGGCATGAGGCGGGCGCGCTGAGGGAAACCACCGATTTTAAGGGGCAGCCCGGCCGACGCCCGGCGCCGGGCCTACACTCGGCCGCCATGCAGGGACTGCACCTCACCGCCGACCTCCATGGCTGCACCGGCGCGCTGCCGGCGATGACCGATGTGGACACCTTGCGGGCGCTGTGCCTGCAGGCGGTGGCTTG
Source organism: Ideonella sp. BN130291 (assembly GCF_036231905.1). Lineage (NCBI taxonomy): Bacteria > Pseudomonadati > Pseudomonadota > Betaproteobacteria > Burkholderiales > Sphaerotilaceae > Ideonella > Ideonella sp. BN130291. The sequence goes on along the minus strand of NZ_JAZARE010000009.1, from coordinate 230,608 downwards.
CGCCGGTTTGCAGGCGGTGAACACGCTGTTCCACCGTTTTGCGCCGGCCGGCAACACGGAGCAGCCCACCGGCATCACTGGCGTGGTGCTGCTCGCCGAATCGCACCTGGCCGTGCACACCTGGCCTGAGCTGCAGGCGGTGACGCTGGACGTGTACGTGTGCAACTTCAGCGCCGACCACGCCGACGCTGCCCAGGCCCTGATGGACACGCTGATCGCGCACTTCCAGCCCCGTAACGTTGAGCGCCATCGCCTGCAGCGTGGTGCGCTGGCCCCCCAACCGATGTCTGCCGCATGAAGGCCCTGATCCTGGCCGCCGGCCGCGGCGAGCGCATGCGCCCGCTGACCGACCACACGCCCAAGCCGCTGCTGCTGGTGCGCGGCAAGCCGATGATCGAATGGCACCTCGAGGCGCTGGCGCGCGGCGGTGTGCGCGAGGTGGTGATCAACACCGCCTGGCTGGAAGAGCGTTTCCCCGCGGCGCTGGGTGATGGCGCGCGCTGGGGCCTGAAGATCCACTACTCGATGGAAGGCCGCGACCACGGCGGCGCGCTGGACATCGGCGGCGGCGTCGCCAAGGCGCGGCCGCTGCTGGGTGATGCCTTCTGGGTCGTCTCCGGCGACATCCATGCACCCGACTTCATGTTCGATCCCGCCGTGGCCGCCGGCTTCGAGCGCAGTGACCGCCTGGCCCACCTGTGGCTGGTGCCCAACCCACCCTATCACCCGCAGGGCGACTTCGGCATCGACGCCAACGGCCTGGCGGTGCGGGACACCGACCAGCGCCTCACCTGGGCCAGCTTCGGCCTCTACCGGGCCGAGCTGTTCGACGGCATCGCCGCCGGCACGGCGGCGCCGCTGCTGCCGCAGCTGCTCAAGGGCATCGCGCAAGGCAAGGTGTCTGCCGCGCGCTACCTCGGGCGCTGGGACAACGTGGGGACGCCGGAGCAATTGGCTGCGCTATCGACGGACCCTTGAGTCCCGCGCTCGTCAATCCGAAGGGGCCCTCGGCTCGCCCGTTTTGTCGCAAGCCCGCCACACCGTATTTGTGCGGCTGGCCTTGCTTCATCACCTGGATACATTCAGTACCACTCATTCGCCTGGCAAGACGGCTGCTCGCATGACGGCCGCGCCGGCGCTTATCGTCAATTCCCGGAGGAATCCATCTTGTTCAAACCGAAGTTGAGCGCGGTCGCGACTGCCGTTGCCGTGATTACCAGTCTCGGCGCGTCCGCGCATGCGCAGGACGCTGCACAACGCGTCGAGATCACCGGCAGTCGGATCTTGTCGACCAATGCCGTATCGCCGGCGCCCGTGCAGGTGCTCACGTCCGCCGACATCGCCGCGTCGGGTGCCGTCAACCTGCAGGAACTCATCCTGAAGAGCCCGGTGTTCGGCACGCCAGGCATCAGCCGTACGAACTCTAACTTCATCACCTCCAGCGTCGGCATTGCCACGGTCGACCTGCGAAACCTTGGCGCCGATCGCACGCTCGTGCTCGTCAATGGCCGCCGCTATGTGGCGGGCCAGTCCGGCAGCGCGACTGTCGACCTGAACACCATCCCCACCGATTTCATCGAACGGGTGGAAGTGCTGACCGGCGGCGCTTCGTCCGCGTATGGGTCGGATGCCGTGGGCGGCGTGGTGAACATCATCCTGAAGAAGAGCATTGACGGCATCAAGCTCGACGCCTCCTACGGCGAGAGCCAGAAACACGACGACACGCTGAAAAAGTTCAGCGCCAGCTTCGGGTCAAACAGCGGTGACGGCAAAACCCGCATGATGGGACACTTCTCCGTCACACAACAAGGCGCGGTGTATTCGAAGGACCGTGACATCTCGGCGGTGGACGGCTTCTCCGCGTACGTCGGTGGCTTCAGCGATGACCCTGCCGACCTGTTCACGAATCACACGCCGTTTTACTCGAGCTTTGCGCCGCAGGGCCGCTTCTTCTTCCGCACGGCGGGCGGCTCGAACACCAGCCGCACGTTCGATGCGGACGGCAACCTCATCCCCTTCAGCACCAATGGCCCGAACGGCGATGGCGTCGGCGCCACGGGCTACAACCGCAACGAAGTTCGCACCATCGCCGTGCCGACAAACCGGCTGCTGTTTGCTGCCAACGGCGAGCATGAGTTCAGCGAAAAGGCGACCGTCTTCTTCGAAGGCACGTACGCCGCCACCAAGACGACGTCACGGCTCGAGCCGTTCGCAGTCGACTCCACCGGCGGCACCAACCCGATCTATGCAGGTGGCGGCTTCGTTCCCGCCGAGTTCCTGGTCAACGGCGTCCTGGTGAAGAACCCGCTGATCCCGCAGGCTCTGTTTGATCAGCTGACCGATCGCGATAGTGATGGCGCGCGGGACTACAACTTCACCCGCCGGCTGACCGATATCGCCAATCGGGGAAACACCGCGAACCGGGACACCTTCCGCTTCTTGACCGGCCTCAAGGGCGAGTTGACGAAGACTTGGAATTACGACGTCTACACCGCCTACGGCTACACGAAGGAAGCGCAGTACGGCACAGGCCAGGTCAATGCGGCGAACTTCCGGTACGCGCTGGAGGCCATTCCCGACGCCAACGGGAACCCCGTCTGCCGTGACCCGGTGGCCCGCGCCTCCGGCTGCGTTCCGGTGAATGTGTTCGGTGCGAATACGATCAGCCCGGAAGCCGCACGCTATATCCACGCGCCCAGCACGCTCAACACCAAGATCACGCAGTCGTTCACTGGCGCCACGCTGTCCGGCGAACCGGTCGAACTGCCTGCTGGCCCGCTGGGCATGGCTTTCGGTGTGGAGTACCGCAAGGAAGCCTCCAGCGACGTTGCCGATGCGTTGACTCAGCTCGGGCTGAATCTTGGCAACGCACGGCCCATCACGGAAGGCAGCTTCAACGTCAAGGAAGCTTTTGCCGAATTCCGCGTTCCGCTGCTGAAAGGGCTTCCCGCGGTGAAGTCCCTTGACGGCACGGTCGCGGTGCGCTCGGCGAAATATTCAACCGGCAGCAACACAACGAGCTGGAATACAGGGCTCGACTGGGCCGTCAACTCGACGTTCCGCTTCCGCGCGACCAGCGCTGTCTCGACGCGCGCGCCTAACATCGGCGAGCTGTTCCAAGGGCCGAACCAGACCTTCCCGACCGGGCTGGTCGACCCTTGCGTGGGTGTAACCGCTACCTCCACGGGTGCAGTGTCCGAAGCATGCCGCCAAGACGCCGGCGTCCTGGCGAACATCGCTCAAAACGGCGCGTTCACCTTGACTCAAGCGGACCTGCAAGGCATCAGCGGCTACAACCTTGGCAATCCGAACCTACAGCCGGAAAAGGGCAAGTCCGTCACGCTCGGCATGGTGATCACGAGCCCGCTGCCCGCTGACCTGGGCAACATGAACTTTACGGTGGACTACTACCGGATCCAGATCGACAAAGCGATCAACTCGCCCGGCCGACAGTTCCAGCTGACCCAGTGCTACGGCGGCGATCCAAAGTTCTGCAAGGACATCACGCGTCGCCAAGTGGCCGTGGGTGCGAACAGTGCAGGTGCGCTGCAAACCATCAATTCCAGCTCGGAGAACACGGGGGGCCAGTTCGATGAGGGCGTTGACCTGACTGCAAACTACGCGGGCAAGATCGCAGGTGGCAGCTTCTTCAGCCGCTTGTCCTATACCCACCTGTTGAAGGCCTGGGTCAAGACGACACCGGACGCGGAGCGTGACTACTCCACCGGAGAACTGGGAGCCGCGCGCAACCGGTGGGTGCTCAACCTCGGCTACGACATTGGCAACTTCGGCCTCAAGAGCTCGGTGACCTACATTGGTCAGTCCTATGTGGATGACCAGTTCATGATCCCCAACGAGATTCCGAAGGAGTTTGGCAAGGTCGGTGCGAAAACCTATACCGATGCTCAGCTGACGTACAAGTTTGGCAAGGCAGAGGCGTACTTCGGTATCAACAACCTGCTCAACACCAAGCCGCCGCTCATTCCCTCGGGCGTTCCTGGCAACAGCACCGGCGTGGAAACGATGGCGGGCACCTACGACCCCATTGGGCGCCGCTACTATGTTGGCGTACGCTACAGCTTGTGATCGTCTGATTCGAACCGAGGGAGACCTCCGGACCATCGTCAGTTGACAACGAGATAAGCGCGACCACCAGTGGTCGCGCTTTTTTTGGTGAGCTTACCGCCTGCACAGAGCCTCTGAACCACAGTGACTGCAGCGGCATCACCGGCCGACACCTGGGGTGTCGCCTGGGTGATTGCCGCTCCCCGGCGTGGCGGCGATGCTGCGCCGCATGGGACAGATCCACCTCGTGCGCCACGGCCAGGCGTCGTTCGACTCCGACCACTACGACTGCCTGTCGGCATTGGGTGAACGCCAGGCGCGGCTGCTGGGCGACTGGTTTGCTCGCTGCGGGCGGCGGGTGGACATGCTGCACCGCGGCTCGCTGCAACGCCACCGACAGACGGCCGACGGCCTGATGGAGGCGCTGCCGTCAGCGCTGAGGCCGGCGGCCGACGTGCAGATCGACGCCGGCTTCGACGAATACGACCACGACGCCATCCTGCTGGCGCAGCGGCCCGACCTCGCCGACCCGGCCGCGATGCGCGCCTGGCTGGCCGCACAGCCGCATCCGCGGCGCGCCTTCCAGCACCTCTTCGCGCAGGCGATGGCGCGCTGGGTGAGTGGTGCGCATGACAGCGACTATCCGGAAAGCTGGGCCGCCTTTCGCGCCCGCACCCTGGCCGCGCTGCAGCAGGCGGTGCAGCGGGCCGGTGGCTCCAGGACGCTGGTGATCGTCACCTCCGGCGGGCCGATCAGCGCGATCTGCCAGCAGTTGCTGCGCCTGCCCGACGACAGCGCCTGCGAGGTCTGCTACGGGCTCGCCAACAGCGGCGTGACCAGCCTGTTCTACAGCGGCGAGCGCCTGAGCCTGGCGCAGCTGAACAACATCGCCCACCTCGATGTGGTGGCCGACCCCGCGCTGGTCACCTACCGATAGCGGCGCCGCCGTCTCACACCAGCGCGATGCGGCGCCGGACCACGTCGACCATTGCTGCGCGGCTCGCGGCGTCCAGCCGCCCTTTGCGCAGCTGGGCGAAGGCGCGCTCGCACACCCGCCGATCCGCATCGCTCCAGCCGGTGCTCGCCAGCCCGAGGCGGCTGAGCAACTCCTGCAGCTGGTCCGCCTGCAAGGTGACCGTGTCGCGCCGCGCATGGGCGCGTGTCATCACGTAGGCCAGGGTGCCGATCGCGCGGTCCAGCACGATCCAGGGGAAGTTGAGCGCGGCGTAGGGCCCGACGGTCAGCTGCGAGCGCCCCAGCGCCATGCGCCGCGGCAGCCAGGCTTGCAGGGCCTCGGGCACGGGCGCCCGCGGCAGGCCCACCGCGATGTCGGGCCGCCGCTTGCCCAGTGCCAAGGCACCCGCCGCACCGACGGCCGCGCCCAGCGCGCTGCCGGCCAGCAAGGTGTGGCCGGCGGTCAGCACGTCGGCGCCCGCGCCCACCACGGCGCCCGCCATCGCGCCCGCGGCCAGCAACTGCCGGCTGCTCAAGCCCAGCAGCGACCAGGTGGCCTCGCTGAACAGATCGTCGACCAGGGCCTGCGCCGGCAAGGCGCCGGAGGTCACCCGGCTGTGGCCGAACAGCGCGATCAGCGCCGCGTGGGTGCGCGCCTCGCGCTCGCGCACGGCCGCGCGGAACCGCTCCTTCAGCGCCTCGGCCGCCGCGGCGGCCTGGCCCGCATCGGCCGGCGCATCGGCAGTCTCGCGGTGCTGCAGCAACTCGGCCAGCAGCGCCACCATCAGCTCGGCCGCGTCGTCGAGCCGGCTGCTGCGCTCTTCGCGCAGCAACTGCACCGCCTGCATCAGACGCGGCTTCCATGCCTGCTCGATGCCGGCCAGCGTCTCCAGCAGCTCGATGCGTTCGGCAAAGCCGGCCTGCATCGCGTTGAACTCCCGCACCGCGTTGAAATGCTGGCCCAGGCGCCGGCGCCAATCGGCCACGTGGTCCTCGGCGCCGGTGGGGTTGATGATGGCCAGCCGCGGCGCGCCGCTCAGGCGCATCAGCTCCATCTCGGCCAGGTGGATGTCCAGCACCGGGCGCGAACCGTCCACGACGTAGATCAGTCCGGCGCCCTGCACCACCGGCTCGAACAGGCGGCACTCGGCGTCGAACTCAGGCTCATGGCGATGGCGCGCGATGAAGGCCGCGAACACCGCCAGCGGGTCCGCCGCCTCGGCCGCCGGCCGCAGCTCGGCCAGCGCCTCGCGCGCGTTCTGGAAACCCGGCGTGTCGAAGAAGACGAACAGCTCGCCGAGCGCAAAACGCTGGCACTCCACCGTCTCGCCCGGCATGCGCGAGATGCGCACCTGGTCGTTTTCCGCCAGGGTGGCGGCCACCGACGATTTGCCGTGGTTCACCGCGCCCACGACGGCGAAGGTCGGTGTGGGCGTCATGGCAAGGCCTCCACGCCCAGCCTCAGATGCTGGATCTGCACGAAACGGCGCCAGATCGTCAGCCGCTCGTCATCGGCTTGCACCAGCAGCAGCAGCACGTCGGTGCCTGGGGCCAGCGCCTGCAGCAGCGCGCGCAGGCCGGCCGCGATCGCGACGATGGGGTCGCGGCTGGCGGGTGCGGCCACGAGCACGGTGGCCGGCAGGCCGCTCGACCGCAGCTGCGCCACCAGCGGGGCGATGGCACCGCGGTCGTCCAGCGGCAGCGGCGTCACGGACAGCACCCGCGAGCCCAGGCGCTGGCGCACCGTGGCGGCCAGCGTATCGGCCTCCGCGGCCAACTCCTGGGCGACCAGCAGCGCGCAGTCACCCGCACTGACGGGCTGCGCGTGGGCCACCGATGCGCCGCCCGGCAGCTCGGCCAAACCGCCATCGGAGCGCAGCAGCGGACCGCTCAGGCGGCGCCACAAGGCATTCGCTGCCGGATGATCGAAGCGCAGGCGCGCCAACGTGCGGCGCTGTTGCCAGCGGGCGCCGCACAGCAGCGCAGCGCGCAGCAGCAGGCCGTAGCAGGCGATGGACAGCGCCAGGAACGGCCACCACGCACGCGCCGCCTCCGCCGGCAGGCGCGCCGAGGCATCGCCCCGCACATAACGCGTGGCCGCCACCTCGTCCACCGAGGGTTGGGCCTGCGGCAGCGCCCAGCGCCAGGGCGTGGCCAGCGCCTGCACCGCAAGGTGGACCTGATCGGGCCGCACGGGGTAGCTGGACTGCCAGCCGAAACGCAGGTCCACCAGCGGCAGGTGCAGCAGCAGCATGGCGGCCAGCAGCCCGAGGTTGAAGGCAATGGCAAAACGCTGCGCCAGCGCCACCGCCGGGGCGACCAGCAGTTGCGACTGCGCATCGTGGCGCATCGCCAGCCGGCCCAGCGCCGCGCGCAAGGCGTCTCGCCGCTCACCGGGCAGCCGCCGCAACAGCGTTGCAGCCCCGGTCATCGCTGCCTGCAGCAGCCCGACCAGCCCACCCGCGGCACCGCCCCAGCGGCGGCGCGACCACCAGCCCAGCAGCGCGACCACCAGCAGCACCAGCTGCAGCCCCACCGTGGCGACCCAGAACAGCGGCGCGTTCACCGGCTCCGCGCCGCTGCCCGCCAGCCAGGTGCCGGCCAGGCCTGCGCCCAGTGCGAGGCCCACCCCCCAGGCCAGCGCCGACAGCAGCCGCTCACCCTGCTGCAACTGCTCGCCGGGCGTGGGTGCGCCAGAGTGACCTTCGCGTTGCTGGCGCAACCAGGCGTGGAAGACGGCGCGCCGGTCCGCGCCCGCTGCGCCGGGCATCGCGCACGCCTGGGCCACGGCGTCGGGCTGCGCCAGCCAGTGCTCGAAGTCCACCACGTCGGCCAGCGTCCAGCGGGCGCTGCGAAGGGCGGTGTCGGCAGAGGGTGTCAAGGCCATGGTGTGCAGGCAGACGGCGAAGGGCCATTCTGAGGGATGAACTCCGGCTCGACGCCCCAGCAGCACGGCGCCAGAATCAAGCGCCTCACCTGCTGGAGCCCACGATGGACACTGCGCCCCATGCCAATGACCCACGCTGGAAACATGATGGCGTGCGCGTGGTGCCGGGCGACCGGCTGGACCCCAACACCGCGCAGACCCCGGGCATGGACCGCAAGGCGGCGATCAACTTCGCCCGCGTGGGCGCGCAGAAGCTGTGGGCCGGCACGGTGCACATCCATGCCAATGCCAAGACCGGTGCGCATCACCATGGCCCGCTGGAAAGCGTGATCTACGTGGTGCGCGGACGCGCCCGCATGCGCTGGGGCGAGCGGCTGGAGTTCACCGCCGAGGCCGGCCCGGGCGACTTCATCTACGTGCCGCCCTTCGTGCCGCACCAGGAGATCAACGCCAGCGCCACGGAAACGCTGGAATGCGTGCTGGTGCGCAGCGACGGCGAGGCGGTGGCGGTGAACCTCGACATCACACCCGCCGAGCCGCCGGAGAACGTGCCCTGGGTGGACCCGACCCATCCCGATCCGGCCGCCGGCTGAACGCAGTGGCGAGGCCGCGCCGCTCAGCTGGCCAGCGGCGCCGTGATCGCGTCGATGCGCGCCATCACCTCGGGTGTCAGTTTCTCCATCACCGCCACCGCACCCAGGTTGTCCTGCAGCTGCGACAGCTTGGAGGCGCCAGTGATCACCGTGCTCACGCGCGGGTTCTTCGCCACCCAGGCGATCGCCAGCTGCGCCAGGTTGCCACCGAGCTCCTGCGCGATCGGCTCCAGCTGCGCCACCGCCTCGTTCTTGCGTGCGTCGGTGAGGCTGTCGCGCAGGAAGGCCATGTTGTCCATCGCGCCGCGGCTGCCGGCCGGAATGCCGCTGCGGTACTTGCCGGTGAGCAGGCCGGAGGCCAGCGGACTCCAGGTGGTGAGGCCCAGGCCGATGTCCTCGTACAGGCGCGAGTACTCGTCTTCCACGCGCTTGCGGTGGAACAGGTGGTACTGCGGCTGCTCCATCACCGGCTTGTGCAGGTGGTGTTTGTCGGCGATGTCCCAGGCCGCGCGGATGTCGGCCGCCGACCATTCGCTGGTGCCCCAGTACAGCGCCTTGCCCTGCGTGATCATGTCGCTCATCGCATGCACCGTCTCTTCCACCGGCGTGTGCGGGTCGGGGCGGTGGCAGTACACCAGGTCGATGTGCTCCAGGCCAAAGCGCTGCAGCGAGCCGTCGATCGCCTGCATCAGGTACTTGCGGTTGAGCGTGTTGCGTCGGTTCACACCGTTGCCGTCGCGGTCCAGGCCCCAGTAGAACTTGGTGGACACGATGTAGTTCAGGCGCGGCCACTTCAGTGCCTTGAAGGCCTCGCCCATCACCACCTCGCTCTGGCCGAGGGCATAGGCCTCGGCGTTGTCGAAGAAGTTGATGCCGGCGTCCATGGCCGCGGCCAGCATCTCCACGGCCGACTTGGTGTCCACCTGGTTGTGGTACGTGACCCAGGAGCCGAGCGACAGCTCGCTCACGCGCAGGCCGCTGCGGCCCAGACGGCGGTAGTTCATCGAATCGTCCTTCTTGGTTCGTGAAGCGGGCGATGATAGGGTGGCCTGCAATAACAAGGAGCCGCCTGTGGTCGATCTCTACGCCGACATGTTCGAGCTCGCGCCGGTGTCCCTGTGGCTGGAGGATTACAGCGATTTGAAGCGCCTGTTCGAGCGCTGGCGCGCGGAGGGTGTGCGCGACCTGCGTGTCCATTTCCGGGAGGATCCGGCTCGTGTGGCCGAATGCTCGCGCTGCCTGCAGGTGCTGCGGGTGAACCGGCGCACGCTCGAGCTCTACGGCGCCAGCTCGCAGGACGAACTGGTGGCCAACCTGGCGCAGGTGTTCCGCGACGACATGTTCGACCAGCATGTGGAAGAGCTGGCTCAGCTGTGGGAGGGCCACACCGACTTCAGCAGCCAGACGGTCAACTACAGCCTGCTCGGCAAGCGCCTGGCCATCGTGCTGCGGGCCAACGTGCTGCCCGGCCATGAACACGACTGGAGCCGCGTGCTGCTGGCGGTGGAGGACATCACCGACCGCAGCCGCGCCGAACGTGCGCTGCGCGCCAGCGAGCAGCATGCCAAGGGGCTGTTCGAACATTCGCCGGTGTCGCTGTGGCTGGAAGACTTCAGCAGCATCCAGCGCCTGCTGGGCGAGGTGCGCGCCAGCGGCGTCGAGGACTTTCGCGTGTTCCTCGACGTGCACCCCGATTTCGTCACCCGCTGCATGCAGGAGATCCGGGTGATCGACATCAACCGGCAGACGCTGGCGATGTTCCGGGCGCCCGACAAATACACGCTGCTGGGCAACCTGGACAAAGTGTTCCGCGACGACATGCGACCTCACTTCGCCGAGCAACTGGCCGAGCTGTGGGCCGGCAAGCTGCACCAGCAACGCGAGGTGGTGAACTACGCGCTCGACGGCGAGAAGCTGCACGTGGTCCTGCAGCTGTCGGTGCTGCCCGGGCATGAGCAGCGCTGGGACCAGGTGCTGGTGTCGCTCACCGACATCACCGCGCGCAAGAAGGCCGAGGCCTACCTCGAATACCTGGGCAAGCACGACGTGCTGACCGGCCTGCGCAACCGCGCCTTCTTCACCGAGGAGCTGAACCGCCTGGAGCGCAAGGGCCCGTGGCCGCTGAGCATCGTGATGATGGACCTCAACGGCCTGAAGGCGGCCAACGACGATGGCGGCCACCAGGCCGGCGATGCCTTGCTGCGCCGGGTTGGCGAGGTGCTCAACAAGCTGGTGGACCCGGGTGGCCGCGCCACCGCCAGCCGCATCGGCGGCGACGAGTTCGCCCTGCTGCTGCCCGGGCTGGACAGCCGGCAGGCCGAGCAGCAGGTGGAGCAGTTGCACGAGCTGCTGGCGCTGAACAACCAGTTCCACGGCGGCACGCCGGTGAGCCTGTCGATCGGCGTGGCCACGGCGCAGGAAGGCGATCGGCTCGAAAGCGTGGTCCATCGCGCCGATGAACGCATGTACGCCGACAAGCGGGCGTACTACGTGAGACAGGACAAGGACCGGCGCGCCACCAACGCGTAGCTAGCCGAGCCGCTGCGCTGCCGCGATGCGCCGGCCCACCGCGGTGCCGCTGCTGAACGCCTCCTCGAACACCGAGTAGCCGGCCAGGTCGGCATGGGCGAAGTGCAGCCGGCCGATCGGCTCGCGCAGCGCGGCCAGGGCCGGGCTGCCGCGCAGACCCGGCACCGGGATGCTCATCGCGTGGCCGTAGCGCATCAGGTCCGCGTGCCGCAGCTTGCCCGGCAGGTCGGGATGGGCGGTGGCAAGGTCGGCCACTACGCGCTCGGCCCAGAGGCGCCAGTCGCCTGACAGCAGCGCGCCGCGCTCGGCCTGCGGCAGGGCCCAGTAGGCGCTGAGCACGGTGGGGCCAGGGTGCGGCCGGGTGCTCTGGTGCATGGCATCCACATAACCGAGCGAGCGCGGGTCCGCGGCGTAGCAGACGTTGTCCCAGGATGGCGGCGCACCGCCCAGGCGGTCCAGCAGCGGCTCGGCCAGGTGCAGATTGGCCACCAGCCAGGGGGCATGCGGCTGCTGTTGCGCGGACTGCATCAGCGCCGCCGGCGGCGCGTTCAGCACACGAGCGGCGATGAACAGCGGCAGGGCCAGCACCACCTGGTGGGCGGTCCAGGCTTCGATGTGGCCCTGGGCTTCGTCATGGGCCCAGACCTGCACCGCGTGCCGGCCCTCGCTGACGCGCAGCACCGTGCGGCCGGTGTGCAGCCGCCCGGCCAGCGGCGCGGCCAGCCGGCGCGCCAGCCAGGCGTTGCCCTCCGGCCAGGTGAACACCGGGTCCCGTTCGGCGTCCTCGTCGCCCGGCGCATGGAAGCCGTGGCGGCTGGCGAAGTAGTGCAGGCCGGCCCAGGCCGACACGACTGCGCTGCCGGCGCCATAGTCGTCGCGGCAGCAGTAGTCGAGGTACCAGCGCAGGCGCGTATCGCGCAGGCCCTGCCCGTCCAGCCACTGGGCGAAGGTCTGCGCGTCCAGCGCAGCATGCCCAGCGGTCCAACCGGCGCGCTCCGTGGGCATCGCGAAGCCGAGCTCGCGCTGCGCCTGCGCGACCAGCGCGGCGAAGCGCCGGTACTGCGCCAGCGTGCCGGAGCCGGGCTCCGCGGGCGGCAGCAGCCCGTCCACCCAGGCGCCGTCGATGAACAGGCGCTCCTGCGGGCTGTGGCACAGGTGCATCTCGTCGGGCACCACGCGCCCGGCCTCCATGCGCAGCAGGCCGAGCTCGTGCAGCAGCTCGCCCACCTCATGGGCGTGCGGGCCGGGCAAGGGCAGGTAGTGCGCGCCCAGCGGGCAAGCCATGCCGGCCAGCACATGGCCGCGGCTGTTGCCACCGGCCACGTCCTCCAGCTCCAGCAGGTGCACGTCGTCGATGCCGCGTTGCGCCAAGGCCCGCGCCGCCGCCAGCCCCGCGATACCGGCGCCCAGCACCAGCACATGGGCCTTGCGTTGCACCGCGGGTGCAGGCAGGTTCCCACTCTTGGACAGGCTGCGAAGGCGGTGGCCGCGCGCGGCATCTGCGCCCACCCAGCCGCCGGTCCAGCCGGCGGGCTGGGCCTGGCCGCAAGCGCTGAGCGAGGCGGCGGCCAACATCACCGCCCGGCGCGTGAGTTTCACTGCTGCACCCGACCCCACTCGCGCTCGAACTCCTGCACCAGCACCTGGTTGGACAGGCGGTTGGCTTCAGCCGGCACCCGCGCCATGTCGGGCGGGAAGTCCAGCAGCGCGGGCAGGCCCTGCAGCGTGAGGAAACGCAAGCCGGCTGGAAAAGCGGCGGGCACATGCCAGGGCCGCCGGCTGGCGAGGATGAAGCCCCATTCGCCGAAGCTCGGCACATGCGCGTGGTACGGCGTGACGCTGAAACCCACCGCCTCCAGCGTGCTGGCCACGGTCCAGAAACTCTTGCGCGCCATCAGCGGCGAGGTGGTCTGCACCACCGCGTAACCGCCGGCCGCGAGGTGCTGGTCCACCAGCTGGTAGAAGCTGGTGGTGTAGAGCTTGCCCAGCGAGAAGTTGGTCGGGTCGGGGAAGTCGATCACGATGGCATCGAACACCTCGGCGGTCTGCTGCAGCCACTGGAAGGCGTCGGTGTTGATCACCGTCACCTTGGGCGAGCGCAGGGCGTCGGCATTCAAGCTGCGCAGCAAGGGCTGCTCGCTGAACAGGCGGGTGACCTCGGCGTCCAGGTCCACCAGGGTGACCCGCTCCACGCTGGGGTACTTGAGGATCTCGCGCAGCGCCAGGCCGTCGCCGCCGCCCAGCACCAGCACGCGCCGCGGCGCGCCCTGTGCGGCCAGCGCCGGGTGCACCAGGGCCTCGTGGTACCGGTATTCGTCGCGCGAGTGGAATTGCAGGTTGCCGTTGAGGAAGAGGCGCACCCCCGCAGGCCCGGAGGTGACCACCACGCGCTGGTAGGCGCTGGTCTCGCGCAGGATCACGCGGTCGCCATAGAAGCGGTCTTCCGACCAGGTGGTGAGCGGGTCGGCACCCACCATGGCGGCGGCCAGCACACCGATCACCGCCGCGCAGGCCAGCGCATGGCTGCGCCAGCGCCGCAGTTCGCCGCGGAACAGCCACAACGCCCACACCGCCACCACCGCGTTCATCAGGCCGAAGAACACCCCCGTGCGGATCAGCCCCAGGTGCGGCACCAGCAGCAGCGGGAACGCCAGCGCAACCACCAGCGCGCCCAGGTAGTCGAAGGTGAGCACCTGCGACACCAGCTCCTTGAGCGCATAACGCTCGCGGAAGTGGCGCTTGAGGATGCGCATCACCAGCGGGATCTCCAGGCCGACCAGCGCGCCCACCAGCAGCACCAGCGCATACAGCAGCACGCGGAACGGCAGCAGTGCACTGGCCGGCAGCAAGCTGTGCGCCACGAACAGCGCCGCCGGCAGCAGCCCGCCCACCAGCCCCACCAGCAGCTCGATGCGCAGGAACTGCGCGATCAGCTGGCGCTCGACGAATCGCGAGAGCCAGGAGCCCAGCCCCATGGCAAATAGGTAGGTGCCGATGACGGTGGAGAACTGCAGGATCGAATCGCCCAGCAGGTAGCTGGCGAGCGCACCGGCCGCGAGCTCGTAGACGAGGCCGCAGGCGGCGATAACAAACACCGAGGCCAGCAGCGCAAGCTCCGGCAACGAAATGCGAGACGCGGCCGGCAGGCCGCGAAGATCGTCATTCATGCTGGAACCCCCTTTCGGAGGGGGCCAGGGGGAGCCCCATGTCAGCGGCCAGCCGCAACGCGGCGAGGCAGCAATCCACGCCGTTCAGGCGTGGATTGCTGCTGACACGATCATCGCGATGCCCAGGCACATGGAGCCCACCACCACCGCCAGCGCGAGGTTCTTCTTCTCGATGATCTCGCCCCACAGGTCATAGGGCGTCAGCTTGTCGACGATGAGAAAGCAGATCCAGAACACCAGCACGCCGATCAGTGCGTACAGGATCGAGCCGAAGAAGATCGCCGGCTTCAGCCATTCGATGCCCATCATGGTGAGGACTCCTTGCTTGAGGTTGTGGGGATCACTTGTGGCCACCGCCACCGCTGCTGTAGCCGCCGAACGAGCCGCCGGTGGTGCGCCAGAAGCCGCCGCTGCCGTGGCTGCTGCGCCGGCACTGCTGGTATTCGTTGCTCGCCTCTCCGAAGGTGGCGCGCACCTGGTCGCAATCGTCCTGGCTGCAGCGGCTGATCAGCAGTAGCAGGACGAGCACGACCGCCACCACGATCGCCAGCTTCACCAGTGTGCTCATGCCGCCGCCGGCGGGCGTGGCGTCGCGCTGCATGGCCGCGCGCTTGTCCGGGGGCAGGCGGAAGGCCGCGGCCACGGTGGCGGCGTCCAGCGTCTCGCCGGCGGACCAGGTGACTTCGGTGCCCACCATCTCGCGGTTCAGCCGCTTGTGCTTGTTGGCGCCGGCGCCGTCGTAGTCGGTGTTGAAGCTGCGCTGCTCGCGCGCCACGCGCCAGTAGAACTCGCCCAGCACGTAGGTGGTCTTGGCGCTGTAGCTGTAGCGCTTGCGGTAGTCCACGCCCTGGTAGCTGGCCTTGTCGCCACGCACGGTGGGCGCGCCGGTGAGCGGCACCACCCAGCTCCAGCCGTCTTCCGATTCCACCAGGAAGGCGAATCCCGCCGTGCGGTGGTACAGCAGGTATTCGCGCCAGAAAGTCTGCTCCTCGTCGGCGTCTTCCGGAACGTCGCAGCGTTCCATGTAGCCCACCACCTGCCAGGGCAGCGCCCGGTCATCGGCGAGCTTCAGCGTGCCGATGGCGCCCAGCGGCAGCTGCGGCTCCAGGCCGCTGTCACCGACGTTGTTCTGCTTGTAGTGCGCCAGGTCGGCGCCCACGCCCTTGGAGATGTCCACCACCGCCTTGCACTGCGGGCAGACGATGGAATACGTGGTCGCGAGCTTGGCTTCGAGCGCATTGCCGCAGCTGGGGCATTCCACGCCGCGGGCCTTGAGCGTCTTTTCGGTCGCATCGGCCAGCCCGCTCATCGCCAGCTCGCTCAGGGCCACCGAGCGGCCGACGGACCACTGGGGCGCGGCCGGGTCGGCGTAGTCCAGCGTGCCGACCTCCGCCCGTTCGTTGCGCAGGTCGGCGACGGTGAACTCGCCTTGCAGCTGCGGCGGGCGCGGCAGTTCGCCTTCCGCGGCCAGCAGCTTGGCGCGGGTGACGGACGCGACGTTCCAGGCCCGGCCATCGACCAGCCGACGCTCGCCCGCGCTCAGCTCGTCGGCCGCCGGCACCTCGCCCGCGGCCGGCGCGTCGAAGGCAAAGACGTAGCGCCCGTTGTCCTCGCTCAGCCAGCCGGAGCGTCCGTTGTCGAACAGCGCATGCCATTCGTTCCAGGTGCCGCCTTCGTAGCCGTACTGCAGGCGGCCCACCAGCGTGAACGCCGTGCCCTGGTAGCGGCCGCCCGCGCCCAGGCGCAGCGGCGAGTGGTCGTCGAACAGCTCCGCGCTCTGGCCGATGCGGCGCAGCGCGTCGCCGTCGCGCACCAGCGTGCTGCGGCAGAAGCTGCAGACCGCGCTGGCCGATGCGGCCGAGCGGAAGTCAACGGGCGCGCCGCAGTTCGGACACAGCGCGCGATAGGCACGCTGTGACGGTGGATCGGTGGCCAAGGCCGCTTAGACGAGCTTCTTCAGCAGCTCGGCCTTCTTGGCCGCGAACTCCTCGTCGGTGAGGATGCCCTTGGCCTTCAGCTCGCCCAGCTTCTCCAGCGTCGCCATCACGTCCTCGGGCTTCACACCCTGCACGCCGGCCTGCGGCGCGCCGCCCTGCAGGCCCTGGCCCAGCTGCTGCGCCATCACCTGGCCCAGCGCCACACCGGCGCCCAGGCCCACCGCCTCGCCGGCGATGCCGCTGCCGCCGGAGCCCACGCCCGCGGCCAGCGCGGGAATCGCCTGGCCGGTCTGGTACTGCATGAATTTGCCCATGTCGCCACCGACCATGCCCATGCCGATCTTCTGGTCGAGGATCTTCTGCAGCTCCTCGGGCAGGGACACGTTCTGCACCGTCACGCCTTCGAGCTTCAGGCCCAGCGCGTCGAAGGCCGGCCCGTTCGCCTCGCGCAGCTGCTTGGCGAATTCCACCTGGTTGGCCGCCAGGTCGAGGAAGGGAATGCCGCTGCCGGCCACCGCGTCGGAGATGTGCTGCAGCATCAGCCCGCGCAACTGGCCGTCCAGGTCCTCCACCGTGTAGACGTCGCGCGTGCCGGAGATCTCGGTGTGGAACTTCTTCGGGTCGGTGATGCGGTAGGCGTAGTTGCCGAAGGCGCGCAGGCGCACGGCGCCGAAATCCTTGTCGCGGATGGTCACCGGCTGGGTGGTGCCCCAGCGCCGGTCCACCTGCTGGCGCGTGCTGAAGAAGTACACGTCGCTTTTGAAAGGAGACTGGAACAGCTTGTCCCAGTTGCGCAGGTAGGTCAGCACCGGCAAGGTCTGCGTGGTGAGCTTGTGCAGGCCAGGGCCGAACACGTCAGCCACCTGGCCTTCGTTGACGAACACCGCCATCTGCGATTCACGCACGGTGAGCATGCCGCCGTACTGGATCTCGCGGTCGGCGACGGGGAAGCGCCAGGCGAGCACGCCGTCGCGCTCCTCGGTCCACTCGATGATGTCGATGAACTGTTTCTTGACGAAATCCATCAGTCCCATGGCGGCGTGCTCCTCGTGTCCGACGGCTGTCGGGGTGCGGCGAATAATACGCGTGGGGACGCACCGCACGATCCCCAGGAAAGGGTGGCCGCATGAAACTCGCACGTTTGAATCTCGCCGTCGTCGGCGCCGGCCCGGTGGGGCTGGCCCTGGCCCTGCACGCCGCGCGCAGCCTGCCGCAGGCGCAGGTGACCGTGTTCGACGCCCGGCCGGCCGACAAGGACGTGGCCGGCGACCCGCGCACCCTGGCCTTGTCGCTGGGCAGCGTGCAGCTGCTCAAGCGCCTGAATGCCTGGGACGGCCGCCACGCGCAGCCGATCGCCGAGGTGCATGTGTCGCAGGCACCGCCGTCGCTGGCCACGCCGCTGGGCGAGCCGCAGGTGCGCATCCGCGCGATCGACGAGGCGGTACCCATGCTGGGCGCGGTGCTCACCTATGGCGCGGTGGTGGCGCCCCTTCAGAAGGCCTGGGAAGCGGAAGTGCAGCGTTTCCCGCAGCGGCTGCGCTCACGCTTCGGCACCGCGGTGCAAGGGCTGAAGCCGCTGGCTGGCGGCGTGGAGGTGGACGCCGGCATTGCGGAGCCTTTCGACCTGGCGGTGGTGGCCGAAGGCGGTGTGTTCTCCGAGCAGGCGCGCAAGGCGCTCGCCTCACCTTACGGCCAGACCGCCTGGGTGGGCCAGGTCACGCTATCGGGCGCGCAGCCGGGCGTGGCCTTCGAGCGCTTCACCCGCCACGGCCCGGCCGCCCTGCTGCCGCTGAAGCCCACCGACGACGGCCTGCTGCGCGCGGCGCTGGTGTGGTGCGTGCCCAGCGACGACGATCCGGTGCACGATTTGAGCGATACCCAGCGACTGGCGGTGCTGAACACCATCTTCCCCGCTGCTGCAGGCCGGCTGGTGGGCATCACACCGCTGAAGGCCTTTCCTCTGGGGTTGAACGCGGAGCGCACCCTGGTGTCCGGCCGCACGGTGCGCATCGGCAACGCGGCGCAGACGCTGCATCCGGTGGCCGGCCAGGGCCTGAACCTGGGCCTGCGCGATGCGTATGAACTGGTGGATGCGATACAGACCGCCGACACGCTGGAGGCCACGCTGAGGCGCCTGGAATGGCGCCGTGCACCGGACCGCTGGAGCATGATCGCGGCCACCGACTTCCTCGCCCGCAGCTTCACCTGGAAGGCGCCGGGGCTCGCCGCCGCGCGGGGGCTGGGCCTGACCGCCTTGCAACTCGCCGGGCCGGTGAAGTCCCTGCTCGCCCGCCAGATGATGTTCGGCCGGCGTTGAGCCCGCTCAGCAGCGGCGGTGCGACAGCGCCGGCAGCTGCTGCCGCACGGTGGTGATGCGCGCCTTGTTCAGCTCCGCGATCGCCAAACCTTCGCCTTCCTCGCACACCGCGAGCACCTCGCCCCAGGGATCGACCACCATGCTGTGGCCCCAGGTGCGGCGGCCGTTTTCATGCTGCCCACCCTGCGCCGCCGCGATCACGTAGCACTGGTTCTCCACCGCGCGGGCGCGCAGCAGCAGCTCCCAGTGCGCACGGCCGGTGGTGTAGGTGAAGGCGGCCGGCATGCTGATCAGGTCGCAAGGCGGTGTCATCAGCCCGCGGTAGAGCTCGGGGAAACGCAGGTCGTAGCAGATGCTGAGTGCGATGCGCCAGTCGTCGTCCGCGGCCCGCACCGTGGCCGCCACCGGCTTGTCGCCGGCCTGTAGCACACGGCCTTCGTCGTAGTCCTCGCCGGCGTCGTTGCGGTAGCGGAACAGGTGCAGCTTGTCGTAGCGTGCGGCCAGCTGCCCGTCCGGCCCGTAGACGCAGCAGCTGTTGCGCAGCTTGCGCTCATCGCCGCTGCGCAAGGGCACCGTGCCGCCGATCACCCACAGGCCGTGCATGCGGGCCTGCGAGCTGAGGAAGCTCTGGATCGGCCCGCGGCCGGCCTCTTCGGCGATGCCGAGCTTGTCGCGGTCCTGCGCGCCCATGAAGCAGAAGTATTCGGGCAGCACCACCAGCTGCGCACCGGCCACCGCCGCCTGGGTGATGAGCCGGTCGGCGGCCACCAGGTTGCGCTGCACGTCGGGCGTGGACACCATCTGAAGGGCAGCGACTTTCATGGGCGGCTCACGGTGGGTTGAAGGGCCAAGACTACTCCGGTACGGCCGTCGGCTCGTTGCGCGCCTGCGGCGAGGGCACCCTGGCTTCGGGCGCCGGGTCCATGTCCGGCAGCGGATCGGTGAGCTTGCGCTCCACCCGCACCACCTTCGGATCGTCCCACGGCCCGGTGACGTGGAATTCGCGCGTGCCCGCCTGCATCAGCGGCTTGCGCAGGAAGAGCTGGGCCACGAAGGTGCTCAGGCCGACCACCGGGTTGATGGCCGCATAGGCGAGCGATGCGGTGCCGGCGTTGATCTCCGGCACCACGATCACGCGCAGGTCCTGGGTCTCGCGCTGCAGGTCGGCCTCGCCTTCCATCAGCACCACCGCCTGCACGCCGCGCATGCGCAGGTTGTTGCTGCTGGCCACGCCGTCGTGGATGCGCACGTCGCCGCTCACGTTGTCGAAGGCGAAGCCTTCCTCGAAGAGGTCGCGGAAGTCCAGCACCAGGCGGCGCGGCAGCGACTGCAGGCTCAGCACGCCCAGCAGCCGCGCCGCCCCCGCGCCGGCCTTGAGGAACTGGCCCTGGTCCAGCGCCACCTTGAGCTGGCCATTCATGCTGCGGTAGTCCAGCGTGAACGGCGAGCCCTGCCATGACACCTGGCCCTGCAGTTGGCCCTTGCCCCCCTTGAGCGCGCCCGGTGTGCCCAGGCGCTGCAGCAGCGCCCCGCTGTCGGCCACGTCGAGCTTGAAATTGAGCACCATCACGCGGCGCCCGCCCGGCGTGGCGCTGGGGCTCCAGTGGCCGCTGGCCTGCAGCTGCGCCTCCGGCGTGCCGAGGTTGAGCTTGGCCAGGCGCCAGTCGCGCGCCCCGCCCTCGGCCCGGTTCACCGCCTCCACCTCCAGCTTGCCCAGGCGCTTGCCATTGAGCTCGAAGTCGTCCACCACGATGTCCAGCGCGGGCACGCTGGCCGGCGCCTGGTCGAGCAGGCTTTCCACCGATGCCACCTCGGATGGCGGCAGGGTCAGCCGCGTCAGCCGGGCATGCACCCGCCCGGCGCCCGCATTGCCGGAGGGCCGGTAGTCCAGCGTGCCAGCCAGCTGCTCGGCCACCAGCTGCGCGCGCCAGCCGGCGTCCCCTGGCAGCGCCGCCACATGGCCCACCAGCTGGGTGAGGCGGCGCCCACCCAGGCGCAGCTCCTGCGCCCGCACCGCCAGCTGGCGGGGCAGGTAGGCTGCCCAGGGCGCAGGGTCGCCGGCGGGCGCCTCGGTGCCGGTGCGCGGCCGGCTGCCGTCGTCGGTCCAGCGGTCGAGCAGCTGGCGCCATGCATCGGCGTCGAAGCTGCCGAGGTTGACGTTGGCCGCCACGCCGGCCACCGGCGCGGGCGCCGGCTCCATCACGCCGACGGCGCCGCTGGTGACCTGGGGCTGCTCATGCGCCAGGTCGCGCTGGTAGTTCGCCTGCAGCACCTGGCCGAGCTCGATGCGCAGGCTGTCGCGCGGCCGTGTGCTGTCCGCCCCCGGCTGCAGCTGGATGCGCAGCGGCAACGCCGCTTCAGCGCTCTTGCGCAGGGGCGCCGGCAGGTCCAGCGCCAGGCCGGTGAGCGGGCTGCTGAGGCTCAGCTCGGTGCGGCCCGTGTGGCTGCTCACGGTGAGCCGGTAGGCGGTCTGGCCGCTGAACGAGGCCGCCATGCGGGCGAGCACGGGCACCTCCGCCGTGCGGCGCAAGCCGTCGGCGCTGGCCGTGCCGTCCGCCTGGATGCGCAGCGCGCCATCCGCCTGGGTGCCGCCCTCCAGCACCAACTCCCCGCCCAGCGCCCGCGCGCTCACGTTGTGCAGGGTGAAGCCCTTGTGGCCGAACGCGATGCGCCCGCGCGCGCCGGCCAGCAGCGGGAGGTCCGCACGCATGCGCACGTCATTGCCCAGCAGGCTGAGCGTGCCCTTCACGGTGGAACGCGCCATGTCCTCCAGCGGCAGCGCCAGCGCCAGGCGCAGCTCGCTCATGCCGCTGCCCGTGGCGGTGCGCAAGGCCTGGTCGGTCCAGTCGGCGATCGGCGTGGCATTGACGAAACGCAGGGCATCGGCCAGCGCCCCGCGTCCCTGGCCCTCGATCACCAGCACCGGCTTGTGGCCCAGGCTGCGGATGCCGCCTTCCACCCGGCTGAGCTCATACCCGCCGACGCTGGCCTGGGCCTGGTGGATCTGCATCGAGTCGCGGTCGAACACCAGCTCGCCGGCGACCTTGCTGAACGCCGGCCAGGGCGGTGCTGTGCCTGCCGAGCCGGGCACGTAGGCGAAATCCACGTCCGACACATGGCCCGCGATGCGGAACTCGCCTTCGCGCGCATTCGCAAACGGAAACTGCTGGAGCTTGCCCTTGACGCGGAAGCTGGCCGCATCGATGCGGCCCCCGCGCACCGCGCTGGCCACGTACTGCCGGGTGGACGCGGGTATGCCCAGCGGCAGGTAGCGCGCCACGCTGGTGGCCGCGCCGCGGCTCAACTGCCCGCTCAGCTGCAACACGCCCGGGTAGCGGTCGGCCGCGCCCGCGCCGGTGCGCCAGGTGGCGTCGAACTCGCCGGCCGCCTCGGCGTTGGCGAAGCGCACGTTCTTGAGCTCCACGGTCAGCGCCGGCGGCGTGCCGGGCGGCGCCTTGCGGGGGCGGTCGAGTTGCCAGCTCACGCGGGCATCGAAGCGCTCCAGCGGCACCTCCTGCTGCTCGAACACACCCGGAAACACCATGGCGCCGTCGATCAGGCTGATGGTGGCGTCGCCACCCGACTCGGTGGCGCGCAGTTCGACATTGGCGTTGCGCCAGCCCGGCCGGCCGGCCGCATGCGGGTCGGCCGCCGGCAGCGCGGCGATGGACAGGCCCGCCAGGCGCGCCTTCACCTGGTAGTGCGCGGGGGCGTCCAGCGGCCCGTCCCAGCGTGCCGACAGGCCGTGCACCTGGCCGCGCGCGGCCAGCGGGTCGATGAGCTTGTGCACCGCCGTCCCCAGCGGCAGGCGCTCGGCCACCTCCGCCATCAGGTTGAGATCGAGCTGGTCCGCCGTGAACACGCCGCCGGTGACCGGCTGGTCCGGCGCGTCCTGGCGCTGCAGCCAGGCGAGCTTCATGTTGCCGCGCGGCCACGCCTGGCCTGCGGCGGTGACGAAGCTCAGGTTGTCGGCCGCCAGCTGCACGCCGGTCTTGTCGCGGCGCGCGCTGATGCGGCCGTGCACGCGGTCCAGCTCCAGCGGCTGCAGGTCGCGCCGCAGGCGCAGGTTCACCGCATTGAGCGCCAGGTCCACGGTGGCGGCCTGCGCCTG
This sequence comes from Ideonella sp. BN130291, assembly GCF_036231905.1. Lineage (NCBI taxonomy): Bacteria > Pseudomonadati > Pseudomonadota > Betaproteobacteria > Burkholderiales > Sphaerotilaceae > Ideonella > Ideonella sp. BN130291. The sequence goes on along the minus strand of NZ_JAZARE010000009.1, from coordinate 208,048 downwards.
GCCGCGTTCCACGTCGATCCAGGCCCGCAGCGCACCCTCGCCTTCGGTCAACTCGAAGGGCAGCGCCACATGGCGGCGCAGCTGGCGCACGTCGGCCTGCGGCAGCTGCGCATGCAGCGTGCCGCTCCAACGCGACCAGTCGCCATGGCGTGCCAGCAGCGGCTGGGTGAAACGGCCGCGCAGCGAAAACCGGCTGCCCCACTCGGCCGGCGGCGTGGCGTCCAAGCGCATCGCATGGTGCTTCAGCCCGTTGCGTACCACCAGGTCCACGTCGGCCAGCTCCAACGCACCGGCACCCGCCTGCTCGTCCACCCAGCGCAGGCTGCCGTGGCGGATGACGAACTCATGCTGCTCGAAGAACCAGTCCGCCGCCACATCGCCGCCGTCGCCGGCCCCGCCCTTGACCTGCAGGCCCGCGACGAACAGGCGCCCCTGTGCGTCGCGCCGCACTTCCAGGCGGGCGCCTTCGATCAGCAGCTGCTCGAAGCGCAGGCTCAGGGTGAACAGCGAACGGGCCGACACCGCGGCCGCCACACGCGGCAGGCGCAGCGCCTCGCGGCCCTGGGGATCGAGCAGGGTCACGTCCTGCAGGCGCAGGGCCGGCACCCAGCCCTGGGACTGCACCTCGATGCGGCCGATGCGCACCGGCACGCCCAAGGCCGCGCTGGCGCGGGCTTCCACCTGGGGCCGCCATTCGTTGACGTGCGGCAAAATCCCCCAGTGCAGTGTCAGCCACGCGAGCAGCAATAAGCTCCAGGCGGCCAGCACCAGGGCCAGCCCGAAACGCGCCACTGCACGCCAGCCGAGCCAGCGGCGTGACTTATGCCGCGGCTCGAAGCGCTCTGAGGGAAGAGGGGCCGTGTCAGGCAAGGATGGAGGCATCAGGATGTTGGGACACCGGCCGAAACATCGTCAGCAGCCGGCCATCGCGCAGCAGGAGCTGGGCACCGAAGCGGTTTTTCCGCGGTGCGAGCGATGGGCATGACACGGTGAGCGGAATTATCCAGCAAGTGACCCAACCCGAGACCATGGGTTCCATCAGCAACGCACTGCCTTTTTCCACGGCCGACGCCCTGGCCGAGCACAGCCGCTTCGTGCAGCGCATCCGCCGGCGTTTTGCCGCTGAACTGGCGCTGCTGCCGTCCGGCCGGCCCGACGCCGCCGCGATCAACGCCCTCATCGACCGCCTGCAAGCCGATGGCCGCGCCCTGCCCTCGGCGCTGCGGGTGGCGCGCCAGGTGGTGCTCGAGCGCATCGCCGTGCTGGACCTGGAGCAGGCCGCCACCCTGGACGACGTGACGGCCACCATGACCACGCTGGCCGAAGTGACGCTGGAGCGCGCCCTGGCCGCCGCCCGCGCCGAGGAGGACGAACGCCATGGCACCCCGCTGACACCGGCCGGCGAACGCATCGACTTCTGGATCGTCGGCATGGGCAAGCTGGGCGCGCGCGAGCTCAACGTGTCCTCCGACATCGACCTCATCTACGTCTACGAGGAAGACGGGCAGACCACCGGGCCGGAGGTGATCAGTGCCCACGAGTACTTCACCAAGGTGGCGCGCAGGCTGTATGCGCTGATCGGCGACACCACCGACGATGGTTTCGTGTTCCGGGTGGACCTGGCCCTGCGGCCCAACGGCAACTCCGGCCCACCGGTGGTGAGCTTGCCCATGCTGGAGGAGTACTTCCAGGTCCAGGGCCGCGAATGGGAACGTTTTGCCTGGCTCAAGAGCCGGGTGGTGGCGCCGCGCAGCGCGGTCGACAGCGGACGCGCCCTGGCGCTGCGCTCGCTGGTCACGCCCTTCGTCTATCGCAAGTACCTGGACTACGGCGTGTTCGAGGGCCTGCGCCAGCTGCACCGCAAGATCCGCGAGGAAGCCCAGCGCCGCGCCGCCGGGCGGCCGGAGCGCGCCAACGACGTGAAGCTGTCGCGCGGCGGCATCCGCGAGATCGAATTCATCGTGCAGCTGCTGCTGGTGGTGCGCGGCGGGCAGTTCCCCGAGATCCGCACCCGGTCCACGCTCAAGGGCCTGCAGCGCCTTACCGACCACGGGCTGATGAAGGCGGGCACCGCCGAGCGGCTGGCGGCGGCCTACAGCTTCCTGCGCCAGGTGGAGCACCGCATCCAGTACCTGGACGACCAGCAGACCCACCTGCTGCCCACCGCCGACGCCGACCTCGGCTGGATCGCACGGAGCCTGCACCTGGCCTGCAATGCCGACGCCTGCGAGCTGCTGGACCGGCTGTGCGACATCCGCGAGTTCGTGGCCACCGAGTTCGACGCCCTGCTGCACGACGGCCAGGCGCCCACGCCGGGCGGTGGCAAGAGCGGCTGCCGCACCTGCGGCGGCCCGCCGCTGCCGATCGACAGCGAAACCTTCATCGAGCGCCTGCCGCCCGAACTGGGCACCCGGGTGCGCGCCTGGGCCCAGCAGCCGCGCATCCAGAACCTGCGCGACGAGAGCAAGCTGCGCCTGGCCAAGCTGATGAAACGTGTGGCCGAGAACGTGTCGGCGGGATGCTGCACGATGGACGCAGCCCTGCGATTCATCGACTGGGTGGAGCCGCTGCTGCGGCGCGAGAGCTACCTGGCGCTGCTGGCCGAGCGCAACGAGGTGCTGACCCGCCTGCTGCGCCTGTTGGGGCTGGCGCGCTGGCCGGTGCGCTACCTGATGCTGCACCCCGGCGTGATCGACGAGCTGGCCGACGAGCGCCTGGTGCACAGCCGCTTCGAGCGCGAGAGTTTCATCACCGACCTGGAAGCCCGCCACGCGGCCTGGCAGCGCGCCGGCGAGGCCGACGAAGAAGCCCTGCTGGACACCTTGCGCCGCGCCCACCATGCGGAGGTGTTCCGCACCCTGGTGCGCGACGTGGAAGGCCACATCACGGTGGAGCAGGCGGCCGACGACCTGTCCGCCCTGGCGGACGCGGTGCTGGACTGCACACTGCGCTGGTGCTGGCAGCGCCTGAAGACGCGCCACCGCGAGGAACCGTGTTTTGCCGTCATCGCCTACGGCAAGCTGGGCGGCAAGGAGCTGGGCTACGGCAGCGACCTGGACGTGGTGTTCCTCTACGACGACGAGGACGAGCGCGCGCCCGAGGTGTATGGCGCCTTCGTGCGCAAGCTGATTCCCTGGCTCACCCTGCGCACCGCGGCCGGCGAGCTGTTCGACATCGACACCGCCCTGCGGCCCAACGGCAACTCCGGCCTGCTGGTGACCTCGCTGGCCTCCTTCGAGAAGTACCAGGTCGGCCGGGGCAGCAACACGGCCTGGACCTGGGAGCACCAGGCCATCACACGGGCGCGCTTCTGCGCCGGCATGAGCAGCCTGGCCGAACGCTTCGAGCGTGTGCGCCGGGCCGTGCTGTGTGCACCGCGCGATCCCGCCGCGCTGCGCGACGAGGTGCGCGCCATGCGCGACAAGGTGCGCGGCTCGCATCGGGTGCCGAGTGCGCTGTTCGACGTGAAGCACAGCCCGGGCGGCATGATGGACGCCGAGTTCGCGGTGCAGCTGCTGGTGCTGTCGCATTCGGCCGCGCATGCCCAGCTGCAGGACAACGCCGGCAACATCGCCCTGCTGCTGCGCGCCGAACACGCGGGCCTGCTGCCGGCCGGCGTGGGCCAGGCGGCAGCCGATGCCTACCGCGAACTGCGCCGTGCCCAGCACCGCGCCCGCCTGGACGAACAGCCGACTCAGTTCCCGCCCGACACCCTGGCCACCCAGCGCGACGCCGTGCTGGCGCTGTGGCGGGCCGTCTTCGGTTGAGCGGCCGCGGCGGCGCCTGGCTGGCGCTGGCGCTGGTGCTGGTCACCGGCACGCTGGCCGCCTGGGGCGCCCCGCCGGCTGCGCTGGCCTGGCAGCCCGAGCTGGCCGTCGCCCAGCCCTGGCGCTGGTGGAGCGCCGCCTTCGTGCACTTCAGCCGCTGGCATGCGCTGGCCAACCTGGCCGGCCTGGCGCTCGTGGCGGCCTTGGGCGTGGTCGGCTCCCTACCCCCACGTGCGGCGGCGGCCTGGTGCCTCGCCTGGCCGTTGACCCACCTGGCGTTGCTGGCGCGGCCAGAGCTCGCGCTCTACGGCGGCCTGTCCGGTGTGCTGCATGCCGGCGTGGTGGTGGCTGGCTGGCACCTGCTGCGCCACCAGCGCGGCCGCTGCCGGGCCATCGGGGTGGCGCTGCTGCTGGGCGCCGCCCTCAAGGTGCTGCTGGAAGCACCCTGGGGCCCGGTGCTGCGCCATCCGGCCGACTGGGACATCGCGATCGCGCCGCTGTCGCATGCCACCGGCGCGCTGGCAGGCCTGGTGTGCGCCCTGCTGCTGGACCGGCGCCCGGCCTCGGTTCCAATCGACCCATGAACGAGCGCAAACACCATCTCGACGCTGTCGCTGTCAGCTCCCTGCTGCTGTGCTGCCTGCTCTGGGGCCTGAACCAGGTGGCCGCCAAGGTCGCGTTGGCGGAGATACCGCCGCTGCTGCAAGCCGGCATGCGCTCGCTGGTCGCGGGTGGGCTGGTGGCGGTGTGGGCACGGCTGCGCGGCATACCGCTGTTCAGCCGTGATGGCAGCGGCGTGGGCGGCTGGTGGGCCGGCTGCCTGTTCGCGGCCGAGTTCGCCTGCATCTTCATCGGGCTGCAGTTCACCACCGCCTCGCGCATGGTGGTGTTCATCTACCTCTCACCTTTCGTGGTGGCCTTGGGCATGCACTTCATCGCGCGGGCCGAGCGGCTGCGCGGGGGCCAGTGGGCCGGGCTGCTGGCCGCCTTTGCCGGCGTGGCGTGGGCCTTTGCCGAAGGGTTCACCCAACCCGCGGCCGGCCCGCGCCAGTGGCTGGGCGACGCGCTCGGCGTGCTGGCCGCGGTGCTGTGGGCCGCCACCACGCTGGTGATCCGCGCCACGCGCCTGAGCAGCGCGCCGGCCGAGAAGACGCTGCTGTACCAGTTGGCCATTTCGGGCGTGCTGCTGTCGCTGGCCGGGGCGGCCAGCGGCGAACACTGGCCCGCCAGCCTCAGCGGCACCGCCTGGGCCGCCTTCGGCTTCCAGACCGTGGTGATCACCTTCGCCAGCTACCTGGTGTGGTTCCGGCTGGTGCGCCACTACGCCGCCACCCGCCTGGCCGCCTTCACGCTGCTCACGCCGATCTTCGGCCTGCTGGCGGGGGTGCTGCTGCTGGGCGAGCCCGTGACCACCCGGCTGGTGGTGGCGCTGGCTGCGGTGGCGCTGGGCATTGCGATGGTGAATCGCCGCTAGCGTGTGTCGCATGGGTGGCAGCCAAACAAGCCGGCCCGCATAGACTGCGGTGTCCCCTGTCCGGAGAGAACCATGATCACCCTGTGCGGCTTTTCGCTGTCCAACTACTACAACAAGGTCAAGCTGGTGCTGCTGGAAAAGGGCATTCCGTTCACCGAGGAGCGGGTGGGCACCGGCCGCACCGACGAGGCCGTGCTCTCGGCATCGCCGCTGGGCAAGATCCCGTTCATCCGCACCGAGCACGGCACGCTGTGCGAAAGCCAGGCGATCGTGGACTACCTGGAGGCCCTTCAGCCTGAACCACGGCTGCTGCCCGCCGATCCGTGGGCGCAGGCCAAGGTGCGCGAGCTCACCGCCTTTGTGGAGCTGCACCTGGAGCTGGTGGCGCGTGAGCTGTACCCGCAGGCGTTTTTTGGCGGCACGGTGAGCGAAGCGAACCAGGCCCGCATCGCCAAGCTGCTCACGCGCAACATCACCGGCTTCAAGCGCCTGGCGAAGTTCTCTCCCTACCTGGCCGGCGACACCTTCACCCAGGCCGATTGCAGTGCCCACGTGAGCCTGCCGCTGGTGGGCATGGCCAGCAAGATCGTGCTGGGCGACGACCTGCTGCTGGCCCAGGGCGTGGACTGGAAGGCCTACACCCGCTTCATCGGCGAGCGGCCGAGCGCGCAGAAGGTGGCGGCGGACCGCAAGGCCGACACGGAAGCCAGCGCCAGGAAGCCCTGAGCGGCCTGTGTCGGTTTGCGCCCAACTCAAACCTGAAAACGGCCGCTCATCAACCACTTGGGGCTAGACGGGTCAGCAGACTTCGAACCCGTGTCTCACTCAAGTCGGAACTATCGGGTTTTCGTTTCACTCAATTTTGATCTATCGGCATCAGCGCCCCGACTATCGGCGCAGTAGAGCCAATGATTCAGCCCGTCACGCTCCAGCACGGCCGCCAGGGACCGTTCCAGCCGAACGCCCGCCAATAGATCCTGCTCAGTGGTCTCGTAGTTCATCCCGGCCAGTTGAAACGCAGCACTCGAGGCGCCGTGGAGCCGACTGACCTCGGTCGCAAGATCGGCGGTTTCCTGCGGCTTCAAGCGCGTGAACATGTGGCGCAAGTCCGGCAGCTGGGCGATGAAGGCGTCGGCATCCCAGCCACGCACGAGGCGGTCGAAGTGGCCCAGCAGCACGGGCAGGCGTAAAAGGAGCTCAGGGGCCGCAGCCATCAGGCCGTTGAGGAAGCGCACCGAGCTGGCCGAATCAGCCCCTGGCCCGAAGCGCTGCGACACCACTCCCGCCAGTTCCGCCTCGCCCCAACGCCCCGCCAGGAAGAGCAGCGCCGCTGACGCACCGCAGACACCAGGCGCCACATCGACCCGCGAGGCAAATCGCACAAGCTGGTCGTGCAGCGGCTCCAGGTCGACGACCGGAGCATCGGCATCCGACTTCTCCAGCATGTGGCCGAGTTCGCGCAGCAACAGCAGTTGCGCCACGGCTTCGGCCTCTGCGGCTGCATCGCAGCTCGCCATGTCGGGAAGCAGAAACAGCGCTGCAGGCCATACACGCTCCAGCAGCGCGCGCACTTGCGGATGTTGTTGCAGGCCCAAGGGTTCGCGCGCCCGCCACAGCGTCACCAACCGATGGCCGCAGTCCACCACCGAGGCGAGGTTGGCATCCTCGTCCAGGTGCGCGGCGAGCATCTGGAGCAGTTGCGGCAGACGCTGGTGCAGGCCGATCAGGCAGGCGCGCTGCAGCAGCATCACGGCGGCCTTGGCGCTGCGGGCGCGGCCTTGTTCAGCCAGCGCGCGTTCCTCCCGCTGCAGCTTGGCCAGGCACACCGCCTCGATGCTGGCGCCTTCGGTCGCCAGCTCGATCAGCTTGGCTTCGACCAGCGGCGACCACGCCACGCGCCATTCCTCGAACAACAGATGCAGGCGCGCGCCGCCAATGAAGTCCGGGCCGGACACCCAGGCAGCGACGCCGACGTCGAGATAGGACATGGCATGGAAGAAACGGCTGCGCTCACGGTGCGAGGGCTTGCGGTACAGGTCCAGCTGGGCACTGCGCGGCGTGCTGTCGTCCATGCGCACGCCAGCGGCGCGGGCGTGGCGGCGCGCGTCCTCGACCAGCGGCGGCGAGCCCGCCGACGGCGGCACATCGCCGATCCGCGCCCCACTCAGGAAGCGCCGCAGGTCGGCTGTGAAGCCTCGCGTGCCTTCGTCGATGGCGGTCTTGATGAAGCAGGAGCGGATGGCATCCAGCAGGTCCTGGCGCCCTGGCTCGATATTGCCGCGCAGCGCCGCCAGACGGACGACCTGCAGGGCGGCTGCCTGGACCAGCGCGGTGGAGGCTGCGTCGCCGCGGTCTTCCTCACGCAGCCGCCCCGCGAAAGCTGACAGTGCCTCGAGCGCCACCGCCGTGAACGGGTCAGGCTCCGCTCCAGTAAGCCGTTCCCAGACGCGCTGGTAGTAGCCCGGCGACGGCATCCCCGACGCATAGCCGTTTAAGGCGTCCAGCCGGTCGAAGCTGTAACGGATCAGCCAGGCGCCGTCTTCCGTGGAGGGCTTTGCCGCGACGGGTGTCGCCTCGGCGGTCTGCCAAGTGTCCAGCAACTCTGGCGTGTGGAACCCCCCCGTCACCACGACCAGCGGCCCCTCCACGCGTTCACGCCAGCGCCGCAAATGCGCCGCCATGTGGCGCTCGCGCGCGAGGCTGCCCTCGACCTCCAGCACCTCTGGCTCGTAGTCGAAACGGGCTGCGGCGCACCAGCCGAACACGTCGCCGAAGAAGCTGCGCCAGTCGTGGCGAGCCTGCGCCCCGCGCAGTTCAAAGAGCCGGTCCCAAAGCTCGTGGTGGTCGACGCAGCCGAGGCGCGACGCCATGGCGCCGAGGTAGCGGCTGTGCGCGAAATGGCGCTCCTCCATCAGGCTGCGCACAGCTTCGGCCGGACCCTCGGTCTCCGCGTCGCGACCGGCGTTCCAGGCCTTGTCGCGCCATGGCAGGTCGATGAAGGCCACTTGAGCGCCGATCGCTGCGCCGTCGCGAGCGGCGACCCACTCGGGGCTGTAGTCGCAGAACGGATAGAACGCCGAGCGAATCTCCGGCAGGGATTTCGTGTCAGCGTCTTCGTCCGGCCCGCGGGCAGCCTGGTGCTTGGACTGACACAGCAAGGCCACTGGGGCGCGCGTGTCGGCATGCTGCAGGAGCGGCAACAGGTGGTCGAGGTCGTCCGGCCCTTCGATCAGCACGGCTGCCGGGCGCAGCTCGCGCAGCATCTCGCGCAGCGCAAGCGCACACGCCGGGCTGTGATGGCGCACGGGCGCGAAGTACACGTCCTGCCCGCTGTCGAACAGGCGCGACCTCGCCTGCAGCAACCGCTCCTCAAGCCCCCCGGGGTCCGCTTCTATTCCCACAAACCGCGCGCCGAGTCGTGAAACGCCTTCCAAAGCGCGTCACGCTTGCCGCGCTCGCGCACCACGGTGTCGAAGTAATGGCGCACGCGGCGCGCGTCGTCCTGGCCATCCTTGAGCATCACGCCCTGCAACTGGCCGGCGATCTCGCGCACTGTGAGGCGGCCGCCGTTGAAGTGGCGTGCCTGCAGCGCCGCGGCATAGGCCACGTTGACGGCTTCCGCGGTGGACATCACCGCGTCCAGCCCCTTGATCGCCGCGCCATCCTGGGTCTGGCCGGCGCGCAGCTCCTGGAAGGTTGTCACGAGCAGGGCGACGACATCCCGCGGCACATCCACAGGCGCTTCATCGCCGGCGAGTTCCTGCTGCAACTGCCTGACCACCAGTTCGACCTCGAACTTGGGGTCGCGGATGGGACGCACCGTTTCGAAGTTGAAGCGCCGCTTCAACGCCGACGACATCTCGTGCACCCCGCGGTCACGCAGGTTGGCCGTGGCGATGATGTTGAAGCCTCGCCGCGCCTGCAACCGTCCGCCTTCGCCGCCATCTCGGCTGAGTTCCGGCACCATCAGCTGCTTCTCGCTCATCAGCGAGATCAGCACGTCCTGGATCTCGGGCGGGCAGCGGGTCACCTCCTCGAAGCGCACGATGCGCCCCGTCGCCATGGCCTGGTAGACCGGCGACGGAACAAGCGCGCGCGGGCTCGGCCCTTCGGCCAGCAGCAGCGCGTAGTTCCAGCTGTATTTCAGGTGGTCTTCGGTCGTGCCGGCAGTACCTTGCACGGTCAGGCCCGAATCGCCGCTGATCGCCGCCGCCAGGAGCTCGGACAGCATGGACTTGGCCGTGCCCGGTTCACCCACCAGCATGAGGCCCTGGTGGCCCATCAGAGTGACGATGGCGCGGTCCACCAGCGGGTCGTCGCCGTAGAACTTTCGTGACACCTGCAGCTTGTCGTCGCCCAGGATGAAGCTGCGCACCGCGCGCGGCGACAGCTGCCAGCCCGGGGGCTTCGCGTCCTTGTCGGCCGCGGCAAGGCGGGCCAGCTCGGCAGCATAGCGCTGCTCGGCCGGCAGGCGCACGGCCTGGTCGCGCGAGTTCGTCGGCACTCCGTTCATCGTGTTCACCATGGCATCTTCTTTTCCCACGCGGGGTCAAACCCGGCGCAGGCGTTGGCGACCGCCAGGTAGTCGGCATAGGCCTCGGCCAGCAGCACGGGCGGCACGTTGGCCAGCGGCAGCACGTTCTCGCCCCAGCCTCTCACGCGCGTATTCTCAAAGCTCAGCGTCTTCAAGGCCGCCGGCACGTTCTCCTCGGGAAGCGTATTGCCTGAGAATTCGAGCACCACGCGCACGCCGGCATTCGAGAACTCCTTGGTGTACTGCGAGAAGAATCCGCCGTCTTCCGCCTGCGAGCGCTGATAGCCCAGCTTCGTGAAGTGGCCGCGCAGCGTGAAGGTGTCGCTGATCCAGCCCTGACGGTCCGCGATGACGCTGACATCCCTGCCCGCGGCATCCTTGAACGCCACCGGGGGGGGCGTGCGGTTCATCTGCGGAAACAGCGGCGTCAGCTTGTAGTCCTTGAAGTGCTGCAGCCAAGCCGCCGCGGCGGCCGGCTCGGCCAGCGACGCGTGCGCCAACCTCAGCCGGCTGTCGGGTGCGAGGTCGACCTCCTCGTCCTGCACATCGAGCAGGCTGCCGTCCTCGGTGGGCCGGAAGCTGCGCAGAACAGAGCCTGCAGCGTCCACCTCCAGCCACACCAGGCGTTGTATCAGCCGGCCCACCACCGGATGGGCATGCAGGTACTCGCGCCACTCCGACTGCGGCCAGTGGCGGCCGGTGCACATGGCTTCGAAGAGCCGCGCCGTCTGCAGGTCGATCACCTGCTTGAGTTCCTTCTTGTGCGTCGCGAACTGCGACTTGGCTTCCTTTACCAGCGCCGGGTCGTCTGTCTGGCGCGGCTCGGGCAAGGACTTGACGACCTTGCCTTCCGGGTTGCGAAGCTCGGGTTTCATCGCGGCATCCAGCACCACGGTGAACACGCGGTCGCCGTACTGCAACGCGAGCGTGCCGGTGTCATCCAACCCCGCTGTCGGGATGGTGCGATCGGCCAGCTGGTCCTCAGTCCAGTCGTTGCGCTCGGCGATCTGCTGCACCAGGTCGCGCGCCTTCTGCTGCACGGAGGCAGTGCGGTAGCGGCGCGACAGGCCCAGAAGCAGCTGGATGACGATGGGATCGTTGCCGGTTGCAACGGCGTCGAGCATGGCCTCGATCTGCGATCGCCTCGGATAGTGGTCGCGCATGTACTGCTGCAGCAGCGTGACGGCCTCGTGGGCCGGCGCATACGCCGCCAGCGCCAGCACGCCCTTCTCGCCGATGGCACTGCCCAGGTACTCGGCCATCTTCTCGCGTCGGCATTCCTCGAACACCTGCTCCTGGGACTTGTTGTAGTCGGCCTCGTAGTAAGTCTTGTGCTCGGGCTTGGCCGATTGCCAACGCTTCTGGTTGCCCTGCCAGCGCTGCGGGGCCGTCGCCTGCGCATAGGCCGTGGCCGCCTCCAGCGACGGATGGGCAGTGTCGTGCGCGATGAATTGGCGCAGCACCGCGCTGCCAAGGGCCTTGCGGCTCGCGGCATCGAGCAGCCCGAGATAGCGCGTCAACAGCGCGTTGCCGCCCGGCTCCTTGAGCTTGCAGGCCAGCACCGTCCACCACTGGATGATCTCGGGCTCGACTGCCGTGCCGTCGGCCCAGCGGCAGGCCGGCAATGCGGCAAACGAGAACCATGCGAGACCGGCAGGCGGCTTGCCCTTGAGGCCCTTGCGCGCCTCTGCCAGCAAAATTGCAGGCGCCAGCCGCGGCGAGATGTCGTCGCCAAGGGCTTCGAGCGCGGTCAGGAAAGCCGCGCGTACCGTCTCGCGGCTCTCCTTGTCGAGCGCCTTGCCCAGCACAGTGATGGCTGGCTTATGCCGCAGGTCGGCGAGCCAGTTGGCCGCCTCGATCCGCACCTCGCTCTTGGAATGCGACAGGGACTCGATGACCCGGCTGCCGATATCCGGCAGCGCGGACAGCACCTTCTGGGCAGCCGCACGGTAGGTCTTGCCCTCGCCGAGCGCGATCTCCATCACGCGGGCCAGCCAGCGGGCCTGCACGACGGGGAAGGTGGCCAGCGTCTGCAGCGTTGCACCCAGCTCCAGTGCGGCGCGACGTCGGTCGTCGGACGGCGGTGCCGCAGCCACCAGCCCCAGGCCTTCGTCAATGTAATTCGGGTGCTCCGCGAAGAAGGGCCAGACGCGCTCGGCAGGCAGCACCGCCGCCGCAGTGGGCGTGGACCAGTAGTTGCAAAGTGCCGCACGGGCCACGTCGTCGATGAGCAGTCCAGCTCGCTGGAGCACGTCCGCCAATGCGCGCAGGTCGACGCTGCCGGTCGGCTGCCGGCCCAGCCATTTGTGGAAGCCATCGTCCTGCCAGAAGTTCTGCCAGGGGCGGGAGACGGCCAGCCAGCGCAACAGGTGCGTCGGCCCGAAGCCTGGGCTCACCTGAACGCGGTTGCCATGCACCACGCAGGCGCCCACCTCCCCGACCTGTGCGCGCTTGCGCTCCTTCTCGCTGGCCGTGCCGTTGAGCACCTTGAGCAAGACGCGCATGTCGTCTTCCGTCACGTCCCTCGCCCTCTCGTAGTGGGCTTGGCGCCACTTGTACTTGTTTTGGCCGGTCCTGTTCTCTTCGATCTCCAGTTGCGCGGCGGCGTAGGCACGATCCAGCAGCTCACGCCGGTTCGCGATGAGGACCTGCAGTGTGGCATCGCCGAGCGGCGTGTCCACGAAAGGCTCCCAGGCAGGTGGCGGCGGCAACTCCTGGGTCGCCGCAGAGTCTGCCGCGTCCAGGCGGGTCAGCGCAGCGCGGATGGCCTGCTGCACGGGCTTGCTGGTTTCTGTTTCCAGTGCGGCGTCCAGGGCGGCGCGCCCGGGCGTGTCCGGCAGCCGTGCCAGCAGGTCGGCGGCCTGCGCGCGCTGCGTGCCGTCACCTTCCTTCAGCAGTGCTACCAGCAAGGCGAGCCGCTGGTTCAGTTCGATGGCATCGAGATGCGGCACAGCTTCGGTCCGGACGCCCTTGCTGCCGTCGGCGGCCAGGGCCACCAGTTGCGGGGCGAAGTCAGCCAGCAGAGACTTGTCATGCCCGATACGCGAAGCGAGCTTGACACGGCCGGCCGCCGACAGCTGCGTCAGCAACGGCGCCACCGCATCGCGATGCGCCCGCATGAAAGCGGCAACCTGAGGCTCGCCAAGTAACGCTCCCAGTGGGTCGCCGCCGTAGGAGTCCGCTTCCTTGCGCTGGAACACCATCTGAAGCGCCAGGACGGGTTCAAGGCCGTCACGCTCGAGCAACTTGGCGATCAGATCAATGTTCCAGGCGGGGCGGCGCTTCAACACATCCTTGGGCGCGCTGTGCTGGTTGATCGAGGAACACATCGCATCGTTCACGATCATGTGCAGCCAAGCCGGCACCGGCGCGCCGAGTTGTTGCAGCTGGCGCCCGCCATCGGCAGCCACCAGCAACTGGCCCAGCCGGATCAACACATCGAGCGGCAGGGTGTCGGCCGAAATGCTGGCGTAGAACTTGTCGCGGCATGCCAGGCTCGCTTCGCCGAGGGCCAGCACCTCCTTGTCGTCCCAGTGATAGAACTTCCAGTGCAACCGACCCGGCTTGCCCAGCAGGATCTCGGGCGACTTGGTGCCCGCCTGCTGCAGTGTCAACAACACGGTCTCGTTGCTGCCCTCCAGCACATAAGTGAGCGCCTCCGCGGGCAGCGACGCAGCAATGCGTTCGAGCGGCTGCAGGCTTCGCGCGATGAGATTGGCCTGCTCGCGCGTGAGGCACGCGGCGCTGGCCGTCGCTGCGGCCACGCCGCCGGTCAACGCGCCCATGATCTTGTCCAGAACTCCCATGCCTTCTCCTCCTGTTGACTGTTGATGTCGGCGCTGCCCGCCTCACGCTTCCTGTGGCAATGCGTCCAGTTCCTCCACCAGCTCGCACAGCCGGTAGAGACGCAGCGCAGCACGCGGCGTTGGCTCCCGCCGATGCGCCTGCAGCGCACTCGCCAAGATCTCCAACCCGACTGACGTCACGCGCCGGTGCGCATCCTGCAGCCGCTCTTCCTGGTGCGGGGTCAGCGTCATCCGTCCAGTGGCGGCCTGCGTCTCCAGCACTTCCAGCACCGGCGCCGTCAGGCGCTCCGCCAAGCCGGACGGAGCGGCAGCGGGAGGCAGGTCGCGGCGTAGCTCGAACAACCGCATCAGCCGCGCAGTGAGCGACGTCCCCCGCGCCGGCGGCGTTTCGAAGTCGAGGGACAGCACCTGCAGCCGGTCGTCGGCCTCGCGAAGCCATACCGCCACGGGCACGAACTGCACCGCGGCACCGGTGCGTTCGATGCGCACGAGGATGCCGCGCAGGTCACCGCGTCGAGCGGCCAGCGCATCGATGTTGTCCATGCGTTGGTGCGTTTCGGGCGCGACAGGAACGACCAAAGTCAGCCAGCGGCCCGCGGCGTCGGCCACTGGCCAGGTCAACTGCTGTCGTGCTTCGTCCAGCACCGGCGCCCGGGTATCGGCAGGCCGCAGCAGCACGGCGTCGATGGGCTCGCCGGCCACGCCCGCGGCGGCGCGCAGCCGGGCTCTCAGTTCCGCCCAGTCCGCGCAGCCTATCCCGGCCATACGAGCATCGGTCACGCTCCACAGGGGCTGTGGCGTTGCGCGGGTCGCGCCGCCCAACGCCAGGCGTCCATCCTCCGACAGCTGCGGCTGCTCCAGCCGCCAGCTTGACGCTGCCACTGTGCTCACCGACCCGGTGCCGGGCCACAAGGCCTGCGTTGACCACGCCAGTTCGCGGGTGAAGCCGACATCGCTGCCGTCCGGCCGCGCCAACGTCGCCTGAAGCACCCGCGCACCCTCCACGTCCCAGAATGCCACGGTCAGGCCACGGGCGCCACCGCGCGTCTGCCACCAATAGGCGCCCAGCGGCAGCAGCGTGAGCGCAGTGGCTTCATCGAAGTCGCGCTTGACCTGGCCACGCAACGCCTGAAGGGCTTCGCCCTTTGCAGCAGCCAGCGCCTCGCACAGCGCCTGGATGCGCGACATGGCAGCCAGCGCGTCGCGCTCTTCCGCGCGATGATCGCGGCGGGCCAGCAGATCCACGGTGCCACCGAGGTTGCGCAGGAGCGCCGCCAGCCGGGGTAAGCCTTCGCCACGCGCCGACATGTTGAGCGCCAGCAGCCGTGCCGACGTAAGCCCGCTGACGTGGCTGATGCCGCCGCTCAGCAGCTCGTGCAGCAGGCCTTGCACTTGCGCGAGGAAGTCCTGCTCGCGCGGGCCGAGCCATTCGGCGGCACATTCCGCCGGCTTGGCCGGT
Source organism: Ideonella sp. BN130291 (assembly GCF_036231905.1). Lineage (NCBI taxonomy): Bacteria > Pseudomonadati > Pseudomonadota > Betaproteobacteria > Burkholderiales > Sphaerotilaceae > Ideonella > Ideonella sp. BN130291. The sequence continues at coordinate 193,008 of NZ_JAZARE010000009.1, read as the reverse complement.
GTCGTGCCGGCGGGCCACGCATCGACCAGGCCGTGCGCGCGCCGCAGCGCCATCAACGCGCTGAGGTGCACGGCCTTGCGTTCGGCGGGGGGCACATCCGAGACCATCCCCGCAAAGCCCGCTCCACCGACCCAGCGGCAGGACTGGCCAAGCGACGCCAGCGTCAACACCATCGCGCCACCCTGGACCCGCCACTCGACGTCGCTGACGCCTGCCGCCGCGGCCCGGCGCACCGCGGCCGCGCCTGCCGCCTTGAACAGCTCAGCCACGTCCAGCGCCAGCAGCTCGGCGAGCGGGTCGATCGCTGCGGTTTGAGGCTCCTCGGCTCCTGCCAACACCGACGAAGGCGCCCGGTCGCGCAGCCACAGGGCTGCGCCGAGGATGTGCTTGCACATGCCCCGCGCCGGGCAGTCGCAGCGCGCCTTTTGCGGGCCATGCGCATCGACGCGCACTCGTTGGCCATCGGCCGCCACCCAGCCACCCTCGACGTCCTGATCCACGAGCGCCACCTTGCCGGCCTCGACATCCTTGGCGGCGCGGCGCAGCAGGCCGGCGTTGGCCAGTGCCGTCAGCGTGTCGTCGTCATAGACGCGCCAGGCGGCGATCCAGCTCAATTCATCACCTCGGCCAACCATTGGGCAAAGTGAACGGGCGTGAGCGCTGCCACATGCATGCCAAGGTTGGCCAGCCGCTGCGCCATCTGCCTGTCGTACACCGGTGATGCCGATTCGTCGAGCGCCGCCAGCCCAAGCAGCGTCACCCGCGATTCCGCCATCCGTCGCACAGCGGCCAACAGCGGGCCCGGCGCCGCCCCTTCCTCGAAGTCACTGATCAGCGCGAACACGGTGCGGGCGGGATTGGTGACGAGCGACTCGCAGTAGTTGACGGCGCGACCGATGTCGGTGCCGCCCCCCAGCTGCACCGTCAGCAGCACCTCGACCGGGTCGCTGGCCAGGTGCGTGAGGTCGATAACGCTGGTATCGAAGACCACCAGCCTCACGCGCACGGCGGGTAGCGAGCTCATGATGCCGGCGATCACTGCGCTGTAGATCACCGAGTCCATCATCGAGCCGCTCTGGTCGACGCAGAGCACCACGTCCCACGGCAGGTTGCGCTTGACGCGTGCGTTGAAGCGCGGCTGCTCGATAACGAGCTGTCGCCGCTCGACGCTGTAGTGCCGCAGATTGGCGGCAACGGTGGCGCGTGCATCGAAGTTCTGTGCGCTCTTGACCTGCGACCGCCGCTGCCGGTTGCGCCGGCCTACCAGTGCATTGACGAATTCATTGCGCAGCCGCCGCGTGATGTCGTCCACCGTCTTGCGGATCACCTCGCGAACGGCGTCGCGCACCTGCGGCGACAACCGCCCGCGCATGCCGAGCAGCGCCTTCGCAAGCTCCGGCGTGGCGTCTAGCGAACGCAGCACCGCTGGGTCTTCCAGCAGCTCGGTGAGTTGGTAGCGCTCGATGGCCTGAGTCTGCATACGCTCGAACACGTCTTGCGGAAACAGCTTGCGGGTTCGCGCCAGCCAGTCGATGGCGCGCAACTGCGTAGGATCCAGCGAACCGCCACCACCCGTGGGCCGCGCCAGCCCGCGCCCTTCGTACTCTCGCCCGTACAGATAGTCGAGCGCTTGGTCGAGTCTCCAGTCCCCCGCGGTGAAAGCGCTCTGCTGCAGCGGACGCGCAGCATAGTGCCCCAGCATGAGTCGCCAACGGCGTAAGGCTTCAGCGTCGTTCAAGGCGGGATCGCGGAGAAAGGTGCAGCCAATTTATCCATCACGTGGGCGAGCTGATTGTCCCACCGGCTAAACGGTGGCCGCATTCTTACCTGCCGCAGCATGTGCCCATCTCGACCAACAGGCCGCACTGCATGTTCAGAGTTAAGTGCAAAAAGTTCAGCCTTGAGTGTCGGTTTGCGCTGAGCGTGAGATGGAAGCACGGCGTTGAATCAACGACATGGCTCCAAACAAGTCAGTGGGAATCGAACCGCTGTTTCGCTCAAGTTTGAACTGTTGGTCTTCCATCGCCGCAGCGCAGTGAAAACACTGGCCCGCTCAGCATGCCGGTCTCCACGGTGCTTACGCCTGCTGCCGCACCGTCTCCCACGTCAGCCCAAACTTCAGGAGGTACTTTCGCAGACGGTCTGCGTCGTTGATGACGGTGCGCTGTTTTCGCGACCGGTCGAACAGCCGTCGGCCCGCTTCCGACAGGGTCTGCGCCTCTCGGCATACACGAAGTACGGCTTCTAGCTGAAGGCGATCAAAAAGATCCAGCTCCTTGGCAGCTTTCTCAGGCAGCAGTTCGTCGAGCTCGATCTCAGGCTGCGAGGAGGCGCCGGCTGGCTGCCACAGCCATTGCAGGCGTTGAATCTCAGCGGCCACCAAGTTGGTCGAGATGCGTCCGCCGTCGGCAAGTGTCGCCATGCGCGTCACGCTTGCCAGCAGATCACGGAAGTTACCGCTCCAGAGTGCGTCCTTGGAGCGAGCGAACCGCAGGTACTCAGCCTTGGCTTCGGCGTTGAATCGTACCGCCCGGCCGGAGTCAGCGGTGTACCGGGCGAGCAGATGGTCCATATTCGGTTCGATGTCCTCGGGGCGCTGTGCCAAGCCGGGCAGCGTGTAAGCCCAAAGGTTGACGCGCGCGAAAAGGTCCTCCCGAAACCGGCCGTGTGCGACATCGACGCGAAGGTCCCGGTTCGTGCCGGCGATCAACTGGAAGTCGCTGCTGACCTCACGATCGCTACCCATGGGAAAGAAGCGCTTCTCCTCTACCGCCTTGAGAAGCATCGCCTGCTCGTCGAGGCCCAGCTCGCCAATCTCGTCCAGGAACAGCACGCCTTGATGCGCGGTGCGTAACAAGCCGGCGCGGTCCGCCGCAGCGCCGGTGAAAGCGCCCTTCTTGTGCCCGAAAAGGGTTGACGCGGCACCGTCGCCTCGCAGCGTGGCGCAGTTGACCTCGACGAAGTCGCCCCGCACCTGATGGCGCGACTTCTTGAGTTCGAACATTCGCCGTGCCAAGTGCGATTTGCCCGCACCCGTCGGGCCGGTCAGCAGGATGGGGGCCTGCGAGCGCACCGCGACGCGCTCGATCTCCTCGATGAGTGCATTGAAGCGCTGATTGCGTGTCGGGATGCCACTTTTCAAGAACTCCAATGCCTCGGCGTGCGCTTGGCTGAAGCGCTGCGCGAGCACGTCGTAGCGCGAGAGGTCCAGGTCGATCAGGGTGTAGCTGCCCGGGTTGCCGCGCTGCTGCTTCTTGGGCGGCGCAGTCTGCAATAGGACGCCGGGAATGAAGCGCGACTCCACCATCAGGAACATGCAGATCTGTGCGACGTGGGTGCCGGTGGTGATGTGCGCCCAGTACTGCTCACGGGCCGGATCGAAGCGGTAGCTCCGCGCCCAGTCATAGAGAGCGGCGTACATCTCACCGAAGTCCCAGGGATCGGCCACTTCCATGGGCACCAGATTGACGATCGTGTCGGGCGATACGTTGGCGATGTCGCCCTTGAGGATGTGAGCCAGTGCCTCGTGTTGCCTCGAATACAGAAGTTCCAGCCGGTGGATGAGGGTGTCCTCGTGCTGAACCAGCGAGATCGTCGGCCGCCACTTCTCCCAGCGACCCGCCCCTTGTCCCGAATCGAGCTGGGTGCCCATGAACCCGACGACAACGTTCTTCCTGCTCATATTCAAGCGGCTATTTATCTAGCTTAGATTCTAGTCTCCGCGAGATCTTGCCATCCCCTGGATAGGGCTCCATTTGCAGCAATTGGCAAGTTTATCTAACGAAATCAACGAGTTAAGGAACAGATTCCTCAAGCAGACCGAACTGGCACAGCTGTTGCGATAAGGAAGGCAACAGACAACAAGTTAAATGCCAAAGACGAGAACACCATGGTCAACACCCAGCTCTTCCAGACGATCAAAGGCGTCCTGCTGCCCTCTGCTTCGGCGCGCAATGCCGAGCAGGCCCCGGCTTACGCCTTCAGCCCACGTCATCAACTGGCGCAGCTGGCGGCCACGGGTTGCTTGAGCCGGACCTTCTACGCCAACGCCGAAGACCAACTCGACCAGGTCCTGTCGCTGACCCAACAGCTGGAGCCTTCATACATTGCCAAGGCCGCGCTCTATGGCCGTCAGTCGGGCTACATGAAGGACATGCCCGCCCTGCTGGCGGCCAGCCTGGCCGTGAGTGACGTTGCGCTGTTGAGCCAGGTGTTCTCCCGCGTCGTCGACAACGGCAAGATGCTGCGCAACTTCGTGCAGATCCTGCGCAGTGGTGCCGTGGGTCGCAAGTCGCTGGGTTCCCGCCCGAAGAAGCTGGTGCAGCACTGGCTGCTGACGGCTTCGGAGAAGCAGCTGCTGAACGCCGCCGTGGGCAACACGCCATCGCTGGCGGACGTGGTCAAGTTGGTTCACCCCAAGCCTGCGCAAGCGTGGCGTGCGGCGTGGTTTGCATGGTTGATCGGCAAGCCGGTCGATGAAGCGTCCCTGCCGCCCATCACCCAGGCATTCGAGCGCTTCAAGCGCGACATCGCCCAGGGTGTGGGCTCGGGAGTGCCGGATGTTCCGTTCCAGATGCTGACCGCGCTGGAACTCACCTCGGCGCAATGGGCGCAGATCGCTCGATCGGGCTCGTGGCAGATGGTGCGTCAGAACCTGAACACCTTCGCCCGGCATGGCGTGTTCAACCTCCCCGGCATGGCTGAGGCGGTGGCCGCCAAGCTGAGCGATGCGCAAGCCGTGGCCAAGGCGCGGGTGATGCCCTACCAGCTGATGTCCGCCTGCAAGGCGGCTGGCGAGTCGGTGCCTGCCCAGGTTCGCGATGCGCTGCAGGATGCGATGGAGCTGGCGCTGGGCAACGTGCCCAGCCTGGCGGGCCGTGTCGTGGTGTGCCCTGACGCGTCAGGCTCGATGAGCTCGTCGGTGACCGGTCATCGCGGCTGCGCGACCTCCAGCGTGCGTTGCATCGACGTGGCAGCCCTGGTGGCGGCGGCGGTGCTGCGGAAGAACCCGCAGGCCCGTGTGCTGCCATTCGAGCAGGATGTCGTGAAGTTGCAGCTGAATGCCCGTGACTCGGTGATGACCAACGCGCAAGCGCTGGCCAACATCGGTGGCGGCGGCACGAACTGCAGCGCCCCGCTCGCCCTGCTGAACCGGGAGCGGGCTTCGGTTGACGTGGTGATCCTGGTCTCGGACAACGAGTCCTGGGTCGACGCCAACCGGCGCGGTGCGACGCAGACCCTGCGCGAGTGGGAAGTGCTGAAGCAGCGCAACCCGCAAGCGCGCCTGGTGTGCATCGACATCCAGCCGACGGCGACCACGCAGGCGGCGGAGCGGCAGGACATCCTGAATGTCGGCGGCTTCTCGGATGCGGTGTTCACCATGGTGGCGAACTTCGCGACCGGGAAGATGGACGCCGAGCACTGGGTCGGTGAGATCGAAAAGGTGTCGTTGGCCGCCCAGTAGGGCCATCGCACCGCTGGTTGGAAGGTGTCCCCAGGCGAATGCCTGCAGGAGTACAGCGCAACTTGGCCGCGCGGGCCCGCAAGCCCGCAACGGAGAACCCGTAGGCCGCTCTTGCAACTCTTGTCGCCCGGGGCACCAACCTTTCAACAGAACACGCGTCGTCGCGTGGCGAATGCAGGTGGGATGACATCCAAAACGTGTCTCACCGATTGTTTGTCGCCACGCGGGAAGGCGGTCGAGTTTTGCGCGAATGCTGGCAGGACTACATCGGTACGCCGGGGGTTCGAGTCCTCAGCTGGGAAACCAGTGTGGCATTGTCTTGCCGCCTCTTGTCGCGCTCTTTTGAGATGTCCTGCTGCGAATGCAAGTGGAACTACAGATCACCAATCTCGTGGTCGCGGGTTCGAATCCCGCCGGTCCCAAATCAAGGGGACCGTAGCTCAGTGGTAGAGCACGACGTTTCACCGACTCTTGTCGCAGCAGGGCATCACCCGTTTCTGAAAGAAGACCATGAACGATCAAAACTACAACCTCGAAGAAGTCGCCGGCGGCGTGCCGGTGAAGATGTGGACGAAGGGTGTACCCGTGGAGGCGGAAGCCCGAGCTCAGCTGGCCAACGCTGCTCGCCTGCCCATCGTCTTCAAGCACATCGCGGCCATGCCGGACGTGCACCTGGGCATCGGTGCGACCGTTGGCTCGGTGATCCCGACACTGAAGGCCATCATCCCGGCAGCGGTCGGCGTGGACATCGGCTGCGGCATGATGGCAGCGAAGACCACGCTGCGCGCGGAGGACCTGCCGGACAACCTCGGCCCCTTGCGATCTGCCATCGAGAAGGCCGTGCCGCACGGCTCGGCGCCCAGGCACCGTGGCCGCGACCCCGGCAGCTGGGAGAACCCGCCCGAAACGGTGGACCGGGTCTGGGCCACGCTGGTCGACGAGTTCGACGCGCTGTGCGAGCTGCACCCGCGCCTGAAGAACACCAACAACCGCAAGCACCTGGGCACACTGGGCACGGGCAACCACTTCATCGAGGTGTGCCTCGACGAGGCCGGCTTTGTCTGGTTCATGCTGCACTCGGGTTCGCGCGGCGTGGGCAATGCCATCGGCACGCACTTCATCGAGCTGGCCAAGAAGGACGCGGAACGCAACATGCGCAACCTGCCGGACAAGGACCTGGCCTACTTCGAGGAAGGCGCGCAGTACTTCGGCGACTATGTGCGCGGCGTGTCCTGGGCCCAGAAGTTCGCGATGAAGAACCGCGAAGTGATGATGGCCAATCTGGTTGCGACCGTGCGCTCGGTCGTCACCAAGCCATTCCAGGCGCATGTGGAAGCGGTGAACTGCCACCACAACTATGTGCAGCAGGAACGCCACTTCGGCCAGGATGTGTTCGTGACCCGCAAGGGTGCAGTGAGCGCCAAGTGCGGCGAGATGGGCATCATTCCGGGCAGCATGGGTGCGCGCAGCTACATCGTTCGCGGCCTGGGCAACCCCGAGAGCTTCGAGAGCTGCAGCCACGGCGCAGGCCGCGTCATGAGCCGCACCAAGGCCAAGAAGATGTTCACTGTCGAGGACCACGCCAAAGCCACCGAAGGCGTCGAGTGCCGCAAGGATGCGGACGTGATCGACGAGATCCCGATGGCCTACAAGGACATCGACGCCGTCATGGCCGCGCAGAGCGACCTGGTGGAGGTGGTGCACACCTTGAAGCAGGTCGTGTGCGTGAAGGGATGAGCGGGTGAGAGCTTCGTGCTCTCACCCGCATCGAAACGAGAGGAGGGGGTCAGAAGCAATGAACAATGAACCCGTGCTGAGCGCGCATCCCGTGTCGGATGAATGCGCGCCACCGTCATCGACAACCTGGCGGCGCTCGAACGGCAGCACCAGGTGAAGGTGCTGTTCGCCTGCGAGTCCGGCAGCCGCGGCTGGGGCTTCGCGTCGCCGGACAGCGACTACGACGTGCGGTTCATCTACGTGAACCGGATGGCCTGGTACCTGACGGTGGAGCCGGGCCGCGACGTCATCGAGCAGCCCATCAGCGGCGAGCTGGACATCAACGGCTGGGACCTGCGCAAGGCGCTGCAGTTGCTGCGGTCGTCCAACCCGACGCTTCTGGAGTGGCTGCGCTCGCCCATCGTCTACCAGCAGGAGACTGATTGGGTCGTTCGGCTGCGCGCGCTGGTGGAACAGGAGTTCTCGCCGCTGCGCGGGTACCACCACTACGTGTCGATGGCCAGGAAGAACCTGCGGGAGCATCTGTACGGCCAGGTCGTTCGCTACAAGAAATACCTCTACGTGCTGCGCCCCTTGCTGGCGGCGAGATGGATACGGGAAGGACGTGGCGTGCCGCCAATGCGCTTCGCCGAACTGGCCAGCCAGGCGCTGACCGACCGGACGGTGCTCAAATGAGGTCAACGCCTTGCTGACAATCAAGATGCGGGCCGGCGAGTCCGCCACCAGTGCGCGCTGGGCGGGTATCCATGACTTCATCGAAGCCGAGCTGGCCGACGCCGTGGGCCACATGCCTGACAAAGGTCCGAAGACGGATGGACGGCAGCTGGATCGGTACCTCCACGACGCCGTCGTGCACTTCGGCGCGCAACCTTAGAACAACAAGAGAAGAACATGATCGAAATTGACGGCTCCGTCGGTGAAGGCGGAGGACAAATCCTGCGAACCTCGCTGGCCCTGTCCATGTGCACGGGCCAGCCGTTCGCGCTGAGCAAGGTCCGCGCGGGCCGCGCCAAGCCCGGCCTGATGCGCCAGCACCTGACTTGCGTGAATGCCGCGGCTGAGGTCTGCGGCGCCGAGGTCCAGGGTGCGGAGCTCAACTCGCAAGAGCTGACCTTCGCGCCGGGCGTTGTGCGCGCAGGGGACTACACCTTCAATGTCGGTACGGCGGGCAGCTGCACATTGGTGCTCCAGACGGTCTGGCCGGGGTTGATGATGGCCGACCGCCCGAGCCGGGTGAAGTTGTGCGGCGGCACCCACAACCCGATGGCGCCGCCGTTTCACTTCCTGGAACGCAGCTACGCTCCGCTGCTGCGCAGGCTGGGCGCGAAGGCAGAACTTCAACTGCGCCGCCTGGGGTTCTACCCGGCTGGCGGCGGAGAGATCGAAGCCATGATCTGGCCCGCCATGGATCCGATGCAGCCTTTTGACTTGAACGAACGCGGCGCCAGGGTGGAGGGCTATGCCGAATGTTTCGCGCCGGCATTGCCGCGCTCAGTGGCGCGCCGTGAGCTCGAGCAACTCGGCGCCGGCCTGGGCTGGAGCGCCGAGCAGCTGCGTGAAACGCCCGGCCGGCAGAACGAAGGCCCTGGCAACGCGCTGTTGGTCACGCTGGTGTACGACCACCTCACAGAGGTGTTCACGGCGTTTGGCGAGAAGGGCGTGAGCGCCGAGCAGGTGGCGCGCGAGGTCGTGCGCGAAGTACGGGCTTTCCAGGTGAGCAACGCCGCGCTGGGGCCCCACTTGGCTGACCAGTGGGCACTGCCGCTGGCGCTGGCCCTGACGCAGTGCGGGGGCTCAGCGTCCTACACCTGCACGGAGCTGACGCCGCATGCGACAACGAACTTCGATGTGATTGGACGGTTCTTGCCGGTGAAGTTCGCGACAGCACCCGTGGCGGGCGGCTTTTCGGTCACTGTCGCCGCGCTCTAGGGTCCTTTCGGCGTATGGATGACCTTATGTCGCGGCGCACGGAGGTGCGGCAGGAACGCTTGGCTCTTGGCGAGCCTTCTGTGGTGGTCGGCTTGCGCTGAATCCAAAACTGAAAGCCGGCGCTGATCATCCACTTAGCTTTGGACGGGTCAGCAGGCTTTGAACCTCTGTCTCACTAATTCTGAACTATCGGTCCTTTGTTTCACTCAACCTTGAACTTTTGGCAACGGCAACGCCTGCCACTGCAGTGACAGGCTCCAGCCAGCATCCCGCCGTCAGCCGCGCATGTAGCGATGGCACGCTGCAGCTTTATTTCGGGTATGGGCCTATCGTGCCCCTACTCAGGCTCACCAGATGAGCTGCTCAGATATTCGCGCTACCTTGGAGGAAGCATGGGTGCTCGCCGAGCACGGGCGAGCAAAATCAGTTCCACTGTGACTCGAGAGAAGCGCGAAGAAGATCACCTGCCTGAGCCTGCCTCAGGCGCCATCGCGCTGGCATCTCGCCTGCGTTCAGCGCCGCCATGTACTTCAACAGCGCGTCATAGCCAACGCATTCCACATCGACACGTGCCGTTCCAATATTGGCCGACACCTCCAGCGCGGTCACCTTTACGCCTTCGACCCTCGCCGCCTCAACTGCGGCAAACACCTTATCTAGTGGAAACGCCGATACATGCGCCAGCGCTGCAGCGTCCTTGGCATACGCCGGTTCCACCGAGCGATCCTCTGCAGCGGCTCTTTGAGCTTGTCGCGCCAATTCGATTCGCGCGCTCAACCCCGCCATTTCCGACTGCAGGGTGCTCCACCGCTCCTGGAGCCGCCAAGCCAACAATCCCTGCTGAATGGCGATCAGAGCAAGCACGGCCGCGGCGACATATCCCAGCCATACGGGTCCCCGGCGTTTCGCAGCGAAGTCGACATCCAAGGCCTTCACCGTGTCCACTCCAGCAACGGCGACAAGGCAACGGCTCCCTGTACCGACGAAACGCCGTCTAACCTAAGTCGCGCGGTGGGTACCTGAGATGTCGCCGCGTCGGCCGACAGGAGCACACGAGCCAGGGCGGCGTCGGCTGCCGTTTCGTCCACCACTGGGAACACGTTCACCACGCGCTCGATGGCAGCGCCCGCACCGAGTAGCACGGTAAGCGAATCGCAGTCACATACGGCGAGGCCGGTTGGAACTGGCGCAGCGTCTGCGCTAGCCCTTAGCAGCTCGTTCCACCAGGGTCGAATTGCGATCGTGACCGGTTTCGGGCGAATCTTTGCCAAAGCGCCATGCCACTGAGCCAGCACGTCCGATTGCACAGCGACTGCCACGCACGAAGCTGTGAGCGCCGCATTTTCCAGCCACACGGTGCAGCCACCGTCCAGCCCCGTGTGCAGCGGCGCCATGGCTGTCGCCATCTGCACCAGTTCTTCCTTGGACCGCACGCCGGGTACCGGCGGCAGCACGAAAGGTCGGCACAGCCCCCCGCTCAACCACAGCTTCACGCGAGAACGCGCAGGTGCTTCTCCCAGCCAGCCGGCCAGCCGCTCGATCCCCTGTTCCGTACCGCTGACCGGCTCGGCTAGCAGCACCTCGTTCCCCCGGCACACCGCAATGGCCCGGGTGCCCAAGTACATGTCGAGCGCTTTACTGCCAGCCCACCACACGCTTGATTTCCTCCGCGGTTGTCACGCCGGCTGTCACCATATCGACCGCTTGCTCCGACAACGATCGCGCCCCGGACGCGGCCACGTGTTCTCGCAACGCGGACACCGGGCTGTTGCCGGTCACCATGTCGCGCAAGCGGTCATCCACGGCGTGCACTTCCGCGATGACCAGGCGCCCGTGGTAACCCGTGCCATGACAAGCGCTGCAGCCAGTGGCACTGGGGACTCGCGCCGCATTTCGGCCCAGGCTATCAAGCCAACGCCGTTCGCGCTCGCTCGCGTCTCGCACACCCGCGCAATGAGGACACAAGCGGCGCACCAGCCGCTGAACGATCACGCCGTTCAAAGACGACATGAAGCCAAACATGTCCAGCCCGAAGTGGCGGAACCGCCCCGTCACATCGAACACGCTGTTCGCGTGAACGGTCGTGAACACCTGGTGGCCGGTGAGCGCGGACTGCACTGCGATCTCCGCGGTTTCCGCATCCCGGATCTCGCCCACCAAGATGCGATCGGGGTCGTGCCGCAGGATGGACCGCAGCCCCTTGGCGAAGGTCAAGCCCTTGCGCTCGTTGACCGGAATCTGCAGCACCCCAGGCAGTTCGTATTCCACCGGGTCTTCGATCGTGATGATCTTTTCCAGCCCGGTGTTGATCTCCGACAGCACCGCATAGACGGTCGTCGTCTTGCCGCTGCCCGTGGGCCCGGTGACCAGCAGCATGCCGTGCGGCAGCTCGGCCAGCTCGCGGATGCGCTGGGCGTTGTCCGCACTGAACCCCAGCAGGTCGAGCGACACGGCGTCTTCACGCGAGCGCAGCTGTGCCTTGTCCAGCAGGCGCAGCACCGCGTCCTCGCCATGCACGCTCGGCATGATGGACACCCGCAGGTCGATGCTGCCGCTGCCGACATCAAAGCGGAACCGCCCGTCCTGCGGCGTGCGCCGTTCGGTGATGTCCAGTTGCGCCAGCACCTTGATCCGCGAAATCACCTCTTCGGCGCGCCGCATGTCCGCCATGCGCGCAAAGCGGGACATCACACCATCCTGGCGCAGCTTCACCTCCACGCCGCTTCGGCTGCACTCGAAGTGGATGTCGCTGGCGCCGGAAGAGAACGCAGCGCGGATCGCACCATCGACGAATTCGACGACAGGACCCGTTGCTTGTCCGGCGGGCGAGGTATCGCCCCCGCTGGCAGGCGACCCTCCGGTCAAGCCGGCCGTGGGAGCGCCCAGCCACTGGTCCAGCAATGCCGATGGCACGGCCACCAGATGCGGCACGGCGCCCAGCACTCGGCTCGCCTTGCGCACCAGCTCGTCGTTCCACGGGTCCGCCATGGCCAGCCGCAGGGCTGCTTCGCCAGGCAGGCGCACCGCCACGCAGCCGAGCGCTCGCGCGCCCGCCAAGTCGAGCACCGCCCAGTCGGGCACCGCGCCCTCGCCGTTCATCAAGGCGGCAACCCCGGCATGGCGGCTGAGTTGGTCGGCCAACTCAGCCGGGCTCAACGACGTCGACCGCAGCAACGCGTCCAGCACGCTGCCGGCGCCCGACTGGTGAAGCCGGCGCGCGGACTGAATGGCGGCACGAAGGTCCGGCACGGGGCTCATCGGATGCTGCTCGCCATGTCGAACACCGGCATGTACATCATGACCACGATGCCACCCACCACCAGGGCCACCAGGAGCAGCAGCAGCGGCTCCACGATGCGGGTGGCCCGCTCGATGAAGGTGCTGAAGTGGCCGGAGTGGCGCTCGGCGATGGTCTGCAGCACTTTGTCGAAGTTGCCCGTGCGCTCGCCCACGGCTAGCAGGCGCTGCGTCACTGCGTCGGTGAGGCCGGCATCGGCAAACGCCGTCGATACCCGCTGGCCGCGGTTCAGCGCCTGCTGCGCCGAGCCGATGCCCGCACGCAGACGCTCGCCCAGCCCCAGCCCCGCGCACTGGCCAAGTGCGTCGTCCAGCGCGTAGCCGCCCCTGAACATCAGGGCCAGCGAGTGGTACAGCTTCGCCAGCCGGAACTCATCGAGCTGGCGCTGCAGCGGGGCAATACGCTCCAGCGCTGTCTGGACTACTCGTGCCCAGAAGCCACTGCGCCACAACGCCAGCACCAGCAGCGCTACGCCGGCCAGCGCGAGCGCAACCCACCCGCCATGGCCATTGAGCGCCTTGCTGAGCCCGATCAGCAAGGCGGTGGCCCCGCTCACCGAACCGCGAAGGTCCGAGTACATCGCGGAAAACCGCGGCATGACAAAGAGCAACAAGAAGAGCGTGATGACGCCACCCAGGGCCACCACCACCGCGGGGTAGATCGCCGCGCTGACCACCTGCTTGCGCAACCGCTCCAGCATCTCGTCATAGCGCAGGTAGTCGTCCAAGGCTTCCACCAGGGAACTGGTGCGTTCGCTGGCCTTTACGCCCGCCACCAGCACAGCCGGAAAGCAGGCAGCGGCCTGCATGGCTGCAGACAAGGGCCGGCCCTGCCGCAGTTGAGCCACCAGCGTGCCATGCACCTGTGCACGTGCTCGGCCGAGTGATTGGGCATTCAGCGTTTCCAGCGCTTCAACCACCGTCATGCCCGCACCGAGCAGCGTACGAAGTTCCCTGCACCACCACGCCACATCCAGCTTGGCGGTGGCATGTGAGGCCGTCGCAACCTCAGCCACCGACAGCACCACCATCCCGCCCCGCTGGAGTCGCTCAGTGACCGCGGCCGCCGAATCACCTTCGGCGCGCTCCTCACGCACGGCCGCTGCCGCCGCGTCGAACAGACGAACCTGGAATTCCACCGCTCGCTCAATTCGTGATGTCGGCGTCGTCGCCCGATCCACCCGGCGCACGGTCATGGCCGTAGCTGAGCAGGTCGTAGTCCTTGCCCATCGTGCTGGGGTAGCGGTATTGATACGGGCTGCCCCAGGGATCCAGCGGCACCTTGTCCTTCAGATAGGGGCCGCGCCAGCGTGGCAAGTTGGCCGGCGCGCTCTGCAAGGCGTCCAGCCCTTCACCGCCACTCGGGTACCGGCCGGTGTCGATGCGATAAGCCTGCAGCGCCTTGTCGAAGGCATCGATCTGCGCCTTGGCGGCAGTCGCCTCCGAGCGCGAGATCTGGTTCAGGAAGCGTGGTGCCACGATGCCGGTGAGCAGGCCAATGATCAGGATGACCACCAGCAGCTCCAGCAGGGTGAAGCCGGCGGCAGAGCGCCGGCGCAAGGAAGCGGTCATGTCTTGTTCACCTTGGCGATGAATTTCCAGTCGGAATAGTGTTTTGCGGGCGCCAGCTCGACGCCGCCGGCCTCGAGCCGCCCTTCCGCCAACGGGGGTTGCTCGCTGAGGCTGTGCACGCCCACGATGCGCTGTTGTGCATCGAGCACCAGGCCCCAAGGCTGTCCGGGGCTCACCGGGTCGGGATAGAGCGCCCTTAAGTGCCGGCGCACGCCGACGAAGCGCGTGTCGTTCAGCAACTGGTCCAGCCGCTGAGGAAACTGCTTTTCGCTGCCCGGGCTGGCTTGGTAGTAAGACGCGATCGCCTGCGCATATAGGCCACCGACGCGCAGCAGTTCCTGCTCGCGTTCGCGCCGCACCTGCTGGGACCACACGGGACCGGCCACCGCCAGGCTCAACATGCACAGCGCCAGCAACAGCAGCACGCCCACGAAGGTGTAGCCGCGCGACTTACCAGCTGGCATACGCGCTCCCATCGCGGGCTTGCCCGGGTGCGCCGCTGCGGACGTCGTACACCGCACCGGACGAGGCGTGCGGTGGTGGCACCAGCACCCAGGTGTCGGTGCGTTGGGTCACGGGATCCTCCGGCACGGCGCGCAAGTAACGCCGCGTGGCAAGCTCTTCCAAAGCAGCCGGATACCGACCCTGGTCGCCGTGGAACTTGTCGATGGCATCGCGCATGGCGCGCAGGTCCTGGCGCAGTGCGGTCTCGCGGGCGGCATCCAGGTGGGCGACATAGCGTGGCGCCGCAATGCTGAGCAGCAGCGCAATGGCAGCCAGCACCACCAGCAATTCGATGACGGTAAAGCCGCGACCAACGCGATATGAGCTTTGATGCTGCATGACTACCACTGCCGCATGGGCACGCCGTTCAGGCCAACGCCGTCAGAAGACGAGCTGACGTCGAACACATCCGCGCCTGGGCGCGGGTTGTCCGCTTCGGATGCGTAGCTGCGCAAGCGCCAGGTGCGTTCTGCCGGCAAGGCGCCATCGGCAAAAGGATCGCGCGGCACCCTACGCAGGAACACCAGCCGCCCGCCTGCCGCCCGCGCATCGGGCACCCCGTCCACCAGCGTCTGCAGTGAGGCCGGATAGCCCGAATCGGCCATGCCTTTGGCGATGTTGCCGCTGTCCACTGCGCGCTTGTAGGCGTCGATCGCATCGCGGATCTCCCACAGGGAGCGCTTGAGCTCACGCTCCTTTTCGCGCTGCAGGGTCACTTCTGCCAAGGGCATCACCATGGTCGCCAGCAAGCCGAGCACGCCCAGCACCACCAGCAGTTCGATGAGGGTGTAGCCCCGGCCTCTGCAACGCATGCTGTCGTCTCAGCGGATCTGGAGGGTCCACGGCGCGGGCAGCTGCGGTGCGGGACCCGGGGCGCCCAGCGCGATGGGCTGAACTCCCTGCAGTCGCACCTCCCCCGTTCCGGGCGCCAGCGTCTTGAAACGCAGGCGCAGGACCGTGCCGTCTCCTGAGGCGCCAGTGGCCTGGTTGCGCAGCACGCCGGCATTCACTTTGCCCCCTTGGCCCTCCCCGCTCTTGGAGAAGCTGGTCGGCGAACCGTCACGCTTGAAGTAGTCGCCTTCGGTCACGTCCAGCAGTTGCAGCTTGTCGACCGAAAAGCCGAGTTCCACCGGCAGGCCGCGCAAGGCAGCCGTGCTGTTCAACAAGAGTTGCAGTTCAACGTCCTGCCCTACTTTGGCATCGGCCGGACCAGACCAAGCGAGCCGCACAGCAGCGGCAGGCGCCTCCTGCTTCGGCGGTTCTGCGGAAAGCTGAGCCGCCGTAGCCGGCACGGCTGGCGCCGTGCCAGCCGCAGGCGCAGCGGCACCGGTCTCGGCCACCGCGCGCAGTCCACCGACAGGCCGCAGCTTTGGCACCGCCTCCGTACCCACCCACAGTTCACTTTCGTTGGCGTCGGGGCGGCGGATATTGCGCAGGATGCGCGGCGTGATTGCCAGCACCAATTCGGTACGTTGGGAGTTGTCTTGCTGGCTGGAGAACAACCGCCCCAGCACTGGAAGATCCCCCACGCCCGGCACGCGGCTAGAGCTGGTGCGGTCATCCCGGCTGATCAGGCCCGCCAGCAGCTGGGTCTCTCCATCGTGCAGCCGCAGCAGCGTGCTCGCGTTGCGGGTGCCGATCTGGTAGGCCAAAGTGCCCGATGAGGTTTTCACCGCGGTGCCCAGCGAGCTCACCTCCAAGGCGATCTTGATCGCCACCTCGTCGTCGGCATACACCGTGGGCTCCACGTCGAGCTTGATGCCGACGTCGAGGTAGTTGACGCTGTCGGAAACGAAACCTGCCTGCGCGGTGGTGGTGGTGATCACCGGGATCTTGTCGCCGATCATCACCTTCGCTTTTTCCTTGTTGCGCGCGCGGATCTTTGGATTGGCCAAGGTCTTGAAGTCGCCCACCTCGCGCTTTAGGTTGATGAGCAGGCCGGACACGCCCACGCCCACGCGGTCCCAGCCCAGGTGGTTGAGGTTGCTCACGGTGAGGCCGGAAGCGCCAGAGGGCGCCAACGGGGTGAGCGAGAACGAATCCGGGTACTTCACGCCCAGCTCGGTGAGGCGGGTGGCGCTGACTTCCATCACCTCCACCTCCAGCAGCACCTCCGGCTCGCCAGCGTCATACAGCGCGATCAGCCGTTCGGCCAATTGGATGTTCTCGGGCGACTCGCGCAGCGCGAGCATGTTGCTGCGCTCGTCGACGAACGGCTCGCGCAGCTTCAGCATGGACTTCAGGAATGTGGCCGCACCCTTGGCCTCGGCGCTGGCGAGGTAAAACACACGGACGATCTGCTCCTGGTATTCGCGCTGTTTCTCCGGCGTGTTGGGGTAGACCACGATGGTGTGCGCGTCCATCACCTTTTTGGCCAGCTGGTTGGTGCTGACGATGAGGTCCAGCGCGTCCTCCACCCGGGCCTGGCGCAGGTACACGGTGATGCGCGTGTCGGGCCGGATGTCCTTGTCCAGCACGAAGTTCACGCCGCTGTTGCGCGACACCACGTCCAGCACGGTGCGCAGGCTGGCATCGCGGAAGTCCAGCGAGATGGGGCGAGTCTCTGCAAGAGCCGCTTGCGAGGTCTTCAGCACCGACTGGCGCTGGTCGAGTTCCAGCCGGCGCTGCAGTGCGAGCAGGCCGCCGTGGCGGGGGTTGTCCTTGAGTGCCTGTTCCACGGTACGCAGCGCAACGTCTGGGCGCTTCTTGGCCAGCCACTGCTCGGCCTCCGCCAGTGCACCAGATTGGCGACGCTCGGTGTCCAGGTCGCGCAGCAGGGCGTCCAGCCGCTCGTTCTGCGGGTCCAGGCCTTGCGCTCGCTGAAGCAGCTTCTGCGCCTCATCGAGCTTGCCGGCAGAGCGCTGCTCTGCGGCGACGGACACGATGCGGGCCACCGCCTCGGCACGCGCCTGAATAAGGCCGCCGCGAAGCAGCGGGCTTTCGGGTGCATCCTTCAGGCCCGCCTCCAACACGCGAACGGCGCGTTCATAGTCGCCCGCGGCAATGAGCTGGCGCGATTCGTCACGCACCCGCTGCTCCGCGCAGCCAAACAGCAGGCCGACAAGAGCCATGACTACAGCAGCACGCGCCGCACCGGCGAAACGAGGTGCATGCACCGCGGCAGAAGCGTTCATGGAGCGGAAGAAGGAACCAGAGGCGGGGCGTTGCCGGAGGGCGGCACAGGCACGGTCACTTGCGCGTGGAGCGGAGGATAGTTCAGGCGCACGCCATCCGGCGTGATCGCTTCGACGACATACCCCTCATCCAGGCGGGTGCCGACGGAGACCGCGACATCGTGGTCGCCGCGCGAAAGGTAAACCACCTGCTTACCGGACGGATCCACCATCTGGCCGAGGTAGCGGTAGCTCACGGCGGGCGGGCTCAGTGGCGCTTCGTACACGGGGCCTACCAGTGGCTTCGGCGCAGGAGGCGCCGGTGGGGGCGGCGGCACGACGCCAACGAACGGATCAAAAGCGGCTGGGTCGAGCATCAACCGAACCGGATTCGAAGCGGGCAATGCAGGGGCTAGAGAAGCGGAAGCGCCTGATGTTGCAGCCGCAACACTTACCGGTGAAGTCCGACCAGCAGCCGCCACTACCGATCCTGGCTCGGGCCAAACCAGGGCGACCACGCACAAGAGCACGGTGATGGCCAGCGCCCAGCGCATCGACGTTCGCATGGCGTTCTCAACGAAGCGGCTCAGCGCTGTCGCCGGCCGGAGGTGATAGCAGTTGCACGCCGACTTGCGCTTGAAGCTCAGTCGGTGCATTGAGCTTGCGGAACACCAGGTGCCGCACCACTACGGCGGGGTATCGCGCGAGCACCTCAGCCAGCACTTGGCGCATGCCGGCGTAGCTGCCTGCAAGCGTGACGTCAACGTCCACCCGACCCAGCGAAGCCGCGGTGGCCGGCGTTGCAGTGGACGCCAGACCCAACACCTGCACATTAGCCGCTGGGCCTGCACGCTCAAATTCCGCAACCAGCGATTCCAAGCCTGGAGAATTCGCGGTGAGCCGTCGAAGCTGGGCCGCATGGGGAGCAGGTGAGATGTTGTTGCTGACGCGCGCGAGTGACTGGGCTTGCACGTTCAGTGATTGAATCATGCGGTTTGCTTCGATCAACCGCTGGTCGAGAGTCCAGCGCCACCATGCGGCCAACGTTGCCAACAGGCATGCCGCAGCCAGCAGTGCAGCAGGTAGCACTCCTGGCCGAGCAAACAGCCGCAGCGCAGGCGCCTTGCCTAGTTCAACCCGCAACGGCTTCATGAGGGCGAACCGCACGCGGTACGGTGGCGTAGTGCGCGCCGAAGGCAAACGCAATGTCGGCCAAGGTATAGGCGCCGCTCGCTAAGCTTCCGCCACGGCGGTACCCCCTTAGCTGCAGAAGAACCGGTTGAACCGCTCGCCTGCGTGCGCTGGCACCGTTCCGTGATCCCGACTTGTGTAGCGCGGTCAACGCCGTAGATTGTCTATTAGATGTAAACAGCATTCGGATGCCGCGCGCCAGTCACGGGTTTCCCGGCGTCCCGGCTGGAAGTGATTGCTCACCGGCAGGCGTAACACATAAGTCGAACGTGCTGGCACGTGGTCGCCAGCACCTACCAGTCCGTGTCATCAGCAAAGGTCCTCTCCGCGCGGTCAGGTGGTACGGCGTCCCTATGAATAGCCTTCCTAGTGGAGCCCTTCTCGTTTACCTAAGTACACCTCAACGTCTCGAGCGAACTTCAAGAATGGTTCATCATCTTCGTCAAAGCCGAGGCTCTCTATCGCTTTTACGCGCTTCTCAAGGTACACGCGAAGCTCAGCTACTAATCCGTTCAGGTAAAGCAGCGCACTTACAACATAATCTACACGTATTGCGTAGGCGCCAAACCCGTCTGGATTTTTGTTGAAGAAATCAAGAATCTTTTGCGGACTGTCAAGTAGATGCTTAGCCGCCTTCAAAACAGCTAAGGCGTCCTCTACGATCTTACATCCCCAGCCATAAAAGTCGGGCTCTTCAGGATATGGTCCGCCCCCATTTGGTAGCGTAATTTCAAGCATACCTTGGGCATTCTGTACGGGGAAAATAAGCGTTGCCAGGGGGTGCGGCGATGGGCATGCGCGCAGAGCCGCAATCCATGCTTCAGCGGCGTCCCAAAACAAGAGGACATGCGCACCAGCATGCGTCGATGGCTTTTTCGCAACGGTTACTGCAAACGCAAACCGAATTTCAACTGCGTCTCGTATTACGAACTGGCCAGGAACCTCCTGCGAAAAGCTAACTTCCCGTTCCAGCAGCGCCTCGGAAATCCCTTGCAGAAGGCTACGTTCAACTCGGTTCATTGCCGATCTCCGGAAGCACGCATTCTGTAGTAATTTTGCCAGAAAATTGTATTCGCGCTGAGCGCTTTTGGGTTCTGCAAAATTCGTGACCCAAAGTACCCTTGCACTCGTACGCCTAGCCACTTGTCCGCGGGGATTCCACCGCGCAACTGCGTCGGGTCTAAACCAAGCTTGCGAGCGGTGCTAGCGTGCTCGAACCGCCATTTGCCCTGTGCGAACTCCTGAATACCAAGATTCTGCTTCCTCGTGAAGCGACTATACAGCCCGCTCTTGGTTTCGTCGCCCATCCAATAACCGTCCTTGAATGAGTTCATAAAGTCGGGTCTAAACAATACTCCGCTATTTGTCCGCACCCAGATCTCTTCGTTTACCGTCTGCACGCCGAGTGCGCGGTTAGCGGCGATATCCATAGCACGGGATGCTTCAATTTGCGCGGACAGGAATTCACTGGCCGCGTTCGTAACTCCCTCTAAGACACCCTGGTCAAATCCTTCTTCGAAGCGTCCCCCAGCGGCGACCGCCCCCGCGCCACCCGCAATACCTCTGGTAAGAATCATCCAGGGGCTGTTGGCCGTTCCGAGGGCCTCATCAAGCGCAGGGCCAAGTGCGGACGCGGTGAACTGTGCAGCAGCGGCTTGCTTACAGCTCCCACCAAGCGCCGACGCAGTCGCGCATCCCTGCACGGCATGCGCCGAGGCATTGGTGAGGAGTGTCTGCCAACCTTGAAATTCTCCGTTCTGGAAGACCGGAAACTGTTGGCCTATTTCATAGGAAATGAGACCGTTGACGGCCCCGATCGCCGCGCCCGTGCCATCGTGCCTTTGCTGGTACCCGTTGTAAGCGCCCGCCAAGGCGGCTCCGCAGTATCCGCCGCAGAGGTAGTCCCCCACGACATAAAGGGCCACGACCTTTATCCCTTCTCGGACGTGCACCCATGGTGACAGCCCGGTCGGGTCAGTGAGCGTCAGCGGCGAATTCAATACGTAGCTGTAGCGATTGAAGGCCTGCGGATTCATCATCTGATCGATGAGCGGATCCGCGCTGATGAAGCGCCCAAGCAGCGGGTCGTAGATGCGCCCGTTCATGTGCACCAGGCCGATGTTGTCCAACATCTCGTGGCCGGTGTACCCGCGGTCGGTGCGCGCGACGGGCGTCGCGCCGAGGTCGGTTGCGTCGATGTTCCGACGCTTCCCCCAAGCGTCGTAGCTCATCCTCTCAGTGACGTTGCCGTTGTAGTCGCTCACC
Source organism: Ideonella sp. BN130291 (assembly GCF_036231905.1). Classification (NCBI taxonomy): domain Bacteria; kingdom Pseudomonadati; phylum Pseudomonadota; class Betaproteobacteria; order Burkholderiales; family Sphaerotilaceae; genus Ideonella; species Ideonella sp. BN130291. Next base: position 171,936 of record NZ_JAZARE010000009.1, on the reverse strand, counting down.
GCCACCACGCTGCCGAGCCGGTCCTGATGCAGGAAGCGCCACTCGTTGGTACCGTTGCTGCGATCAATCCACACGGCAATCGTGCGGCCACCTGCAGCGATGTAGTGCTTGTACTCAGTGATACCAGTCGCCGTGTTGATCTCCTTCTCGAAGTTCGACAGGTAGAAGGTGGTCAGCGAGCCACTTGCTGAGCCTGGTGCGGGAGACGATATCTGCTTTACGCGCTGGTGTTCCGCCCCGTACTTAAAGGTGTCCGATGTGCTGCCCCTGGTCATCACAGTGGGCATGTCGAAGCTGGTCCACGACGCGGTCAGGCCGGCTCCCGCATTGATCGCGCCACTTGGCTCGTAAGAGAACGACGGATTCGTGACACCATTCACCGTCCCAGTGATGGATGCCAGCCGGTGAGTGCCCGGGGTGTAGTTGTAGGTTCCAACCTCGGGTTTTGACACCAGGTTGCCTTGCAGGTCGAACGTGTAGCTCTTGTTCGAGGCACCGCTGACGCTCACCAAGCGGTTCAGTTCGTCGTGCACCAAGGTTTCCGTCCGGGCCACTCCCCCAATGGTCCAGGTCCGGGTGCGTGGGATGCCTGCATAGTTGTAGGTATAGCCCTCGTTCTGAATTGCGCCGCCGGAACCGGCTGTGATCTGCGAGGGCCGGCCAAGAAGGTCGTACTCGCGCACGATGGTCGCTCCACCGGCGCCCAGCGTCTCTCCCGTGACCAAGCCGTAGGCGTTCTGCCCGGTCAATTGCCAGATGGGCGCTGAGGAAGCGCTGTTCTGCAGGTGAGTCAGATAGCCCTGCGGGTTGTAGACGTGCTTGATCTGAAGCCCGGATGGAAAGCTGGGACTGGCTGGGTAAGTTGCGAGCAACTGGCGGCCGGCACCGTCGAACGACACGCCCGTCGTGAAGAGATTGCCGTCGATGTCAACCACTTGCTTGTTGAGGCGGCCCATGTCGTCATGGCACAGGTAGCGGTTGTACCCGTAGCCGGACGCGGTAAGCACCTGGGTAAGCTGGCCCTTCGCACGATTGGCAGGCGTTGAGCAGTTGGTGGCGTTTGGAGTGTCGTACACCCATGTCGCGACCATCTCCGGCTCGCTGCGCTTTGTCATGCGGCCCAGCTTGTCGTACTCCAAGCTTGTGCTTTGAGTCTTCGGGTTCGTTTGGCGCGTGAGCTCTCCGGCGACGTTGTAGAGGTACTGCCAATTGCCAGCGTCCGGATCGACAGTGTTTTTCTTTCGGCCGCGCCCGTCATAGCTGGCGGTAGATAGCACGCCTTGCGCGTCCGTGGCGGCGAGCTGCCCGAATGCGGTGTAGTCGTATCGGACCCGACCTCCCTTCGCGTCGTAGACGACGCTGACCTGTCCGGCCGCGTTCACATCCTGCACTGTCACCTGCTTAGGGTCGTCATACGACGGGTAGAAGGTGGTGACAGTTCGCGTGCCCTCATACGAGATCTGTTTGCGACTGTGTGCGTCGAGGAAAAGTTGCTCCTTCACACCGGTGACACGCCCGAGCACGTCATACGAATACGCCGTGAGCGGATCATTAAGACCGGCCATTCGACTCCGCATGTACGGTTTGTACTCGTATGCGACGCGCCCCATGTTGTCGAACCAAGTCAGGCCTTCGTCTATCCAATCGCTCCCGTCCAGTGATATGCGTGAACTCACCACCTTGCGGTCCAGACGGTCGAAGTACTCCCAGATTCCGGGATGGACTGCAGTTCCTTGGCTGTCGAAGTCCTTGCGTACGTTGGCGTAGCAGATGTACGGCTGCGCTCGGAAGCCAAAGTCATACCCTTCTGTGCATCCCGGGATGCCGGTCGGCGTCCACCCGTACGTCCATGTTGTCGACGTGCCGTCGGACCTGAGTTCCGCGATGCGACGACCGAACGCATCGTTGGTATACGCAGTGGTCAGCCCGTTGATTTCGGAGAAGATCTCCAGCGCACCGGTCTTGTGCCCATGGGCCTCGCTGCTGAGCTGTCCCAAAGCGTTCATCCTTCCGCTTGGAAACTGCCCTCGTCCGTCGTAGAAAACAGTCGTGGTTCTTGCCGCGGGCAGCGCGTTCGCTGCAGCCGTGGTCGTTTCAGGATAGCCACCAGGCACCTTTATCACCGTGGCCGAGCTGCAGTTGCGAACCGTGACTGTCTTGCGATTGCCCCAGTTGTCGTACCCGTAGTCAGTCGCTACACAAAGGTCGGCCGACCCCGGTTCGATAACCTCTTTGATCAACAGTCCTGTGGTCGTGTCGTAGTCGAACACGGAGGTGCGGGTCTCGCTCAGCGAAACGGCAGGGAAAGTTGACGCCGCGTTCACGATGGCTTGCGAACTGCCGGAGCTTCCAACGCCACCTCGAGCGTTGTACGCGCGGGCTTGAAGGGAGTATTGGCCAGCTGCGACTCCAACCCAGCGGAACTGGTAAGGAGCCTCGGTCACGGTCCCAATGATGCTGCCGTTGGCCCAGAACTCGACACGGGTGATGGTGCTCGACGAGTCCGTGGCTGTCGCGGAGAGCTGAATGGTCGCTGGGGCCAACGCCGAGTTGCTCACTGGCCCGAGGGAAACGCTCGGAATCGATGCGCTTGTCACAGTGACGGCAACACTCGCCGATGTAGATGTGCGAGCCGGAAGAGTGGTGGGACTCTTGCACTTGTGAGTGACCTTGGCCTTCAACGCATAGGAACCTGCGGTGCCGGCGTTCCAAGTTGCGCTCCACGGCGAAGCGGTCGACTGTGCGATCACCGTGGTGCCATCCAAATAGTCGACTCGGCTGATGATCTCGTTTGCGGTGTTCGTCAAGGAGACTTGAAGGTTCACCGCTGCGGGCGCTATGAAGTTGCTCCCGTTTGCGGGCGACGTCACGGACACGCCGATGCCCGAGTCCGGGAACCAGGCATTGACTTCCGAGTCGAATGAGCATGACGCTCGAGCTTGTCCACTGAGAAGCAGTCCGATCAAGACAGGCCAAATGAAAGCCACCACTGCGCGACGCCAGACGATGCTCGTCATTCCGTTTCTCCCGATATTCGTGTGCGATGAATGGTCGGAGCTCGTCCGCTTCAGTTGGCGGGGCGCTCTTTGGTCACCGTCGTTTTCTTTGCCCGCCCGATGAACCAGTTCGGTTCGTCGTTCCAGTACTCGCTGGTCGTTGTGGTCTTGTACCCGGTTGCCGCACCGTCCGGAGCGTTGCCGGTCGAGTCTGTGTAGTTGGTGCCGTTCCGGATCACGCTGTTGACCACCAGGGCGTTGCCAAAGCAGTCGTACGTCATGGTTGTCTCGGTCTGGGGAAGCAGCGCGCCGTTGAGTTCCCAAGCCTTCACCTTGTTCGTTCCCTGATTCACCACGCAGGCGCGTCCTGCGGTGCAGGTTTGCGTACACGCGCCATAAGGGCCGTCGAACGCCGCATAGGTCATGTCTGTTCTCGAGACGGGCTGAAGAGACGCCGTCTGAAGCAAGGTGGCCGCAGGCCGGCCGATCAATGGCCACGCGGAGTTGAACCAGGTGGTCTGCGTGTTGCCGGTGATGCCCTCGACGGTGCGCACGTAGTTGAAGCCGGCAAAGCCTCGCCCATCCAGGTGGCCGATGGCGGCGCCATAGAAGTAGTCGCTGGTGTTGCGCCCACCGAATGCGTTGTCGGCAGTGACTGTTTTCACTACGGTGGCGGGAGGCACGGCGGTGGTCCTTGGGTACGCCACCGACACGTCCTTGGTGAACCGGCCAGCCGCTTGTGTGGAGCCGAGCTGCATGTAGCTTAGGCTTGTGCGCAGACCAAGACTGGTGATGTATGCCGACAGTCGATCGCCTTGATAGGCGCCGTCACCTTGATAAAACCGCCAGCCGCTGCTGCCTGTGATCGCTAGGACGTCCGCCTTGCCGTCGCCGTCGAAATCCCCGACATAGATGCGCTCCCGCTTGGTGGGGTCGCCACCGTTCGGCGCCCAGGTTGGCTTGAAGACGCCGGTTGAACTTCCATACCAGAGCTGCCAGCCGCTTTCATCGTTCGGCATGACCAGGATGTCGGCCAATCCGTCGCCATTGAAATCACCGACGGCGAAGTTCTCCAGATTGGATGGCCAAGGGCCAGCCGAGCCATCCACAAAAGCCTTGCCGGTGCTCAGAAGCACCTTGTATCCGCCGTTGAGGGCGATGACAAAGAGATCGCTTTTGCCATCTCCGTTGTAGTCGCCGACAAAGATCTTGCCGCGCTCTCCGGTGGAGGGCCAAGACCCCGACCAATCGGCCGTTGCCGAGATGCTCCCCGCTTTTGTACCGAAGAACAACTTCCAGCCGCCTTCGTTGGCAATGGCAAAGACGTCGGTTCGCCCATCTCCATTGAAGTCGCCCAGGTACACCGTCTCTAGGGTGGATGGCCACGAGCCGCTACCCGTCTGGGCGAAGGTAGAGCCGTTCCATTTCCAGATGCCCCAGCCGCCGTTGTTGTTGATGACGTACAAGTCGGTCTTGCCATCACCATCGAAGTCACCCGGGTAGATGCGCTCCAGCTTCGACGGATACGGACCACTGGCGTCGGCCGCCGTGCCAATGCCATTGCCCTTGTTGAGAAACATCTTCCAGCCGCCGTTCAACGCGATGACGAAGATGTCGGGTTTCCCGTCTCCGTCAAAGTCTCCGACGGTGATCTTGTCCTTCTCCCCATCAGCGGGCCACGAGCCGGTCGAAATGGTTGACTCCAACCCAGCGGGACCGCCTTTAAACAATGTCCAGCCACCTTGCCAAGCCTGAACGTGAGCGTCGGTTCGTCCATCCCCATTGAAGTCCGCGAGGTAGTAAACCTCGCCACCCGACGGCCAACTGCCGGAGCCCTTGAGCCTCAGGGTTGGCACAGCCGGGTTTTCGTATTCGAATCGCACGGGATTCAGGCACGATGGAGTCGTGTCGTTCTCGAACCCGCACTCGGTGACGCTCGCGAGAAGTGAACGACCGGTGGCCGTACTTTGCGCACCGTAGGTCAGCCGATACTCGGTAGCGATGTTTGAGGTTGTTTTGCCTGAAGCGGTCGCTCTGGTACGAATCGTCTTCAGGCGCTTGGTGCCAGAAACCTTTTGGCCTGCGATGTACCCCGCGCTGATGTCCGGCCTGTCCTCGTAGACGAAGTCGACGAAGTTGTACGGTTGCGTGGGGCCGGCCGTGTCGTTCAGCGTGTAGCTGATCGTCTGGGGGAGAAACTCGCCATTCGCCTCGTCGTGGGTGTAGCTTACCGCCCAGTAGTTGCCCTTGGCATCGCTCACCCGCCACGCGAGCCACAGCCTTTGGCGATAGAACCCATCGCTTGACGAGGGGCCAACTTCGGCAGGCACATACTCGATAGTCTCGCCGCCCTTCGTGTAGACAACGAAGGTCGACGAACTGCTCGGTGTCACGGACTGAATGGTCGCTATGCCTGTGCCTGATCCAGGGTTGTATCCGAGCCGCTTACTTGTGCCTACGGTGGGACCAGCGTATGCCGCAGTCAGAACGTTTGTGTTGGAGGACGGTGCCCCGCTCAGTTGAACGACCTTCGAGCCGTTGAACACCTCGGTGACGTACGCCGCCCCCGGAGTGCCGTAACCTCCGCCCCCAGATTGGTAGATCAACCGCTGGCCATCTAGGCAGAGACGATCGTCCCCATCAAGGTTCACCCCACCAGAAAAGCCATCGATCGCCCTGATCGCCGGACAGCGGGTGATCATCGAAAGGCCGGTCACTGTCCACCCCATGCCCGCCACTCCATTGCCTGACTGGCTGTTGTAGGACAAAGCGATACCAGGTTGAGCACCAGCGGCGCCAGGCGGGACCCGAAGCGGAATCGACAAAGTGAATGCGCCAGTTGGACCGACCGACGACGACACTTTCGTTGCGGTCTGCGCGTTAGCCGAAGACGCGGCGGCAACGCCAACTGCCATTGCGATCACTGAGCAGAGTCGGGCTGGATCGTTGCTACGCTTTACATCGACCACAAGCCGATGGGCGAGCGCAGCCAGACGAGAAGTGACACTCCTGAGCATCTTGATCTCCAGATCTCGGAAACGTGAGAGAGCGCCCTAGCGCACGCGGGCGCTAGCGACCAAACCAATGGCGGGATTTAGGAGGGAAACCGGTCAGCCTGAAGGCGTCGAAGTTCGACGCGTCCGCAGAGCGCGCAGAGCGGCCCGCAGATGGGGCAAGACCGAGGCAGACGCGACGATGCGCTGGACCAGCATTGGAGACTCCCCTGATTTTGGAGTGATCGCGCATTGCGGGCGCCACTCACTTTGATGGGCAAATCTACAAAGCGGCGCTATTTACGGTCAAGCCCTTGTTTGAGGGGCTGCACAGTGTTTGACCGGGGCGCTTTAAGTCGTGTCATCTGTACATTCGCCTCCAAGGTGTCTAACGCGCGAAGCCCCGTCAGTCGTCCGGGGTCAGAAGGCGGTGGACCGGGACGTTCAAGGCGTATGCAAGGCGTTCCAGGTTGTCCAATGAGATGTTCCTGGCCTGTCGCTCAACGTGCGCAACGAAGGTCCGGTGCAGTCCGCTCTCAAAGGCAAGCGCTTCCTGAGTGAGGCCGTTTGCTTGACGAAGACGGATCAGATTCAACGCCAGGATTTCCCTGGCAGACGCTGCTCTTGGACTCGACTTGGCCGCCGACGACATCGCCGGCAGTCTCTGGGTGTGCCGCTTTTGCGTCAGCCGCGTTTACGTCACAATCAGCCGCTGCTTGAATTGAACGGGGGCCTCCTTGCTTCAACATTGGCTTTGGGCATCGCTCGCCAGCGCGCTTTTGCTGTCTGCATCCCCCGCGTTGGGGGCGTCACGTTTCGGGGAGGCCACGGACGACTCGGTTTGCGATGTGGGCAGCACAGATCGCCGAATACAGGGCATCGCTGACCTGCTCGGCTTTTTCGAGCCACTCATTCCTGTAAGACGGCTCGGTTGGGGTGAACGGGATTGTGCTGCTTGAACTCGTGCGGCGTCATGTAATCCAGGCTGCTGTGCGGTCGCACGGTGTTGTAGTGGCGCCGCCAAGCCTCGATGACCACGGCGGCCTCGCGGCGCGAGCGGAACCATTCCAGCGACAGGCATTCGTCGCGGAACTTGCCGTTGAAGCTTTCGTCGGCGCCGTTCTGCCAGGGCTTGCCGGGGTCGTTCAGCGCTGTGGCGATGCCCGACTGGCTGATCCACTCCAGCAGGGCACGGCTGACGAATTCGGGCCCGTTGTCCGAGCGCAGGAACAGCGGCGCTCCATGCAGGCTGACCAGGCGCGAGAGTACGTTCACTACGCGCTTGGAACGGATCGACCCGGCGACGTCGATGGCCAGGCACTCTCTTGTGTACTCGTCGATCACGGTCAGGCACTTGATCTGTTGACCTTCGGCGGTGGTATCGAAGACGAAGTCGTAGGCCCAGACGGTGTTGGCCTTGAAGGGTGTGAACGGACGCGGCCTTGCGCTGGCAATGCGCCGGCGTGGCCGCTTCTTGGGCAGCAGCAGGCCGGCCTTGCGCCACAGGCGGTGCGTGCGCGACCAGCTCAGCTCGAAGCCTTGACGCCGCAAGAAGATGCGGATGCGCCGGTAGCCGTAGCGCGGGTACTGCGCCGACAGCGCCCTCATGGCCTCGATGACCGGCGCATCCCAACCTGGAAGCTTCCAGAAGATCCAAAGGAGGCGCTGGAGTCCAAGCTTCTCTTTGCCAGGCTCGACCGCGCCAACTATCCGAGCGTCATGGACCCCGACACGGGCATCGAAGCGACACCTTTCGTCTGCCCTGAGGGACTAGTCGCTGAGGTGCACTCGTGGCAAGCCGAAAGCGCTCCATCCATCCAGCATGTTCTGGTTCCGAATCAGTGCGAACAATTGCTTCGACGCGGAACGCAGCTGGCCGACGGGGAAGCCGCCTACCTCTTCCAGCTGCTTCAAGGGGTGCGACGCTGAAACTGACGATGATGACAAGAGCGCAAAGCTGAGATGCCGCTTCGCTACGGCTGGCACCCTCGTCGCCCTTGGAAGCGATTGGCTGACCGGCAACCCAGAGGCTCAGAAGCGCGCCTACGAAGTCGTACGGGCTGGGATAGCAGAGGTCGCGTCCACGGCGAAAGCTCTTCGCGAGCGGCGAAATGGGATTCGTTATGACGAACTGAAATTCGTGACACACGCGGTCATGCGCCTGTGGCTTGCGAATGGTGATGGTTCCGGGGCCGAAGAATGGGAAAGCGCCGTCCTGCGGCTACTGACGAGCGGTGACCTGTACGCGGCCACCGTCGTCGTTGATATCGCCTACGCCCATCGGGAGCAGCTTGGCACCGCGTGGTGGAGACTGCTGCGCGTGGGTTTGCTCTGGGCAGGCTTGAGCATGCTTACTCCAAAGCATGGCGATGACGAACGTGATGAGCGGATTTGGTCGCGATGGTTGGCGAGACTGCGGCGGCTACCTCTCCGAGACTCCTGTACGAACCCGGAGCAACTCGATCTCGACCGCGTCGTCGCTGGCCTCAAACGGCTGGACTATCGAAGCAGGGTGCGCAAGTACAAGGCCGGAGATCGTAAGTGGCTCGGGAAGCCGAAGCGTGATCGAGGGCTACCACTTGACAGTCAAATCCTCGACATCCTCTTCAACTGGCTCATCGCGGGCGCTGGCACCGGCGACCTCAAGCTGGATGCGCGCCTGACGACCCGCATCTGGAACTACGACGCCACACGCGCCAAGGCGCGCCGAGAAGACCGCGGCGAATACGACTTGCCCAGCCAGAACCTCGGATACAACGTCCTCCAAAAACTCGCGGCGTTGTCCACCACGGCCTCGGCCACTGACAACCGCGAGGTCTGGGAGCCAGTTCTCAATCACGGGCCAGCCGCGCACTACGCGCTGCGCCACTTCATAAGTAGCTTCTTTTTGCTCCTGGGACAAGGCTCAGATCCGACTCGCTTTGAGACTGTGTGGCGCGGCATGGCGGAATATGGGCTTGCAGCCAACTGGTCTCTACCTCGCCTCTGGTTCCACGGCGAGCGCCTGATTGGTGACTTGCTTGGCTTTGGAAACGAAGAGACTCTCTGCAAGCTTGATGCAGGTGCAGCTCTGCGGATGAAGGACGTCTACAAACGCTGGGCCGAAGCGCACCTGACTCGCGACGACGAGAACCTCACCAGGTTCTCCTACTTCCTGGCATCAAATTTCGGCGCCCCAATCCGACTCGACGGCATTGCTTGGATCGCCGCCATGCTCACGACGGGCGAACGGGAAGGTGGCTGGCGTCGAGATGACACGGGGGACGCGCTATTGGAGCTGGTCGCGGTTGCGCTAGGTGCGGACGCACAGGCGCTGTCGCGAGAACCAGTTGCGCGGCAGGGGCTCGTCGAAATTGCGGCGGCACTGGCTGCCAAGAACATGCCTATGGCGCTAGCCCTACAAGAACGCATCAGGCAGCTGAAATGACAGAGAGCGGGTTTCTCCCGTGCCTTGCCTAGATGCCACTTTGTCGTTCGACTGAACTGCGCCAAGCTGCTGGCGGCCACCTGAACCTATGGCTCGACGCTCCTGTAGCTTGGTCGCCGCGCAGTAGTCAAATTGCTTCACCCTCGTCTCGGCATGCTCCCAGATAAGCCTCTCCGTAGGAAACACCATTTCGTAACTCGCTCCCTGCTGAAGTACTTCCAGATCTGACGGTATAGAACTTGGCCCGAACGTAGCCGCAGCGGTTGGCGGGGCGTAGGCGGACCGCGGCGGCTGGAAGCTGTGGTCTCTGACCGGCCCCTAGGGGGCACGCGCCGAGGTCGACGGCGAATTCAAGCTTAAGCGCAAACAGTTCCAAATTCAGCGCAAACCGACAGCCAGGAAGCCCTGAGCGGCCTGTCCGGCCGCTTTCCGTCTCATCCCGCCCAGGCTGCAGTTCATCGCCTGCCGCTTCGGGAACGGCGGGCTCACCGCTATGGTGTGCTACATCAGCAACACACCACTCGGATCGACCCATGCACACCTGGAGCGATACCCTGCCCATCTACCGGCAGCTGGCGGACCGCCTGGCGGCGCAGCTGCTGGACGGGGAGCCGCCCGAGGGCGAAGCGATGCCCTCCGTGCGCGCGCTGGCCAGCCGCTACCTGATCAACCCGCTCACGGTGAGCCGGGCGCTGCAGTCCCTGGTGGACGACGGCCTGGTGGAAAGCCGGCGCGGCATTGGCATGTACGTGCAGTCCGGCGCCCGCCAGCGCCTGCGAAAAAGCGAACGCGAGCGCTTCCTGCAGGAAGAATGGCCGCAACTGGCCGCGCGCCTGAAGCGGCTGGGCATCACACCGAATGACCTGGATTGGGAGGCTTGAATGGACACCCTCATCGAAGCACGCGACCTCACGCTGCGCTACGGCAGCAAGACCGCCGTGGATGGCTTGAGCTTCACGGTGCCCAAGGGCCGCGTGGTGGGGCTGCTGGGCCACAACGGCGCGGGCAAGACCTCCCTGATGAAGGCGCTGGTGGGCCTGAAGGCCGGCGACGGCCAGCTGCGGGTGCTGGGGCTGGACCCGATGCGCGAGCGCGAGAAGCTGCTGGAATCGTTGTGCTACATCCCCGACGTGGCGGTGCTGCCGCGCTGGGCGCGTGTGCATGAACTCATCAGCCTGATGAGCGGGCTGCATCCGCGCTTTTCCGCAGAGCGCGCCCGCACGCTGCTTTCACGCACCAGCGTCACCCTCAATGACAAGGTGAAGTCGCTGTCCAAGGGCATGGTGGTGCAGACCCACCTGGCGCTGGTGGCGGCGATCGACGCCCGGCTCATGATCCTGGACGAGCCCACGCTCGGGCTGGACGTGCTGTCGCGCAAGGCCTTCTACGAGATGTTGATCGACGAATGGTGCGACGGCGAGCGCAGCGTGCTGATCTCCACCCACCAGATCGAGGAGATCGAGGCCCTGCTCTCCGACGTGATGATGCTCAACGAGGGCCGCATGGTGCTGAACATCAGCCTGGAGGAGATTGACCGTCGCTTCGTCGCGTTGAGCCACGACGCGGCCCTGGCCGAGCAGGTGGCCGCGGCGCATCCGCTGCTGCGATACCGGCAGGGCGGCCAGTCGGCCGCGCTGTTCGACGGCCCGCCCCCGGAGCATGTGGCCCAGCTAGGCCAGCGCTTCCGCCCCAACCTGGTGGACCTGTTCGTGGCGCTCACGCGGGCACCCGAACTCAATCGCACGGTCTGACAAGGAGATCACGATGACATCCCGATTCCCGACCCTGCTGCGCCGCGAATGGATGCAGCACCGCCGCGGCTACCTGGTGCTGATGGGCGTGCCGCCCCTGCTGCTGCTGCTCACCATCCTGTTTGCGCCGGGCGTGCAGGCCGACCCCAAGGAGCCGACGATGATCATGGCGATTGCCATGGCCGCGGTGACGGGGCTGGTGTCGTCCATCGTGTGGATCGCCATGGCCTTGCAGCTGCCCGGCCTGGCACGACGCGACACGCAGGACCGGTCCATCGAGTTCTGGTCCTCGCTGCCGGTGAGCCACTCCGCCAGCGTGGGGGCCACCCTGGTGATGCATGGCCTGCTGGTGCCGCTGCTGGCGGTGTGCGTGGGCTTCGTGTCCAGCCTGGTGGTGGGCGTCGCACTCGTGGGTGTGGTGCTCGGCCCGGGCGCCTGGGCCCACATGTCCTGGGGCGTGCTTGCTGCCACCGGCCTCGCGGGCTTTGCCCGCCTGCTGTTCGGGCTGTGCCTGGCCACGCTGTGGATCGCGCCGCTGCTGCTCGTGCCGATGGTCGCGTCGGCGGCTTTGAAGCGCTGGGGCGTGCCCGTGGTCGTGGCCACGGCGGGCATTGGCGGCCTGGTGCTCGACAAGCTCTACGGCATCACCGTGGTAGGCGACACCCTGGGCGCGCTGGTGCAACACGCCGGCCAGGCCCTGCTGCATGTGAAGAACCAGGAGCCCGACATGGAGGTCAGGATCGGCAAGAACGGTGAGCACATCACGGACGTGCTCGCCATGTTCCCCGAATGGGTGGCGCACGATGCGCTGATGGCGGTGCGCGACCTGGCCAGCCCGCTGTTCCTGTTTGCCATGGTGGTGGGCATCGCGAGCTTTGCTGCGCTGGTGCAGCTGCGCCGCCGCGCTGCCTGACGCGCTTTGCCGGGGGCGCTTCAGCCGAGTTTGAGGCCGACCAGCCCCAGCGTGATCAGCGCCAGGCTCGCGGCCTTCAGCGGTGTCATCGCCTCGCCCAGCCACCACACGCCCAGCAGCGCGGTGCCGACCGCGCCGATGCCGGTCCACACCGCGTAGGCGGTGCTGATCGGCAGCTGCTTCACCGCCAGGCCGAGCAGGCCGACGCTGGCGCCCATGGCGGCCAGCGTCAACACGGTGGGCAGCGGGCGGGTGAAGCCGTCGGTGGTCTTCAGGCCCAGCGCCCAGGCCACCTCGAACACGCCAGCGGCCACCAGCAGCAGCCAGGCCAGCGACGGGTTGGGGCTCAAACGGGCTGCGCGCCCGGGGTGCCGCCGGCCGCAGCGGCCAGGCGCTGCGTCACTTCCTTGCGGAAGCGGTTGAGCTCCTGCACGCTGGCGAAGCTGCGTTCCATCAGCAGGCTCATGTTGTGCAGGATGCGTTCGACGACCTTGTTCTCCCACACGGCGTCGAACTGGATCTGCTTGTCCAGCCACTCTTCCAGCCAGCTCGGGTCGGGCAGGCGGCTCTGGATGGTGTCGCGCGGGAAGAGCTTCTCGTTCACGTGCAGGTTGGTGGGGTGCAGCGCCTGCGCCGTGCGGCGGGCGCTGGCCATCAGCACGCCCACCTTGGCGAACGCCGCCTTGGCCTCGTCGCCGAACTTCTGCATCGCGCGCTTCATGTAGCGCAGGTAGGCGCCGCCATGGCGGGCCTCGTCGCGGGCCAGGGTTTCGTAGATCGCCTTGATCACCGGCTCGGTGTGCCATTCGGCCGCGCGCCGGTACCAGTGGTTCAACCGGATCTCGCCGCAGAAGTGCAGCATCAGGGTCTCGAGCGCGGGCGCCGGGTCGAATTCGAAGCGCACTTCGTGCAGCTCGGCTTCGGTGGGCACCAGGTCGGGCCGGAAGCGGCGCAGGTACTCCATGAGCACCAGCGAGTGTTTCTGCTCCTCGAAGAACCACACGCTCATGAAGGCGGAGAAGTCGCTGTCGTCCTTGTTGTCGCGCAGGAACATCTCGGTGGCCGGCAGCGCCGCCCACTCGGTGATGGCGTTCATCTTGATGGTCTGTGCCTGTTCCTCCGAGAGCTTGCTCGCATCGAACTGGGCCCAAGGAATGTCCTTGTCCATGTTCCAACGCACGGCTTCCAGCTGTTTGAAGAGTTCGGGATAGAGCATAAATTTCCTTGCAGGCGCAACCCGGTATTCTAGGTGGCGCTTTCCAATGCGATATGACAAGCGCACATACCCGCATGTGGCAACCGCCGGTCCGGGGTGCGCATCCGGCCGGCCCGCGAGCGCGTACAACAAGCACACACCAGGGAGATCGGCATGCGCCAGACGGACTTCCAGCACACCAGCGTCCTGGGCAAGGGCTCTGCGACGATTCGTTGCAAAGCCGTGGAACTCGAGCGAGGCCCGCAGGTCAGACCGGCATGCGGCACGGCTTTTGCCTGTGTTGCATTGCGGGCGGAGGGCCCGACTGATTACTCGCTGCGCAGCCTTCCAGGTTCACTGGCTGAAATCCCGGAGCGCTTCTCCTCCTCCTCCCTCCCTCCCTCCTTCGCTCAGGGGCGCTGCGTAGCTTTCTTTATGACCCGGGGTACCGCCAGAGGCGGTACCCCTTTTTCATGCGCGCGGGGGTTTTGAGGTGGCCGCCCGCACGGTCGCCATCGTCGGCTCCGGCGTGGCGGGCCTGGGCGCTGCCCATGCGCTGGCGCCCCACGCACGGGTCACCGTCTACGAGGCCGGCCGGCATTTCGGCGGCCACGCCCACACGGTGGACATCACCCTTGAGGGGCAGACGCACGGCGTGGACACCGGCTTCCTGGTGTTCAACGAACGCACCTATCCCGAGCTGATCCGGCTGTTCGGCAGCCTGGCGGTCCGCACCGCGCCCTCCGACATGTCGTTCTCGGTCCAGGCGGGCGGCCTGGAGTGGAGCGGCAGCACCCTCAACAGTGTGTTCGCCCAGCGCCGCAACCTGTTGCGGCCAGGCTTCTGGCGCATGCTGGCCGACCTGCTGCGCTTCAACCGGCTGGCCACGGCGCTGGCACAAGCGGAGCAGGAGGCCCGCCTGCAGATGCCGATCGGCGACTTCCTGCAAGACCATCGCTTCAGCAAAGAATTCCGCGAGGGGTACTTCTTACCGATGGTCGCGAGCATCTGGTCCTGCCCGACGGAACAGATGCTGCACTTCCCGATCGGCACGCTGATCCGCTTTTGCCACAACCACGGCCTGTTGCAGGTGAACGGCCGGCCGCCATGGCACACCGTGCAGGGCGGCTCGCGACAGTACGTGCAGGCACTGGTGAGCCGGCTGCCCGACACCCGCCTGAACACACCGGTGCGCCGGGTGGAACGGCTGGCGCAGGGGGGCGTGCGCGTGCACACTGATGGCCGCAGCGAGGACTTCGACGACGTGGTGCTGGCCTGCCACAGCGACCAGAGCCTGGCGCTGCTGCCCGACGCGTCGGCGGGCGAGCGCGCGCTGCTGGGCGCCGTGCGCTACCACCCCAACCGGGCGGTGCTGCACACCGACAGCACCCTGCTGCCGCGCCGGCGCCTGGCCTGGGCCGCCTGGAACTACGAACGGGCGGCCAGCACGGCCCGCGAAGAGGCCGGCGTGTGCCTGCACTACCTGATCAACCGCCTGCAGCCGCTGCCCTGGCGCACGCCGGTGATCGTGTCGCTCAACCCGGTGCGCGAGCCACGGCCCGGCTGCGTGCTGGGCGAATACGCCTACGAGCACCCGGTGTTCGACGCGGCCGCCATCGCGGCCCAGCGCCAGCTGCACACCGTGCAGGGGGTGGGCGGCCTCTGGTACTGCGGCGCCTGGACACGCTACGGCTTCCACGAGGACGGCTTGCGCTCCGGCCTGATGGTGGCCGAGGCACTGCTGCAGCGCGAGTCGCAGGCACCGGCCCGGGCCGCATGAGCGAGCTCCACCCGCCCGGTGGCTGCATCGCGGCCGCCCAGCCGCTGCTTGGCATCGGCAGCGTGCGCCATCACCGGCTGCGGCCGGTGGAGCACCGTTTTGCGTATCCCGGCTATTTCGTACTGCTGCCGCTGCGCAGCCTGCGCCCGCAGGGCGTGCCGGGCCTGCCGCGCAACCGCTTCGGCCTGGTCAGCTTCCACGACGCCGACCACGGCGACGGCGGCACCGACTGCCTGGCCTGGATCGACCGGCTGCTGCGCGATGAAGGCATCGCCGACGCCGGCGGCGAGGTGTGGCTGCAGTGCTATCCCAGGGTGCTGGGGTATGCCTTCAAGCCGGTGAGCTTCTGGTACTGCCACCGCGCCGACGACAGCCTGGCGGCCATCGTGGTGGAGGTGAACAACACCTTCGGCGAGCGCCACTGCTACCTGCTCACCGGGCCGCAGCTGGCCTTTGGCGCCGAGCTGCGGGCGGCGAAGGTCTTCCATGTGTCGCCGTTCTGCAGGGTCGAAGGCCACTACCGTTTCCGCTTCATGCGCGCCGGCCGGGCCGGCAACGCAGCGCATCCAGCGCGCAGCGTGGTGCGTATCGACCACCACGACATGCAAGGCCTGCTGCTGAGCACCAGCATCAGCGGCAGCCTGCAGCCGCTGACCGCCAGCCGCGTGCGGGCCGCGTTCTGGCGCATGCCGTGGATGACGCTGGGCGTGATCGTCCGCATCCACTGGCAGGCGCTGCAGCTGTGGACCCGGCGCGTGCGCTGGTTTTCCAAACCGCCACCACCCGATGCCCCGGTGTCCCGATGATGACGACCCACGCTGCCGACATCCCTGCCACTTCCGCCACATCCTCCGCCACATCCTCCGCCACATCCTCCGCCACTTCCGCCGCCCTGGCCGGCGCACCGGCCGGGGCCCGCCATGTCCTGCGGCTGATGAACGAGCTGCCGCACGGCAGCCTGGCGGTCGAGCTGCCCGGCGGGCAACAGCTGTGTCTTGGCGGGCGCAGGCAGCCGGGGCTGCGTGCCAGCATCCGATTGCACAACTGGAACGTCTGCGCCGCGGCGCTTGCATCCGGCGATATCGGCTTCGCCGAATCCTTCATCGCGGGCGACTGGAGCACACCCGACCTCAGCGCCCTGCTGCGCCTGTTCGTCACCAACCGGGACACCCTGGAAGGCCTGGTCTATGGCCGCTGGTGGGGTCGCCTGCTGCACCGCGGGCGGCATCTGCTGAACCGCAACTCGCGCGCGGGCAGCCGGCGCAATGTGCACGCGCACTACGACCTGGGCAATGCCTTCTACCAGCTGTGGCTGGACGGCGGCATGAGCTATTCGAGCGCCTGGTTCAACGGCGACACCGGCCAGCCGCTGGAGCAGGCGCAGCTGGCCAAATGGCAGCGGGCGCTGGCCGAATGCCGGCTGCCGCGCGGCGGACGCCTGCTGGAGCTGGGCTGCGGCTGGGGCGCGCTGGCCGAATGTGCCGCCCTGGCGTTGGAAGCCCGGGTCACCGGTGTCACCTTGTCCACCGAGCAACTGGCCTTCGCACGCCAGCGCCTGCACGAGGCCGGCGTGGCGCAACAGGTGGACCTGCGGCTGCAGGACTACCGCGATGTGGACGACGGGCCCTACGACGCGATCGTGTCGGTGGAGATGTTCGAGGCCGTCGGGCGGGCGTACTGGCCGCAGTTCTTCAACCTGCTGCAGCACCAGCTCAAGCCCGGCGGGCATGCCTGCATCCAGACCATCACGATCCGCGACGACCTGTTCGAGCGCTATGTAGGGGGCAGCGACTTCATCCAGCAGTACATCTTCCCGGGTGGCCTGCTACCCAGCCGCACCGCGTTTCGTGAGCAGGCTCTGAAAGCCGGCCTGGAGGTCGTGAACGAGCTCGCGTTCGGCGGCGACTACGCCGAAACACTGCGGCGCTGGCGCCAGCGGTTCACGGCGCGCGAGGCCGCGGTGCGCGAGCTGGGCTTCGACACCCGCTTCCTGCGCATCTGGTCGTTCTACCTCGCCTACTGCGAAGCCGCCTTCGACGCCGGCAACACCGACGTCGTGCAGTTCACGCTGCGCAAGCCCTGATCAGCGCTGACCCTCGGTCAGCGTGTCGAGCTGGAACTTGCCGCTCTTGTCCACCAGCCAGATGTCGGTGTACTTCACGCGACCCATCCTGGCGGGCTTGGGATACGGCGCGGCCTTGCGGATCATGTCCAGCACCCAGGGCGACACTTCCTTGGCGGCCGCGGGTTCGCGCACCATCACGGCGTTGACCACGTGGCCGTTTTCGTCGATCTCGGTCTCGGTGATGGCCACGGCGTACATCAGCGGCGGCAGCTTGCCCTTGTGGATGTGCTGCGGGTAGCTGGCGTACAGATGGCGCGCCCCGTCGCGCCGGTAGCTGCGGTCCGTGTCCGCATCGGACAGGGCCGCCGTGGCCACCTGCACCGGCGTGGGCGCGGCGTGGAACTGCGCATGCGCCGGCTTCCAGGCGACCAGGCTGCCGATGGCCAGCGCGGCCAGGGCCCCGACCACGCGCCAGCGCAGGCGCTGGGTCGCTTCGCGGGTGACGGTGTAGGTGTGACGACGGTCCATGAGCACTTCTCCTCGCGGGACAAGCCTCCGTTCCCGCATGAGTTCACTCTAGGGGGTGCCGCCGAAAAACACATCCTCCAACGGCAGGAGTCGGCGCTGCCTTTGTCAACAAGCTCACGCGTCCAGCGCGTTCAATTCGTTACCGACGGAACGAGCCGATCCACCAGCTCACCCAGGTGCGCAATCGTCCACACCTCGGCATCGCGCACTGCCGCGGCGGGCGTGCGGCACAGCCAGGCGGCATGCAGGCCGGCGGCGCGGGCGCCCTCAACGTCCAGCATCCAGTCGTCACCCACATGCAGCACCTCATGCGGCGCCACGCCCAGCCGGCGGCACGCTTCATGGAAGATGCGTGGGTCGGGCTTGCCCACACCGAACTCGCGTGCCGACACCGAGCCGACGAAGTGCTGTGCCACGCCGGCCAGGCGCAGATCGGCATTGCCATTGGTCAGCGCCATCAACGGATAGTGCGTGGCCAGCGCCGTGAGGGCGGCCTCCACTTCCTCGTACAGCAGAAGCTCGTTGCGGGCAGCGAAGAAGGCCTCGAAGGCAGCATCCGCCAGCGCCGGGTCATGGCCGCAGTCGGCCAGCGCCAGCCCGATGCTGTGATGGCGGATGCGGGTGAAGTCGTGCGCCCAGTCGGGCCGCTGCTCGGCGACGCGGTCGCGCAGTGCCCGCAGCGCGATGCGGTCATACCGCTGCACCACCGCCGGCGCATGGCGCGCCAGCCAGTCGTGCAGCGCGATTTCGGCGCGCGCGATGGCGGGTTCGATCGGCCACAGCGTGTCGTCCAGGTCGAGCGTGATTGCACGCAGGCCGGCTATCACCGCAGCCACCCCTTGCGCCGGAAGTAGATGAACGGTGCCGCGATCGACACCACCATCAGGCCCAGCGCATACGGGTAGCCCAGGGCCCAGTCCAGCTCCGGGATGCCCTTGAAGTTCATGCCGTAGATGCTGGCGATCAGGGTGGGCGGCAGCAGCGCCACCGAGGCCACCGAGAAGATCTTGATGATCTTGTTCTGGTTGATGTTGATGAAGCCGACGGTGGCGTCCATCAGGAAGTTGATCTTGTCGAACAGGAACGCGGTGTGCGAGTCGAGCGAGTCGATGTCGCGCAGGATCTGCCGCGCCTCCTCGAACTGCTCGGCGTTGAGCATGCGGCTGCGCATCATGAAGCTCACCGCGCGGCGGGTGTCCATCACGTTGCGGCGGATGCGGCCATTCAGGTCCTCCTCCTTGGCCACGGCCGACAGCACGGCCCCGGCTTCCTGGTCGGAGACCTGCTGCTTGAGCACCTGCTCGCTCACCTTTTCCAGCGCGTCGTAGATGCCTTCCAGCGCATCGGCCGAGTACTCCGCGTCGGCGTCGTAGAGCTTGAGCAGCACGTCCTTCGCGTCCTCGATCAGGGCCGGGATGCGGCGCGCCCGCAGGCGCAGCAGCCGGAACACCGGCAGGTCCTCGTCGTGGATCGAGAACAGCACCTTGTTGTGCAGGATGAAGGCCACTCGCACGTTGCGCGGCGTGATGTCGTCGTCGATGAGGAAGTCCGAGCGGATGTGCAACTCGCCGTTGTCTTCCTCGTAGAAGCGGGCGGACTCTTCCAGGTCGTCGTCGACGATGTCGTCGGGAATCGTGAGCCCGAAGCGGCTGGCGATCCAGCGCTTTTCGGCGGCCGACGGGGATTCGAGGTCCACCCAGACCGGCCGCACATCGGCCAGCGCGTCGGGATTGTCCAGATCGTCGTCCTGGAGCGGGCGGCCCGAGAGGCGGCCGTTGTCCAGGGTGAACACGTTGAGCATGCTGTCTCCAACGCCGGGCTGCCTGGCACGCTGACCGCGTGGGCTACCTGGTGGGGTGTGGGGTGATGGTGTGCCGGTGAACCGCCTCACCCCGCCGCAGTGATGGCGGGCATCACGCGCTGGAGCGGACGGTCACCGAGGGTGACTCTGGTCCAAGACGAACTCCAAAAATGGAATCGCAGAATTATGTCTCATTGGGCCGCGCTATGGCTGTGCGCCGGCGCTGGGAGCGAGGCCTTTTCGGACGGTTTCACGCAGGAATTCGCATTGCCGCCAGGGCAAATCAAAAGCACCAGCGATCCACTGCGGCATCGGCTTGTCACCTCGGGCCGATCGGGGTACGCTGGTTCCAACGGACTGCGGTCCACCGCTACCTGCAAGCCTCGCCTTCGCACCCCTTCTTCCCCTTCCCCGCCTCTTCTTCCCCTGCATTCCTTCTTGTCTCTTCCGTCTCCCTCAACGTCCCGAAAGGAGGACCTGATGAACCTGACGATCAGCGGACATCACCTGGAAGTCACCCCGGCCCTGCGCGAGTACGTGGTCACCAAGCTAGACCGCGTCACGCGTCACTTCGAGCAGGTGGTCGACATCAACGTTCTGCTGACAGTGGAGAAGCTCAAGGAGAAGGAACGACGCCAGCGCGCGGAAGTCACTTTGCACGTCAAGGGCAGGGACATCTTCGTGGAACAGTCCCATGAGGATCTGTACGCCGCCATCGACCAGTTGATGGACAAGCTGGACCGCCAGGTCTGCCGCCACAAGGACCGTGTGCAGGACCACCACCACGCCACCGCCAAGCGCATCGACGCCAGCACCGTCTGAAACACGGCATTGCATCTCGACAAGAGCGGCCTTCGGGCCGCTTTTTTGTATGCCGAAATGCACAGCTTCCCGTTGTGCACGCGTGCAGCCATCCCGCAACACACCCTGTTTGCAGGATCGTGCACGCTTCCCCCCAATGGGGGTATTCCTATAATCTGTTCCCTTGTTCGTTTCCGGTCGTGGCGCCCCAACAGGGCACCAGCGATGCGGGGGAAACCGATCCATGAACCGTCTCGCCGCCATCCTGCCTGCCAGCAACGTGCTGGTGAACGTGGACGCGACCAGCAAGAAACGAGCGTTCGAGCATGCAGGCCTGCTGTTCGAGAACCAGCACACGATCGCCCGCGCCACCGTCTCGGACAACCTCTTCGCGCGGGAGCGCCTGGGCTCCACCGGCCTGGGGCATGGCGTGGCCATTCCGCACGGCCGCATCAAGGGCCTGAAGAATCCGCTGGCGGCGGTGCTGCGCGTGCAGCAGCCGATTCCCTTCGACGCACCCGACGACGAACCGGTCAGCCTGCTGATCTTTTTGCTGGTGCCCGAGGCGGCCACCCAGCGCCACCTGGAAATCCTGTCCGAGATCGCCGAGCTGCTGTCGGACCGCGAGCTGCGCGAGCGCCTGAAGACCGAACCCGACGCGGCCACCCTGCACAAGCTGATCTCCGATTGGGAACCGCTGAAATCCGTCGCATGAGTCCCACGTGCCCTCGGGGACAGGCCGCGCAGCGGCCAGGGGCGATGGTGAAAGACGAGCGGATCACGGACCGGTTGCCCGGCCGTGATTCGATCCCCCACGGGGGGCGGCCGCCAGACGGCCGGGGGCTCACATGAAACCCACTTCGATCAGTGCGGAGGCGCTGTTCGAGGCGCACCGCCCCGCCTTGCGCTGGGAATGGATCGCCGGGCATGCCCATCCTGAGCGCCGCTTCGACGAAGCCGCGGTGCGCGAGGCCCGCTCCTCGGCCGACCTGGTGGGCTACCTCAACTACATCCACCCCTACCGGGTGCAGATCGTGGGCCAGCGCGAAGTGGCCTACCTGAGCCGCGATTCGCACGACGACCAGGAGCGCCGCATCTCGCGCATCGTCGCGCTGGAGCCGCCGGTGATCATCGTGGCGGACAAGCAGACCCCGCCCGACCGCCTGGTGGCGATCTGCGACCGGGCCGACATCCCGCTGTTCGTCACCGCCGAGTCCGCCGGCCATGTGATCGACGTGGTGCGCGATTACCTGAGCCTGCTGTTTGCCGACCGCACCACCCGCCATGGCGTGTTCATGGACATCCTCGGCCTGGGCGTGCTGCTCACCGGCGAATCCGGCCTGGGCAAGAGCGAGCTGGGGCTGGAGCTGATCTCGCGCGGCCACGGCCTGGTGGCCGACGACGCGGTGGACCTCTACCGCATCTCGCAGACCGCGCTCGAAGGCCGCTGCCCCGAGCTGCTGATGAACCTGCTGGAAGTACGCGGCATCGGCCTGCTGGACATCAAGGCGATCTTCGGTGAGACGGCCGTGCGCCGGAAGATGCGCCTGAAGCTCATCGTGCACCTGGTGCGCAAGGAGACGATGGAGCGCGAGTTCGAGCGCCTGCCCTACGAGCCGCTGTACGAGGACATCCTCGGCATGCCGGTGCGCAAGGTGGTGATCGCCGTGGACGCCGGCCGCAACCTCGCGGTGCTGGTGGAAGCCGCGGTGCGCAACACCATCCTGCAGCTGCGCGGCATCGACACCTACAACGAATTCATCCAGCGCCACCAGCGCGCGATGGAGCGCGGCACCGAATAACGGCCGCCAGCCCGAGCGCCGGGCCGCTCCCAAGCTCGCGCTGGCCCCCTCGGGGGGTGCGGGCGGTACTCCGCACGCGGGGGCTTCATTTCGGCCGGTGGACGCAGTCCTTCTTGTTGCACGCCGCATAGAGCGACAGCGCGTGGTCGTGCAGCTCGAAGCCACGGCTTTGTGCGATGGCCCGCTGGCGCTTCTCGATCTCCGGGTCGTAGAACTCCTCGACGCGCCCGCAGGTCAGGCACACCAGGTGGTCGTGGTGCTGGCCCTCGTTGAGCTCGAACACCGACTTGCCCGATTCGAAGTGGCTGCGGGTCAGCAACCCGGCCTGCTCGAACTGCATCAGCACGCGATACACCGTGGCCAGGCCGATGTCGGAGTTTTCCTGCAGCAGCGCCTTGAACACGTCTTCCGCGGTCATGTGCCGCTGCTCCGCCTTCTGGAAGACCTCCAGGATCTTGATGCGGGGCAGCGTGGCCTTCAGGCCACTGCTCTTGAGGTCGTCGGCGTGGGTGGCCGGGGCGGAATGCGGAGGGCGCACGGGCATGATGAAGGGTCTGGCAAGCACCGGTTGCGCAGAAGCGGCCGGATAGAATCGTTCGATCATAGTCCCAACGCCCTATGCCACAACGCATCAACGCTTCCGGCCCGCTCACCGCGGCCGCGCTTCTGGGGCTCGCCTCGCTGGCCGGCTGTGCTTCCTACTTCCAGTCCACCGACAGCATCCTCGGCGTGATCACGCCCTACCGGGTGGAGATCGTGCAGGGCAACGTGGTCACCAAGGAGCAGCTGGCGCAGGTGAAGCCGGGCATGTCGCGCGTGCAGGTGCGCGACATCCTCGGCTCGCCGCTGGTCACCGACATCTTCCACGCCGACCGCTGGGACTATGTGTTCACCATCAAGCGCCAGGGCACCGAGCCACAGGAGCGCCGCATCGTGGCGCTGTTCGACGGTGAGCAGCTGAAGTCGGTGGAAGCCCCCGAAGTGCCGAGTGAAAAGGAGTTCGTGGCCTCCATCACCCGCAGCAAGGACCTGCCGCGCGGCAACCCGCCGGCGCTGGAGCTCACCGAAGACCAGCGCAAGGCCCTGCCGCCCCCGGTGGCGGCTCCCGACACCGCTGCCTCGGCAGCGCAGCCCAGCGGGCCCAACCGCCCCTACCCGCCGCTGGAAGCCGCGCCGTGACGCTGGCGGTCGCCATCGCGGGCGCCTCCGGGCGCATGGGCCGCATGCTGATCGACGCGGTACTGCAGTCCGACGATTGTTCGCTGGCTGCCGCGCTGGACACGGCGGGCAGTGCGTCGCTCGGGCAGGACGCGGGAGCGTTCTGCGGCCGCAGCACCGGTGTGGCGATCACCAGCGACCTGCGCGCCGGCTTGGGGCCAGCCCAGGTGCTGATCGACTTCACCCGCCCGGAGGGCACGCTGGCGCACCTGGCGGTGTGCCGCGAGCTCGGCGTGAAAGCCGTGATCGGCACCACCGGCTTCAGCGACACCCAGAAGGCGGCGATCGCCGCTGCGGCCGGCGAGGTGGCGGTCTTCATGTCGCCCAACATGAGCGTGGGCGTGAACGTGGTGCTCAAGCTGCTGCAGACCGCCGCCAAGGCGCTGGCGCAGGGTTATGACATCGAGATCATCGAGGCGCACCATCGCCACAAGGTGGACGCACCCAGCGGCACCGCACTGGCGATGGGCGAGGTGATCGCCCAGGAACTCGGCCGGGACCTGCAGGCCTGCGCGGTCTACGGGCGCGAAGGTGTCACCGGCGAACGCGATCCGTCCACCATCGGTTTTGCCACCGTGCGCGGCGGCGACATCGTGGGCGACCACACCGTGCTGTTCGCCGGCACGGGCGAGCGCATCGAGATCGCGCACAAGAGCTCCAGCCGCGCGATCTACGCCCAGGGCAGCCTGCGTGCCGCGCGCTTCCTCGCCGGCCAGCCACCCGGCCTGTACGGCATGAACGACCTTCTCGGGCTGTAGAGCCCGCCATCGCATGGACGGTTTTGCCCATTTCTGGTCCGGCAGTGACGCCATTGGCCGCACGGTGGCCCTGCTGCTGCTGGCCATGTCGATCAGCGCCTGGGTGGTGATCCTGTGGAAGGCCTGGGTGCTGCAGCGCGCGGGCCGCGACATCGAACGCGCCGTGGGCGCCTTCTGGAGCGCGGAGTCGCTGGACGCCGGGCGCGAACGCCTGGTGCAGCTGGACCGCGAGCAGATCGTGCAGCCGCTGGTGGCCGCGGCCGTGGCCCAGCCGGGCAGCGGCACGCTGGAGACCAGCGCCCACCTGGAATCGCAGCTCACGCGCCGCCTGCGTGATGCCTTGCACCGCTCGCTGCACCACCTGCAGTTCGGCCAGGTGCTGCTGGCCTCCATCGGCAGCACCGCGCCCTTCGTCGGCCTGTTCGGCACCGTCTGGGGCATCTACCACGCACTGCTCAGCATCGCGGGCTCGGGCAGCATCACGGTCGAGAAGGTGGCCGGCCCGGTGGGCGAGGCGCTGGTGATGACCGCCGCCGGCCTGGCGGTGGCGATCCCCGCCGTACTGGCCTACAACGTGTTCGGCAAGTGGGTGGGCCGCAGCGAGGCCGAACTCGAAGGTTTTGCGCATGACCTGCGCGAAATGATGCTCGAGCGCGCCGGGCAGCGTTAAGGCGGCTGGAATGGCTTTCGGTCGCCTCGAACGCACCACCGGCCCGCAGCCGATGAGCGACATCAACATGACGCCGCTGATCGACGTGATGCTGGTGCTGCTGGTGATCTTCATGGTGACCGCGCCGCTGATGACCTCCAGCCTCAAGCTCGACCTGCCGCAGGCCGAGGCGGCGAAGCCCAGCGACGCGCCGCAGTTCCTGTCGGTGGCCATCGATCCGCAGGGCCAGCTCTTCGTGGGCGAGGACGCGCTGCCGCAGGACGCCTTCATCGCACGCATCCAGGCCGCCGGCAAGTCCAACCCGCAGATGGAAGTGCAGCTGCGAGCCGACCGTGCCGTGCCGTACGGCCGGGTGGCCGAGGTGCTGGGCTGGGTGCAGCAGGCGGGGCTTTCGCGCATCGGCTTCATCACCGAAGCACCGCCGGCCGCCACCACGCCGCGCTGACAGCGGCCGCGAAAGGCGGCGCCCGCAGGGCAGCGACTTTTAGAATGCCGCCCATGAACGAAAAATACACACCCGCCGAGGTCGAATCCGCCGCCCAGGCGCACTGGGCCGCCCGCGACGCCTACCGGGTGGTCGAAGACCCGAAGAAAAAGAAGTTCTACGCCTGCTCGATGCTGCCCTACCCCAGCGGCAAGCTGCACATGGGGCACGTGCGCAACTACACCATCAACGACATGTTGACGCGGCAGCTGCGCATGAACGGCTACAACGTGCTCATGCCCATGGGCTGGGACGCCTTCGGCCTGCCGGCCGAAAACGCGGCCATGAAGAACAAGGTGCCGCCGGCGAAGTGGACCTACGACAACATCGCCCACATGAAGGGGCAGATGCAGGCCATGGGCCTGGCCATCGACTGGTCGCGCGAGGTCGCCACCTGTTCGCCCGAGTACTACAAGTGGAACCAGTGGCTGTTCCTCAAGATGCTGGAAGCCGGCATCGCCGAGCGCCGCACCCAGGTGGTCAACTGGGACCCGGTGGACCAGACGGTGCTGGCCAACGAGCAGGTGATCGACGGCAAGGGCTGGCGCTCCGGCGCGGTGATCGAAAAGCGCGAGATCCCCGGTTACTACCTCAAGATCACCGGCTACGCCGAGGAGCTGCTGGAGCATGTGCAGCAGCACCTGCCCGGCTGGCCCGAGCGTGTGCGCCTGATGCAGGAGAACTGGATCGGCAAGAGCGAGGGCGTGCGTTTCGCCTTTCCGCATGACATCCGCGGCGACGATGGTGCGCTGATCAACGACGGCAAGCTCTACGTCTTCACCACGCGCGCCGACACCATCATGGGGGTCACCTTCTGCGCCGTGGCGCCGGAGCATCCGATCGCCACACAGGCCGCGAAAGACAACCCGCAATTGGCCGCCTTCATCGAGCAGTGCAAGCAGGGTGGCACCACCGAGGCAGAGCTCGCCACCAAGGACAAGGAAGGCCTGCCCACGGGCCTGTTCGTGACGCACCCGCTCACCCGGGAGCCGGTGGAAGTGTGGGTCGGCAACTACGTGCTCATGGGCTATGGCGACGGCGCCGTGATGGGCGTGCCCGCGCACGACGAACGCGACTTCGCCTTCGCCAAGAAGTACGGCCTGCCGATCCAGCAGGTGGTGCAGGCGGACGGCGAGACCTTCTCGCTGGACGCCTGGCAGCAGTGGTACGGCGACAAGCAGCGCGGCGTCACCGTGAATTCCGGCAAGTACGACCGCCTGGCCTACAAGGCGGCGGTGGACGCAGTGGCCGGCGACCTGGTGGCCATGGGCCTGGGCGAGAAGAAGACCACCTGGCGCCTGCGCGACTGGGGCGTGAGCCGCCAGCGCTATTGGGGCACGCCCATCCCCATCATCCACTGCGACAGCTGCGGCTCGGTGCCTGTGCCGGAAAAGGATCTGCCGGTCGTGCTGCCGGAAGACCTGATCCCCGATGGCTCCGGCAACCCGCTGAACAAGTGCGAGGCCTTCCTGAAGGTCGATTGCCCGAAGTGCGGCAAGCCGGCGCGGCGCGAGACCGACACCATGGACACCTTCGTGGACTCGTCCTGGTACTTCATGCGCTACTGCGACCCGAAGAACGACCAGCGGATGGTGGGTGAAGGCACGCAGTACTGGATGCCGATGGACCAGTACATCGGCGGCATCGAGCACGCCATCCTGCACCTGCTGTACGCGCGCTTCTGGACCAAGGTGATGCGCGACCTGAAGCTGGTGAGCGTGGACGAGCCCTTCGTGAAGCTGCTGACGCAGGGCATGGTGCTCAAGGGCGCGTTCTTCCACAAGCCGGCCGACGCGGGCAAGAACTACCACTGGGAGCACGAGGTCAACGTCATCACCAACGAGCACGGCCAGGTCACCGGCGGCACGCTGAAGGCCGACGGCACGCCGCTCGAGTACGAGATGACGACGATGTCGAAGTCCAAGAACAACGGCGTCGACCCGCAGGAGCTGATCGACCGTTATGGCGCGGACACCGCGCGCCTGTTCGTGATGTTCGCGTCGCCGCCGGAGCAGACGCTGGAGTGGAACGACGCCGGCGTGGAAGGCGCTCACCGCTTCCTCAAGCGGGTGTGGGGCTTCGGCAGCAAGCTGGCGCAGGCCGCGGCCAATGGCGGCGATGCGGCGGCGGCCAAGACGCTGCGGCGCGAGGTCCACCTGCTGCTCAAGCAGGCCAGCCACGACTACGAGCGCATGCAGTACAACACCGTGGTGTCGGCCTGCATGAAGATGCTCAACGAGCTGGAGCGCTCCGCCGCGCCGGCGGTCACGTTGCGGGAAGGCTTCGGCATCCTGCTGCGTACGCTGTACCCGGCCTGCCCGCACATCACGCATGCACTCTGGCAGGAGCTCGGTTTTGCTGGCGAACTGGGTGACATCCTGGACGCGCCCTGGCCGCAGGTGGACGAGGCGGCCCTCGTGCAGGACGAGATCGAGCTGGTGCTGCAGGTCAACGGCAAGCTGCGCGGCGCCATCCACGTGCCGGCAGCAGCCGACAAGGCCGCCATCGAGGCGGCCGCGCTGGCCAGCCCCGACTTCGCCAAGTTCGCCGAAGGCAAGCCCCCGAAGAAGGTGATCGTGGTCCCCGGGCGGCTGGTGAATGTCGTTGTCTGAGCATCCATGCCCCACGCGGCGAGCGCTGCTGCGCGCACTGCCGGCCCTCGCGCTGGCTGGCTGCGGCTTCCAGCTGCGTAAGGCGCCGGAGATGTCCTTCCACAGCATCGCGCTGAAAGGTTTCGAGCGCCGCTCGCCGCTGGCCGACGAGCTGCGCCGCTCGCTGGCCGACGTGGCGAAGGTCACCGACGATGCAGCCCAGGCCGAGGTGGTGCTGGAAGCCCTGACCGACACACGCGAAAAGTCCGTGGTGGCCTCCACCGCTGCCGGCCAGGTGCGCGAACTGCAGCTGCGCGTGCGCTTCCGCTTCCGCCTTACCACCCCGGGTGGGCGCGAACTGCTGCCACCCGACGAGCTGGTGCTGTCGCGTGACATGAGCTACAACGAGACCAATGCGCTCGCCAAGGAACAGGAAGAAAACCTGCTCTACCGCGCGATGCAGAGCGACATCGTCAACCAGGTGATGCGCCGCGTGTCCGCCGCCAGGATCTAGCTCAGCCGCCATGCAACTGCGTTCCGACCAGCTCGCCGCCCAGCTCGCCAAGGGCCTGAAGCCGGTGTACACCGTGTTCGGCGACGAGCCGCTGCTGGCCCAGGAAGCCGGCGATGCGGTGCGCGCCGCCGCCCGCGCGGCCGGCTACAGCGAACGCAAGGTGTTCACCGTCAGCGGCGCGCATTTCGACTGGAGTTCGCTGTTGGGCGCGGCCCAGGCCATGAGCCTGTTTGCCGACCGCCAGCTGATCGAGATCCGCATCCCGTCCGGCAAGCCGGGCAAGGACGGCTCCGAAGCGCTGCAGCGTTATTGCGAAACACTGAGCGACGACATCGTCACCCTGGTGCAGTGCCCCAAGCTGGACCGCCAGCAGCAATCCAGCGCCTGGTTCAGCGCGCTGGACGCGGCCGGCGTCACCGTGCGCATCGACCCCATCGAGCGGCGCGCCTTGCCGCAGTGGATCGCGCAGCGGCTGAACGCCCAGGGCCAGCGCGTCGCCGAGGGCGAGGCCGGCCAGCAGACGCTGGCCTTCTTTGCCGACCGGGTGGAAGGCAACCTGCTCGCCGCGCACCAGGAGCTGCAGAAACTGGCGCTGCTGTACCCGCAAGGCACGCTGAGCTTCGAGCAGGTGGAGTCCGCGGTGCTGAACGTGGCCCGCTACGACGTCTTCAAGCTGGGCGAGGCCGTGCTGGCCGGCCAGGTGGCACGCGCGCTGCGCATGCTGGACGGCTTGCGCGCCGAGGGCGAAGCGCCGGTGCTGGTGCACTGGACATTGGCCGAGGACATCCGCGCGCTCAAGCGGGTGCGCGACGCGATGGACGAAGGCAAGCCGCTGCCGATGGCACTGCGCGAGCAGCGGGTGTGGGGCGTGAAGGAAAAGCTGTTCGAACGCGCCCTGCCCGCCTTCAGCGACCATGCGCTGGCCCACCTGGTGGAAGCCGCGCAGATCTGCGATGGCCTGGTGAAGGGTCTCAAGCACCCCGGCTGGCCGCTGGAGCCGTGGGAGGGCCTGAAGCGGCTGGTGCTGCTGCTCTTGCAGCACACCGCCTCGGCCGGCAGCCCGCGCGGGCGCCTGCAGCTGGCGCTGCCGGCGTGAGGCGCCACCTTCTTCAGTAGCCGCGTTCGCGCTGCACCAGGTGCTGCAGCGGCTCGCCGCCGCGCAGCGCCCGCAGGTTGCACGCCACCACTTGCGCCGCACTGCGCGGATCGGTGAGCGCGGCTGCATGCGGCAGCACCGTCACACGGGGATGGCGCCAGTAGCGGTGCTCCGGGGGCAGCGGCTCGGTGTGGAACACGTCCAGCACCGCATGGCCCACCTGCTGCGCGTCCAGAGCGGCCAGCAGGTCATCGTCGACCACATGGGCGCCGCGCGCGAGGTTCACCAGCGCCGCACCGGGGCGCAGGGCGGCGAAAAACGCCTGGTCCAGCAGCCCGCGGGTGGCCGGTGTGAGCGGCAGCAGATTGAGCACGATGTCGCTGCGGCCCAGCAGCGGCGCCAGCGCCGCCGGCCCGCTGCCCACCTCGAAGGGCTCGGCATGCGCGCCGCCGCTGTGCCGCCAGGCTCGCACCGCATAACCCTGCGCCTGCAAGGCCAGTGCGGTCCGGCGCCCCATCTCGCCCAGGCCCAGCACCAGCACCGCGACCTCGTCGGCGCGCCGCTGCGGCAATGGCTGCCAGAGCGCTGAACGCTGCTGCTCTGCGTAGCGGAAGAAGCCGCGGTGCAGGCTCAGCACCGACCACAGCGCGGTTTGTGCCATCGCGGCGCTCATCGCGGGGTCCACCATGCGGGCGATGGGTACATCGGGCGGCAAGGTGGGGTCGGCGAGCAGCCGGTCCACGCCGGCCCACAAGCTCTGGATCAGGCGCAGGCGGGGCAACCCTTGCAACTGGTGCGGCGGTGGATTGGCGACCACGGCCACCTCCACCTCGGGGTCCGGCTCCAGGCACCAGCCCACCTCCGGCACCGCCTGGCGCAGCGCTTGCAGCCAATCGTCCCGCTCGGCAGCGTCGAAACTGCCGCACAGCAGCGCTCGCATGCTCAAGCGCTCAATGCGCAAAGACCTGGCTCAGGTCGTCGAAGGCCTTGATCTCCAGCGCATTGCCGGACGGATCGAGGAAGAACATGGTGGCCTGCTCACCCACCTGGCCTTCGAAGCGCACATGCGGCTCGATGATGAATTTCACCTCGGCCGCGCGCAGGCGCTCGGCCAGCACACGCCATTGCGCCATGGACAGGATCACGCCGAAGTGCGGCACCGGCACATGGTCGCCGTCCACCGCGTTGTGGGCCGCGGGCTGCGCGGCCTGCGGCGCCAGGTGGGCCACGATCTGGTGGCCGTAGAAATCGAAGTCGATCCAGCGCTCGGAGCTGCGGCCTTCCGGACAGCCGAGCAGGCCGCCATAGAAGCCGCGCGCCGCGGCCAGGTCGTGAACCGGGAAAGCCAGGTGGAACAAGGGCGTGGTGTTCATCGCGCCGACTCTAGCGCCTGAGTGCCTGGGCCAGGCGCTGCAGGGCGATTTCCACCGTCTGCCGGCGCACCGCGCTGCGGTCGCCCGCCAGCTGCAGGCGCTCGGCGTTCACCTCGTCACCATGCGCCCAGGCCAGCCACACCGTGCCCACCGGTTTGGCCGGCGAGCCGCCTCCGGGGCCGGCAATGCCGGTCACGGCCACGGCCCACTGCGCATGCGCATGCGCCAGTGCACCGGCGGCCATCGCACGTACCACCGCCTCGCTCACCGCGCCATGGCGCGCGACGGTGTCGGCCGGCACGCCGAGCAGCTCAGTCTTGGCCTCGTTGCTGTAGGTGACGAAGCCGCGCTCGAACCAGTCGCTGGAGCCGGCCACCGCAGTGCAGGCGGCCGCGATGAGGCCGCCGGTGCAGCTCTCGGCCGCCACCAGGCGCTGGCCGCGGGCGCGCAGCAGTTCGCCCAGCGCCTGCACCTCGGGCTGCAATGCATCCACGTTCACAGCCACCTCCACACAGCGATCACCACCAGCGTGCACAGCGCCGCCACCAGGTCGTCGAACAGGATGCCGAAGCCCTGGCCCCAACCCACCCGCTCGCCGCGCCTGCCCTTGAACACACCATCGGCCCAGGCCACCGGCCCCGGCTTGACGGCATCGAAGAAGCGAAAGAGCACGAAGGCGCCCAGCTGCGCCCACAGGCCGGCCGGCATCAGCAGCCACAGCACCAGCCAGAAGGCGAGGATCTCGTCCCACACGATGGCGCCGGGGTCGGGCGTGGCCATGTCGCGTGCCGTGCGGGTGCAAGCCCACCAGCCGACCAGCAGGCCACCACCCAGCATCAGCGCCCAGCCGAGGTCACCCAGCCACTGCTGCAGCACCAGGAAGGCCAGCCAGGCCCACAAGGTGCCCACAGTGCCTGGGGCCCATGGCGACAGGCCGCTGCCGAAGCCCAGCGCGATCCAGCGTGCGGGATGTCCGAGCATGAAGCGGGCGGTGGCGCGGCGCCGCACCTGCAGCGGCGGATGGGTGGCCGGCGCGGTCATGACTTGAAGTGGTCGAAGGAGGCGCCCAGCTCGCCCAGGCGCCGGCCGTGTGCGTCCAGCACGCGCAGGCCCGGTTCGGCGTCAATGCATCCCACCAGCGTGGCTGCCACGCGGCCACGCACGGCTGCCGCCTGCACCGCATCGCGCTGCGACGGCGGGGCGGTGAACAGCAGCTCGTAGTCGTCGCCACCCTGCAACAGGCACAGCCGCTGCAAGGCCTCGGGCTGCGCCGCCAGCACCGCGCTGCGTGGCAGCTGGGCCAGCCGCAGGGTGGCACCCACGCGGGAACGCCGCAGCACATGGCTCAGGTCGCCCACCAGGCCGTCGCTCAGGTCGATGGCGCTGGTGGCCACACCGCGCAAGGCCAGGCCGAGGGCCACCCGAGGCTGGGGACACTCCATGGCCCGGCGCACCGCTTCGAAGTCGTCCGCCGGCAGGGCACAGCCACCGCGGAAGACCTCCAGGGCCAGGCGTGCGTCGCCCAGCGTGCCGCTGACATAGACGTCGTCCCCCGCACGGGCACCGCTGCGCAGCAAGGCGGCCTGCGGCGGCACCTCGCCAAAGGCGGTGATGGTGAGGTTGAGCGGCCCCGCGGTGGTGTCGCCCCCCACCAGCTCCACGCCGTGCTGCCCCGCGAGGGCGAACAGGCCCTGCGCCAGGCCGGTGAGGAAACGTTCGTCCACCCGCGGCATGGCCAGCGCCAGGGTGAAGGCCAACGGCCGGGCGCCACACGCGGCCAGGTCGCTCAGGTTCACCGCCAGCGCCTTGTGGCCCAGGCGCTCGGGCGCGACGGTGGACAGGAAGTGGCGCCCTTCGACCAGCGCATCGGTCGAGATGGCGAGCTGCATGCCGGGCGTGGGCTGCAGCAGCGCGCAGTCGTCGCCGATGCCGAGCACCGCCTGCCGCACCGGGCGCTCGAAGTACTTGGCGATCAGGTCGAATTCACCGATGGACATGCGGCGGATTGTGCCCGCCGCCATGGGGGCCGCTACAGGGCTTGGTGTTCGCGCAGCAGGTTGGCCAGCTCCACCGCGGACTTCACGTCCATCTTCTCGAACACACGCGCGCGATGCACTTCCACCGTGCGCACGCTGATGTTCAACGCATCGGCGATCAGCTTGTTGGGCCGGCCTTCGATCACCAGCTTCATCACATCGCGTTCGCGCTCGGTGAGTTCGGCCAGCGCGCGGTGCAGCTCCTCGCGCGCACGGCGGTTGCGGATGCCGTCGGCGCTGCGCTCCAGCGCCTGCTCCACCCGGTCCACCAGCGCGTTGTCGGAGAAGGGCTTCTCGACGAAATCGAAGGCCCCGCGCTTCACCGCCGCCACCGCGGTGGGCACGTCGCCATGCCCGGTGAGAAAGATCACCGGCAGGGTGGCCAGCAGCCCGCGTTCGGCCAGGCGCTCGAACAGCGCCAGGCCGCTGGTGCCCGGCATGCGCACATCGAGCAGCAGGCACGACGGCGCCGTGGGCCAGGGGCCGCGCACGCCGCCCGCCTGGGCCGCCAGCATCGCCTCGAAGGCTTCGGCGCTGCCATACCCCTCGGACAGCAGACGGCGCGAGCGCAGCAGCCACGACAAGGCTTCGCGCACCACCTCCTCGTCGTCGACGAGGTAGACCATCGGAAGCCCGAGCGAAGCATGCGAAGCGTTCATGGCGAGCGGGGGGTGGCAGCCGACGCAGCGGCCTGGGCGGGTAGCGTAAACCGGAATTCGGTGCCGCCACCGCCCGCACGCGTGGGGCTCACAAAATCCAGCACACCGCCGTGCTGTTCCACCACCGTGCGGCACAGGCTCAGCCCCAGCCCCATGCCTTCGCTGCGGGTGGTGAAAAAAGGCGTGAACAGGCGCGCCGCCACATCGGCCGCGATGCCGGGGCCGGCGTCGATCACACTGAAGCTCACCCAGCGCTCATGCGTCTGGCGCACGCGCAAGGTCAGCACCCGGTCGGCCAGCGGGGTGGTGTCGTCCATCGCCTGGATGCCGTTGCGGGTGAGGTTGAGCAGCACCTGCTCCAGCATCGTGCGGTCGCACACCACGCGCGGCGCCGGCTGCGGCATGTCGATCTCGATGCGGCTGCCACTCTTGCGCGCCTGCAGCCGCACCAGCGGCAGCACCGCGTCCACCAGCTGGTCGGCCCGGATGGGCTCGCGCGCCTGCTCGCGCCGGCGCACGAAGTCGTGCACGCTCTTGATCACCCGGCCGGCGCGCTCCGCCTGCTCGGCGATGCGCTGCACCGCCTGCTTGAGCAAGGCCAGCGTCTGCCCGTCCGGCTCGGCGATCAGGTTCAGCGAGCCGCTGGCATAACTGGCGATGGCCGCCAGCGGCTGGTTCAGTTCGTGGCTCAGCAGCGAGGCCATCTCACCGACGGTGGCCAGGCGGGCCGTGGCCTGCAGCCGCTCCTGCTGCTGGCGCGACAGCTCCTCGATGCGGCGCTGCGCGCTCACGTCGAGCACCGCGCTCATCCAGCCGGTGTGGCGGCCGTGGCCATCGACCAGCGGCGCCTCGAAGATCATGACCGGAAAGCGCTCGCCGTTCTTGCGCATGAACACCGTCTCGAAGCCCTCGCGCGCGGCCTGCAGCGCATGGCCGCCGGCCATGCGCACCGCCTGGCGCTCCTGGTACTCGCCGCTGCGCTCGGGCGGCCAGTACGGCGGCGGATCGATCTGCCTCAATTCTTCGGGCGTGAAGCCCACCATCGCGCAGAACGCCGGGTTGGCGTAGGTGATGCGGCCCTGCAGGTCGCGCGCACGCAGCCCGGTGATCAGCGAATCCTCCATCGCCTTGCGAAAGGCCAGCGCTTCGGCGAGCGCACCTTCGGCCAGGGCACGCCGGCGCACGTCGCGCAGCAGCAGCACGACCAGCGCGAACAAGGCGAACGACAAGCCCATCACCAGCCCGGTGGTGAGGTTGGGAATCAGCCGCGGGTGGCCTTCGGCACTGTCGGCGCGCAGCTGCAGGGTGAAGCCGGGCAGGTCCACCACCCGCTCGGCGTGGTACACCCCGGCGCCGCGTGGCATGCCGGCGCGTGCCAGCCGCGTGCCATCGCCTTCCACGAAGGAGAGCTCATGCGACCGTGCCTGTTCCGCCGTGGCGGCTCCGTCCAGCAGGCCGGCCAGGGAAAAGGTGCCGAGCACGAAGCCCTGGTCGCGCCCCCCGCCCTGCACCGGGATGCAGACATCCATCACCTCCAGGCCGAGGCCGCCCGGTTGCGGCACGAAGTAGCTGCGCGAAAACGTGGCTGCGGCCGAGCGCCGGGCGGCGCTGCAGGCCAGCTCGGCCTCTACTTCCATCGAGGGCCGCGGCAGGTGCACAAACAGCGGCGGGCGAAACGGCGAATCCACCGCGTCCAGCAGCGCCATGGCCGGGCTGCGGCGTTCGAGCCGCAGCAGTACATGCCGGGTGCCCACCAGGCGCGCGGCCTCGGCATGCCACTGCTCAGGCGTGGGCGCCTGCCACTGCAGCGCCTGCAGGGCCTGCACGTTGTGCGCCACGTCGCGCTTGACCTCGGAAGCCGCTTCCGCCGCCACCGCCTCCACCCGCTCCTGCGCCCGCGTCGACTCGTAGTTCGCGGTCAGCCAGACCAGCAGGCTCTGGGCCACCAGCAGCAAGGGCACCAGTGCCACCCACGGCAGGGCGCGGCGCCAGCGCGGCGGGCGCGGCGGTGCGGCCACAGGGGCGGGGGCAAGCTCGGCACTCATGCAAGGCCCAGTATCGGACGCTGGCGCGCGCTGGCCCTACGCACTATTGCGCATGGGCCGGCCAGCGCGCAGCGGCCACACTGCTGCCAGCCGATTGACAGGCACCCCCTCCTACAATCGTCACCCCCTTTTCGCCGCTGCAGAGAAAGACCACACGATGCCGAGCTACGAAGAACGAAGGGCCGAACTGCGCCTGCAGGCGCTGGAGTACCACGAGTTTCCGACGCCCGGCAAGATCGCGATCCAGGCCACCAAGCAGCTGGTGAACCAGCGCGACCTGGCCCTCGCGTATTCGCCCGGCGTGGCTGCGGCCTGCGAAGAAATCGTGGCCGACCCGGCCAACGCCTTCCGCTACACCTCGCGCGGCAACCTGGTGGCGGTGGTGACCAACGGCACCGCGGTGCTGGGCCTGGGCGACATCGGTCCGCTGGCATCCAAGCCGGTGATGGAAGGCAAGGCGGTGCTGTTCAAGAAGTTCGCCGGCATCGACGTGTTCGACCTCGAGATCAACGAGAAGGACCTCGACAAGCTGGTCGACGTGATCGCCGCGCTGGAGCCCACCTTCGGCGGCGTGAACCTGGAGGACATCAAGGCGCCCGACTGCTTCTACGTGGAGCGCAAGCTGCGCGAGCGCATGAAGATCCCGGTGTTCCACGACGACCAGCACGGCACTGCCATCGTGGTGGGCGCAGCGCTGATGAACGGGCTGAAGGTGTCGGGCAAGGACATCAGCAAGGTGAAGCTGGTGACCTCCGGCGCCGGCGCCGCGGCGCTGGCCTGCCTGTCGCTGCTGGTGAAGCTGGGCGTGCCGCGCCAGAACATCTGGGTGACCGACCTGGCCGGCGTGGTGTACGAGGGCCGCACCGAGCTGATGGACCCGGACAAGGCCCAGTTCGCGCAGAAGACGGAACAGCGCAGCCTGAGCGAGGTGATCGCCGGCGCGGACATCTTCCTCGGCCTGTCGGCCGGCGGCGTGCTCAAGCCGGAGATGGTGGCGAAGATGGCGCCGCAGCCGCTGATCTTCGCGCTGGCCAACCCCACGCCGGAGATCATGCCGGAAGAGGTGAAGACGGTGCGCGACGATGCCATCATGGCCACCGGTCGCAGCGACTATCCGAACCAGGTCAACAACGTCCTGTGTTTCCCGTACATCTTCCGCGGCGCCCTGGACAGCGGCGCCACCACGATCACCGACGAGATGGAGATCGCGGCGGTGCATGCGATCGCCGACCTCGCGCGTGCCGAGCAGAGCGAGGTGGTGGCCGCGGCCTACGCGGGCGCCAACCTGAGCTTCGGGCCGGAGTACCTGATCCCCAAGCCCTTCGACCCGCGCCTGATGATGAAGATCGCGCCGGCAGTGGCCCAGGCCGCGGCGGCATCGGGCGTCGCCTTGCGCCCCATCGCCGACCTGGACGCCTACCGCGAGAAGCTGCAGACCTTCGTCTACGCCTCGGGCAGCACGATGAAGCCGCTGTTCCAGATCGCCAAGCGGGCCCAGCACAAGCGCGTGGCCTATGCCGAGGGCGAGGAGGAACGGGTGCTGCGCGCGGTGCAGGTGGTGGTGGACGAGAGCCTGGCGCGCCCCACGCTGATCGGCCGGCCGGCCATCATCGCCCAGCGCATCGAGAAGTTCGGCCTGCGGCTGGAAGCCGGGCGCGACTACGACCTGGTGAGCACCGAGTGGGACGAGCGCTACCGCGACTACTGGCAGACCTATCACCTGATGATGGAGCGCCGCGGGGTCACCGAGCAGCTCGCCAAGATCGAGATGCGGCGCCGCCTCACGCTGATCGGCTCCATGCTGCTGCACAAGGGCGAGGTGGACGGTCTGATCTGCGGCACCTGGGGCACCACCAGCACCCATCTGCACTACATCGACCAGGTGATCGGCAAGCGCCCCGGGGTGAAGACCTACGCGTGCATGAACGGCCTGATCCTGCCCGGGCGCCAGGTGATGCTGGTGGACACGCACGTCAACTACGACCCCACCGCCGAGCAGATCGCCGAGATCACCATCCTGGCCGCCGAGGAGATGAAGCGCTTCGGCCTGCTGCCCAAGGCGGCCCTGCTGTCGCACTCCAACTTCGGCTCCAGCAACCAGCCCTCGGCAGTGAAGATGCGCGAAGCCTTGGCGCTGGTGCAGCAGCAGGCGCCCTGGCTGGAGGTGGATGGTGAAATGCATGGCGACACCGCCCTGGACGCCGCGCACCGCGAGGAAGTGATGCCGCGCAGCAGCCTCACCGGCGAAGCCAACCTGCTGGTGATGCCCAACATCGACGCCGCCAACATCGCCTACAACCTGCTGAAGACGGCCGCTGGCGGCGGCATCGCGATCGGGCCGGTGCTGCTGGGCGCCGCCAAGCCGGTGCACATCCTCACCTCGTCGGCCACGGTGCGGCGCATCGTCAACATGACGGCCCTGACGGTCACCGACGCCAACGCGGCCCGCTGATCGAGCGGCCCATGGCACGAACGGCTCGTGCCATGGTGCTGCGCAACACGCCAGCAAGAAATCTTTGCACAACACCGAATGCAGTGTTGCTACTCGATATCGTCGAAAGTTAGCGCGTACTCATACCCTAGAGTTCTTGCCCCAATTTGAGGCAGCGGCTTGAGCTTTTGGGGGGTTTTCTGTACCATCTTGGTTTCAGATTTCAGGGTTAACCCGTGGGTCAGGCCGCCCGGTTGGTGCTCAGGCAGTCGCTTCGCAAGTGGGGGCTCGCTGCAGCAACAGCCGCGATCTCGACCGCGATGCTGTCGCCACTGCCGGCCGTTCAGGCCAAACAGCCGGCTGCCAGCATTTCCAGCGTGCAGCTTGCTGCATTGCCGCCGGAAGCCCAAGCCACCGAGCGCCTCATCCGTGCCGGCGGCCCGTTCCCGTATGCAAAGGATGGCAGTGTGTTCGGCAATCGCGAACAACTGCTGCCGCGCAAGGCGCGCGGCTACTACCGCGAGTACACGGTCAAGTCGCCGCAAGCGCATGGCCGGGGCGCGCGGCGCATCGTGTGCGGCGGCGAGCCACCCACTCGCCCTGAAAGCTGCTACTACACCGACGATCACTATGCGAGCTTTCGCCGCATCGTGCAGTGAGCGAAGGCGGCCCGGTTTTGTGTGAACCCAGGAGGATCGTGACCATGCTTTTGCAGACCGTCCGTCCAAACATCGTGCAGGCCATCCGAGCGTACCGGGTGGACGACCTCATGGAGACCGCGCAAGCGGCCGGCCAGCACTTTCTGTACGCCAACCTCTCCAACGCGCAGTCGAAGCAGGAGGTGCTGGAAAGCATCGCCGAGTCCTTCCTGTTCCCGCCGCACTTCGGCAAGAACCTGGACGCGCTGTACGACTG
This sequence comes from Ideonella sp. BN130291, assembly GCF_036231905.1. Classification (NCBI taxonomy): domain Bacteria; kingdom Pseudomonadati; phylum Pseudomonadota; class Betaproteobacteria; order Burkholderiales; family Sphaerotilaceae; genus Ideonella; species Ideonella sp. BN130291. The sequence goes on along the minus strand of NZ_JAZARE010000009.1, from coordinate 133,094 downwards.
CATGACCGACCTGGTGCACAAGGCCGGGCAGCAGCCAGGCTTCGTGGTCGTGCTGGAGCAGCTGCCAGACAACCCGCGCTTCGACCGCGAGGCGCGCGAGCAACTGCTCGATGTGTTCCGCGACGCGGCGGACTTCTGGGCGGAGCGAAAAATACCATTCAGGTGCTTCTATTCTTTTCAGTAGCCCGCTCCCAGGAAATCGGGTCATGGGAGCGGGCTACTGAAGTGGCCCCGCAAGCGACCAGCGAGAAGCCGAAAAGCACCTCGAAGGCCGCGGCCAATGCAAGCTTCGGCATGAACATGCCGTTGATGAGCAGCGCGTTCGACACGGCGATGTGGTTGAACGCCGCCTGACGGCGCTCGTTCATTCGCACACCCAGGGCGGCCCGAGTGGCCGCCCTTTGTTTTGTGCAGCGTCAATCCACCACAGGCGGGTGTTGCACCGGCGCCTAAACCGGCCGGCAACCATCAGGGAAATCCCTAGAATTCGCGGCGGCCGCGCATGGAGTGCGGCAGCCAATCCACAGAGGGATAGAGAGATGGTTCGCTTTCACAAGATCGCCGCTGCAGCCCTGCTCGCCGCAGGCGTGGCCGGCGCCCACGCCGCCGACTTCTTCGCCGGTGCATCGTTCGGCGGCTCCAAGTTCCACACCGAAGACGTGCCGGGCGTCAACATCGACTCCACCGACACCGGCTTCAAGCTGTACGGCGGCGTGTCGTTCACCCCGAACTTCAGCCTGGAAGCCGGCTATGTCGACCTCGGGAAGCTGAAGGCCAGCGCCGGCGGCGTGACCGGCTCGCAGAGCGCCGATGGCTTCTACCTGGACGCCGTGGGTGAGTTCCCGCTGAACGGCGGTTTCAGCCTGCTGGGCAAGCTGGGCGTGTTCCGTGCCGAATCGAAGGCCAACATCCCCGGGTTCCTCTCCGACAAGGACACGGGCACGGACATCAAATTCGGCATCGGTGGCAGCTACGCCATCAACAAGAACCTGTCGGTGCGCGCCGAAGTCGAACGCTATCGCCTGAACGTCTTTGACGACAAGGGTGATGTCGACCTGTACTCGATCGGCCTGAGCTACAAGTTCTAAGGCGCCCCACGCTCGCGCCAAGCCCGCCCACCGGCGGGCTTTTTTCATTCAGCCGGCCAGCGCGGCCGCCAGGGCCAGGTAGTCGGCCACCGGCACTTCCTCGGCGCGGCGCTGCACGTCAAAGTCACCACCGAAGCCGCGCTCCTGCAGCCAGCGACCCAGCGTGTTGCGCAGCAGCTTGCGGCGCTGCGAGAACGCCACCGCGACCAGTTCGCTCAGCAGCGCCGCGTCGATCGCCTGGTGTTGCGGCAGGGGCAGCATGCGCACCACGGCCGAGTCCACCCGCGGCGGCGGGTCAAAGGCTTCCGGCGGCACGTCCAGCACCGGCTCGACGTGATAGCGCCACTGCAGCATCACCGACAGCCGCCCGTAGTCCTTGCTGCCGGGGGCGGCGGCCATACGGTCCACCACTTCCTTCTGCAGCATGAAGTGCTGGTCGGTCACATGGTCCACCGCGTCCAGCAGGTGGAACAGGATGGGCGTGGAGATGTTGTAGGGCAGGTTGCCCACCACGCGCAGCTTCTGCCCGCGCAGGCTGGAAAGCTCAGCGAAGTCGACCTTCAGCACGTCTTCCTGCACCACGGTGAGCTCCGGCCGCTTGGCCAGGCGGGCGGCCAGGTCGCGGTCGAGCTCGATCACCGTGAGATGGCCGCTACGGGCGACCAGCGGATTCGTCATCGCACCCAGCCCGGGGCCGATTTCCACCAGCGCCTCACCGGGCTTCGGATCGATCTCGTCGACGATGGCGTCGATGAGCCCCAGGTCGACCAGGAAGTGCTGGCCGAAGCGCTTGCGCGCAATGTGTTTCATAGGACACCCGGTCGCCGAATACGGCGCCCGCCCTCCGAGAGGGCCCGAGCCCCGCTTGGGAACGGCCCGGCGCTGGGCTCGGCGCCCCGGCCGCGGGTGGGGTGGTTCACTGAGGAGGCTCGCGCATTTCCACATACGCCTTGGCGCGCAGGTCGCGGATCCAGTCGTTGTAGGCCTCGTCGAACTTCTGCTCGCGCAGCGCATTGCGCGCCTGCTCGCGCAGCTGCTTCGGGTCCACCGCCACGTCACGCCGCTCCAGCACCTGGATCAGGTGCACACCGAAACGCGACACGACCGGATCGGAGACGCCGCCGTTGGGCAGGCGGTTCATCGCCTCTTCGAATTCAGGCACCAGGGCGCCGGGCGACACCCAGCCCAGGTCGCCACCTTGCGCGGCGCTGCCGTCTTCGGAATGCTGGCGTGCCAGCTCCTCGAAGCGGCGGCCGGAGGCGATCTGGCGCTTCATTTCCGCCAGGCGCTTGACCGCGGTGTCCTGCGACAGCTGGGCCGACGGACGCAGCAGGATGTGGCGGGCGCGGGTCTGGGTGACGCTCATGCCCCCGCCGGTGTCCTTGCGGTCCAGCAGCTTGAGCACGTGGAAGCCGGCGCCGGTGCGCAGCAGCGTCGGCGCCACCTGGCCCGGCTTCAGGTCGCGCACCGCGGCGACAAACACATCCGGCAGGCGATCGGCCGGCTTCGGCCCGATTTCGCCACCACGCTGGCGGTTGCCGTCCTCGGACATCTGCTTGGCCACTTCGGCAAAGTCCTCGCCGTCGCGCACCCGCTGCTGCGCCACGCGGGCACGCGCCTGGCGTTCGGCCACCACCTCGACGCTGGCGCCGTCCGGCACGGTGACCAGGATCTGGGCAATGTTGTATTCCGGCTGGGCCGCATTGGCGCCACGCTGCTTCTTGATGAAGTCGTCGATCTCGGGGTCGCTCACCTTGATGCGGCTGAGCACCTCGCGCTCGCGCACCCGCTCCACCAGCATCTGGTCGCGCAGGCTATTGCGAAAGCGCGCGTAGTCCATGCCTTCCTGGCGCAGGCGCTCGCGCAGCTGCGGCAGGGTGAGCTGGTTCTGTTGCGCCACGCCCTGCACGGCCCGATCGACATCGGCATCGTCGACCCGGGTGCCGGTTTCGCGTGCATAGGTGATCAGCACCCGCTCCTCGATCAGCGCCTCCAGCACCTGCTGGCGCAACTCGCGGTCGGAGGGCAGCTTGGCGTTGGTGCGCTGGGCGGTGTCGCGGATGCGCCCCACGCGCTGGTCCACCTCGCCAGCAGTGACCAGCTCCTGGTTGACGACCGCGACGATGTAGTCGCCGCCGCGTGGGCCGCGCTGCTGCGCCCAGGCGCTGCCCTGGCTCAGCGTGGCCGCGGCCAGCAACAAGGGCAGCCAGCGGCGGGCCAGACGGCGGGAAAGGGAAACGAGTTCAGTCATATGTGGCGCCTGCGGCATCCTTGCCACGCTCTTCGCGCAGCAGCCGGTAGCCGGGGATATTGTCCTTCAAGGCCCTCAAGGGGTTGGAACCGAGCCGGGAGAGGCCCACGAGCTCCAGCTGCAGCATCAGGCGCGTGGTGGCCTCGCTGCGGCCGGTCGACACGCGTTCGGCCACCACGCGTCCGATCCAGCAGCCGGCGTCGTACTCCATGCCCACCAGCGAATCGGTGAGGCGGCGGTCGCGCATGCTGTAGTTGAGCCGGCCCACACCGTACCAGCTGCCGCTGCACGAGCCGCTGCTGTTCTTGTCGCGGGCCGACTGGTAGATCGGCCACTGCCAGCCGAGTTCGGCCTGCTCCAGGGAGCCGCGCGTGAAGCGGTAGTTCAGGTTGACGGTGCGGAAGGGCCCGGGCGAGTAGCGCACGCCGGTCACCGACCGCACGACGCGCGACGTGTCGGGGTTGTACTGCACCGCCCCGCTCACGGTCCAGTGTGGCCAGATGGTGGAGGACGCGAGCAGCAGCACGTCCGACAGCGGCTGGGTGAGTGGCTCGCCCTCGACCGCCACACCGCCCTGCGGCGCCGGCGTGATCTGCTGGTCGCGGAAGAGGTAGCGCTGCACGATGCCCAGGCGCATCGCCTCGACACCGGTCTGGGCGTCCAGCCAGCGCGTGGTGACGCCGGCAGCCAACTGGTGTGTGTCCGACACCCGGTCCACGCCGGCAAACGCGTTGTCGCTGTAGACCGAGATCTCGTTGAAGTCCTTGCCCGCCGCATCGAAGTTGGGCAGCTGGCTCTGCGCGCGGTAGGGTGTGTTCACGTAGAGCAGGCGCGGCTCCAGCGTCTGGCGCATCGCGCGGCCGAACCAGCGGCTGTTGCGCTCGAACACCATGCCGCTGTCGACACTGAAGGTAGGCACCGTGCGCGAGCCCCGGCCCTCGAGTTCCGGCCCGGTGCTGCCGTCGCGGTAGGTGTAGCGGTAGTCCGCCGCGTTCACCGACAGCCGGGGCGTGATCCAGCCGCCCGGCAGGCTGAAAGGCCACGCCAGCGCGCTCACCACGTGCACGCGTGTGCCGCGCGTGGGCCGCTGCGCGCTGGTGCCCTGGCCCTCGGCCAGCTCGAAGTGGTTGAGCTCGCTTTCGAGGCTGTATTCGAGGGCCCCGCGCCCCGCGCCCAGGCGCCCGAAGCCGCTGAATCCCAGCTGGGGGGCACGGTCGTAAGGCGGTGCGACGATGCTGGTGGAGCCGTCGTCCGGGTTGAGCAGCTGCCAGCGCTGCACCCGGGCGTACAGGCGCCAGTCACCATTGAGCGCGGACACGTTGCGGTCGGCCTGCACGTCCAGCGGCAGCAGGCGCGGCGTGAGCGAAGGCACCGCACGGGGGAAGTCGCGCCAGTAGCCATCGTCGGACACGCGTAGCAGGTCGGCACGGTAGTGCACCGCGCCGACGGTGTCGCCTTCGTGCTCGAACAGCACCGCCTGGCGCGAGCGCCCGGTCAGGCGGTCGTTGGGCAGCACGTTCCAGTCCACGCGCCCGCGAAAGCCGGGCTGCAGGTAGCGGAACTCGGTGTCCAGCGCCACGCCGCGGCGGGTCATCACCGTCGGCGTGAAGGTGGCGTCTCGGTTGGGCGCAATGTTCCAGTAGTACGGCACGCCCAGCTCGACGCCGCTCTTGCTGTCCAGGTTCATGCTGGGCGGCAGCCAGCCGGACTTGCGGTCGTCGGTGAGCGGGAAGCTGAGCACCGGCGCGGCCAGGATGGGCACGCCGTAGAAACGCACCACCGCCCCTTCGGCGATGCCGGTGTTGGTCTCGAAATCCATGCGCACCCGGTCGGTGCTCAGCAGCCAGGCCGGGTCCTGCGAGCCGTCGCGCGGGCAGCTCGTGTAGGTGGCGTTGATCGCTTCAGCGCGCTGCGGGCCGATGAAGTTCACCCGCTCCGCATGGCCACCGGCCTGGGTGACCGCCAGGTAGTAGTCCGGCTGCACGAAGAAGCCTTCGAAGCGCTGCACGTGCAGCTGCAGCTCCGGCCCGCTGAACCGGTTGCCGTCACGGCTGATGCTGACGTTGCCGCTGGCCTTGGCCAGGTCATCGGCCACGTCATAGGTGAAGCGGTCGGCGCGCACCACGGTGCCGTCGCGCCGCATCTCCACATGGCCTTCGGCAAAGGCGTCGAGGTCGGGGCGCCCCTGGATCTTGTCAGCCAGCAGGATGATGGGCAGCGGCGCCGAGCCGTCGCGCCGAGAGGCCGGCCGCAGCTCGGGCGATACCTTGAGCGTGGTGCCGGGCAGCGCCTCGGGCTGCGCCTGTGCCAGGGCGGCCTGCGCCAGCATGGCCAAGGCCGCCGCAGCCAAGGGGCTGCGGCGCGGACCACCAGACATCGATGAAAGCCGAACCGAGGTGCGCAAGAAAGCGAGCGAAAGCAGTGGGATTGTTGGCGCCGCGCCGCGGATGCGGTTCCCGCGGGGCCATCGCGCCGGGGAAGCGGTTTGTAGAATCGATCGATTATCTCTTCGGCCGGCGCCTTCAGCGCCTTCGGCTTGCGCCCGGGGCGCAACGGCCCGCGACACAAAGCGATTTTCCATGAGCGCCTCCGCCCCTTCCCCCACCGCCGTCACCTGGGCCGACCCGGCCCGGCAGGCGGCTTTCGAGCGCTGGCTCGCGCCCATTGCGCAGGCCCGCGGCCTGCGGCTGGACACGCTGCAGCCGGCCTCGGCCGATGCCAGCTTCCGGCGCTACCTGCGCGTGCAGTCGGCGCAAGCCTCCTTCATCGTGATGGATGCGCCGCCGCCGCAGGAGGACGTGCGCCCCTTCGTGCACATCGCCGGGCTGATCCAACACGCCGGCCTGCATGCGCCCGAGATCCTTGAATGCGACGCCGGGCAAGGCTTCCTGCTGCTCAGCGACCTGGGCAACGCGCTGTACCTGGACCAGCTGCGCGAGGCCTCCAGCGCCCAGGCCGACCGCCTGATGCGCGATGCGGTGCAGGCGCTGGTGCGCTTCCAGCAGGCGGTGGACCCGGCCACGCTGCCGCCTTACGATGCGGCGCTGCTGCAACGCGAGCTGGACCTTTTCCCCGACTGGTGCGTGGCGCGCGAATTCAACGTCACCTGGACGGACGCGCAGCGCAGCCAGTGGCAGCGTGTGTGCCAGTTGCTGATCGACAGCGCGCTGGCGCAGCCCACGGTCGCGGTGCACCGCGATTACATGCCGCGCAACCTGATGGTGGCCGACCCGAACCCCGGCATCCTGGACTTCCAGGACGCGGTGCGCGGCCCCATCACCTACGACGTGGCCTCGTTGCTGCGCGATGCCTTCCTGTCGTGGGACGAGGAGCGCGAGATCGACTGGGCGGTGCGTTACTGGGAGCAGGCGCGCCGCGTCGGCCTGCCGGTGGGCGAGGACTTCGGCGAGTTCTGGCGGGCGCTGGAGTGGATGGGCCTGCAGCGCCACCTCAAGGTGCTGGGCATCTTCTGCCGCCTGAAGCACCGCGACGGCAAGGCGCGTTATGCGCAGGACTTGCCGCGCTTTTTTGCCTACGCCACCAAGGTGGCCTTGCGCTACCGGCCGCTGCAGCCGTTGCTGCCCCTGATCGAGCCGCTGAGCGGCGCCACGGTGCAGGCCGGCTACACCTTCTGATGCCGTGCCTCAGCCCGCGGATGCGGTGAACTGCGCCCAGCCGCCCTCGGCCTGAACCGCGGCGGCCGGCTCCAGCCCCGGCGTCGCCGCTTGCAACAGGCAGCTGCCGGCCGAGCCGGAGGTTTCGCAGCCGGCGGCCGCCAGCCAGGGGTCGCGGTCTTCGCCGCCAAAGGTTTCCACCAGGAAGTCGATGAAGGCCCGCGTGCGCGCCGGCATGTATTTGCGCGAGGGCATGGCGGCGTAGATGTGGAAGTCCATCAGCCGCCAGTGCGGCAGCACACGCTCGAGCACGCCCTCGAGCAGCGCGTCCTCCAGCATGAACGACGGCAGGCCCACGATGCCCATGCCGGCCAGCGCGGCCGCAAACAGGGTGTCGATGTGGTTGGTGGACAGCGCGCCCTGCAAGGAGATGGTCGTCGTGTCGCCGCCCGGTTCGTCGTCGCCCCAGGCGCCACTCTGGAACACCCACTCGCGCGGCACGTTGGGCAGCACCGGCACCAGCGCCTCGTGCTCCACCAGCTCGCGCGGATGCTGTGGCCGGCCGCGCCGGTCCAGGTACTCCGGCGTGGCGCACACGATCACCTCAGTGCGGGCGAGCAGCCGGGCCACGAAGTCGCCACGCAGCGGCCGGTGCCGCCCGCTGACGATCACCGACACGTCGCAGCCCTCGTCGGCCGTCTCGATCGGGCCGGAACGCACCTCCAGGTCGATCGTCACCTTGGGGTGGCGAGCGCGGAACTTCGGCAGGTGCTTGGCGAACTGGTGTGCCGCAAAGGGCGGCGGCATCAGCAGGCGCAGCTCACCACGCGGCTCGCGGGTGGACGCCATGGCCAGCGCCTCGGCCTCATCGAGCTCGGACAGGATCTGGCGCACCCGATCCAGGTAGGCCTCGCCCACCTCGGTGAGCGCGAGCCGGCGCGTGGTGCGGTTGAGCAGGCGCACGTTGAGGTGCGCTTCCAGGTCGGCGAGCAGGCGGGTCACCACCGCGGGCGAGAGATCGAGCTCCCGCGCGGCTGCCGCCAGGCTGCCCAGCTCCACCACCTTGGCGAACACGCGCATCGATTGCAAACGGTCCATGAGTCACCTCCAGCGCCGATTCTTCCAGAATGCGCAATCATCCATTGAAACGATGCGTATTTATCCCGCGAAACGCAAAGCCTACAGTTCATTCCATCGCATGACGCGACGCAACAACTGAAAGGACCTGACCATGAATGCCAAGCAACTCATCTCCCTCGCCGCCCTGGCCATCGCCGCCGGCTCCGCCCTGGCCGACGACATCACGCTGGACAACAGCGCCGCCGTCGCTTCCACCCGCAGCCGCGCCGAAGTGAAGGCGGAAACCCGCCAAGCCCTGCGTGCCGGGGAACTGCTGGCCGCAGGCGAAGAGAACTTCGGCGTGACCAGCGAGCGCAGCCTGGTGGCCCGCGCCAGCGTGAAGGCCGAGGTGCTGGCCGCCCGCGCCAACGACGCCCTGATCCCGGCCGGCGAGCTGCTGGCGGTGGCCCACCCGGTGCGCCGTGGTGACACTTTCCGCAGCAACACCCTGGCCGCCCTGCGCTGAGCCGCCAGCGCCCGGAAAAAAGCCCGCCGTCCGGCGGGCTTTTTGTTGTTGGAACGCGGTGGTCACGGATGCGCCGCGATCACCTGGGCCACCGCCGCCGTGAGGCGCTTGCCATAGGGCACGTGCAGGAACTCGTTCGGCCCATGCGCATTGCTCTTGGGGCCGAGCACGCCGCACACGAGCATCTGCGCCTTCGGGAAGCCTTGCTGCAGCAGGTTCATCAGCGGGATGGTGCCGCCCTGGCCGATGTAGCCCACCGGCTCACCGAAGTGGGCGACAGAGGCTTCGTTGAGTGCCTTTTCCATCCAGCCGGCCAGGCCGGGGGCGTTCCAGCCGGTGGCACCGTATTCGTTCATGCGGCCGTCGGGCTGGAAGGTGACCTTGGCGTTGTAGGGTGCGTTGTCTTCCAGCAGGGCCTTGAGCTTCATCGCGGCTTCGTTCGCGTCCACCAGCGGCGGCAGGCGCAGGCTGAGCTTGAAAGCGGTGAAGGGCCGCAGCACGTTGCCCGCGTTCTGCAGTGCCGGCATGCCGTCCACGCCGGTGACGCTCAAGGTGGGGCGCCAGGTGCGGTTCAGCAAGCCTTGCACCGGGTCGGTGGTGGTTGGCAGCGTGGGGCCGCCATCGGCGCCGCAGGCCCAGGGATAACGCTTCCACACCTCGTCGCCCAGGATGGCGGCGGTGGCCTTGGCCTGCTCGATGCGGTCGGCCGGGATGTTGCAGTGGAAGCTCTCGGGCAGCAGGTGCCCCGTCTTGCTGTCCTCCAGCCGGTCCAGCACCTGGCGCAGGATGCGGAAGCTGGACGGCACCAGGCCGCTGGCGTCGCCGGAGTGGATGCCTTCGGTGAGGATCTCCACCTTCAGCGTGCCAGTGATGTTGCCGCGCAACGAGGTGGTGAGCCAGAGCTGGTCGTAGTTGCCGGCACCGGAGTCCAGGCACACCACGAGGCTGACGTTCCCCAGGCGCGGGCGCAGCAGGTCCAGGTAGGCGGGCAGGTCGAAGGAGCCGCTTTCTTCGCAGGTCTCGATCAGGCCCACCACCCGCGGGCGCGGCAGGCCCTGCTTGTCCAGCGCCAGCAGTGCGGTGATGGAGGCGTAGATGGCATAACCGTCGTCGGCGCCGCCACGGCCATAGAGCAGGCCGTCTTCGTACTTCGGCGTCCAGGGGCCGAGGTCGCGGCGCCAGCCGTTGAATTCCGGCTGCTTGTCCAGGTGGCCGTACATGACCACCGTGTCGGTGCTGCCGGCCTTGGTGGCGGGCACCTCGAAGTAGATCAGCGGCGTGCGGCCTTCGAGGCGGATCACCTCCAGCGTCAGGCCCGCCACCTTCTTGCTCTCAACCCAGGCCGCGGCATCGCGCACCACGCGGTCGATGTGGCCGTTGCCGGCCCAGTCGGCATCGAACATCGGGCTCTTGGCCGGGATGGCGATGTAGTGGGTGAGCGCGGGAACGATCTCTTCGTCCCAGGTGCGCTCGGCAAAAGCGGCCAGCGCACCAGCCTCGTCGGGCTGCAGCGGCAACAGGGGGTCACGGGCGTTCATGGGCGGGCTACGGCGTTGGGTGAAACGGCCAGTGTAGGGCGCCACCCCCCGCGGACACCACCCGATCAACCCCTGGCGCAGCCGGGTTGCCCGGCCCGCCCACCTCAGGCCGAGGCGCGTGCCAGCGGCGCCGGCTGCTGCACCCGGCGGTCCAGCCAGTCGGCCAGCCGCTGCAGCACCTGCGCCTGCTCAGGCTCGTTGAAGATCTCGTGGAACAGCGCGGCGTAGCAGTGGTTCTCGACCACGGCGGCCGGCGCTGCGGCGGCAAAGGCCGCGCTGCCGGCGGGCGCCACGCAACGGTCGGCCCCGGCATACAGCAGCAAGGTGGGCAGCGCCCAGTGCGGCGCGCGCTCGCGCACCAGTTGGCCTGCGTCGACGATGAAGCGCGCGAGGCGCGGCACGATGCGATCGTGCACCAGCGGATCGGCCTTGTAGGCCGCGACGACCTTCGGGTCGCGCGAGATCCAGCCGGCGTTCAACCCGTTGCCGGCGGCCAAGCCCGGAAACAGCGGTTCCGCCACCGCCAGCAGCGCCTTCTGCCAGGCGCGCATGCCGGGGTCCAGCGCGGGCGAGGACATCACCAGCGCGTCCACCGGCCGGTACCAGTCGGCGGCGCGGGCATTCTGCCCTTCGGCCACGAAGCGGCCGGCCACCAGCCCGCCCATGCTGTGGCCCAGCAGCACCAGCGGGCCGGCGCCCTGCCCGCGCAGCAGGTCGATCACCCGCGCCAGGTCGCGCAGCAGGTCGTCGGGCCGGGCGATGGAGCCGCGCGGCCCACCCGAAGCGCCGTGGCCACGCTGGTCGTACCCGGCCACCTGCCAGCCGTCCGCCGTGAGCGCGGCCGCCACATGCTCGTAGCGGCCGATGTGTTCACCCAGCCCATGCACGATGAGCACGGTGCCTCGCGCCACGGAGCCCGCGGGCGCCCACTGGCGCAGGTGGAGGGGCAGGCCGTCGTCGGTTTGAAGGGCAGGCATGGGCGCGAGTGTAGGCAGCGGCCGGGCTCCGGCCAGGGCGGTTTTCCTGGGGTGAGCTGTCGCTTCGGTGACCGTGGCGGCCAATCCATTGGTTACGCTGCACCACCGCTGCTTTTGCACCCGCCATGAACGACTTCTTCAGCCTGCAACTGGATGCCGCCAGCGGCATCGCCCAACTGGAACTGAACCGGCCGGACCGCCTGAACACCATGGCGCCCGCGTTCTTTCCCGCCCTGCGCGACGCGGTACGCGACCTGCAGGACGAGGGCCAGGCGCGCGTGCTGGTGATCAGCTCCACCGGCAAGCACTTTTCGGCCGGCATGGCGCTGGACGTGTTCGGCGCCGACGACGCCATGCTGGACACCCGCTCGGCACGCGCCCGCCTGAGCTTCCAGGAATCGCTGCGGCGCCTGATGGCCTGTTTCGACGTGCTGGACGAAGCCCGTTTCCCGGTGATCTGCGCGGTGCAGGGCGGCTGCATCGGCGGCGGCCTGGACCTGGCCTGCGCTTCCGACATCCGCCTGTGCAGCGCCGACGCTTTTTTCACCCTGCAGGAGATCCACCTCGGCATGGCCGCCGACCTGGGCGTGCTGCAGCGCCTGCCCAGGATCGTGCCACCCGGCGTGGCGCGCGAGATGGCCTACACCGGCGAGCGGCTGGGCGCCGACCGGGCGCTGGCGGTGGGGCTGGTCAACGCGGTGTTGCCCGACGCGGCGGCGCTGCGGGCGCGGGCGCGGGAGCTGGCCCAGGCGATTGCCGCCAAGAGCCCGCTGGCCATCGCCGGCAGCAAGCTGGCGCTCAACCATGCGCGCGACCACGGCACCGCCGCCGCCCTGCAGCAGATGACGCTGCTGCAAAGCGCGATCTTCGACGTCGAAGAGATGGGCCGCGCCATCGCGGCCTGGAAGGACAAACGCCCGGCCGACTTTCCGCCGCTGGCCCCCATCGCCCGGCTGCCGTAGCGCCAGCGTCAGCGCCTACTTACAACAGGTCGCACACCCGGCGGACATACACGGCGGCGGCGGGCGCGCACACTGATTGCCATTGGTTGATGCCACCTCAGTGAGACGTGCCATGAACACCCCGTCGACAGCCCTTGCACACAGCCATCCCCGGTTGCGTCACGTCGCCGCGGTGCTCGCGGCGCTGTCATTGCTGGTGGTGAGCACGGCGGTGTGGGCGGAGCCGGGCCGCGACGCCCTGGCCACCCTGCCGAGCACCAGCGCGGAAGTGCCCACCGGCCCGACGCAGTGGCGCACCGACCGCGAGCAAGCTCGCGCCGCGGTGGAGGTCACCAGCCGGCAACCCGCCGTCCGGGCCGATGCAGCCCCCTGGAACGACACATCCTCCGTGCAGGTGCGTTATGTGCACTGGGCGCCGACGGCCGGCAACCGGGCCGCCGTGGGCCTGAGCATGGGCATGGGCGCGGTGCAGAACGGCTTGGCCCGCAGCCCGGTGGGTTATGTCGATCCGCGCACTGCCGGCACGACGCTGGTGCCCGAAGTCGGTGTGCGCCTGCGCACCAACTGGCTGGGCGACCGCCGTGTCGATGTGGGTGCCTGGAGCGCCTACGACGCGTCAGCCAACACGCCGGCCAGCGAGCGCCGCTCGTACAACGCCCGGGTGGAGCTGCAGTTCCGGGAAAACAAGTCCAAGCTGGGCTTCGACATGCGCAGCGGTGCCTTCGGCATGCAGCTGAGCTCCACGTCCCAGCTGCAGCTGCGCACCAAACACGGCGGCCCGATGGTCTATTACCGCTCGAAGTGGTGACCGTTCTTCTCAGCCCCGGTCGAACTTGAACACCGCCGTCGCCGCCCGCAGGTTGGGCCAGCGGCGGATCGGTTCTCCGTGTGCCAAGCCGAAGCTGTCCAGCACCCGCAAGCCGTTCTTGCGCGCCAGCACCTCGAAGTCCGCATAGGTGCCCACCCGGATGTTGGGTGTGTCGTACCACTGGTACGGCAAGGTCTTGGTCACCGGCATGCGGCCGCGGAAGATGGCGAAGCGGTTGGGCCAGTGGGCGAAGTTGGGAAAGCTCACGATGCCGATGCGGCCCACCCGCGCCGTCTCGATCAGCATCTTCTCGGTGTTGCGCAGGTTTTGCAGCGTGTCCAGCTGCAGCACCACGTCGAAGCTGCGGTCGTCGAACAGCGCCAGGCCTTCTTCCAGGTTGAGCTGGATCACATTGACGCCGCGCTGGGTGCAGGCCAGCACGTTGGCGTCCGCGATCTCGATGCCATAACCCGAGCAGCCGCGGTGCTTGCACAGGTGGGCCAGCAGCTCGCCGGTGCCGCAGCCGAGGTCCAGCACCCTCGAGCCCTCCGGGACCATCTCGGCGATCAGTTCCAGGTCTTTTCTCTCGCTCATCTCAGGCACCAAACTCCTGCGCGATCAGGTCGAAGCGCGCCCGCAGCACGCCGTGGTACCGCGGGTCGTCCAGCAGGAAGGCGTCGTGGCCGTGCGGCGCGTCGATTTCGGCATAGCTCACGTCGATGCGGTTGTCGACCAGGGCCTTCACGATCTCCCGCGAGCGCGCTGGCGAGAAGCGCCAGTCGGTGCTGAAGCTCACGAGCTGGAACTTCGCCTTCGCCACCGCAAAGGCCGCGGCCAGGTCGCCGCCGTGCTCGCGGGCGGGGTCGAAGTAGTCCAGCGCCCGGGTGATGAGCAGGTAGGTGTTGGCGTCGAAGTAGTCGCTGAACTTGTCCCCCTGGTGGCGCAGGTAGCTCTCCACCTGGAACTCGATGTCGTGGGTGCTGTAGCCCTTGGCATCGGCCTGGCGCTCGCGGCCGAACTTGCTGGCCATCACGTCGTCGGACAGGTAGGTGATGTGGCCGATCATGCGCGCCACGCGCAGGCCGCGCCGCGGCACCACGCCATGGGCATAGAAGTGGCCGCCATGGAAGTCCGGGTCGGTGACGATGGCGCGCCGGGCCACCTCGTTGAAGGCGATGTTCTGCGCCGACAGGTTGGGCGCGGTGGCCACGCCGATGCAGTGGCGCAGGCGCTCGGGGTAACGCAGCGCCCAGCTCAGCGCCTGCATGCCGCCCAGGCTGCCGCCCAGCACGGCGGCCAGCTGGCCGATGCCCAGCCGGTCCAGCAGGCGGGCCTGCGCGTCCACCCAGTCTTCCACCGTCACCACCGGGAAGTCCGCCCCATACGGCTGGCCGGTGGCCGGGTTGGGGTGCATGGGGCCGGTGGAGCCGAAGCAGGAGCCGGGGTTGTTGACGCCGATCACGAAGAACCGGTTCGTGTCCAGCGGCTTGCCCGGGCCCACCAGGTTGTCCCACCAGCCCTCGCTGCGCGGCTGGCCTTCATACGTGCCGGCCACATGGTGGGAGGCGTTGAGCGCGTGGCACACCAGCACCGCGTTGCTCTTGTCGGCATTGAGCTTGCCGTAGGTCTCGTAGACCAGGGTGTAGTCGAGGAGGCGTGCGCCGCTCTTCAGCGGCAGGGGCTCGCTGAAGTCAAGCTGCTGCGGTACGACGTGTCCAACCGAAGGGGACATGGAAAACAACGGCTTGCAAAAGACGAACACCCGGCTCGCTGTGGGGTCGAGACCGGGTGGTGCCGTGCCTCTCTTTAGCGGAATTTCTTAAGCGCCCGCAAGCCGGGACAAATCGGCGCTGTTGGCGGCAAGTGTAGCGCCGCGCCGACAGTGTTTGCGGCCTGCTCTTGGTATGGTCATGTTGTCGTCTTCGCGTTCGCGTTCGCTCGTGCAGTCCCCCGCGCCCTTGTCTGCCTGGAAAAAATTCCGTCAGCTGCTTCCATGGCTGCTGCTGCTCGTGGTGCTTGGCGTGGTGGCCGTGGTGGTGGACGAGTTCCAGACCTCGCGGCGCCAGGCGGCCCGGCTGCACGGCCTGGCGCAGGAGCTGGCGTTCAAGGTGGAGCCCGGCCCTAGCCCGGCCATCCGCTTCCCCGGCCCCGGCCCCTACGACACCCGCATGGGCTACCACCAGCTGCCGCGTTTCATCGAGCGGCTGGGCAGCCAGGGGTTCAGCGTCACGGCGCAGGCGCGCATGTCGGCGCGCATGCTGGACCTGCGCGACCGCGGCCTCTTCGCCCCGTACCACGAGAAGGACCAGGCCGGCCTGCAGCTGGCCGACTGTCGTGGCCAACCGCTGTATGCCGCGCACTACCCCGAGCGGGTGTACCCCGGTTTCGAAGCGGTGCCGCCGGTGCTGGTGAACGCCCTGCTCTTCATCGAGAACCGGGAGCTGCTGGATGAGTCCCGGCCGATGCGCAACCCGGCGGTGGAGTGGGACCGCTTCACCAAGGCGGCGCTCGACCAGGCGCGCCACCTGGTGGACGACTCCCATCACGCGCCCGGCGGCAGCACCCTGGCCACCCAGATCGAGAAGTACCGCCATTCGCCGGAGGGCCGCACCGACTCCGGCCGCGAGAAGCTGCGCCAGATGGCCACCGCCTCGATCCGCGCCTACCTGGACGGCGAGGACACGCTGAACTGGCGCCGCCACGTGGTCACCAGCTACCTCAACACCGTGCCCTTGTCGGCCAAGCCCGGCTTCGGCGAGGTCAACGGCCTGGGCGACGGCCTGTGGGCGTGGTACGGGCGCGACTTCGACGAGGTGAACCGGCTGCTGCGCCAGCCCCTGGGCCGCCCGGGCTCACTGACACCGCAGCAGCGCCGCTCGCTGGCCTTCCGGCATGCGCTGCTGCCGGAGCAGGCGCTGGCCTTCAAGCAGGCGCTGTCGCTGATGATCGCCCAGCGCCGGCCCTCGCACTACCTGGTGGAGGGCGAGGCCGACCTGGCGCCGCTGGCCAACAGCTACCTGCGCGTGATGGCCGACGCCGGCATCATTCCACCCGAGCTGCGCGATGCCGCCCTGCCGATCAAGCTGAAGCTGCAGCAGCAGACACCGCCCGACGAACCGGCCTCCTTCGTGGAACGCAAGGCCGCCACCGCGGTGCGTGCCAAGCTCTCCGGCCTGCTGGACGTGGCACGTGCCTACGACCTGGACCGCCTGGACCTGCAAGCCCGCAGCACGCTGGACGGCCAGGTGCAGCTGGCCGCCACCCAGCTGCTGCGCAGCCTGAAGAACCCGGAATCCGCCAAGGCCGCCGGCCTGTACGGCTTTCGCCTGCTCAACGAAGGCGACGACACCAGCAAGCTGGTCTTCAGCTTCACCCTGTTCGAGCGTGGCAACGGTGTGAACCTGCTGCGGGTGCAGACCGACAACGTGGACCAGCCCTTCGACCTGAACGAAGGCGCCCGCCTGGACCTGGGCTCCACCTCCAAGCTGCGCACGCTGGTCACCTACCTGGAGGTGATCGCCGAGATGCATGCCAAGTGGAGCCAGCTCGATCCCATCATGCTGGCGGCCGAGGAGGTGCACCCCAAGGACCAGCTTGGCCGCTGGGTGCGCGAGCAGCTGCTGCATGCCGAGGACAAGAGCCTGAAGGCGCTGATGAACGCGGCCATGGAGCGCAGCTATTCCGGCAGCCCGGGCGAAACCTTCTTCACCGGCGGGGGGGCGCACCACTTCGTGAACTTCGAACGCGAGGAGGACTTCAAGTCCTACTCGGTGCGCGACGCGCTCAAACACTCGGTGAACCTATCGTTCATCCGCATCATGCGCGACGTGGTCTACCACGTGATGAGCAAGTCGGCCAAGGCCAGCGCCGCCCTGCTGGACGACCCGGACGCCCCGGCGCGGCGCGAGTACCTGGCCCGCTTTGCCGATAAGGAGGGGCGCGAGTTCCTCTCCCGCTTCTACCGCAAGTACCAGGGCAAGACGCCGGAGGAAGCGGAAGAGCTGCTGCTCCAGCGCAAGACCACGCCGGTGCGCCTGTCCAGCGCCTTCTTCGGCCTGGAGCCCAGCGCCGATGCGCAGGACCTGGACGAGTTCCTGGACAAGCGCCTGGGCAAGGACAAGCTCAGCGACGGCACCGTGCAGTCGCTCTATGACAAGTACGGCCCCGAGCGCTGGTCGCTGGCCGACCGCGGCTACCTCGCCGGCCTGCATCCGCTGGAGCTGTGGCTGGTGGGCTACCTGCGCCACCATCCGGGCGCGCCCTTCAGCGAGGTGGTGGCCGCCAGCAAGGCGCAGCGCCAGGACGTGTACGAATGGCTGTTCAAGACCCGCCACAAGGGCGCGCAGGACTCGCGCATCCGCCAGCTGGTGGAGCAGGAGGCCTTTGCCGAGATCCACAAGCGCTGGAAGCGGCTGGGCTATCCCTTCGAGGCGCTCACACCCTCCTACGCCGCGGCGCTGGGCGCCTCCGGCGACCGGCCGGCGGCGCTGGCCGAGCTGATGGGCATCATCGTCAACCGCGGTGTGCGGCTGCCGGTGGTGCGGGTGCAGTCGGTGGAGTTCGCCCGCGGCACGCCCTACGAAACCCGCATGGACCGCCAGCCTTCCAAGGGCGAGCGCCTGCTGCCGGTGGCGGTGGCCGACGCGGTGCGCGACGCGCTGGCCGGCGTGGTGGAAGAAGGCACTGCCAAGCGCCTGAAGAACGCCTTCACCCTGCGCGACGGCAGCGTGGCGCAGGTGGGTGGCAAGACCGGCACCGGCGACCACCGCTTCGACACCTACGGCGCAGGCGGGCGGCTGGTGTCCTCCCGCGTGGTGAACCGCACCGCCACCTTCGTGTTCTACATCGGCGACCGCTACTACGGCACCATGATGGCCTACGTGCACGAGCCCTTCGCGGCACGCTACAAGTTCACCAGCGCCATGCCGTCGCAGCTGCTGAAGACGCTGGTGCCCGCGCTCATGCCGATGGTCGATGGCCAGCAGGCCAGCTGCCGCACGCTGACGGCGCAGCGCTGAGTGGCAGGGCCGCTCACAACTGGCCGGTGATCCGGGTGTTGTCCCGCGCATTGCACCAGCCCACCTGCACCCAGAATGCAGCCGGTGTCCCGTGATCCGAGGAGGGTCGGCCATGCCTGCCTGGTTGTTTGCGCTCGACCGCCACTTTCCGATCCGCTACCTGACGTGGCTGGGCTGCGCCATCGCTGCGCTGCTGGGCGCCTTCACCTGGGTGGCCTTCCACATGGGTGGCGGCATCGCACTGCTGGGCCTGGCTGGTGTGATCACCGGGCTGCACGACGTGCGCCAGCAGCGCCACTCCATCCTGCGCAACTACCCGGTGATCGGGCACCTGCGCTTCCTGCTGGAATTCATCCGGCCGGAGATGCGGCAGTACTTCATCGAAAGCGACAGCGACGCCGCGCCGTTCTCGCGCCAGCAACGTTCGCTGGTGTACCAGCGTGCCAAGGGGGAGCAGGACAAGCGGCCCTTCGGCACCCAGCTCGACGTGGCCGCGCACGGCTATGAGTGGATCAACCATTCGCTGGCGCCCACCGAGCTGCCCACGCACGACTTCCGGGTGCTGATCGGCGCAGGCCGGGCCCAGCCCTATTCGGCCTCGGTGTTCAACATCTCGGCCATGAGCTTCGGCGCCCTGAGCGCCAACGCCATCCAGGCGCTCAACGCCGGTGCGCAGCGCGGCCACTTTGCCCACGACACCGGCGAAGGCTCGATCAGCGTGCACCACCGCACCCACGGCGGCGACCTCATCTGGGAGATCGGCTCCGGCTACTTCGGCTGCCGCAATGACGATGGCAGCTTCAGCGCGGAACGCTTCGCGGCCAGCGCCCGCGATCCGCAGGTGAAGCTGATCGAGCTCAAGCTCAGCCAGGGCGCCAAGCCCGGCCATGGCGGCGTGTTGCCCGGCCCCAAGGTGAGCCTGGAGATCGCGGCTGCACGTGGGGTGACACCGGGGGTGGACTGCGTGTCGCCGGCGCGCCATGGCGCCTTTGCCACGCCGGTGGAGATGCTGCGTTTCATCGACCGGCTGCGCGAGCTCTCGGGCGGCAAGCCCACCGGCTTCAAGCTGTGCATCGGCCATCCATGGGAATGGTTCGCCATCGCCAAGGCGATGCTGGCCACCGGCATCACACCCGACTTCATCGTGGTGGATGGCGCGGAAGGCGGCACCGGCGCGGCGCCGCTGGAGTTCACCGACCATGTGGGCGCGCCGCTGCAGGAAGGCCTGCTGCTGGTGCACAACACGCTGGTGGGCCTGAACCTGCGCTCGCGCATCAAGCTCGGCTGCGCCGGCAAGGTGGTGAGCGCCTTCGACATCGCGCGCATGATGGCGCTGGGCGCCGACTGGTGCAACGCGGCGCGCGGTTTCATGTTCGCGCTGGGCTGCATCCAGAGCCAGAGCTGCCACACCGACCACTGCCCCACCGGCGTGGCCACGCAGGACCCGCAGCGCCAGAAGGCGCTGGTGGTGCCAAGCAAGAGCGAGCGTGTGTTCCGCTTCCACCAGAACACGCTGGTCGCACTGAAGGAGCTGGTGCAGGCCGCCGGCTTGAAGCATCCGAACCAGATCACCCCCGCGCACATCGTGCGGCGCACCGCCAGCCACGAGGTGAAGCTGCTGGCCAATGAGCTGACCTTCGTGAAACCGGGTGCCCTGCTGGCGGCCGAGCGGGGCAACACCGAGTGGCCGCACATGGTGTTCCAGCTCTACTGGCCGATGGCGCAGGCGGCGAGCTTCGAGCCGCTGAACGCGGCAGCCGCGCCGGCGGGCGACGGGTTCGCCGACGAACGCATCGGCGCGGTGAGCGCCGCCACGCCGCCGGCGGCGGCGCCGCCGGTGGACGTGTTGCTCTCGTAGCTATCGGCTGCGCCGCCGCCGCGACACCCCGCCCGTGGCCAGCAAGCCCGTCAGCAGCAGGGCCACGCTGGACGGCTCGGGCACCGGCACCAGCAAGGTGATCGGCGTCATCGTGCCCGTGAAGTCGCCGTTGGCCGCAAAGGTTAGCCCGGTGATGAACGCCGTGGTGTTGCCAGGATCCAGCCCGGCCGAT
Organism: Ideonella sp. BN130291; assembly: GCF_036231905.1. Lineage (NCBI taxonomy): Bacteria > Pseudomonadati > Pseudomonadota > Betaproteobacteria > Burkholderiales > Sphaerotilaceae > Ideonella > Ideonella sp. BN130291. Next base: position 113,202 of record NZ_JAZARE010000009.1, on the reverse strand, counting down.
GCTTCGATCTCGCTCACGCGGAACGCGCCGACGCCGCCTTGCGGGAAGAAGAACTGCGTGTCATGGGCCAGGGTGGTCTGCACGGTGCTTCCGTTCAGCGTGTACTGCAGCAGGAAGTTGCCGTCGCCGACATTGGGCAGCAGCACCGAGCCGAAGTTGGGATCGCCCGCGCCCACGGCATAGTCATAGCCCACCGCCACCACCGGGTCGATGAAGGTCGTGCTGGCCGGCCCCACGTTCAGCACGTGGAAGTTGTACACGCCGTTGACCACGGTGGGCAGGGCCACATCGGGGGGCTGGTCGCCGGACAGCGGCGTGAAGTTAAAGAACGAGCTCGATCGACGCAGGATCTCCGCGTTGTTGCCGGTGAAGTCCACGTGGCCGCGGGTCTCGATGAGCTGCAGGTTGATCGAGTACTGGCCGCCGAAGGCCAGCTGCTGCCCGGAACTCAGCAGCGACGGGATGGTGTACGAGGTGGCGCTCGGCGCGATGGCCACGCTGTGGATGATGTCCGGCTGGCCGGAGGGCGTGAGCTGGTGCTTGTCCCGGATGTTGATCCGGAACCCATTGGGCGCAAAGCCGCCCGGGATGGTCCATGAGACCGTCGGGTGCAGCCCACCGCCGGACAGCGTGACGCTGACCGGGAACGGCACCGCGGACTCGGTGCCCAGCAGCGCCGGCCCCATGACGTTCAGCGTGTCACTGCCGCGCTGGAAGGTCAGGCGCCAGGGGTCGAGGCGCCCCCCGTTGAAGACCGTGCTGTTGGCGCAGAAGCCGGCATTGACCGCCAACGGATCGCAAGCCACGCGCGACACGGTGAACCCGGTGGGCGGGTACAGCGCAGCCAAGGTCACGCCGAGGGAGCCGCCCACGATGTCCGCGCCGAACTGGAAGCGGTCACCCTGCGCCACGCCCACGTCGTTAGCGCCGCGCGTGTCGCGGAACATGTTCAAGGTGCCTGGCACGAGATCGATCGTGGCGTGGGCCGGGCCGATGGCGGCAAGCAGCGCCAGCGCGATGCCGGCCGGCGCGTGGCGCAAGCGAGAAGACAACATGGCAGACCTCCTGAGTGAAGGCGCCCACGCTACGGCGCCGCCCCGAGGCAGCGCATCCTCAGAACTGATGAGACCGCCGCTTCAGCCTTGGGGGGGCTGGGTGTCGATGAAGCTCTGCCGCGCGGCCAGCTTCTCATGCAGCTTGGCGAGGTTGGGGTAGTCGGCGCGCCAGTCGATCTGCGGGAAGCGGAAGTCCAGGTAGCCGAGTGCGCAGCCCACCGAGATGTCGGCCAGGCTGAAGTGGTTGCCGGAGCACCAGTTCTTCTCGCCCAGGCCCTGGCTCATGGCCTTGACCGCGCCGTGTACCTTGCCCATCTGGCGCTTCACCCAGGCGTCGCTGCGTTCGTCGTCATTGCGGCCGGACCAGGTTTGTTCCAGGCGGGCCAGGATGGCCGCGTCCATCAGGCCGTCGGCGAGGGCCTCCCAGGTGCGCACTTCCACGCGCTCGCGCCCAGTGGGCGGAATCAGCTTGCCGACCGGCGACAGCGTGTCCACGTATTCCACGATCACGCGCGAATCGAACATCGCACCGGTGATGGCGTCCTGGCCTTCCATCACCAGGCAGGGCACCTTGCCCAGCGGGTTCATCTTCGTGATGGCATCGCTCGCCCACACGTCTTCCAGGATGAGCTGGTAGTCGAGCTTCTTCTCCGCCATGACGACGCGCACTTTGCGCACGTACGGGCTGGCGAGCGATCCGATGAGTTTCATGGTGTTGTAGTCGAAACGACTTCCCTGTGCGCTCGATTCTAGCCAAGCGCTTCCTTCGGCCGGACCCGTATTCCGGGGCTTCCCCCTAACGCTGCAGGGTCCAGTCCACGGTGGCGGGGCGGCCGGGCAGGCGCAGTTCTGCCGTGGCGGGCGCGCAGCGCACCAGCACCTCGCCGGCGCGCACCACAAGCAGGCGCTGCGCCCGCAGGCGGATCGCCTCGGCCGGCGAGCGCGCCTGCAGCAGCACGAAGTCGGCGCGGCAGCCGGGCACCAGGCCGTAGCCCTGCAGGCCGAGGATGCGGGCGCTGTTGACCGTCACCGCGTCAAAGCAGGCCTGCTGCCCGGCCAGCGAGGTCATCTGCGCCACGTGCAGGCCCATGTGGGCCACCTCCAGCATGTCGCCCGAGCCGAGGCTGTACCACGGGTCCATGACGCAGTCGTGGCCGAAGCCCACCGTCACGCCGGCCGCCATGAGCTCGGGCACCCGCGTCATGCCGCGGCGCTTGGGGTAGCTGTCGTGCCGGCCTTGCAGCGTGATGTTGATCAGCGGGTTGGCCACCGCATGCACGCCGGCCTCGGCCATCAGCGGAATCAGCTTGGACACATAGTAGTTGTCCATCGAGTGCATGGACGTGAGGTGCGAGCCGGTCACCCGCCCTTGCAGGCCGAGGCGGTGGGTGTGGAAGGCCAGCGTCTCGATGTGGCGCGACATCGGGTCATCGGTCTCGTCGCAGTGCATGTCCACCGGCCGCCCGCGTTCGGCTGCCAGCTCGCACAGCAGCTTCACGCTGTCCGCACCCTCCTGCATGGTGCGCTCGAAGTGCGGTATGCCGCCCACCACGTCCACGCCCATGTCGAGCGCGCGTTTCAGGTTCGCCAGCGCGCCGGGCGACCGCAGCACGCCGTCCTGCGGAAAGGCCACCAGTTGCAGGTCGACGTAGGGCCGCACCTGTTGCTTCACCTGCAGCAGCGCTTCCACCGCCAGCAGGCGGTCGTCGCACACGTCCACATGGGTGCGGATGGCGAGCAGGCCCTTGGCCACGGCCCAGTCGCAGTACTGCAGCGCGCGCTCGACGATCGCGTCCTGCACCAGCGTCGGCTTGAGCTCGCCCCACAGCGCGATGCCTTCGAGCAGGGTGCCGCTGGCGTTCACCCGCGGCAGGCCGTGGCTGAGCGTCGCGTCCATGTGGAAGTGGGCATCCACGAAGGGTGGGCTCAGCAGCCAGCCTTGTGCGTCGATGACCTCCGCGCCCGGTGGTGCGCTGAGCGCGGGGCCTACCGCCACGATGCGGCCGGCTTCGCACAGCACATCCTGCCCGGTGCGGCCGTCCGGCAGCGTGGCGCCACGGAGGAAAACAGTTGCCATCGTGAGGCAAGTTACCACAGCGTGTCCATGACCTCCGAGGTCATCGACACGCTGCTGCGCCCGCCGCACCATGGCAGCAACGAAACAGGATTCACCACCAAGGAGAGCACATGAGCAGCAGCGAACTTCTGCCCCTCGCGGTCGGCCACATGATCGGCCTGGGCGCCATCGGCTCGTGCATCGGCATCGGGCTGATGGCGAGCAAGTACCTGGAGGCCTCGGCCCGCCAGCCCGAGCTGATGGATGCCCTGCAGGGCAAGGCCTTCCTGATGGTGGGCGTGCTGGACGGCGCCTTCCTCATCGCCACCGGCATCGGGCTGTGGTTCGCGACGGCCAGCCCGTTCAAGTAGCCCAAAGCCGCGGCCGCCTCACTTCGTGCCGAACAGGCGGTCGCCCGCATCCCCGAGGCCCGGCACGATGTAGCCATGTTCGTTGAGCTGGCGGTCGATGGCCGCCACGTACACCGGCACATCGGGATGGTTGGCCTGGAAGTTCCGCAGGCCCTCGGGCGCGGCCAGCAGGCAGACGAAGCGGATCGATTTCGGGTTGGTTTCCTTCAGCCGGTCCACCGCCGCCACGGCGGAGTTGCCGGTGGCCAGCATCGGGTCCAGCACGATGGCATCACGCTCGTGCATGTCGGCCGGCATCTTGAAGTAGTACTCCACCGCCACCAGCGTCCTGGGGTCGCGGTACAGGCCGATGTGGCCGATGCGTGCACCGGGCACCACATTCAGCATGCCGTCGAGGAAGCCCGCACCCGCGCGCATGATGCTCACGAACACGGTCTTCTTGCCGTCGATGACCGGGCTCATCATCGTTTCCAGCGGCGTCTCGATCTCGATCAGCGAGGTGGGCATGTCGCGTGTCACCTCATAGGCCATCAGCATGCTGATCTCGCCCAGCAGGCGCCGGAAGCTGTTGGTGCTGCGGTCCTTCTGCCGCATCAGCGTCAGCTTGTGCTGGATCAGCGGATGGGTGACGTGGTGGACGGTGGCAAGGTCGGCGGTGGCAGTGCTCATGGCGGATGAAGGCAGCCAGGGTGCGGGCCAGCATACGCGCGCAGGGGCCGCAACTCCATCGGGCGGGCACGGGGGGCCGCGCGGCGCAGGCGAGGCGGCGGCCGCTAGCATGGCGCCCACTCAACCACAGGGAGCAGGCCCATGAACAAGACGATCTCCGCCTCCCGCCGCCGCTGGCTGGCTGGCGCGGCCGCCGTGCTGCTGGGCGGCACGATGTCCGCCTCCGCCGTGCTGGCGCGGGACGCCGCGCCGTTCACCGGCATCCCCGGCACCACGGTGCGTTTTGCCAGCGTGGACGAGGGCCGGCGCCTGATCAGCGCGCTGGACGACTGGACGGCAGCCACCAGCGAATTCCAGCGTGCCGCCACGCTGGGCACCACGCCGCCGGTGGCGCTGGACCGTTTCATCGCGGCACTGTCGGCCACCGTGCTGCCCTGGACCGACGAAGAACGCCAGCCCTGGCAACAGGCGCTGGGCAGCCTGGCCGGCCGCTTCGCGGAGCTGAAGATTCCGTTGCCGCCGGAGGTGCTGCTGGTGCGCACCAACGGCAAGGATGCCGCCCACGCGCCCTACACCCGCGCGAATGCCGTATTCCTGCCGCGTGACGCGCGGCTGGAGGGGGACAGCATCCCCTTCGTGCTGGCCCACGAGCTGTTCCACGTGGCCTCGCGCCACCAGCCCGGCTGGGCCAGCGCGCTCTACGCCGCCATCGGCTTTCGGCCGGTGGACGCGCTGCAATGGCCCGCGCCCTGGCTGCCTTCGCGCATTGCCAACCCTGATGCGCCGTTGGACCGGCATGCGATGTCGGTGACCTTGCCGGACGGACGCAAGGCCGACGTGATGCCGCTGCTGGTGGCGCGCCGCACCGAGCTCCAGCCGGGCGAGACCTTCTTCGACGTGATGGACGTGCGGCTGCTGGAGGTGGAGGCTGCACCCGGCCGGCCCACGACGCCGGTGATGCGCGGTGGCGCACCGGCCTGGCATGCGCCGCGCGCCCTGCCGGACTACCTGCGCCAGCTGGGCGGCAACACCGGCTACATCATCCATCCCGAGGAGACGCTGGCCGACAACGTGGCCTTGCTCGTCACCGGGCGCACGGTGAGGAACCCGGCGCTGCTCACCCGCATCGAGGCGCTGCTCATGCAGGCGCGGCCCTGACTGGCGCGGCCGCCTGCGCGATGCTCAGGTCGGCCGCTTCGGGATGTTGAGGCCGCGGCTGACCGCCGGGCGCGCGACGAAGGCCTTGACCGCGCGCTGCACATGCGGGAAGTCGTTGATGCCCACCAGGTCGCCGGCTTCATAAAAACCCACCAGGTTGTTCACCCACGGCCAGGTGGCAATGTCGGCGATGGTGTATTCGTCGCCCATCAGCCATTCGCGCCCGGCCAGGCGCTGGTTGAGCACGCCCAGCAGGCGCTTGCTTTCGGCCACGTAGCGGTCGCGCGGGCGCTTGTCCTCGTACTCCCGGCCGGCAAACTTGTGGAAGAAACCCAGCTGGCCGAACATCGGCCCGATGCCGCCCATCTGGAACATCAGCCACTGGATCGTCTCGTAGCGGGCCGAAGCCTTCTTCGGAATGAACTGCCCCGCCTTGTCGGCCAGGTAGATCAGGATGGCGCCTGACTCGAACAGCGTGAGCGGCTCACCGTCCGGCCCGTTGGGGTCGATGATGGCCGGGATCTTGTTGTTCGGGTTGAGCGACAGGAACTCCGGCGAGAGCTGGTCGTTGGTGTCGAAGCGCACCAGGTGCGGCTCATAGGGCAGCCCGGTCTCCTCCAGCAGGATGGACACCTTCACGCCGTTGGGCGTGGGCAGGGAATACAGCTGGATGCGGTCCGGGTGCTGGGCGGGCCACTTGCGGGTGATGGCGAAGTGCGAAAGGTCGGCCATGGGTTCTCCGTGCGTCGTTGCTGCGCGGCATTGTTGTGGCGCGCCCGCACTCATGCGGCCGCGCGACCATGAAGCCTTGAACGCTGTGGGGCAATGGGCCGCACCCGGCTCAACCGCCCGCGCGCTTGACGACCCGGCCGTCCTTCACAAGCAGCGCCATCACCGTGTCCACATGGTCGCCTTGCACCTCGATCACGCCGTCCTTCACCGTGCCGCCCGAGCCGCAGGCGGCCTTCAGGCGCTTGGCCAGCGCGGCCAGGCCCGCATCGTCGGCATCAACGCCACGCACCAAGGTCACCGCCTTGCCGCCGCGGCCCTTGGTCTCGCGGCTGACACGCACCACGCCGTCACCGGCAGGCCGCATGCGCTGCTGGCACACGCACTGCGCCAGCGGCCGCCGGCAGCTGGGGCACATGCGGCCGCCTTCGGTGGAATACACCAGGCCGCCTGACGTTGGTTTCGGCATGCAGCAAGCTCCTATCGTCGGGGTGTATCCAGCGGCGCCAGCAGGCCCTGCAGATCCTCCGCGCTGAACTTCACCGCGGCTTCCGCATCATGGCCCAGCACACCTTCGGCCAGCGCCGCCTTGCGCGCCTGCAAGGCCAGGATGCGCTCCTCGATGCTGCCCTCGACCACCAGCTTGTAGACGAACACCGGCTGGTCCTGGCCGATGCGGTGCGCGCGGTCGGTGGCCTGGCGTTCGACCGCCGGGTTCCACCACGGGTCGAGGTGGATCACGGTGTCGGCCGCGGTGAGGTTCAGGCCCACGCCGCCGGCCTTCAGGCTGAGCAGCAGCACCGGCACCTCCTGGGCCTGGAAGCGCTCGACGACGCGGCCGCGTTCGCCCACCGCCGTTTCGCCGGTGAGCACCAGGTGGGGCAGTTCGAGCGCAGTGAGCTCCTGCTGCACCAGGCCCAGCATCTCGGTGAACTGGCTGAACACCAGCACCCGGCGGCCTTCAGCCACCAGCTCGGGCAGCATGTCGTGCAGCCATTCCATCTTGGCGCGCTCGGTGCCCGGTGCGGTGGCCGGGCCTTTCACCAGGCGCGGGTCGCAGCACACCTGGCGCAGCTTGAGCAGGGCGTCCAGGATGGCGATCTGCGCGCCGGCAAAACTCTTGCGCTCCAGCACGCGCCGCACCTGCTCGTCCGCCGCCAGGCGCACGCTTTCGTACAGCGCACGCTGCTGCCCTTGCAGCTGCACCCGGCGCACCACCTCGGTCTTGGCGGGCAGCTCGGTGGCCACGTCTTCCTTGCGCCGGCGCAGGATGAAGGGCCGCACCCGCTGCGCGAGCAGCTGGGCCCTGAGCGTTTCGCCGTTGGTCTCGATCGGCTTGCGCCACTGGCGCGTGAAGCTGCGCGCATCACCGAGGAAACCGGGCATCAGCAGGTCGAAGTGGGCCCACAGCTCGCCGAGGTGGTTCTCCAGCGGCGTGCCGGTCACGCACAAGCGGTGCCGGGCCTGCAGCCGGCGCAGCGCACCGGCCGCGCGGCTGCCGGCGTTCTTGACCATCTGCGCTTCATCCAGGATCAACAGGTGCCAGGGCTGCTGCTGCAGCGCGTCGATGTCACGCCACAGCAGCGGGTAGGTGGTGAACACCACGTCGTGCTGCGCGATGCGATCGAACTGCTGCTGGCGCTTGCTGCCCTGCAGGGTGAGCACCCGCAGGCCCGGCGCGATGCGGGCAGCCTCGGCCTGCCAGTTGGCGATCAGCGAGCTGGGCAGCACCACCAGCGCCGGCTGGTCGAGCCGGCCGGCCTGCTGCTCCACCAGCAGATGGGCCAGCACCTGCGCCGTCTTGCCCAGGCCCATGTCGTCGGCCAGGATGCCGGCGAGGCGGTGCTCACGCAGGTACTGCAGCCAGGCCAGGCCTTGCAGCTGGTAGGGGCGAAGGCTCAGGCCCAGCCCCGTGGGCGGCGCCACCGGCGGCGGGCTGCCCGCTTCGCGCAGCCGGTGCGCCAGCGCTGCCAGGCCGGCCTCGCCTTGCAGCTGCCAGGCGCCATGTTCACCGGCGCGTTCGGCCTGGCTGTGGGCCAGCAGGCGCGCGCGCAGGCCGTCGATGCGCTCGGCCTCCCAGGTGGACAGCGGCAGCGGCCCGTCCTGGCGCTGCGGATCGGTGAGGAGGTCCACCATCGCGCCCACGATCGCCTTCAGCGGCGCGGCGCGCGCCTCGATCCGCCGCCCTCCCGGCGCACGCAGGCCGATGATGGCGTGGTCGGGGATCAGCGCGATCTCGCGGGCATTGAGCCAGCGTGCATCGCGCTTGAGCAGGTCGGCCAGCAGCGGCACCAGGTCCAGGGTTTCGCCTTCCACCTCCACCCCCAGGCTCAGCATCCAGGAGCCTTCGCGCGGCGGCTGGCGCAAGGCCGCGAGCGCCTGCACCTTGGCACCCAGCGGTTCGGCCGGTTCGCGGCCCCGCTCCTCGCCGGTCGCGGGGTCGATCACCAGGCGCCAGCGCTCCACCGGGACGCTCTGGTGCGCAAAGCCGGCCCGCACCACGACGGCCCAGCCGGCCGCCTGCAGCCTGGGCACCTGCTCGGCCCAGAAGTCGCCGAAGTGGTTTTCCTCCGCCAGGCTCCACAAGGGCGCATGGCCGTCGGCGGCTTCCGGGCGACGCCATTGCAGCGCCTCCGCCGGCAACGGGCGCAGGCCGGTCGCCCACAGCAGGTCGCGCGCATCGGCCTCGGCCACGCGGTCGCGCTGCAGCAGCACACGTTCGTTCCAGGCCCCGCGCAACAGCTCGGTGGGTTTGGGCTTGGTGTTCAGCAGGCGCGTGGGGGCAGGTGTCTCCCAGCGCAGGCCGGCCGCGGTGGCGTAGGTCCAATGCACCTCGGCCACGGTGACCTTGGCGCCGCGCGGGCCGAAGCCCGGCACCGCGCGCAGGCCCAGCACACCGTCGCCGCGGGTCAGCGTCTGCAGCGTCAGGCGCGGGCGGAAGTGGCCGGGGACCGGGATGTCGGCAGCAGGCGCGGGCATCGTGGCGTTCGCCGCTTTCAAGCGGCCGGGGGCAGCGGGTGCTGCTGGAAGAAGCGCAGCATCTCGGCGCTGGCGTCCGGGCCGCCGGCGTCGGTGTACGAGCCGCCCGCATGGCCACCCGACCAGGCGTGGCCGGCACCATGCACCAGCCAGTGCTCGGCCACCACCTGGCCATCGGCCCCACGGTAGACACGGCGGGTGTAGTGGCGCCCGTTGCGGCTGCGCGCACGTTCGCGTTCAAACGCCGCAGCCCCCGCGCTGGCGGCCACGGCCTGCTCGCCATTGATGCTGTGCACCGTGTGGTCCTGGTCGCCATGGAACACGATGGTGGGCGGGGCCCGGCCCGCGGCGGTGGACGCGGCGCCGCTTTTCATCGCCGCCAGCGCGGAGGGCAGGTCCTGCGCCGCACCGGCGGGCAGGCCCGAGTGCACCCCCACCGCGGCAAAGAGCTCGGGGTAGGTCTGGCCAAGGATGGCCGCCATCGCGCCGCCCGCCGACAGGCCGGCCACATAGACACGCCGGGGGTCGATGGCGTACTGCGCCATCACCGCGCGCGTCATGCCGGCCAGCAGCGCCGGCTCGCCGCGGCCACGACGCTGGTGGCTGTGTTTGAACCAGCTCCAGCAGCGCTGCGGATTGGCCTTCTGCGACTGGGCGGGGTAGAGCACGAAGCACTCCTGCGCCATCGCCAGGCGGTTCATGCCGGTGCCAGCCGCAAAGTCGTCCGGATGCTGGGTGCAGCCGTGCAGCATCACCACCAGCGGCAGCGGCTGGCCGCGATAGCCAGGCGGGATGAAGAGCTTGTAGTCGCGCGTGGCGGCGGCGTCGGTGTGCCGGCCGGTGATGAAGCGGCCTTCGGGCTGCAACGCCGGCGGGCTGGGTTCGCTCGGCTGGGTGGACGGGATCGGCGCGACGGGCTCCGCCACGGTGTCACCGGCCGGTGCGACGCCCGGGCTGTGGGCGCCCGCGAGGGGCGGCAGCGCAGGCAGCGGTTGAATTTCCCGCGCCTGCACGTCGAACACCTCCCCCGGGTCGTTGGCCGGCTCACCGTGCTGGCCGAGCGCGGCCTGGATGGCGGCGGTGGCCGCCTGCAGGTCACCCGACTGGGTGAGCCGGGTGGCTTCGGCCATCAGGCGTTGGAACGATGCATTCATGGAATTCCTTTGTGGGGGCCGTCAGCGAATGCGGCTGGCGAGCGCGGCCTTGACGGCGGGGCTGGCGTGCAAGGCACCCAGCACCACCACCGAGTCGATGGCGGACAAGGCGAGCTCGGGCGTGACCTCGTTGGCGATGGAGGCCAGGCCCAGCACGCGGATCTGCAGGGTCTGGCCGGCCGCCTTCACCGCGCGCAGGTCGTCGGCGCTGAAGTGCTGGATGCCCAGCACCAGGGTCTTGCGGGCCACCGATTGCTTCACCACCTCGGCATGGGTGGTGAGCTGGTTGCGGATGGCCGTGCGGATCAGGTCGGAACGGTTGGCATAGAAGCCCTCCTGCACCAGCAGGTCGATCTGGCCCAGGTCGACGTAACCGACATTGATGGTGATCTTTTCGTCCTGCGGTTTCGTAGCGACGGACGTGGTGCTTCGGGCTGGCATAGGCCATCCTAGCACCATCCAAGTGGATGGCGAGTAGGCTCCCGTGTATCGCAGCCGGGAGCAGGGATATTGCAGTGCACAATGCCCGTTTCCGGCGGCGACAAGGGCCAAGCGATGCGACACGTGGTGTTCAACCAGAAGGGCGGCGTGGGCAAGTCCACCATCACCTGCAACCTCGCGGCCATCAGCGCGCAGCAGGGCCAGCGCACGCTAGTGGTGGACCTGGACCCGCAAGGCAACTCCACCCGTTACCTGATGGGCGAAGCGGCCGACATCGAGCTCGACGGGGCGGCCGGCTTCTTCGAGCAAACGCTCAAGTTCATGGTGCGGCCCAAGGCCACCACCGACTTCATCAGCGACACCCCCTGGGACGGCCTGCACCTGATGCGCTCCAGCCCCGCGCTGGAGGAGCTGCACGGCAAGCTGGAGCAGCGCTACAAGATATACAAGCTGCGCGACGCGCTGGCCGAGCTGGACGGCACCTACGACCGCATCTTCATCGACACGCCGCCCGCGCTGAACTTCTACACCCGCTCCGCGCTGATCGCCGCGCAGCGCTGCCTGATCCCGTTCGACTGCGACGACTTCTCGCGCCGCGCGCTCTATGCGCTGCTGGAGAACGTGCAGGAGATCCAGGCCGACCACAACCCGGACCTGCAGGTCGAAGGCATCGTGGTGAACCAGTTCCAGCCCCGGGCCAACCTGCCGCAGCGGCTGGTGCAGGAGCTGATCGATGAAGGGCTGCCGGTGCTGCAGCCCTACCTCAGCGCGTCGGTGAAGGTGAAGGAATCACACGAGCTGTCGCGCCCGATGATCCACCTGGACGCGCGCCACAAGCTCACGCAGGAGTTCGTGGCGCTGCACGCGGCGCTGCAGGGCTGAAGCAAGGGCCACTGGCGTCAAGGCCGCGGGTCGTCGCGCCGGCGCGCGAAGCGGCGGCGTTCCTGCGTGCTGGCGCCGGCACCGTTGGCGATGCTGCCTTCGCCGGCCGGCTGGTGCGACAGCGTGCCGCCATGGTCTCTGTCGGTGGTGCCGCTGCCGCCGGCCTGGCCGCCTTGCTGCAGATGGTCTTCCTCGGCTCGGCGCTGGTTGGTGCTGCGCTGGGTGGGGCTGGTCATGGTCGACTCCTGTGCGGCGCGCCTCGGGGGTGGTGCGCGTGCAGAAGACCGGCAACCGAGGTGCCTGCGAGTGGCGGTCAGAACACCGTGCCGTCGCTCTGGATGCGCACCGGCGGGCTGCCGTCGCCACGCCGTTCCTGCGCAATCTGGCGGCCGGCAGCCCAGGTGCCGCCTTCGAGGATGCGCGCCAGCGGCATGCCATCGGCGCCGGCCTGAAGGCGCTCACGCACCAGAGGCGCCAGTTCGTCGAGCAGGGCCACGGTGAGCGCACGCCATTCGATCACCCATTCATCGCCCGGCTGGCGCGGCGCGGCGGCGAACCCGGCATCACGCGGCACGATCACGCCCGCATCGAGCAGCAGCCCGCCGTTGCGGTATTCCGGCAGGCCCGTCAGCGCATCGAGACCGCCCACCTGCACCCCCGCCCATTCGTAGGGCTCGATCAGCGAATAGGTGAGCCACTGGCTGAGCTTGTGGAAGGGCACCCACCCCGCGCTGGCGCCCTCGCCGCCGCCGGCCGGATGGCGCCACACGTCGCCCAGCGGCGTGCCGTCGGGCAGCTGCTGGCCGCTGGGCCAGATGGCGCTGAAGGCCTCCAGCAGCGTCTGCAGGATGCGGGCCGCGCTCACATGGTGCCGATAGGCCGTCGGGCGCGGATGGTGCAGGTTGGCATGTGGCAGGTGGTGCACATGCGAATGGTGGGTGAGCGCGTCGAACAGGTGGCCCGGCAGCCCTTCGGCGGTGAAGAGATCGGGCCGCGCGCGAAGGGCCTCGCCCAGGCGGCGCAACAGCGCGGCGCGACCGTCCAGGCCGACGATGGGGTTGTGCTCGCCCGCCTGGAAGATGTCGGCGAGCCAGCGGCCATCCACGCGCAGCAGCGCCTTGGCGTCGACCCGGCACCGGTCCCCCGGCTCCGACGAGAAGCGGCCTGCCAGGAAGGCATGGAAGCTGGCGACGCCCAGGCCTTCGGAGCGGCCCAGCTGCAGGCCGGTGCCCGGCTCGGTGTAGCGCCAGTCGGGCCCGGCACCCGCATCGAGCAGCACGCTGACGAGTGCGAGGTCGATGCGCGCCCGTGCCACGCCGACCGGGCTGCGCTCACGCACGCAGGCATCGAGTTGCGCCTTGCGATCCACGCCGCCGGCCTCGAAGTGGCGCCAGCGGCTGTGCAACGGGATGCGGCCATCGGGAAAGCGCTGCCTCGTGAGCGCCGCCACGCGCTCGGCCACGGCCGGCAGCTGCGACCGGGCCAACGTGAAGTGCGGCGATTCGCCGGCCGCCACGAAGGCAAGGATGTTGCCGCAGCGCTCCCGGATGGTGGCCGGCGTGCGCAGGACGGCTGCCGTCATCGAAGCACCCAGCTCAGCCAAGGCCGCGCCCCTTCACCTCCGCCAGGCGCTGCTCATCGGGCACGCTGCCATCGGTGAAATAGCCCGCGGCGATCTTGGCCTCGATCTCCACCCGCGCATCGGCGGGCACCAGCGCATCGGGGATCTTGATGCGCTCAAGCACCTCGATGCCGCTGCCGGTGATGGCGTCGTACTTCACGTTGCTCATGCTCACCAGGCGATGGATCTTGCGGATGCCCAGCCAGTGCAGCACGTCGGGCATCAGCTCCTGGAAGCGCATGTCCTGTACGCCGGCCACGCATTCGGTGCGCAGGAAGTACTTGTCGGCGCGGTCGCCGCCCTCCTGGCGCTTGCGCGCGTTGTAGACCAGGAACTTGGTGACCTCGCCGAGCGCGCGGCCTTCCTTGCGGCTGTAGGCCACGAGTCCCACACCGCCCTGCTGCGCGCCCTGGATGCACTCCTCGATCGCATGCGTGAGGTAGGGCCGGCAGGTGCAGATGTCGGAGCCGAACACGTCGGAGCCATTGCACTCGTCGTGCACCCGCGCGGTGAGCGTGACACTGGGGTCGCTCAGGTGGCGCGGGTTGCCGAAGATGTAGAGCGTCTGCCCGCCGATCGGCGGCAGGAACACTTCGAGGTCGCTGCGGGTCACCAGCTCGGGGTACATGCCGCCGGTCTCTTCAAAGAGCACCCGGCGCAATTCACCTTCGCTCACGCCGAAACGCCGCGCCACGCCGGGCAGCCACCACACCGGCTCGATCGCCACCTTGGTGACCACGGCCGAGCCGTTTTCCAGCAGCGCCCGGCCGTCGGGCAGCAGGCGCTGGAAGGCCATCGCATGGCGGATCTCCGGCAGGTCGATGTGGGCCTGGGTCACTGCGATCGTGGGCCGGATGTCGTAGCCGCGCTCGATGAAGCCGCGGAACACGTCGGCCACCGACGCGCCCCACGGGTCGATGGAGACGATGCGCTCGGCATCCGCCCATTGCGGATGCGGGCCGATCAGGTCGGTGGGCGCGGTGTTGGTCAGGTCCGCCTTGTGGCCCTTGGTCAGCGCGCCGGCCGCGATGGCGAGCGCACGGTAGACACCATAACTGCCGGAGTGGGTGCCGATCACATTGCGCTGCGCCCGGCTGGTGGTGGTGCCGACCACCGGCCCGCGCTCCAGCGGATCGGCCGCGCCCCAATGCAGGGGTGGCGCGCCGCTGCTGCCCTGGCCGGGGTGGCTGGTCAGGCGGATGTGGCGCGGCGCGGAGGACGGATCGGCGGTCATCGATGGACGCGTGATGCCTGTCGTCGGGGCAGCATATCGCGCAGCGCCGGGAAGTAAAGCCGCTTCGTGTGCTGCACCGCAGCGCCGAGCACCTACCATGCGCGGCCATGACCACCACGAGCTGCCCCGCCCTGTTGATCAGCGCGCCGGCATCAGGCCAAGGCAAGACCACCGCCACAGCCGCATTGGCGCGCTGGCACCGCCACCAGGGCCGGCGGGTGCGCGTCTTCAAAACCGGGCCCGATTTCATCGACCCGATGGTGCTGGAGCGCGCCTCTGGCGGGCCGGTGCACCAGCTGGACCTGTGGATGGGCGGCGAGCTGCATTGCCGCGAGCTGCTGTACCGCGCGGCCTGCGAGGCGGACCTGATCCTCGTCGAAGGGGTGATGGGCCTGCACGACGGCACACCCTCCAGCGCCGACTTGGCGCAGCGTTTCGGCCTGCCGGTGCTGGCCGTGATCGACGGCTCGGCGATGGCGCAGACCTTTGGCGCGCTGGCGCTGGGCCTGGCCACCTACCGTCCGGGGCTGCGCTTCGCCGGTGTGCTGGCCAACCAGGTGGGCAGCGAAGGCCATGCGCAGATGCTGCGCGAGAGCCTGCCCGAAGGCATGGCCTGGTTCGGCGCGTTACCGCGTGACGAAGCGTTCAGCCTGCCTTCACGCCACCTCGGCCTGGTGCAGGCGCAGGAGATCGCGGACATGGACGAGCGCATCAACCGCGCGGCCGATGCGCTGGGGCGCAGTGCTTCCGCGTTGCCACCTGCCGTCGAATTCGCCGCGGTGGAGGCGCGCCCGCTGCCACCCTTGCTCGCCGGCGTGCGCATCGCCGTCGCCCGCGACGCCGCCTTTTCCTTCCTCTACCGCGCCAACCTCGACACCTTGGCCGCACTGGGCGCGCAGCTGCTGTTCTTTTCGCCGCTGGCGCACGAGCCGCTGCCGCAGGCCGAGGCCTTGTACCTGCCCGGTGGGTATCCCGAGCTGCACGGTGATCGGCTGGCCAGCCACCCCAGCCTGCGCGAGGCGGTGCACGCGCACCATGCGCAAGGCCGCCCGATCGTGGCGGAATGCGGCGGGCTGCTCGCCCTGCTGGAATCGCTCACCGGCATCGACGGCCACAGCCTGCCCATGCTGGGCCTGCTGCCCGGGCAGGCGCGGATGCAGGAGCGCCTGGTGAACATCGGCCTGCACAGCGCCCACCTGCCCGAAGGCACGCTGCGCGGCCACAGCTTCCACCATGCGCGGGTGGAGACGCCGCTGCAGCCGGCGGGGCTTACCGAAGGCCAGCGCCACCACGGCCATGGCGAAGCGGTGTACCGCGTGGGCCGGCTGCATGCGTCCTTCCTGCACCTGTACTTCCCGTCCAACCCGCAGGCGGTGGCTGAGCTCTTCAAGCCCTGAGCTGCAACCCGCTCAAGGCTTCCACTGGCGCAAAAAGGCCATCACCACCTTGGCCGAGTTGTCGGCCGCGATCTGGAAGAAGGTGCCAATCTCGTTCTCGCCCTCGCCGCCACCGGCCAGGTCCGACAGGCTGCGGAAGGCGATGTAGGGCACACGGTTGGCATAGGCCACCTGGGCCACGGCCGAGGTTTCCATGTCCAGCACGTTGGCGCGGAAGGTGGCAAAGGTGTACTCGCGGAACTTCGCGTTGTCCACGAAGGCCTGGCCCGACACGCCGGTGCCGCCGAACACCAGCTGGGGCGCATGCGACAGGCACTGCTGCGGCTTGCCGCATTGCTGCAGCTGCACGCCGCCCAGCTGGCGGGCGGCCGCCAGCATCTGCGGATCCGCCTCGAACCAGAAGCGGGTCTCCAGCGTGTCGCTGCGCGCGCTGCGCACGCCCACCGGGCGCGGATGGACCATGCCGAAGTTGGGCAGCGTCGCGTCCTTCATCCAGCCGGGCGGCTGGAACTGGCCGGGTTTCACCTCGCGGGCGAACACCGCCTCCAGGTAGGAGCCCCAACGCTCGGGCACGGTCACGTCGCCGATGTGCAGCCCCGGGTTCACGCCACCGGCGATGCCGCTGAAGACGATGTGGCTCACCTTGAAGCGGTCCAGCGCTAGCTGGGTGTTCATGGCGGCGTTGGTCATGCTGATGCCGGACAGGAACAGCACCACCGGCCGGCCCTCGAGTTCGCCGGTGATGAACTCCACCCCGTTGATGCGCTGCACCGCCGGCTGGCGAACCTGCGCGCGCAGCAGTGCCAGCTCGGGATCGAAGGCCGAGATCACCGCAATGCGCGGCGTGGCATCGGCGGCCGGCGCGGGCGCGCTGGCGCAGCCGGCCAGGCCGACGGCCAGCAGGCCGGCAGCGCACCAGGACACGAGGCGTGAGGACATGGACACACTCCTTGATGACGTTGTTGGAAGCTGCCGATGATGCCGCCGCGCCGCCGGCCGGCCCACAACAGGCCTGCAGGGTCGCACGCTTGGCCCCGCGGGCGCAGGCGCACTTTTACAATGCGGGGCTCCCCCAGGGCGCCGCCATGCAGAGCGCCCGCCCCTCCCTCTTGCACCTCCGCCGTATGAACCTCTCCGCCCTCACTGCCTTGTCGCCGCTGGACGGCCGTTATGCCGCCAAGGTGGCGCCGCTGCGCCCGCTGCTGTCGGAGTTCGGCCTGATGCACCGCCGCGTGCAGGTGGAAGTGGAATGGTTCATCGCCTTGTCCGATGCGGGCTTCGCGGAGTTCAAGCCGCTGACGGAAGCCTCGCGCGGGCTGCTGCGTTCGCTGGTGGTGCGCTTCGGTGAAGCCGATGCGCAGGCGATCAAGGAGATCGAGAAAACCACCAACCACGACGTGAAGGCGGTGGAGTACTGGCTCAAGTCCCGCTTCGACAGCAACCCGGAGCTCAAGGCGGCCGGCGAGTTCGTGCACTTCGCCTGCACCAGCGAGGACATCAACAACACCAGCCATGCGCTGATGCTGCAGCGTGCGCGGACCGACTTGCTGCTGCCCACGGTGGACCGCATCCTGGACACGCTCACCAAGATGGCGATCCAGTTCGCCGACGTGCCCATGCTCAGCCGCACCCATGGCCAGACCGCCAGCCCCACCACCGTGGGCAAGGAGGTGGCCAACGTGGTGGCGCGCCTGCAGGCCGCACGCGAGCGCATCGCCAGCGTGCAGCTGCTGGCCAAGATGAACGGCGCGGTGGGCAACTACAACGCCCACCTGGCCGCCTACCCTGATTTCGACTGGGAGGCCTTCAGCCGCCGCGTGGTGGAGGGCCAGCTGGGCCTGACCTTCAACCCCTACACGATCCAGATCGAACCGCACGACTACATGGCCGAGCTGTTCGACGCGGTCACGCGCACCAACACCATCCTGATCGACTGGTCGCGCGATGTGTGGGGCTACATCAGCCTGGGCTACTTCAAGCAGCGCACCAAGGCGAGCGAGATCGGCTCGTCCACCATGCCGCACAAGGTGAACCCGATCGACTTCGAAAACGCCGAGGGCAACTTCGGCCTGGCCAATGCGGTGCTCACCCACCTGAGCCAGAAGCTGCCGATCAGCCGCTGGCAGCGCGACCTGACCGACAGCACGGTGCTGCGCAACATGGGCGTGGCGCTGGGTTATGCGGTGCTGGGCTACGAGTCGCTGCTGCGCGGGTTGGACAAGCTGGAGTTGAACGAAGCCGTGCTGGCCGCCGACCTGGACAGCGCCTGGGAAGTGCTGGCCGAGCCCATCCAGACGGTGATGCGCCGCTACGGCCTGCCCAACCCCTACGAGCGCCTGAAGGAGCTCACCCGCGGCAAGGCGATCACCCGCGAGGCGATCGCCGCCTTCATCGACACGCTGGAGCTGCCCGACGCCGAGCGCGCCCGCCTGAAGGCGATGACGCCGGGCAACTACACCGGCCAGGCGGCCAGCCTGGCCAGGCGCATCGGCTGATCTTTCAGAAGAAACCGAGCGCGTTGGGCGAGTAGCTCACCAGCAGGTTCTTGGTCTGCTGGTAGTGGTCCAGCATGGCCTTGTGGTTCTCGCGCCCGATACCCGATTCCTTGTAGCCGCCGAAGGCCGCATGCGCCGGATAGGCGTGGTAGCAGTTGGTCCACACGCGGCCGGCCTGGATGGCGCGGCCCATGCGGTAGGCGCGGCTGCCGTCGCGGCTCCACACACCGGCGCCCAGGCCATAGGGCGTGTCGTTCGCGATCTGCAGCGCCTCGGCTTCGTCCTTGAAGGTGGCCACCGCCAACACCGGGCCGAAGATCTCCTCGCGGAACACGCGCATGCCGTTGTGGCCCTTGAAGAGCGTGGGCTGGATGTAGTAACCACCCGCCAGCTCGCCACCCAGCTGCGCGCGGTCGCCACCGATCAGCACCTTGGCGCCTTCCTGCTTGCCCACTTCCAGGTACGACAGGATCTTGTCCATCTGCATCGCCGAGGCCTGCGCGCCCATCATGGTGCCGCTGTCCAGCGGGCTGCCCTGCTTGATGGCGGCCACCCGCTTGAGCGCACGCTCGATGAACCGGTCGTAGATCGACTCCTGGATCAGCGCGCGTGACGGGCAGGTGCAGACCTCGCCCTGGTTGAAGGCAAACAGCACCAGGCCCTCGATCGCCTTGTCGAGGAAGGCATCGTCGGCTGCCATCACGTCGTCGAAGAAGATGTTGGGGCTCTTGCCGCCCAGCTCCAGCGTGGCCGGGATCAGGTTGGCGGCGGCCGCGGCAGCGATCACGCGGCCGGTGGCGGTGGAGCCGGTGAAGGCGACCTTGCCGATGCGCTTGCTGGTGGCCAGCGGCATGCCGGCTTCGCGGCCGTAACCGTTCACGATGTTGAGCACGCCCGGCGGCAGCAGGTCGGCGATCAGCTCGGTCAGCACCAGGATGCTCACCGGCGTGGACTCCGCGGGCTTGAGCACCACGCAGTTGCCCGCGCCCAGTGCCGGCGCCAGCTTCCAGGCCGCCATCAGGATGGGGAAGTTCCACGGGATGATCTGGCCCACCACGCCCAGCGGCTCATGGAAGTGATAGGCGATGGTGTGGGCGTCGATCTCGCTCAAGGCACCTTCCTGGGCGCGCACGCAGCCGGCGAAATAGCGGAAGTGGTCCACCGCCAGCGGGATGTCGGCATTCAGCGTCTCGCGGATCGGCTTGCCGTTGTCCACCGTGTCCGCATAGGCCAGCAGCTCCAGGTTCTGCTCGATGCGGTCGGCGATCTTCAGCAGCAGGTTGGCGCGCTCGGCCGCCGGCGTGGCGGCCCATTTGGCGGCGGCGGCATGGGCGGCGTCCAGCGCCAGCTCGATGTCCTCGGCGGTGGAGCGGGCGGCGCGGGTGTACACCTTGCCGCTGATCGGCGTGACCACGTCGAAGTACTCGCCCTTCACCGGCGCCATGAAGCGGCCGTTGATGAAGTTGTCGTACTGGCGCTTGAACTCGACCTTGGCGCCGGGGGTGTGCGGGCTGGCGTAAAGCATGGTGTGTCTCCGTCGATGGTGGTGGGGTGACCGCCGTTGAACCGGAGCCCGGTGGCAGCCGGGTGGGCGCCATCGCATGCGCCGTGCCAGGCGCGGCTTGCACCGGCCCGGGCTGATTTCGCGCAAGAAAGCGGTCAGCCGGCGCCCGCACACTGTGGCGTCGCGCCGAAGCAGCACAGCCCTGTGCCAAAACGGAACAGGACCCCTGCCGCAGGGCGCTCAACCGCTTGCCGCGGCAGCGCCACCTGCTAGCGTGGCGCGCACAAGACAAGGAGACGCGCATGACGGCCCTGGCCCTGGCCCCCCGCACGCCCCCGCAGCGCCTGCGCGAGGCGCGCCGCGAGTTGCTGGAGACCGGCGCATTGCGCCCCGGCCTGCTGGACCGGACGCTGCACGACAGTTGGCAGCGCTGCCGCGGGTTCGGCCTGGTGCCCGACGGCCGCACGCCCGGCGCGCCGCATGCGTCTGCCGCCCAGCTGGCGCGGGCACTGGAGCAGCGGCGCGGCCTGGTGTCGCAGGCGCGGCCGGTGATGGAATTCCTGTGGGACCAGATCCGCGACACCGAGAGCATCGTGGTGCTGGCCGACCCGCAGGGCATGGTGCTGCACGCCCTGGGCGACGGCGGCTTTTCCGACAAGGCGGCGCGCGTTGCGCTGCGGCCCGGCGCCAACTGGCATGAACAATGGCGCGGCACCAATGCGGTGGGCACGGCCCTCGTCACCGGCAGCGCGGTGGTGGTGCATGGCAGCGAGCACTACCTGGAGCGCAACGCCTTCCTCACCTGTGCGGCCGCGCCCATCCTCGATGCCACCGGCCAGCTGCTGGGCGTGCTGGACATCTCGGGCGACCGGCGCGGCTATCACCGCCACACCCTGGGGCTGGTGCGCTCGGCCGTGCGCATGATCGAGCACCAGGCCTTCGAAGCCCGCCATGGCGGCGGGCTGCTGCTGCGCCTGCATGCGCAGCCGGAGGGCCTCGGCACGGTGGCCGAAGGCCTGCTGGCGGTGGCGGAGGACGGCTGGATCGTGGGCGCGAACGACACCGCACTCGTCCTGCTCGGCCTGGGGCGCAGCGCGATCGGCGCGGTGACGGTGGAAAGCGCCCTGGCGCTGGACATGGCCACGCTGTGCAGCGCACCGGGCAAGTCGGGCCGCGTGCTGCGGCCCTTGCAGCGCGAGGGCGGCGGCGTGCTGTGGCTGCAGGTGGACCGAGGCCGCAACGGCGTCCACGGCCCCCGCGCGGCACCACCGCCTGCGCCCGCCGATGCCCTGGCGGCGCTGGACACCGGCGACGGCGCCATGCAGGCCGTGATCGCGCGCGCCCGGCGGGTGATCGACAAACCGATCGCCCTGCTGCTGCAAGGCGAATCCGGCGTCGGCAAGGAGCTGTTCGCACGCGCCTGCCACCGCAGCGGCAGCCGGCGCGACGCCGCGTTCGTGGCATTGAACTGCGCCGCACTGCCGGAGACTCTGATCGAGGCCGAGCTGTTCGGCTACCGCCCCGGTGCCTTCACCGGCGCCGGACGTGACGGCGCGCCCGGGCGCTTTCGCGAAGCGCATGGCGGCACGCTGTTCCTTGACGAGATCGGCGACATGCCGTTGGCCTTGCAGGCGCGGCTGCTGCGTGTGCTGCAGGAACGCGAGGTGGTGCCGCTGGGCGGCGGCAAGCCGGTGGCGGTGGACTTCCAGCTGATCTGCGCCACGCACCGGCGGCTGGCCGATGAAGTGCAGGCCGGCCGTTTCCGCGAGGACCTGTTCTACCGCATCAACGGCCTGGCCCTGCAGCTGCCGCCGCTGCGCGAACGCAGCGACCTGGGTGCGCTGGCCGCCGCCATGCTGCGCGAGCTGGCGCCCGAACGGCCGCTGCAGCTGGCACCCGGCGTGGCCGCCGCCTTTGCGCGCTACCGCTGGCCGGGCAACCTCCGCCAGCTGAGCACGGTGCTGCGCACCGCCTGCGCGCTGGCACTGGACGACGACACCCTGATCGACTGGGTGCACCTGCCCGACGACATCGCCGAGGCGCTGAGCGGGCCGCCCGCGCCCCGCGCCGCCATGCCGGGCGACCATGGCCTGCGGGAGCAGGCGCAGCGCTGCGTGCGGGAGACGGTCAGCGCCTGCCACGGCAACCTCTCCGAAGCCGCACGCCGGCTGGGCATCAGCCGCAATACGCTCTACCGCAAGCTGCGCGGCTGAGCGCCCCCCGGCTCCTAGGGCGCCAGCTCGAAGCGGTTGCGCCCGTTGTGTTTGGCCGCGTACAGCGCGGCATCGGCGCGGGCCAGCAGCTCCTCGATGCTTTCGTCGGAGCGGAAGGTGGCCACGCCAGCGGACAGCGTGACCGCGTGCCCGGGCAGGATGGCGCTCCAGTCCTTGCCCTCGGCGGCGGCGCGGATGCGCTCAACCGCAACCGCGGCCGCCTCCGCCGGCGTGGTGGAGGGCATCAGCATCACGAACTCCTCGCCGCCATAACGCGCAAAGCGGTCGGTGCTGCGCAGGCTGGCCTGCACCAGGGCGCAAAAGGCCTTGAGCACCGCGTCGCCGGCTGCATGGCCGAAGCGGTCGTTCACAGTCTTGAAGTGGTCCAGGTCGAAGATGGCCACCGAAAACACCTGCCGCGTGCGATGCGCTCGCTCGCGCTCTTCCACCAGCATCTGCATGAAGCGGCGCCGGTTGAAGGCGCCGGTGAGTTCGTCGTGCGTGGCCAGCTCGTTGATGCGCTCCAGCGACTGGGTGAGCTGCAGGTTCTTCTCCGACAGCTGCGCCCGCAGCTTGCTGAACTGGCTGCCGATGGTGGCCAGGCGGCGCACGGCCAGCACGAAGAACAGCCACAGCACGGCCATGTTGAAGTCGCTGGGCGCCACGCTCGCAAAACGCGCACGGCCCAGCCACAGCGCCACGGCAGTGCACACACCGAAGGCCACCCAGCTCCAGAAGAACTGGCGCGGCGTGAAGGACATCATCGCGAAGTTGAAGGTGACCAGCAGGGACGCGAGGAACACCACGGCCAGCTGCGGCGCGATCGACAGGAAGGCCAGGCTGATGAGCACGTTGGCGCCCAGCTGCGCATAGAGCAGCCACGCGTCCGGGACCCGGAGGTTCCAGTGCAGCGCGACCGCCAGCGTGAAGATCAGCGAGCTGCCCAGGCTCACCGCGGAAAACGCCACCATCACCGGCCACGACACCGCGCCCGACCAGGCGTAGAGGCCGAGGATCAGGGCCTGCAGCAGGGTGTTGACCACCGTCAGGGAGGTCATGCGCAGTCGATGACGCTGGAGCTTGGCGGTTCTCTCGTCCATGGGCCCGCAGAAGTGGCAGTGGATGCACGCCCGCAACGCATGGGGGCTAGGCACCGCCATGCCGGTGGCAAACCGGGTGCCATCACCGGCCTTCCTACAATTGCCCCATGCCCTTCCTCGACCAGCTCCGCGCTGCCCAGCGCCTGCACGACTCGATGCTGTGCGTCGGGCTCGATCCGGAACCCAGCCGCTTTCCGGGCGCATGGAAGGGCGACCCGGCCCGCATCTACGACTTCTGTGCCGCCATCGTGGAGGCCACCAAGGACCTGGTGTGCGCCTTCAAGCCGCAGATCGCGTACTTCGCCGCCCACCGGGCCGAAGACCAGCTGGAGCGCCTGATGGCGCTGATGAAGCGGGTGGCGCCCCACGTGCCGGTGATCCTGGACGCCAAGCGAGGCGACATCGGCAGCACCGCCGAGCAGTACGCCCGGGAGGCTTTCGAGCGCTACCAGGCCGATGCGGTGACCCTGTCACCCTTCATGGGTTTCGATTCGATCGAGCCCTACCTGCAATACGCGGGCAAGGGCGTGATCCTGCTGTGCCGCACCTCCAACCCCGGCGGCAGCGACCTGCAGGGGCAGGCGCTGGCCGATGGCAGCCTGCTGTACGAACACCTGGCGCGGCTGGCCGCCGGCCCATGGAACCGCAACGGCCAGATCGGCCTGGTGGTGGGTGCCACCTTCCCGCAGGAGATTGCGCGTGTGCGCGCGCTGGCGCCCACCTTGCCGCTGCTGATCCCCGGCGTGGGGGCACAAGGTGGCGACGCGCAGGCCACCGTGCAGGCGGGCTGGCGCCCGGACGGGCCGATCATCGTGAACTCCTCGCGCGCCGTGCTGTATGCATCCGGGCGTGAAGATTTCGCGGTGGCCGCGCGCCGGGTGGCACAAACCACGCGCCAGGCCTTGAATCAGGCCCGCCCGGCCTCCTGATGCGGCACGGGCAGCCGATATGAAAGATCAGCCCGACCCCGCGGTGCACACGGCGTTCTGACCGGAACGGCCGCCGCACCACGGAACCTCCTACCGCACCGTGGCCGCCCGACCTTCCGCCGCATCACCTGCCGCTTCGCAGGACCCGCACCAGCAGGTGCGCGACCTGGTGGCGCGTTATTTCTTCGGCACCGTGGCCGTGGTGTCCATCGGTGCCGCGGTCGTGTTCGGCGTGCTGACACCCGGCTTGAGCGCGCTGCAGCGCGCTGCCCTGTTGCTCGCCGACCTGCTGCTGCTCGGCGCCAGCCTCGCCGCGATGCGTGTGCCGGCGCAGCACCTGAACCGCGCGCTGATCGGTGTGGCCCTGCTCGCGCTGGCCATGCTGGTGTTGGCCAGCAGCATCCTGCAGTGGGGCATCAACAGCCCGTCGATGGGCTTTTTCGCGCTCATCACCTGCCTGGTGGGCGCACTGGCCGGGCGCCGCGCCGCCGCCGGCGTGGCGGGAGCCTGCGCCGCCGCGCTGGTGGGCCTGGCGCTGGCCGAACACGCCGGCTGGCTGGCCGGCGCCAGCGCGACGCTGCGCATGCCCGTCGGCGTGCGGCTGGTCGGCCAAGGTTTCGTGCTCGCGGCCGGCCTGGCCGTGGGCGTGCTGCTGTCGCGGGTGATGGCGCGCCATACGGCAGCGGGCGCCGAGCGCGAACAGCGTTTCCTCGGCCTGCTGTGGGTGGCCGCGGACAGCTACTGGGAGATGGACGCTCACTTCAACATCGTGGCCATGTGGGAGCAGCGCCCGGGCTCGCGCGGCTTCGTGCCGGTGCGCGGTGCCCTGGGGGTGCCGCCATGGGAGCTGCCGCACGTGCAGTTCGACGAGGAGGCGCTGGACGCGCACCGCGCCGACCTGGAGGCACGCCGGCCGTTCCGTGACCTGCATGTGCGCTGGATCAGCCGCGACGGCGAGCTGCGCCACATGCTGGTGAGCGGGGAGCCGCGCTTCGACGCACGCGGCCTGTTCAGCGGCTACTGGGGCGTGTCGCGCGACGCCACCCAGGAAGTGCGGGCCCATGACGCGCTGGCGGCCACCGAGCGGCGCTACCGCGAGCTGGTCAGCCGCATACCCACCCCGCTGGTGCTGCACCGCGAGGGCCGGGTGATCGACGCCAACCCCGCCGCCGCCGAGCTCTTCGGCTACGTCGACGTGGCGGCCATGCACGGCGTGGACATCCTGCGGCTGTACGAGGCCGGCGACGACCGGGACCACGCGCGCGAGCGCCTGCACCGCCTGGAAGCGATGCCGGTGGGCAGCGGCCTGCCCGCCAAGGAGTCGCGCCTGCTGACACCCGACGGCCGGCGCCTGGTGGTGCGCGCCACCGGCGTGCGCGTGCAGGCCGAGGGCGGCCCGGCGTGCCTGTCGATGTTCCTCGACGACACCGAGCGCAAGACCGCCGAGGAGGCGGTGCGGCGCTCCGAGGCCCTGCTGTCGCACCTGGTGGCCACCAGCCCCGACGTGATCACGCTGACCGACCTGCAAAGCGGGCGTTATGCGATGGTCAACGACACCTTCTGCCGCCTGACCGGTTATGCCGCAGCCGAGGTGATCGGCCGCACGTCCAGCGAGCTCAACGTGTGGACCCATCCGGAGGAGCGCACGCGCCTGGTGGCCTTGCTGCGCGACAGCGGCACGGCGCAGAACATGCCGGCCACCTTCAACCGCAAGGACGGCAGCAGCCTGTCGCTGCTGGTGTCGGCAGCGCGCTTCGACATGGACGGGCGCGACTACCTGGTGATCAACGCCCGCGACGTGACCGAATCGGAGCGCACGCGCAAGGAGCACGAGGCCATCCTGCAGAACGCCTCCATCGGCATCGCGTTCACGCGCGACCGCCGCTTCGTGCAGGCCAACGCGGCCTGCGAGCAGATGTTCGGCTGGCCGCGCGGCGGGCTCATCGGCCAGCCCGGCAGCGTGGTGTGGCCCAGCCTGACGGACTACGAAGCGCTGGGGCGGGAACTCGGCCCGGTGCTGGCAGCGGGGCAACAAGCGGAGGCCGAGCGCCTGATGTGCCGGCGCGATGGCAGCACCTTCCTGTGCCGCATCCTGGCCAAGGCGGTGGACCCGGCGCAGCCGCGCGTGGGCGGCACCATCTGGATCCTGGACGACGTGACCGAGCAGCGCCTGACCGACCAGGCGCTGGCCAAGGCGCGCGACGATGCCGAGGCCGCCAGCCGCGCCAAGAGCGCATTCCTCGCCAACACCAGCCATGAACTGCGCACGCCGCTCAATGGCCTGGTGGGCCTGACCCGGCTGGCGCGCCAGCCCGACATCGACGAGGCCCAGCGCCGCCATTACCTGGAGCAGATCAGCGACAGCGCCGAAACGCTGTCGGCCATCATCAACGACATCCTGGACCTGTCCAAGATCGAGGCCGGCAAGCTGCATGTGGAGACGCTGGCCTTCGACCTGCACGGCCTGGTGCAGACGCTGCAGCGTGGCTATGCGATGCTGGCCGACGCGCGTGGCCTGCAGTTCTCCGCCGAGATCGGCCGCGACGTGCCGCGCCATGTGATGGGCGACCCGGTGCGGGTGCGCCAGATCGTGGGCAACTACCTGAGCAATGCGCTGAAGTTCACCGCCCAGGGGTCGGTGCGGCTGGTGCTGCGCCCGGTGGCCAATGGCCGGGTGCGCTTCGAGGTCTACGACACCGGCCCGGGCATCGAGCCGGCCGTGCAGGAGCGCCTGTTCCAGCCTTTCACGCAGGCCGACCAGTCCACCACCCGCCGCTTCGGCGGCACCGGCCTGGGCCTGTCGATCTGCCAGGAGCTGGCCTCGCTGATGGGTGGCGAGGTGGGCGTGCACAGCGCGCTGGGCAGCGGCAGCTGCTTCTGGGCCGAGCTGCCCCTGCCCGCCACCGACGCCCACGAGGTGCGCTCGGGTTTCGGGCTGCTGGACACCACCGGCCCGCTGGCCGGGGCGCGGGTGCTGCTGGTGGAGGACAACCCGGTCAACATGATGATCGGCGTGGCACTGCTCGAACAATGGGGCGTGAAGGTGACGCAGGCCACGCAGGGCCGCGACGCGATCGCCGCGGTGGAGGCGGCGGTGGCCAATCGCCAGCCTTTCGAAGCGGTGCTGATGGACGTGCAGATGCCCGAGATGAGCGGGCATGAAGCCACTCGTCTGCTGCGCAAGCGGCATGACGCCCGCGAGCTGCCGATCATCGCCCTGACCGCGGCCGCGCTGGTGTCGGAACGCGATGAAGCGCTGGCCGCGGGGATGAACGACTTCCTCACCAAGCCGATCGATGCGCAGCGCCTGCGCAGGACCCTGCTCAGCGTGTTGGCGCGCAAGGGTGTCTCGATGTGAGCTGAGCAGGGCTCAGCACTACGCGCGACGGATGGGCGCGCGCCACGGGCGGCGGGTGGCCCACTGCGCTCATGTCCCCCGGCGCGGGCTGCGCCCGCACCTCCTCCTTTACTTCGCTACGTGGGCCACCCACCACCCGCAGCGATTCACCGCTCATGGTCCTCAACCGTCGAACAGCCACAGTGGTGGAGGAGCGGGACGGCGGGGCGTTCTGCGGAGCGAAGTAAAGGAGGAGGGCCGAAGGCCCGGGGGACATGAGCGCAGCAGAGCGCCCAGGCGGCCCGATCAGCGCTCAACTCAAAGCACGAACGGCAGCTCCCGCAACCGCTTGCCCGTCAGCACGAACAACGCGTTCCCTACCGCCGGGGCGATCGGCGGCGTGCCCGGCTCGCCCATCCCGCTCGGATGGCGCGTGCTTGGCACGATGTGGGTCTCGATGGCTGGGGCGTCCTTCAGGGTGACCAGCGGGTAGTCGGGGAAGTTCTTCTGCTTCACCACGCCGTCCACGATGTCGATGCGCTGATGCAGCGCCGCGCTCAGGCCGAAGATGACGCCGCTTTCCATTTGCTGCGCCACGATGTCGGGGTTGACCACCACGCCGCAGTCCACCGCGCACACCACGCGATGAACTCGCGGCTTGCCGCCTTCGAGCGACACCTCCGCCACCTGGGCCACGATGGTGTCGAAGCTTTCGTGCAGGGCGATGCCGCGGGCGCGGCCCGGGGGCAGCGGCGTGCGCCAGCCGGCCTGGTCCGCGGCCAGCTTGAGCACCGCCGCATGGCGCGGCATGTCCTTCAGCAGGCCGAGGCGGAAGGCATACGGGTCCTGGCCCGCGGCGGCGGCCAGCTCGTCGATGAAACTTTCGCCGAAGAAGGCGTTGTGGGAGTGCCCCACCGAACGCCAGAAGCCCACCGGCACGCCGTGCGTGGTGGCCACGTGGCCGATGCGCTGGTTGGGCACGCCATAGGGCTGGTCGAACAGGCCTTCGCTGGTGGTCTTGTCGGGCGCGTCCATCGGGCCGGACAAGGCGGGCAGGCCCCGTTCCAGCCAGCGCGGCGTGATGGCGTCGCCGGCACTGGTGATCGCCAGCGCCACCGGGTTGCCCTGGGCGTCCAGGCCGGCCTGCATCACCGCCACGCCGGCGGGGCGGTAGAAGTCGTGCGTCATGTCCTCTTCGCGCGACCACAGCAGCTGCACCGGGCGGCCGTTGGTGTCCATCGCGATGCGCACCGCCTGGCCGACGAAGTCCACGTCCAGCCGCCGGCCGAAGCCGCCGCCCAGGTAGGTGACGTGCACGGTCACGTCGTCCACCGGCACGCCCGCCACGCTGGCGGCCAGGTTGCGCGCCATGCCGGGCACCTGCGTGGGCGCCCACAGCTCCACCTTGCCGTCGGCCACCCGTGCCGTGCAGTTGATCGGCTCCATCGCCGCGTGGGCCAGGTAGGGCGCGCGGTACACCACCTCCAGCTTTTTTGCCGCGCCGGCGAGCGCCTGTGCGGCGTCGCCACGGCCATGGAAGCCAAAACCGCCGCCGTGCGCCGCCGCCTCGCGCGCGGACTTCTCCAGCGAAACGAGGATGGCCTGGCTGTCCAGCGCACCAGCGGGGCGCGCGGTACCCTCGGCCTGCATGGCCTGGGCCGCGCGGCGGGCATGCCAGCTGGTGCGTGCCACCACCGCCACCGCGGCGGTGGAGCCGGCATACGGCCCCAGCCGCACCACGCGTTCCACGCCCGGCTGCTGCAGCACGGCGTTGACGTCCACGGCGCCGATGCCGCCGCCGATGGCCGGGCTGTGGCGGATGGCCGCGAACAGCATCCCCGGCAGGCGCACGTCGATGCCGAAGCCGGCGCGGCCGCTGCTCTTGGCCACCACGTCGATGCGCGGCGCCGGCCGGCCGATCAGCTTCCAGGCCTTGGGGTCCTTGGGCTGCATGTTGCCCGGCGGCGTGGAGGCGGCCACCTTGGCGAGCTCGCCGTAGTGCGCCTTGGGGCCGGAGGGGTGGCTCACCACGCCCTCGGTGACCACCAGTTCATCGACCGGCAGGCGCCATTGCAAGGACGCCGCGCCCAGCAGCTGGCCGCGCGCGGTGGCCGCCGCCTGGCGCAGCGGCTCCCAGCCGTCGGCGATGCTGGAGGAGCCGCCGGTGGCGTTGATGCCGAGCTCGCGCGCCACCTTGCTGACGATCCAGCGGCCCGAGCGCACGGTGCTGCTTTCCTGGCCGGGCTGGCTGTCCACCGGATGGAAGGGCAGGCTGCCGACGAACATGGCCACGTTGCCGTAGATGGCGTCGTGGCCGGGCTCGACCAGCGTCACGCGGCCCAACGGCACGTCCAGCTCCTCGGCCACCAGCATGGCCAGCGCGGTGTGCACGCCCTGGCCCATCTCGCTGCGGTTCATGGCGAGCAGCACGCCACCATCGGGCGCAATCTTGATCCAGCCGTTCAGCGGCACGTCGCCGTCGACCGACGGCAGCAGCGCACCTTGCCCCAGGCGGCTGCGTGCCGGCATCACACCCCAGCCCACCAGCAACGCACCGCCGATGGCAGCGGCGCTCAGCAGAAAGCGCCGCCGGCTCACTTGCGCACCTCCGCCGGCATTGGCCTGCGTTCGGGGATCTGCTTCCTGCCATCCGCGCCGCGCAGTTCGGCCGCCGCCGTCTTGATGGCGGCACGCACGCGCGGATAGGTGCCGCAGCGGCACAGGTTGGTGATGGCCGCGTCGATGTCCGCATCGCTCGGATTGCGGTTCTTTTCCAGCAGCGCGGTCGCGGCCATCAGCATGCCGCTCTGGCAGTAGCCGCATTGCGGCACCTGGTGCACCACCCAGGCCTTCTGCAGCGCATGCGGCTGCTGCGGCGTGCCCAGGCTCTCGATGGTGCGCACCGCGCGGCCCTGCACCGCCGACAGCGGCGTGACGCAGGAGCGCACGGCCTGGCCATCGACCACCACCGTGCAGGCGCCACAGGCCGCCACGCCGCAGCCGAACTTGGTGCCGGTGAGGTGGAGCACATCGCGCAGCGCCCACAGCAGCGGCATGTCGGGCGCCACCGCCTCGTCAGGCAGCGCCTGGTCCTGTCCGTTGATCGTGAGCTTCATCGTGGTTCGCCTCGGTTGGGCGGGATTGCAACACACCGGCCCGGCGTGTCGTGGGCGGGCCTGCCTAGTGAACAAGAGCCGGCGTGACGTGGATCACCCGGCCAGGGATTGCAGGCCCTGCAGGTAGGCCTGGCCGCGCCGTTCGGCCACGAGGTCGAGCGCCAGCATCAGGCCCGCCTGCAGCAGCAGGCCGGCGCCGGCACCTTGCCAGCCGCCCGCGGCCCAGCCGCTCCGCCTCGAAGGAGGCCGTGATGCCGTTCATGCGCCGCTCCCGCTGGCGAGGAAGCGCATCAGGAAGCCGCACTCCGGGTCGTCCAGCACCGACATGTCGCCGGCCGCGACCGCGGCCACGTAGCCGCGCACGAACTGCAGCCGCTGCAGCCGGGCGTCGATGGCCTGCAGCTGCGCCTGCGCCATCTGCTGCAGGCGCGCCTCGTCCATGCGGCCGGCGTCCCCTTCCGCGAGCAGCAGCGCAATCTCCGCCAGCGTGAACCCCAGCTCCTTCAGCTGGCGGATGGCTTGCAGCCGGGCCGAGGTGTCGGGCGGATAGTCGCGGTAGCCGGCCGGCGTGCGCCGCGGTGGCTCGATCAGGCCTTCGCGTTCGTACACCCGCAGCTGGCCGCGGGTGACCTGGGCGTGGCGGCACAGCGCGGTGGTGGTCAGGGGCTTGGTGGAGGGTGGGTCCCGCAGCGTCATGGCGGCCGAGCATAGACCCGGCACCACGGTGCCGGGTCAAGCGGTTTCCACCCGTGACAGCACCGCGCCAGGCTGGCGCATCATGGGCGCATGGACCCACGCACTGCCATCGACTACCTGCCCGCCAGCGGCAGCCCCGAACTGCTGTTCCTGCTGTTCCACGGCGTGGGCGGCCAGCCCTACGACATGTCACCGCTGATGGACCGGCTGGCCGCGGAGTACCCGCGTGCCGCGCTGGTGGCCCTGCCGGCGCCCGATGCGTTCGACGGCGTGCCCGGCGGCGGCACGGGCGGACAGTGGTTCTCCATCCGCGAGATCCATGAACACAACCGGCCGCTGCGCGTGGCGGCGGCCATGCCAGGCTTTGTGCAGGTGGTG
The DNA here is from genome assembly GCF_036231905.1 of Ideonella sp. BN130291. Classification (NCBI taxonomy): domain Bacteria; kingdom Pseudomonadati; phylum Pseudomonadota; class Betaproteobacteria; order Burkholderiales; family Sphaerotilaceae; genus Ideonella; species Ideonella sp. BN130291. Next base: position 81,688 of record NZ_JAZARE010000009.1, on the reverse strand, counting down.
CGCGCGCAGCAGCAGCGCTTCGGCATCGACTGGCCGCACACCGCGCTGGTGGGGTTTTCGCAGGGCGCCATCATGGCGCTGGAAGCGGTGCAGCAGGAGCCGCAGCTGGCCGGGCGCGTGCTGGGCTTCAGCGGCCGCTTCGCGCGGCTGCCCGAGCATGCGCCGGTGGACACCACCGTGCACCTGCTGCACGGCCTGAAGGACACGGTGGTGCCGCCCGGCCCGGTGGTGGACGCCGCGCGCCGCCTGGTGGCGCTGGGCGGCGATGTCACCGCCGACGTGCTGCCCGACATCGGCCATGAACTGCACCCGTTGCTGGTGGAACGTGCGATCGACCAGCTGCGCAGCTTCCTGCCCAAGCGGGCATGGCGCGAGGCGCTGGGTGAAGCGCCGGTGCAGAACAGGGTGGCGTCCAGCCGGGAGCTGGGCCGGGGAGGCACGCCGGAGTGAGCGGCCGCGGCGACGGAAGCGCAACCTCGTGGTTGCAAATCGTTGACACACCCGCTATAAATGTGCAACCAGGAGGTTGCACATGGCACACGGTTCCGATCGCATCGAAAAGCAGATCCTGTTGAAGGCGCCGCGCTCGCGGGTGTGGCGGGCGCTGACCGACGCAAGGCAGTTCGGCGAGTGGTTCAAAGTCAAGCTGGACCAGGATTTCGCCGCTGGCCAACGGGTCACCGGCAAGATGACCTATCCGGGCTACGAAGGTTTTCCCTTCGAAGCCACGGTGGACCGCGTCGAGCCGGAGGTGGTGTTCTCGTTCCGCTGGGAACCCGGGGCCGAGCCGGGCACCACCGGCGGCGTGGCCACGCTCGTGGAATTCCGCCTCGAGGACGCACCGGGCGGCACGCTGCTCACCCTGGTGGAATCCGGCTTCGACCGCCTGCCGGCTCACCTGCGCGACAAGGCGTTCCGCGGCAACGACGAGGGCTGGAGCTTGCAGACACAGAACATCAAGGCCTATGTCGAGGCCTAGCGGGGCGGCCCTCGCCCAGGCGCGCTCGGCCGCGCCGCTGTTCGCCGCACTGGGCGACCAGACACGCCTGCAGCTGCTGCTGCAGCTGTCGCGCCTGGGGCCGGGCTCCATCGCGTCGCTGAGCGCGGATGCGGTGGTGTCGCGCCAGGCCGTCACCAAGCACCTGCGCATCCTCGCCGACGCCGGCTACGTGCAGGGCGAGCGCGTGGGGCGCGAGCACCTCTGGCGCCTCAAGCCCGAGCGGCTGCAGGACGCCCAGGCCTGGCTGGAGCGCATCTCCGCGGAGTGGGACGAGGCCCTGGGCCGGCTCAAGCACTTCGTCGAGGGCTGATCCGGGCGCGGCGGTAGCAACTCTTACGCGATGCACGCGGCCGCCCCCCGGGGTCACGGGGGACGCAGACGGGGCGCGTGCCACGAGAATCGCCACGCGCACGGCGGGAGCTGCTGCGCTGCAACACAACAATTCCAAAGGGAATACATGCAGATCAAATCTCTCGTGGCCGCGGTGGCACTTGCCGTTTCCGCCAGCGCCGGCTTTGCCGCTGACCAGACCGTGTCGTTCGACAACGGCCTGGCCCAGTTCAAGAGCACCGACGTGGCGGGCCCGGTGCTCGCCGGTGGCGACGACGTCATCACCTTCGACAACCTCGTCCCTGGCAACTACGACTTCCTGCTCACGCTCGAAGGCCAGTACATCAACCTCGGCTCGCTCACGCTCAACGGCGTGGAAGGCACCATCTACCGCAACGGCCGCGTGCTGTTCGCCGACGTGGAAGGCAACAGCAGCTGGCCCTTCACGCTGACGCTGACCGGCTCCACCAAGGCTGGCGGCCTGGCGGGCTACAGCGGCACCCTGCAGGTCACCGCGGTGCCGGAACCGGAAACCTATGCGCTGCTGCTGGCCGGCCTGCTGGGCATCGGCTTCGTGGCACGCCGCCGCTCGGTCTGAACCGCAGCGCTGCTTGCAGCAAAAGGCGACGCTTCACGGCGTCGCCTTTTTTCATGGCCGGCCCCGAACAGTCCACTGTGGCGTGATCGCCAGGCCCACGCCGGCGTTCACCGTGCTGTCGCCGACAGCGCCTTGAGCAGCGCGACCAGGTCCTGCTGCTCCGACGGCGTCAGCTGGATGGGCGTGCGTTGGTCAGCGCCGTGCGCTGGGGCCGGCTCGCCGGCACGGCGCAGTTCGGAGTGGCCCACCGCGGCGCGGGGTGCACTCACGTAGTGCTGCACCACCTCCTCCAGCGTGGCGATCTGCCCCGCATGCATGTAGGGCGGCCGCAGCGCCACATTGCGCAGGCCCGGCGTCTTGAACGCGCCTTCCATGTGGGCGTCCTGCGTCGCCACGAACCGCAGTTCGCCGCATTGATCGGGCCTGGCGTCGCTGAAGGCACCGAGGCAGTTGAACTCGTCCGACAGCAGCTTGGCCAGCGCCGCCGCCCGGCCCCGGTCCGGCCGGGCCGCATCGCGGGGCGGCACTCCCGTGTTGTGGAAGTGCTGGTCGCTCAGCAGCGGGCCGTTGTGGCAGCCGATGCATTGCGCCTTGCCGATGAACAGGCGCAGGCCCCGGATCTCGTGCGCGTCCAGCGCCTGCGGGGCGCCACCGGGTTGCCCGAGCACGCCGGCGATGTACCGGTCCAGCCGCGACTCCCCGTGCTGCAGGCGCTTTTCGTAGGCGGCGATGGCCTTGCCCATGTTCGCGAACACCCGGGACACCGCCTGCTGCGATGCCGCGTCGAGTGCCGCCCAGGCGGCGCGCTCCGCCGGCGTGCCGAGGGGGCTGGCATCCATCGGCAGGCGGCTGAGGTCGGGCATGTCCTTGAACGCGGCCAGGTAGTCGCTGCGGTAGTGCATCTGCATCAGCTGCGCATACCGCAGCCGGTTGCCGCCATGCTCGGCCGCATCCTCCAGGGGCCCGAGCGCCTGCGACCAGAGGCTGTCCTTGCGGCCGTCCCAGAACAGCCAGGGGCTGTGGCCCGCGCCCATGATCGGCATGGCGCGGCGGGTGCCGGTGGCCAGGCCATGGCTCAACGGGCGCCCATCCTGGAACTGGCGTGCGGGGTCATGGCAGCTCGCGCACGACACGGCCCCATTGCGGCTCAGCCGCACATCGAAAAAAAGGCGCTGGCCCAGGGCCGCGGCGGCCGGCGACGATTCGTGTGCGTTGGACGGGTCCGGCGCGGCCGGCGGCAGCTGGCTCAACCGCAGCGACGACAGCGTGGCCAGCTGGTCCTGCGTCCAGCCGTCGCCGGCCGCGCGCGAGAACAGGCCCGCCCCTTGCGCCTGGCCAGCCAGCGCGAGCGTGAACAGCAGGGCCGCGAGCAGCGACACGGCGACACAGGCGCGAGACAGCATGGCGCAGCTCGACTTCACGACCGCGCCGCCTTGGGCAGCTCGAGCACCTTGTTGAAGGTGACACCATCTACCGGGCCCTCGGCCGGGCGCACCTGCAGCTTCAGCTCCCACCAGCCCGGCATGCTGAACTTCATGCCCTCGACCAGGTAGCGCCCGTCGCCCAGCTCGCGCGTGACCTTGGGCTGCGTCGGCAGGCCGTGGCCATGCTGCGGCATGCCGCCATCCACCTCGATCTGCGCATGCTGCACCGGTGTGCCGGCGGGGGTGGACACCTTCACCTCCCACGAGTGCATCTGGTTGATGGCGATCGGCTCGATCAACGGACGGATCGCCACCACATAGTGGCGCTGCGCCGTCGCACGGGTCATCGACTGGTCGAGTTCCTGCGGCGGTGTCATGCAGCCGGCGAGCGGCACGATCAGCAGGGCAACGAGGTGGCGGCGCAACATGGGGGCTCCTTGGGGTGGTGTGCAGGCCGCTTCAGGCGGCGGGACCGGTCGGTCCGTGCTGGGGGCTTGCCGAAGCACGGGTGGGGGAAACGGGGGCGAAGCCGGCGCACCGGCGCGCCGCTTCGAGGATGCGTTGCTCGGTGAGCTGGATGCGGTCGCCTTGCAGCGCCACCAGCCGGGCCACCAGCGCGGGGCCGGCCTTGTCCGGCGTGCCGGCCTCGAAGGGCGGCTGGGGGTCGTATTCGAAGGCCAGCTGCAGCAGGCGCGCGGTGTCGTCGTCGCTCAGCTCCGCGGCCAGGGCCAGGCCGAAGTCGATGCCGGCCGACACGCCGCCACCGGAGATGCGGTTGCGGTCGCGCACCACGCGTGCGTCCACCGGCTGGGCACCGAACAGCGGCAGGTACTTGCGCCACATCCAGTGGCACGCGGAGCGATAGCCTTTCAGCAACCCGGCGGCGCCCAGCACCAGCGATCCGTTGCACACCGACGTGACGTAGCGCGCCTGCTGCCCCTGCGATTGCAGGAAGGCCAGGGTCTGTGCATCCACCATCTGGTCGCCGATGCCGAAGCCGCCTGGCACGCACAGCACGTCCAGCGGCGGGCAGTCGTGGAAGTCGGTGGTCGGGACGATGCAGAAGCCGGCGTCGGTGCGCACCGGCGAGGTGTTCTGCCAGGCCAGGTGCACCACCGCGCCGGGCAGGCGGCTGAGCATCTGCACCGGCCCGGTGAGGTCGAGCTGGGTGACACCCGGGAAGAGCAGGAAACCGATGTGCAGCGATGGGTTCACGGGACAGTCCGGCTGGAAGCTGATTGACGCCGCAAGGATGCGCGCCTATCGTCATGGCATCAATGCCGCCGTTCCGACAATTACTGCCATGACCCACCGGGTGGTCCTGCTTGCGTTTCCGGGGTTCCAGTCACTCGATGTCGCCGGGCCGATGGCCGCCTTCGAGGCGGCCGGCCGCTACACGGTGCAGGTGGTGGCCACCACGCCCGGGCCGGTGCGCAGCTCCTCGGGTGTGAGCTGGCTCGCCGATCGCGTGCCCGCGGCGGACCGGGTGGGCACCTTCATCGTCTCAGGCGGCGAAGGCGTGGACGCGGCGCTGCAGGACGCCGCGGTGATGCGGCTGCTCCAGCGCATGAGCCGCCATGCGCGCATCCGCATCGCGAGCGTCTGCTCCGGCAGCCTGCTGCTGGCCGGCGCTGGCCTGCTCGACGGCAAGCCCGCCACCACGCACTGGTCGCGCACCCGGCAGTTCCAGCAGCGTTTTCCGCAGGTGCAGCTGGACGCGGATCGCATCTTCACGCGCGCGCACAACGTGTGGACCAGCGCCGGCATCACCGCCGGCATCGACCTGGCGCTGGCGATGATCGCGGAGGACTTCGGGCAGGAGCTGGCCCAGGCGGTGGCGCGCGAGCTCGTCGTGTACTACCGCCGGCCGGGTGGCCAGTCGCAGTTTTCCGCGCTGCTCTCGCTGCAGACCAAGGAGCACCGCTTCGACGGGCTGCTGGACGACGTGCGCGGCCAGTTGATGGAGCGCCACAGCGTGGAGGACCTGGCCTCGCGGGCGCACATGAGCCCGCGCCACTTTGCACGCGCCTTCCGCGACGAGACCGGCGTCACCCCCGCCAAGGCGGTCGAGCGCCTGCGGGTGGAAGCGGCCCGCAGCGCGCTCGACGCGGGGGCCGCGTCGGTGCAGAAGGTGGCGCGCGACTGCGGCTTCGGCGACCCGGACCGCATGCGACGCAGCTTCATCCGCATCCTGGGCGTGCCACCATCGGCGCTCAGGCGTTCACGCGCAGCAGCGCCAGCCGACGCACGAAGCTGACGCCAGTCCCAGGAGCACAGGCCCCATGGACCCCTTCGCACTCACGGCCGACGCGCTGTCGCGCGCCGTCCATGCCCGCGAGCTGTCGTGCCGCGAGCTGATGCGCGCGACGCTCGATCGCATCGATGCCTTGAACCCCCGCTTCAATGCCATCGTCAGCCGCGTGGCGCCCGAGCGCCTGCTGCAGGAGGCGCAGCAGTGCGACGACGAGCTGGCCGCCGGCCGCTCGCGCGGCTGGCTGCACGGCCTGCCGCAGGCGATCAAGGACATCGCGCCCACCGCCGGCATCCGCACCACCCTGGGCTCCCCGCTGCTGAAGGACAACGTGCCGCGCGAGGACGGCCTGATGGTCCAGCGCCTCAAGGCGGCCGGCGCCATCGTGATCGGCAAGACCAACACTCCGGAGTTCGGCCTGGGCTCGCACACTTTCAACGAGGTGTTCGGCCTGACGCGCAATGCCTGGGACCCGGCGCGTTCGGCGGGTGGCAGCAGCGGCGGTGCGGCGGTGGCGCTGGCGCTGCGCCTGGTGCCGGTGGCCGACGGCAGCGACACCATGGGCAGCCTGCGCAACCCCGCCGCCTGGAACAACGTGTTCGGCCTGCGGCCATCGCAGGGGCGGGTGCCGTTCTGGCCGGCCGCCGACGTGTGGGTGACCCAGCTGGGCACCGAGGGCCCGATGGGGCGCTCGGTGCGCGACGTGGCCCGGCTGCTGCAGGTGCAGTCGGGTTTCGATCCGCGCGTGCCGCTGTCCATCGCGGGGCCGGTGCCCGATTTTGCGGGCGCACTCGACACCTTCGAGGCGCGCGGCGCCCGCGTCGGCTGGCTGGGCGACCTGCAGGGACACCTGGCGACAGAGCCGGGTGTGCTGGGCGTGTGTGAAGAGGCCCTGCGCCAGCTGGAAAGCCTGGGGTGCGCGGTGGAGCCGGTGGCGCCCAACTTCTCGCCCGCGGCCGTGTGGGACGCATGGCTGGTCTGGCGCCGCTGGCTGGTGGCCGGCCGCATCGCGCCCTTCCTGGTGAACCCCGCCAACCGGGCGCAGATCAAGCCCGAGGCGCTGTGGGAGCACGACGAGGCGCAGGGCTTGACAGGCCCCCAGGTGCTGGCGGCCAGCGCGCAGCGCACGGCGTTCCTGCAACGGCTGCTGTCCCTGTTCGACCGTTTCGACGTGCTGGCATTGCCCTCGGCACAAACATGGCCCTTCGACGCCTCGCTGCGTTGGCCGGCGCACATCGGCGATCGGCAGATGGACACCTACCACCGCTGGATGGAGGTGACGCTGTACGCCACCTTCGCCGGCCTGCCCGCGATCAGCGTGCCGGCCGGCTTCAGCCCCGAAGGCTGGCCGATGGGCCTGCAGCTGATCGGGCGACCGCAAGGCGAGGCGGATTTGCTCGGGCTGGCGGGGCGCTACGAGGCGGCGGCGCAGGCCGTGCTGGCGTGCGTGCCGCCGGCGCTGGCCGACCTGCCGCGCTGAGGGCCAGCCCGCTTCGCCCCACCCGCGCCCCGGCACGGGGCGCCTACCCTCAGGCGTCGACGATCACCTGGAAGCCTCCGAAGATCATGCGCTGGCCGTCGAAGATCATGTGGGCCGGATACTGTTTCATGCGCGGGTCTTCCATCGCCGCCTTCATGCCGACGTCGCGCACCTGGCGCGAGGGCCAGACGATCCACGAGAAGACCACCGATTCGTCGGGCTTGCGCTGCACGGCCATCGAGAAGGACGTCACCTTGCCCTCGGGCACGTCGTCGCCCCAGCACTCCACCACCTTGAGCGCCCCGTGGTCCTTGAACACCACCGAAACGTCCTGCGCCAGTTGGCGATAGGCCTCGCGCTGGGCGGTGGGCACGGCGATCACATATCCATCGACATAGTTCATTGCGGTTCTCCGGTTGCTGCTGGGTTCATCCAGAACGGGCCCCACAGGTGCCCATCGGGATCGGCAATGTCACGGCTGTACATGAAGCCGTGGTCCTCTGCCGGGTTGGCGTCCGCCTGCCCGCCATGGGCGGCGGCCGCCGCGTTCATCGCATCGACGGCCTCGCGGCTGTCCAGCGCCAGCGACAGCATCATCCCGACGGACCCGGGCGCGGGCAGTGGCCGGTCGGTGAGTGCGCGCCACTTGGCGTGCGTCATCAGCATCACGTGGACGGCATCGCCCCACATCAGGCAGGCGCCCGAGTCGCCGCTGAACTGCGGGTTCTCCTCGAAGCCCAGCGCCTTGTAGAAGGCGGCGGAGCGTTGCACATCGTTGACGGGGAAGCTGACGAAGATCGTCTTGGGCATGGGGTGTCCTTTGTTGGATCGGCAGTGGCGCCCAGCGGATGTGGACGCTCCCCTGCACGACGAACGACGATTGGCTGAATCGACAAGCCCCACGACCGCGCATGTCACAGGGGATGTTGCGCTGCAAAGCCCTCGGAGACCAGAGCACGAGCGGGCGACGTTGAGAAGGCCCGACGAGGCGACGCTCAGGGCGGGAACTCGACCACGGCGTTGGAGGCGGGGAATTCGCCCTTGCGCTCTGCCGCGAGTCGCCCATCGAGGGCGTCCCAGGGCTGCGAGCCCAGAGCCTCGATGCGGCGGTAGTGTCCCAGCAGGCGGAACCCCTCCAGGCCATAGGAAAGGCCCTCGGAGCCCAGCACAGCCGGCCCATCGGCCAGATGGAAGTGAAGGTGCGGGCCGGTGGAATCCCCGGTGAACCCCAAGGCGCCGATCACCTGGCCCTTTTGCACACGGTCGCCGAGCTGCACGCGGATGCTGCCCGGCTGCAGATGCTCGTAGACGGCATGCCGGCCATCCGGCAGCCTGAGCACCACGTAGTTGCCGGCCGCCCGGTCCAGCGGGTTGGGCGGATTGCGCGACACGCTGGGGCTTTCCGCGATGCCATCCCGCAACGCCACCACCGAGGCATCGGCCACCGCAAGCACATCGGCGCCGTAACCCAGCGCATGGGCCGGGACATCGGCATCCCCGCGTGCGCTGCGACCGTCCGCGTCCACACGCACCCAGTCGATCGCAAGCCGACCCGGAAGGCGCGCACGCCCGTCCAAGGTGTAGAAGACCCGGCGATGGCCCCGCGGCCACTGTGGCGCATGCACCGCCACCCACGGGCCGCCACGCAGCGGAGGCCCCAGCATCGCGCCGGGCACCGTGCCCACCGCCACCCGCGCGCCTTCGGTGGTGGCCAACTGCGAACGTCCGGCCTGCCGGAAGTCCACCGCGTGCCGGAGCCTCTGAGGCAGCGGCCCGGGCCCGTCGAACTCCAGGTAGACGACCACCCGCGTCCCCGGCGCCATTGCAGAGGCCGCCGCCGCATTGCCAGCGAGGTGCACTCTGCCAGCCAACTCGTCTTGGGCAAAACGGGCCACGACCGCGGCGGTGTCGGCATCGATCACACGGACGCCGGCCAACACCAGCTCCACGGCGGCGAAGTTCGTCAGGTGCAGTTCATAGACCAGCCGTTGCCGGCCTTCGACGACCACCGGCACCGGGGCCTGGAGCACGGCCATGTCGAACGACTGGATCGGTGCTTGCGCCGCAGCCGGCAGCCAGGCAGGCACGAGCATCAGCGCACACAGCCACGCGGCCACGGCTTGGCGTCGAAGCATGGGCAGTTCCAGGAGGTGGTGGTTCGGTGATTCTTGCGTAGGAATGGAGAGAATCCGCCTTCCGCCTCACTGGCGCCTTGCCTCGGAGAACACACCATGTCAGCCGTCCTCGTCCGGCAAGCGGTTGTGCAGGACATCCCGGCACTCGCGGCCTTGGTGGACCAGTACCGGCAGTTCCAGGGCCAGCCCGCGGACCCGATGGCCGCGCAGGCCTTCCTCCGCGAACGGTTCGACCACGGCGAATCCGTCGTCTTCCTGGCGGCTGTCGGCGCAGAGCCGGCTGGCTTCGCCCAGCTCTATCCGCTGTTTTCCACGGTGGCGCTGCGGCGCGCCTTCATCCTCAACGATCTTTTCGTGGGCCCGGCGTGGCGCCGCCTCGGCGTGGCCACCCGCCTTCTGGAGGCGGTGGAGGCTCATGGCCACACCATGCAGGCGGTGCGGCTGAGCTTGAATGTGGCGCGCAACAACCCGGCGGCACAGCAGCTGTACCGCGAGCGCGGCTGGTGCGAGGACCAGCAGTTCCTGATGTTCAACCGGAGCCTGCCGTAGCGCGGGCCGGCCACCGCTCAGGCGCGCAGGTCAGCCCACAGCAGGCGCAGGGCCAAGGCAGTGAATACCGCGGCCAGGGCGCGCGACGCCCAAGCCGAGCGAGCCCGCCCGCCGGTGGCCCAGTGCCGGGCGCGGTCGCTCAGCACCCCGAGCAGGGCATGGAAGACGGCCGCCACCGCGGTGAGCACGCTGCCAAGCACGAGCAGCTGCAGCTGCAGCGCCAGCGCTCCTTGCCCGGGCTGCGTGAACGACGGCAGGAACACCATGAAGAACAGCAGCGCCTTCGGGTTCAGCAGGCTGTTCAGGGCGGCCTGCAGGCCGATCTGCCGGAGCGAGCCAGGCGCCGCCGCCTGCGGCACGGCAGCACGGCGCTGCGTCGCGGCCAGCCAGGCCAGCCGCAACAGGTAGAGCGCGCCCCCGTAGCGCAGCAGTTCCAGGGTGGGCGGCCAGGCCACCACGGCGGCCGTCAGCCCGGCGGCGGTGACCAGCGTGAGCACCACGTCCGCCAGCGCGATGCCTGCCGCCGCGGCCAGGCCGCCACGCCACCCCAGCGCGACGCCATGCGCGATCACGAAGGCCATGTTCGGCCCCGGCGACAGCAGCAACAGCAGCACGGCGGCCACAAAGACCCCCAGCGTGGCGCCGTCGATCACGGCGCACCCCCACGGGCCCGGGCCCATGCCAGGGCATCCTCCAGCCTGTCGTTGCCCCAGAACATCTCCTCTCCGACAAAGAACGTCGGCGCACCGAAGATCCGGCGGCGCGCGGCTTCTTCCGACTGCTCCCTGAGCCTGGCCTTGTGGTCCTGCGCCTCGGCCACCAGGCGCTCGCCGTCCAGGCCCAGTGCCTGCAACACTTCGGCGGCCACCTCGTTGGAATGGATGTCCCGGTCGTGCGCGAAGTTCAGCGCCATGACCCGCGTGCAGAACGCGCCGACCCACGGCTGCTCCTGGTAGGCCACGGCCACTCGCATCGGGTAGACGGCCGCGCGCGGGAAGGTGGTGGGCCTGCGCCATGGCACGCCGTACTTCAAGGCCAGCCTTTCCATGTCGCGCCACACGTACTCGCCCTTCTCCTTCTGTTCCACGAAGGGCGATGAGCTCCAGCCCAGCCGCTTGAAGATGGGCCCGAGCAGGAAGGGCCGCCAGCGCACCTGCACCTGCGCCGCCTGCGCAGCCGCCTCGATGCGCGACGCACTGAGGTAGCTGTAGTTGCTGCCGAAGTCGAACCAGAACTCGATCACGGGGTCGGACATGCGCGTCTCCTTCCTTGAAAGCCTGTGGCGCGCCGCTCAAGCGAACAGCGCCAGGCAGCGCACCTCGATGCTCTGCCGTGCCGGCGCTGTGGCCGGCGTGCCGGGGTGCACGAAGGCGCCGTGGGGCGTCAGGCGCGGCCGGCCGGCGTCGCCGTCGTACTGCTTGAACACCAAGGCCTCGTCCGCCTGCAGCTCGTTGAAGTAGGACCAGCGCTGCGCGGGGTTGTAGGCCAGCTGGTAGATCTCCCCGGTGCGCTTCGGATAGCGAAGCTCGGTGGCCACCAGGTCACGCCGGTCGAGCGAACGCACGTCGCACAGCGCAAGCGGCGCATCCAGGATGGGCCCGCATGCGGAACGCCAGATGTTCACGATGGCGAACCGCTGGTGGTAGTCGGCGTCGGGGTCCAGACCCAGCACGAGGCGCAGGCGTTTTTCTGCCGACGCCACGGTGTAGTCCACATGCACCCTGCCCGCGGGCCCGGCGTAGGCCGACGGCTGGCCGCGCCCCAGCGCGGTGAGCGTGCTGGCCGCCGGATGGCGCTTTCGCACCAGGTGGTCGAAGACGATGACCTCGGAAGCGCCCAGCATCGCCTGCACGAGCGCACGGCACTCGGCGTGGTAGTCGCGCACCACGGAGGCTTCGTCGTCGAAGTCCTTCACCCGGGACACCTGGCGCACGCACTCAAACCCTTCCACGCCCAGCCTTGGCGCACGGGCCGCGCACCGGGCATCGGCAATGAGCACGCGGCGCGGATCCGGTTGGCAGTTGTCTGCGGCCTGGCCGGGCGGCGGCTCGAACACGTACCGGAACGCCTTGCCGTGCGGCGGCACCACGAAGCCCAGTTCGGCTTCCACCGACGGGAGCAGATCTTCATGCATCGGCGGCTCCCGTCACGGCTGGAGCCGGGCGATCCTCAGCTCGCACTCGGGCATGCCGACGATGAAGACCCTCTTGAACGGCGCCAGCGTCTCCTTGCCGCCTGCGCCAAGGATGGTGTCCTTGGCCACGCGGTCCGTGGTCGACCAGGCGCAGCCCGCGAGGCACTCCAGGGCAAGCACCCCGTCCGGCACCAGGGACATCGTGGTCCCGGCTGGAAGGTGCACGCGCAGCTCCACACCCTCCCCACTCGATTGCAGCTCCGGGTGGCCCATGGCGAGCGCTTGCCACGCCCACCTCGACCACCGGCCCAGAACACCCTTGCGCCAAGCGATATCCATGATTCCCCCGAAGCTGACCCGCAACGCCCACGGTGGGCGCTGGAGAGATCATCCCGGCCGAGGCCGGTGCCGGGGTGAAATCACGCCCGGGCCGGATCAGGCGGGCTCAACTGAGCCCGCGGCGTCGGGCGATGCTGAATCGAGCTTCGTGGCACGAGGGCACTTTTCAGGTGGCGGCCGCAAACCTGCGCTAGGGTGCGCCCACCGTTCAAGGGGATGACACAGATGACGATCGGATTCGTGGGCCTGGGCATCATGGGCCTTCCCATGGCGATGAACCTCGCGCGCAGCGGCGCGCCGCTGATGGTGTGGAACCGGTCCCCCGAAAAGTGCCAGGAGGTGGCGGCGCTGGGGGCCCGCGTGGCGGCCACGCCCAGGGCCCTGTTCAGCGCCTGCGACGTGGTCATCCTGATGCTGGCGCATGACGATGCGATGGACGAGGTGCTGCAGCGCGGCACCCCGGGCTTCAGCGAGCTGGTGCGGGGAAGGACGTTGGTGAACATGGGCACCACCTCGGCGCAGTACGCCACCGCGCTCGCGCAGGAAGTGGCGGCGGTCGGCGGCACCTACCTGGAGGCGCCGGTGTCCGGCTCGCGCAAGCCGGCCGAAGCGGGCCAACTCGTCGGCATGATCGCCGGCGATGCGGCCGCCATCGAGCGCGTGCGCCCGCTGCTCGCACCGATGTGCAAGGAGGTGTTCGTGTGCGGCGCCGTGCCCGGCGCCCTGTTGATGAAGCTGTCGGTCAACCTGTTCCTCATCACCATGGTGACCGGCCTGTGCGAGGCGACGCACTTTGCCCGCGAGCACCGGCTGGACCTCGAGGTCTTCCGCGCCGTGCTGGACGCCGGGCCCATGGCGAGCAGCGTCTCGAAGGTCAAGCTCGCCAAGCTGGTGGACGGCGACGCGGCGCCGCAGGCCTCGATCACCGACGTGCTCAAGAACAGCCGGCTCGTCGCCGAGCAGGCGCGCCATGCCGGCGTGGCCTCGCCCTTGCTCGACATCTGCCATCGCCTGTTCGCCGAAACCGAGGCCCAGGGCCACGGGCGCGAGGACATGATCTCGGTGGTCCGTGCGATCGAAGCGCGCACCCGTGCCGCCAGCGGGGGATGACGCTTGCGTGCACACTCGCTGCATGCCGAACCGAGCGGGCCTGCGCAACATACCGCCGCTTCACTGCCTGCTGGCCTTTGAAGCGGTCGGCCGCACCCTCAGCCTGGCCAAGGCGGCGGGCGAACTCAGCGTCACCGCCTCGGCCGTCGGCCAGTCGATTGCCATGCTGGAAGACCGGGTGGGGCTGCAGCTGGTGCGCCGGCTGGCGCCCCAGGTCCAGCTGACGCCGGTCGGCTGGAGCTACCTCGCCACGGTGCAGGCTTTCACGCACCGCATGCGGGACGACCTGTGCACGCACTTCCCGGTGGGCCACGCGCAGCTGCGCATCAGCACGCCGCAGGCGCTGGGGCGGCGATGGCTGGCGCCGCGGCTGGGGCGCTTCATGCGCCGGGTGCCGCGGCTGGACCTCGTGGTAGACACCACCGAACATTTCCAGCCCCTGGGGGATGGCGGCGTCGACGTGGCGCTGAGGTATGGGGCCGTGGAAGACGATCGCCATCTCACCGTGCAGATGTGGTCCGACCAGCTGGTCGCCGTGGCCGCCCCCGCGCTGGCGCAGCGCTGCCAAGGGCTGGCACCGCACGAGCTGATGCGCGGCGTGCCGATCATCGACCATCCGAGCGCCTCGTGGCGGCTGTGGCTGGGTGGCGATGGCAGCGACGCCGGCGACTACCACGCCAGCCTGCGCTGCACCGACCTCGACCTCGGCATCCAGGCCGCAGCGCTCGGCATGGGCGTGGTGCTGTCGCCCGCCCGGCTGGTGGCCTCGGCCTTGGCGGCCGGGTCGCTGGTGCGCGTGACGCAGCACGCGCACCAGGCCAAGGCGTACTCCTTCGTCACGTCGCGCACCGCGGCCGCACGGGCGCCGGTGCGCGAGTTCCTGGCCTGGCTGCAGGCCGAGCTCGACGAGCAGTGAAGCCGTAGACCGGAGCAGGGTGCATGTCATTGCCAGGGGTTGATGGCCCGCCGCAGGAACCGGTGTGGACCGACCTTCCCACCCATGAACTGCTGGCGCTGGATGCGGTGGCCCGCCTGGGCTCGCTGCAGGAAGCCGCCGACGAGCTGAGCATCACCCCCTCGGCGATCAGCCACCGGCTCTCCAGCCTCGAGGGCCGCCTGGGACGGCCGCTGCTGCGCCGCCGTGGGCGTGGCGTGGTGCTCACCGAGCAGGCGGAACAATTCGTCGACAGCCTGGGCGCCGGCTTCTCCGAACTGGCGGCGGCCACGCAGGCGCTGCTCGAGCAGGAACACCGCGTGATCAGGATCGTGAGCGCGCCCGCCGTGGCTGCCTCCTGGCTGTTGCCGATGCTGCAACGGCATGCGCAGTTGGACGCCACCCTGCGCTACGAGCTGGTGTCCGTGGCCACGCTGGGCGAGGCGATGCCCTGCCAGTGGGACCTGCTTCTTCACTACGGCGATGAGCCTCGGCGGGGCAGCCGGCGGCACGCCCTGTTCTCGGATCGGCTGGTCTGGTTGTGCGCGCCTCCATGCCTGCAGGCCTTGGCGTCGGCGCAGGCGCACTCGCTGCCGCTGCTGCGCCTGGCGCAGCTGGAAACACCGCGACAGGAAGCCCGCGCGGCCTTCGGCTGCCAGACGCAGATCGTGTTCGACGACGCCATCGTGATGCTGGAGGCCGCCGCGGCCGGTGCCGGCGTGACCCTGGCCACCGAGACCGCCGCGGCACCCTTCCTGCGCTGCGGCCGCCTGGTCCAGGCCACGGCGCAAACCCACCCGGGCCAGGAGTACTTCCTGGACCTGTCCGAATCCGGGCAGCGCAAGCTGCGGGCGCGCTCGCTGTACGAGTGGCTGGTGCGCCAGGAGGGCCTGTTTGCAAGCCCTTGAGTCCGAACCCTTACCGAACGCTCACGCGCGCTGCAGCAGCCGCACCAGTTCGTCAAGGTCCGCCGGCTTCACCAGATAGTGGTGGAACCCGGCCTCGTCACCGCGCTGCCTGTCGTCGTTGCTGCCGTAGCCCGTGAGTGCGATGTACTTCGCGCCCATGCCGCCTGGCTGCACCCGCAGTTGCCGGGCCAGCGAATAGCCGTCCAGTACCGGCAGGCCGATGTCCAGCACAAAGACGTCGAACGTGCCTTCGCCCACCGCTGCCATCGCGCGCATCGGTTCGTGCTCCACCCGAACCAGGTGGCCCAGGTTGCCCAGGAACACGCCCAGGGCGTCGGCGGCGTCCTTGTTGTCGTCGACCACCATGATCCGCAGTGCGCGTGAGGCGACCGGCGTTGCGCCGGATGAAGGCAGCACCGATGCCGGCAATGCCTCGCCGTCCAGCAGTGGCAGCGTCACCGTGAACGCGCTGCCCAAGCCGGGGCCAGCGCTTTCGGCCGTCACGCTGCCACCATGCAGGTCCACGAGGCTCTTCACCAACGCCAGCCCGAGGCCCAGCCCTCCCTGGGAGCGGTCGGGCGTGCGCTCGCCCTGCGTGAAGAGCTCGAACACATGCGGCAACAGCTGCGCCTCGATGCCCGTTCCGGAGTCGGCGACACACAAGGCCACGCGCTCGCCTACCTCCACCACCACACGCAGCGCGCCATTCGGCGGCGTGTATTTCGCAGCGTTGTTCAGCAGGTTGGCGACCACCTGGACCAGCCGCGTCCGGTCGCCCAGCACGACCACATCTCCCGACGCCATGCGCGTCGTCAGCTGGTGGCCGCGGGCATCGATGAGCGGACGCACCTGCTCGATCGCGCTGGCCACGACGCCCTTGATGTCCACGGGGCGCCTTTCCAGCTCCACCAGCCCGCGCGTGACACGCGAGACATCCAGCAGGTCGTCGACCAGTTCCGTCATGTGCCGCACCTGCCGGTCGATGATGGCGGCCGAACGCTCCACCTTCGACGGGTCGGACGGTGCGGCCCTGAGCAGGTGGGCCGCCGTGCTGATGGGCGCCAGCGGGTTGCGCAGCTCGTGCGCCAGCATGGCAAGGAAGTCGTCCTTGCGGCGGTTGTTGGCCAGCAGCTCGTCGCGCACGCGCTTCTGCTCGTGGATGTCCGTGCACGTACCCATCCAGCGCACGATCTGGCCGTTGTCGTCGCGCACGGGCAGGGCCCGCCCCAGCACCCAGCGGTAGTCGCCCGACCGGTGCCGCAGGCGGTACTCGATCTCGTAGGGCTCGCCCGTCGCGAGGCTGTGCCGCCATACCTCCCAGGCGCGTGCCTGGTCGTCCGGGTGGAACATGCCGTTCCAGGCCTCGCCATCGGTCGATCCCGGTGGCACGCCGGTGAACTCGTACCACTGCCGGTTGTAGTAGTCGTGGAACCCGTCCGGACGCGTGGACCACACCATCTGCGGAATCGCATCGGCGATCGTCCTGAACTGCGCCTCGCTCGCACGCAAGGCCCTGTCCGCCAACAGGCGCTCGGTCACGTCCTCGTGGATCAGCATCACCTCCACGACGCTGCCATCCGGGCCCTTGATGGGCCGGGCCGTGGCCTCGACCCACCGCGCGGCGCCGGGTTTGCCCAGTTCTGCAGGGTCGTAGTAGATGGTGGGCAGCCGCACCGGCTCGCCCGCAAAAGCGCGCCTCAGATGGGCCGTCACCCCCTTGGCCTCGAGCTGGGGGTCGGCGAGCATGTTGTAGTCGGTGAGCACGAATTCGAGGAGCGGGTCCCCGTCGTGCGCGCCCCACAGGTCCTTCCAGGCCTGGTTCACCCGCAAGGTCCTGCCGTCCACGGAGAGCAGCTGCACGCTGAACGGCGCCTGCTCGAACAAGGTCTGGAATCGCTGCTCCGTATCGAGCTGGTCCGATCGAGAGGGAACGGGGGAAGCCACTGCGGCATTGTGCTCCCCCGTGGCGCGCCGCGGGGTTCAGGTCACGGGTGGCACGCAGCCACGGCGTGCCGCCGCATCAGCCTCCGGCGAACCCCGCGTGGCCACAGCAGGCACCGGGCTGACAAAAAACTCCGCGCGCAGCGGCGCTTCCGGCTCGCCCCTCGCCAGCGACGCCCGCCGCGGCAGCACATCGCACAGTTCGATCTCATGGCCTCGCCAGGCATGCACCTGTTTCGGCGCCGCCGGTGAGCCGAAGCTCACGCGCTCGGCGGGTGCATTGCCGGCACTCAGCTCGACATCGATCTGCACATGGCCCGCAACAGCGCACATCACGTCCCTCGGGCAGCGGTGATCGTCGATGGCCAGTACCCTGAGGGTGAACCCCGCGCGCTGCAGGTCCACCGCAGCACCCGCGGCCACGGCCACCCGCTGCGCGGGCGTGATGCGCAAGGTGGCCCGTTGTGGCCGGCCGCCTGGCCCGTCGGCCGGCAGCTCGCGGCCCTCCGGGGCCATGCCCACCAGCTCGACCAGCAGATCGCCGAGCTTGGCATGGGCGGGTGCGGACGGGCTGGGGCGGCCTCGCCGTCCGCGGAGGGCCAAGGTGGCCGCATAAGCTTGGCCATCGGCCATGCGCACGCTCACCCTGGCCACGGCAGCGCGCGCGGCGGCCTCCCCGGGGGAACAGCGTTCAGCCGCACGGCAGCGGCTGTCGCTCAGCTCCTCCAGCAGCAGGCTCGTGCCGCCGGGCCCGCTGGCACGCTCCTGCGGCCCCAGGGTCACGGTCTGCACATCGGCGCGCTGCGCAGCGGCTGTGCCCGCGCACACGGCCAAGCCAATGGCAGCCGCCACCAGGCCGCCCGCACGCGCTGCCGCACGATGCCGCTTCATGCCCCAGGCCTCATCCGCGCCGCGCCGCCTCGATCGCCGCGATGTCGATCTTGCCCATCTGCATCATGGCCTCGAAGGCGCGCTTGGCCGCGGCCGGGTCCGGGTCGCTGATCGCGTCGATCAGGGCGCGTGGCGTGATCTGCCACGACAGGCCCCACTTGTCCTTGCACCAGCCGCAGGCGCTTTCCTGGCCGCCGTTGCCCACGATCGCGTTCCACAAGCGGTCGGTTTCTTCCTGGTCGTCGGTGGCCACCTGGAACGAAAAGGCTTCGTTGTGCTTGAACATCGGGCCGCCGTTCAACCCGATGCAGGGGATGCCCATCACCGTGAACTCCACCGTCAGCACGTCGCCCTGCTGGCCCGAGGGGTAGTCACCCGGCGCCCGGTGCACCGCGCCCACCGAGCTGTCGGGGAAGGTCTCGGCGTAGAAGCGCGCGGCCTCCAGGGCGGTGCCGTCGTACCAGAGGCAGATGGTGTTCTTGCTGGTCACGTTCGTTCTCCTGTTCACAGCGCCAATCGCGCCCACTCCCACGACGAACGGGCGCGCCGGGTTTCGACATCGATGGTGTCAGCCCAGCGCCACCTCCGCGGCGACCCGCCCCGCCCGGTCGGCGCGTGCCTGCAGCTTCAGCACCGCGCCCTTGGGCGCCCGCACCACCCATTCCGCCACCGCGCGGTCGGCGGTGACGTCACGGTTGGGCAAAAAGGCCTGCAGCGAGCTCTTGGGCGCATGGCCTTCCAGCTGCGGGCCTTCCATGCGGGGCTTGCCGCTCACCAGGCTGGCGCCGGCCGGCAGCTCCAGCTCGAAGATCACACCACGCACCGTCTTGCGCTCCAGCGCACGCTTGCTCACATAGGCGGGCAGCCAGCCGCTGTTGGCCACCGCCAGGCGCACGCGCCAGGTGTCCGGGCCCAGCGGCTCGGCTTCGGCGCGCAGCAGCTCGAGCTTGGGCAGGCTCAAGGCGATCTGCGTCATCCAGCCCGGGAAGCGCGCCACCTCGCGCTCGCGCAGGTGCGGCGGCGGGTTGCGCCAGTAGTTCATGCGGTCCCAGCCGCCGATCTCCACCGGGCCGAGCTGCGGATGGTCAAAGGGCTTCCAGGCCACATAGGCCTGGCCATCGCACTGCTCGTCGCTCCACTTCAGCAGCTTGAGGTCGTCCTCCACCGGATGCTCGCGGTACCAGTCGATCCACTTGTAGCCGGTGATGCCGGCCTCCTTGTTGGGCGCCCACAGCTCCACCGTCCAGAACAGCGCGCCCAGGTGTTCGTACACCCAGTCCTGCGTGCCGGTGATGATCTCCTTCGGGTGGTACTTGAACTCGTGGAAGATGCTGATCGCCGGGTAGCCGGTGAGCTTTTCGCCCAGGGCGCTGAAGCGCTTGTAGGCCCACAGGTCCTCCGGGATCATGTCGTCGTCGCTCTGCGTGCCCATGGGCCGCAGGATCACGCCGCTGTGGGTGTGGTAGCTGATCGCCGCGCCGATGTTGGGGTGCTTGACGAAGAAGTCCACCATCGCGCGCACTTCGGGCTCGCTCGCCGGATACGGCCCCGCGCCCAGCTGTTCATGCTCCTGCCGCCACAGGCTGGGGAAGTTGCGGTTCAGGTCCAGGCCTTCCACATCGCGGTTGATGCGGAACTCGAAGCCGTTGTAGTTCTTCAGCGTGCCTTCGGGAATGATGCGGTAGTACTCGCCGCCGAATTCGCCGGGCTCGCGCGGCACCATCAGGCGCGGGTCTTCGGCGTGCTTCTTGTACGGGCCGTGCGGGTCGGGGATGCGCATGGTGAGCATGCGGCCGTCGCCGTCCACGTCCTCGATGGTCAGGCCCTCCACCGGTTCTTCGTCGAAGGGGTAGGGCCGGGTGGAGCTGCGGATGTGGCGCGGCTTGTCGGCCAGCGCCAGCTCGGCGCCGTCCGGGTTCAGGCGCGGGCAGATGTACACCGTGCGCGTGTCCAGCAGGTGGGTGACCTGCGCATCGTCGCCATGCCGGCTGGCCAGCTGGTGCAGGTAGTACAGGCAGGCGGTGCTGGCGGTGAGCTCGGCGGCGTGGATGTTGCCGTCGACCCAGAGCGCCGGCTTGTCGGCATGCGCGCCGGTGCGGGTGTTGGTGAGGATGGCCACGAGGATGCCGCGGCCTTCGTGGCTCTGGCCGATGGCCTGCACCTGCACCAGGTGCGGCAGGGCTTCGGCGTAGTGGTGGAGCAGTCGGGTGAGCTCGTCGTGGCGGTAGAAACGATCGAAGTCGGGTGGGGTGATCGCGGGCATCGGTGGTCGGGCTTGTGGCACGAGGAAGAACCATTGTGCAACCGCCCGCGGACGGTTGCCGCGGCCACGCACCACGACACCGGCCCGCCGCGCAGCGCCAGGCCGGCGGCGGGCCTCACCGCCCGCTGGCCGCGCCTACCGCTTGGCGCTGCGGCGCTTGCGGGCCGCCCAGCCGAGCGCGCCCAGGCCTGCCGCCATCAGCGCATAGGTGGAAGGCTCCGGCACCGCGGCCGCCACCGCCACGAACTGCCCGCGCACTTCGCCGCCGGGATAGGTGGGCGTGTGCACGTTCACATAGGCCAGGCCACCGTTGAGCATGTCGAAGAACGTCATCGCGGGGTAGCCGGGGTTCGTGGGTGAGACGGGCGTGTCCGGCACCAGGGGCACCGGCACGGCATCGCCGCCCACGAGCAGGGTGCTGCCGGTGTTGAACACCACGAAGGGTGCCATGCCCAGGTCGACGCGCGGCGGCGCGTTCTGGCCCGGGGCCGCTGCGCCGTGGATGTGCAGGGCCACCGCCGGCCCGGTGAGGTCGAACACCGACATCGAGAAGCTGAAGGTGTCGTCCAGGTTGCTGGCGGTGCCGTGGTTGTCGTAGAACAGCGTGGCCAGCCCGTGGGCGTTGGACGCCGTGGGCGGCACTTCCTGCGCCGCGGTGAGCTGCGCGTTGAACTGATAGACGTCCGCATGGGCTGCGGCAGCGCACAACGCCGCGGCGGCGGCGAGTGCAAGACGGGTCAGCTTCTTCATTTGTCTGTCTCCATGTAGGCCGCTGACGCGGCGACGGCACCGTCCAACATGCCACGTCCGGGAGGGCGGTACACCCGGTAAAAAGGCCCACGGACTCCGTAAAGGCGACCGGGGCTTTCTGCATCCTGGGCCCTCATGCACCTGCCGTCAGGGCGGCGCACGCAACGACCGGACGATTTGCGGCAAGGCCTGTGCCTACGCGCAGCGCTCACTGCCCCTTGAACAGTCCCTGGAAGTGGCGCGACACCGGTAGCTTTTCCGGCCGGCCGCGCAAGGTGAGCTGCATGTTGTTTTCGTCGATGCGCAGGGCGCTGGCGATGTGCAGGTGGTTCACGATCACCGAGCGGTGCACCTGCCAGAACTGCGTCGCGTCCAGCTGCGTCAGCAGCTCCTTCAGCGGCGTGCGGATCAGTGCTTCGCCCTCGGCATGCACCACCCGGGTGTAGCGCGCGTCGCTCTCGAAATAGATCACGTCCTGCACGCGGATGAGCTTCACCTCCCGGCCCACCGCCGCCTGGATCACTTCCGCGGCCGGCGGGCGGCGCGCGCTCACGCCCAGCTGCTGCAGCAGCGCCTGCAGGTCCACGGGCGCGGTCGCCAGGCGGCTTTTCACACGCTGCACCGCCTGCTGCAGGCGCGGCGCGTCCACCGGCTTGAGCACATAGTCCACCGCGCCGGTGTCGAAGGCGGCCAGCGCATGGTCGCCATGGGCGGTGACAAACACCACGTGGGCGCGCCCGGCAATGCGCTGCGCGACCTCGATGCCGCTCAGGCCCGGCATGCGCACGTCCAGGAAGCACACCTGAGGCTCGTGTTCGAGGAAGGCGTCCCAGGCATCGGCGCCGTTCACCGCGGCCGCCACGATGCGCAGCCCGGGCCAGGCCTGCTGCAGCGCCAGCTGCAATTGCGCGCGGGGTGCTTCTTCGTCGTCGGCGATCAGGGCGGTGGCGGTCATGCGGTGTTGCTCGTTGGATGAAGAGGCCAGGTCACGCGGGCGGCGCAGCCGGGGCCATCGCGGCGGGTGTTCAGCTCGATGGCGGCCGGGCTGCCGAACGCCTGCTGCAGGCGCTGACGGCAATTGCGCAGGCCCACGCCGTCCACCTGCGGCAGTGCGAGGCCGGGGCCGGTGTCCAGCACCTCAAGCCCGATCATGGCGGCGTCGTGTGTGCAGCGCACCAGCACTTCGGCGCCGTGCAGGCTGGCTTGCACACCGTGTTCCACCGCGTTCTCCAGCAGCGTGAGCCCCAGGCCCGGCGGCAGCATGGCCGCCGCGGGCGCGGCACCTTCGAAGCGCCACCGCAGCTTCGGTCCCAGGCGCGCCTGCATCACTTCCAGGTAGCGCTGCATCGCGGCCAGCTCGTCGGCCAGCGGATGCAGGGGCTGCTCGAACATCGGCAGCAACGCACGCAGGTAGCCGGTCAGGGAGCGCAGGGTGCCGCCGGCGCGTGCGTCGCCGGTGTCCACCCAGTGCTGGATGGACGCGAGCGTGTTGAACAGGAAGTGCGGCTGCAGCTGGGCCGCGCTCAGCCGGTGCGCCAGCCGCACCGCCTCGTCACGCTCGGCCAGCTCCTTCAGGCGTGCTTCGATCTGGTGGGCGCGGTACAGCGACAGCATCCACAGCCCCACGGTGACCGCGGTCACCACCGCCGGTATGCCGTTGAACAACCAGACACTCTGCTCAGGGGAAAGAAGCTCCAAGCGTTTGACGCCAACCGCCAAAGCCAGGCCGACCGCCCCCCAGGCCAGCATGAACGCCATGAGACGCCGCCGCGATGGATGGCGCCACAGCGACTGCACCATCGCAGCCGCCACGGCGATGACGGCGACGAATGCCAGCGCGAGCGGGACGCGCCAGTCCGCTGGCGCCACGGCGAGCGGACCGACACACGTGGCCACCGCGTTGACCAGCGCCACCATCCAGAAGGTGGCGCTGGGTGCGTGGTCGCCGGCACGCTGCAGCTCTTCCTTGCTGAAGCGGCGCGATGGCCCGGGGTACCAGAGTTGGCTCCAGTCCACCGCCTGCAGCGTTGTCTTCATGCGCCGAGCTCCACACGCAAGCGCGCCACCGTGCCCGTGTCAGCCGGCAGCAGCTGCAGCGTGGCACGTTGGCCGAACTGGTGGCGCAGGCGCTCGCGGCTGTTCGCCAGGCCGACGCCCTCCCTCCAATCGGGTGCCAGGGCAGCGCCGGTGTTGTGCACGGTGAGCTCGAATGCGTCGTTGCGCCAGCAGGAGGCGATGCGCACGCAGCCGCCCTGCAGCGCGGGCGCCACGCCGTGCTCCACCGCGTTTTCGGCCAGCGTGATCAGCAGGCCGGAGGGCAGCGGCTGCGCCAGCGTGTCCGGGTCCAGGGCCAGCTCGAACTGCAGGCGGTCGGCCAGGCGGGCCTGCATGATGGCCAGGTAGTGGCGCACCAGCTCGGCCTCCTGCTTCAGGCTCACTTCGGGCTGGCTCAGCAGCTCGGTGGAGCCGCGCAAAAAGGCGGTGAGCTGGCGCAGCAGGTCGCTCGCACGGTCGTCGTGGATGTCCACCCAATGCTGCACCGCGGACAAGGTGTTGAAGATGAAGTGCGGCTGGATCTGCGCGCGCAGCAGGCGCAGCTGCGCCTCGCTGGCCTGGCGCGCGGCCGCGTCACGTTCCTGCACCAGCTGCATGCGGGCCAGGTCACGCTGGCCCTGCGCACGGCGGGCGCTGGCGGTGATCCACAAGGTGAGCAGCACGCCCAGGCCGACCACCAGCTGCAGCGGGGTGGCACGCCACACCAGCTGCAGCAGGCGCTCGGCGTCCCACGCGGCGCTGCGGTCGCGGTGCACGCCGATCAGCGAGGCCAGGGCGCCGGCATAACTGGCGGCCATCATCATCCAGGCCATGCGCCAGAGCCGGCGGCCATTGAAGAGCTCAGGCTCCAGCCAGGCGCGCCGGCCGGCTTTGGCCAGGCCGGCGAAGAACAGCAGCGTCACCAGCGCCGCCAGCCAGGGCGCAAAACCGGCCCAGTGCAGCGACGCTGCCACGCCGACCATCGCGCAGGCCAGCGCCACCCAGGCCAGCGCGCCCTGCCGGCTGACGAGGAAACGGTCGATCGCTTCGGCCTGCGCGCGGGCGTCGGGCGCCAGGCGGTCATACCCCGCCTGGGCCCGCGCCAGATACCAGCGTTGCAGGGGGTTGGAAACCGGGGCCGTCGGCATGGCGCGCAGTGTAGGAGCGGCCAGTGCACGCGCCGGCTTGCGCGGCACGAACGGCCGATCCGCGCGGCGAACGGCGGGGTTCAGGCGGCGAGCGGCCGGCCGTCGACAAACACCTTGAGCTCGCCGCCGGCGAACCCGGTCCAGGGCTCGTCCGCGGTGAGCGGCTCGGTGGCGATGATGGCCACCCGGTCGTCGGGCGTGGTGAGGCTGGCGAAGTCCACCCGCAGGTCCTCGTCCTGCAGCTTGGCGGGCCGGAACGGATGCTCGCGCACCAGGTACTGCAGGCGGGTGGAGCAGTGCGCCCACAGCGCCTGCCCGTTGGACAGCAGCATGTTGAAGGTGCCGTGGCGGGCCAGCTGCGGCATCAGCTCGCGCAAGGTGGCGGTGAGCTCCTCGATGCTGGGCACGCTGGCGTGCGCCTTGTTCAGCTCCTGCATCAGCCAGCAGAAGGCGCGTTCGCTGTCGGTGTCGCCCACCGGCCTGAACGCCGCATGCAGGCGCGGATGGAAGCCCTTCAGGTCGCCGTTGTGCGCAAACACCCAGTAGCGGCCCCACAGCTCGCGCACGAAGGGATGGCAGTTCTCCAGCGAGGTGCGGCCCTGGGTGGCCTTGCGGATGTGGGCGATGACGTTGTCGCTCTTGATCGGGTAGCGCTTCACCAGCTCGGCCACCGGCGACTCGCGGGCGCTGGCGTTGTCCACGAACAGGCGCAGGCCCTTGCCCTCGAAAAAGGCGATGCCGAAGCCGTCCTTGTGTTCGTCGGCACGCGTGGCCAGGCCCGTGAAGCTGAACATCACGTCGGTGGGCGTGTTGGCATTCATGCCAAGCAGTTGGCACATGGCTTGCGCTGTAGGACTGGCGACCGATTCAGTCTAGGGCAAACACCGCCCCACCCACACACCCATGGCCACCCGATTCCACAGCGTGACCGACCGCCTGCGCTCGGCCTGGAAGCCGAACAAGCGGCCGACCACGCCACGCGCCTACCGCTGCCAGTGCGGCAGGCCGGTGTTCTTCCGCAACAGCCAGTGCCTGGCGTGCGGCACCGCGCTGGGGTATGAGCCGGAGCGCGGGCAGGTGATCCCGCTGGCCCCGGCGGGGCCCGAGGGCCAGTGGAAGCTGTATGGCAGCGGCATGCGCACGCCGCGCTACCGCCGTTGCGGCAACTTTGACTCGGCCGCCGGCTGCAACTGGCTGATCCCGGTGGCCCCGCGCGGCAGGGCGGCGCCGCCCCTGTGCGTGGCCTGCCGCCTGAACCGCACCATCCCGGACCTGAGCTTGCCGGACAACCAGCTGCTGTGGAACCGCATCGAAGGCGCCAAGCGGCGCATGGTGTCGCAGTTGATCGCGCTGCACCTGCCGGTGCAATCCAAGGTGACCGAGGACCCGCAGCGCGGCCTGTGTTTCGACTTCCTGCGGGCCCCGGCGGAGGGCCCGGCGGTGATGACCGGCCATGCCGATGGCGTGATCACGCTCAACATCGAAGAGGCCGACGACGCTAAGCGCGAGCAGATCCGGGCCCAGCTGCACGAGCCCTATCGCACCCTGCTGGGCCACTTCCGCCACGAGGTGGGCCACTATTACTGGGACCGGCTGGTGCGCGACAGCGCCTGGCTGCCGCACTTCCGCGCGCTGTTCGGCGACGAACAACAGGACTATGCGGCCGGCCTGAAAGCCAACTACGAACAGGGCCCCCCGCCCGACTGGCCGCAGCGTTTCGTGAGCTCGTATGCCAGCAGCCACCCGTGGGAGGACTGGGCCGAAACCTGGGCCCACTACCTGCACATGGTGGACACGGTGGACACCGCGCTCAGCTTCGGCATCGACGCCGACGAGGTGGAAATGGAGGCCGAACCGTGGTCGCTGGACGCGCTGTGGCGGCCCGACGACCCGCAGGCCGAATCCTTCCTCGGTTTCCTCAACGCCTGGGTGGAGCTCACTGCGGTGCTGAACGAGATGTCGCGCAGCATGGGCCAGCACGACTTCTATCCTTTCGTGCTGCCACGTCCGGCGGTGGCCAAGCTGCAGTTCATCCATGCGATCGTGCATGGTGAGCAGCCGCCGCCGGCGCCCGCAGGCGCGGACGCAGCGGCCCTCCCCGCTAAACCCGCTACTCCAGAAACAGCCGGGTGATGCCCTTCACGCTCACCAGGTGGCCGGGGTTGCTGGTTTCGTTGAGCACGCCGCTCATGCGGCGCAGCAGGCGCTCGCTCTTCTTCGCGCGCCAGATCAGCAGGTCGGCCAACCAGGGATGGGCGTTGACCTTGTTGGCCTTTTCATAGAGTTCGAAACGCGGCTTCAGGGCCAGCAGGCGCTGTTCGTACTCGGCCCGCACGGCCGCTTCGTCCAGTGGCTGCTCATGGCCGCGCAGCAAGGCTTCGGCGGCCAGCATGCCGGTTTCCAGCGCCTTGCCGATGCCCTCGCCGGAGAACGAATAGGTGCTGCCCACCGCCTCGCCGGTGGCGATGAGGCCGGGGCGTGAATAACGTGCGCCTTCCAGGGTGCAGCGCAGCGGCGCACCCTTGAGCTCACCCTGCATCGTGCCGCCGGCCATCAGCTCGCGCGCCGGCTCGTAGAAGTCGCAAAAGGCCTTGAACACGTCGCGCAGGTTGGTGTCCTGCATGGCGCCGCGGCCGTTCTCGATCTTGTGGCTTTGCACGATGCCCACGCCGATGTTGAACACGCCGTCGCGGCAGGGAAAGATCCAGCCGTAGCCGGGGCGCAGCTTCTTGTGCCAGACGATCTCGAGCGCCTGGATGCGGCCCACCATCGCGTCGTTCTTCACATAACCGCGCAAGGCCACGCCGCTGGGGGTGCGGCGTTCGCACAGGCCCGCGGCCAGCATCGCCTGCGGCACCGCGCCGGTGGCCAACACCACCCAGCGCGCACGGATCTCCTGGCTGGCGTCGCCCACCTTCAGGCGCGCGCCCACCACGCGGCCGCCTTCCTCGATCGGCGCCTCGAAGCGCGCCGGCATCAGCGGCTTGGCACCCGCACGCTGCGCGGAGCGGCAAAGGATGTCGTCCAGCACGCGCCGCGGCAGCACCGCCAGCGCGCCCGGCACGTCGATGCGCCCGCCGCGCGGGCCGATGCAGCCCACATGCCGGGCCGGCTGCGCGTGCTGCATCACCTCATCGAACACCCCCAGGCGCTTGAGCGCCGCATGCGAATCGGGGATCAGGCCGTCGCCGCAGGTCTTGTCGCGCGGAAAGGTGTGCTGGTCGGCCAGCACCACGTGCAGGCCACGCTGGGCCAGCAGCTGCGCACAGGCGCTGCCGGCGGGGCCGGCGCCCACCACCAGCACGTCGCACTGGGCCGGAACGGACACGGAAGACTCGGAACTCATGGTGGGTGGGGGATGAAAAGCGTCGCGCATTATCCGGGCAGGGCGGCGGGCAGGCCGGCGGACAGGGCGCCGCAACGCTGCAGCAGGTCGTCGCGCAGCCGCCGCACGGCCAGGCTCAGCTGGCGCCGGCTGGCGCACACCAGCACCAGCGGCGCGGGCTCGGTCTGCCAACCGGGGCACAGCGCCACCAGGCGGCCGGCGCGCAGGTCGTCGGCCACGTCGAGCGCGGACTTGTAGGCGATGCCGCGGTGCGCCAGCGCCCAGCGCCGCACCGCCTCGCCGTCGTCGCTGCTGCGGTCGCCCTGCACGGTTACCGCGAGTTCGCGGCCGTCCTGCCAGAAGCGCCAGCGGTCGTAGAGCTCGTCGGCCAGCAGGAAGGTGAGGCAGTTGTGCTGCGCCAGCTCGCCGGGATGCCGGGGCGTGCCGGCGTGCGCCAGGTAGGTGGGTGAGGCGCACAGCACGCGCCGGTTGTCGGGCGCCAGCGGCAAGGCGACCAGGGACGAATCCGGCGGCTCGCCATACCGCAGCGCCACGTCCACCGGCTCGCGGTGCAGGCGCGCCAGCCGATCGGACAGCTGCAGGCGCAGTTGCAGCTGCGGATGCTCGGCCTGGAAAGCGTCCAGCCAGCCCAGCAGGTGCTGCCGGCCCAGGTCGGACGGTGCGGAGATCTGCAGCGGCCCGCGCACCGTGCCCTGCCCTTGGGTGATGGCCTCGCGGCCCTCCTCCAGCAGCTGCAGCGCCTGGCGGCAGTGCGAGAGAAAGGCCTCGCCCTCGGCCGTGAGCCGCAGGCTGCGGGTGGAGCGCACGAACAGCGGCGCCTGCAGCTCGGCCTCCAGCCGCTTCAGCGCGGCGCTGGCGGCTGCGGGGGTGAGGCCCAGCTGGCGTGCGGCGGCCGACAGGCTGCCGGCGGCGGCGATGCGCACAAACAACTGCAGGTCTTGGAGCGCTTTCATTTTCAACAGTCTATTGAAAGAGAGTCGCGCGACAGCCGCTTTTTCAAACGGCGCATAGCACGATGACGCATCCCTTATTCGCACCGAGAGGACCTTCACCATGAAAGCCGTCGCCTACCAGCAAGCCCAGCCCACCCAGCACGCCGAGGCGCTGCTGGACATCGACCTGCCCGATCCGGTCGCCACCGGCCACGACCTGCTGGTCGAAGTGAAGGCGGTGTCGGTCAACCCGGTGGACACCAAGGTCCGGCGCAGCACCAACCCGCCGCCCGGCCAGTGGAAGGTGCTGGGCTGGGACGCGGCCGGCGTGGTGCGCGCCGTGGGCGACCAGGTCACCGGCTTCCAGCCGGGCGACCGCGTCTGGTACGCCGGCGCGATCGACCGGCCCGGCAGCAACAGCGAGCTGCAGCGGGTGGACGCCCGCATCGCCGCGCCCATGCCGGCCAGCCTGGGCTTTGCCGAAGCGGCCGCCTTGCCGCTGACCGCGATCACCGCCTGGGAACTGCTGTTCGACCGGCTCGGCGTGGCGCCCGGCAAGGCGGGCAGCGGCGGTGCGCTGCTGGTGGTGGGCGCGGCCGGGGGCGTGGGCTCCATCCTCGTGCAGCTGGCGCGCCGGTTGACCACGCTCACCGTCATCGGCACTGCGGCGCGGCCGGAAAGCCAGGCATGGGTGCGCTCGCTGGGTGCGCACCACGTGATCGACCACCGCCAGCCGATCGCGGCGGAGCTCACCCGGCTGGGCCTGGCGCCGGTGCAGTACGTGGCCTCGCTCACCCACACCGCACAGCACTGGCCGCAGCTGATCGAGGCGCTGGCGCCGCAGGGCCGGCTGGCGCTGATCGACGATCCCGAAACCCCGCTGGACGTGACCGCGCTCAAGCGCAAAAGCCTGTCGCTGCACTGGGAAATGATGTTCACCCGCTCGCTGTTCCAGACACCCGACATGGCCGCGCAAGGCCGGCTGCTCGGCGAACTGGCGCGCCTGGTGGACGACGGCCTGGTCAGGAGCACGCTGGCCCAGCATGGCGGCCGCATCAACGCCGCCAACCTCAGGCAGGCACACGCGCTGATCGAGAGCGGGCAGTCGCGCGGCAAGGTGGTGCTGGAAGGGTTCTGAACCCGGCCGCCGCTTTACGTTGCTTGACACTTCAGCAGGCGGGCAGCCACACGCGGTGGGCAGAGTCGGCGGATCACAACGATCCGAGGGAATGCCGATGCTGCCCAAGCACCGCCCCGCAGGCTGGACCACCCTGGCCGCTGCCGCGCTCACCGGCCTGCTGCTCAGCGCAGGCGCCCTGGCCGCCGCTGAAAGCAGCGCCCCCGGTGCCGCGGCGCCAGCCGCTGTGCCCAGCCCATCCCCCAGCGCCAACCGCTGGTGGGCGGCCTTTGAAGAGCCCGAGCTGGACCGGCTGGTGCAGCGCACAGCGGCCACCAGCCCGGCTGCCGCCCGCAGCACCCCGGCAGTGCACAACCCACAGGCCACCCTGCCCCCAAGCGCCCAGGTGGTGCTCGCTTTCATCGGCATGCGCGCCTATGGCGCGCGGGCCGCGCTGGCGGCTGACCTGGCCGACACACTGGCGCAGGAGCGCAGTGCCTTGGCCGCCTCCGCCCCCACCCGGGACACCGGCGCGCTGCTGGAGGAGATCACGCGCCGCCAGCAGGCCACCGCCGCGATCGGGCAGCACTACCTGGCCCAGCGCGAACGGTATGCCGAGCTGCTGGCCCAGCTGACCGAAGCGCCCGGGGGGCAGGCCCATGCCAGCTTGCGCCTGGCGCTTACCGAACCCCGGCTGCCCCAGTTCCATGCCCGGGTGCCGGCGCGCCTGCCGATGGCGCTGCTGCTGGGGCGCGCGGACGTGCGCCTGGCGCAGCTGGAGGCCGCGCAGTGGCAACGACTGTCGGGCGACGGTGCGGGGGCGCGCGAAGCGGCGCAGCTGCTGAGCGGCTGGATCACCCCGATGGCGCCGGCCTGGCCGGCCGGGCAGCCCACGGCCGAGCAGCCACCCAGCCCGCTGGCCGCCACGCTGACCAGCGCCGCGGAGGATGTGGCGCAGCGCTTGCAGCTGCTGCAGGCGGCGGAGCGCCGCTGCGCTGCGTTGGCCGCCACCGTGCACGCCGGCGAGCTGGAGCTTCAGGCCGCGCGCGAACGCAGCGCCGCCGGCACCGCGGGCGACATCGCGGTGGCCGAACGCACCGCCCGCCTGCTGGCCGAGGTGGACGCGCTGGTGGCCGTGCGCACCGAGCTGGCGGTGGCCTGGGTGGGGCTGCAGCTCAGCCTGGGTGGCGCCTGAGGCAAGGGCGCAGACCGCGCGCAGCGCGGATGCGCGGCGCGCCAGGGGCTTGTGCGGCGCCGTGCAAGGGTTCAGCGCACTGGCGCCCAGCGCCGCTGCATCGCCTGCTGTTCGCCGGCCGCGTCCAGCGGCGTGGCCACACGCTGATCAATCGCCTGCAGCACGGCGGGCGGCATGGCGCTGCCGGCCTGGCGGAAGGTGCCGCCTGCCGCTTCCGCCCTGGCCAGCACCTGCAGCTCCCACTGGGCGCCGCGCCGGCACGCCAGCCCGGCCATGGCGTCGGCGGGCAGGCTGAAGCTGCGGCAGTAACCCCCATCCTTGGCGAGGAAGCTCACGCCCAGTTGCACCGGTGCACCGGCCGCCTGCTGCGCCGTCCGCGTGTCCAGCGACTCGGCGAGCTGCGCGGTGGCGACCCAGCGCCCGCCTTCGGCGGCGACCATTGCGGGCTGGGCCGCGGCCGGCAGCAGCCGCTGGCCGACGAACACACCCAGCGCCACGCTGGCCGCCATGCCCATCCATGTCGGCCAGCCGCCCAAGCGGCGAGGCGCGCGCTGCTCACGGGCGGCCGCCAGGTCCACCACCTTGGGCGTGGCCGGGCGCTGCAGCGCGGCCAGCAACCGGTCGGGCACGGGCTCGTCCAGCACCGGGTCATAAGCGGCACGCAGGCGGCGGGTGAGCTCGTCGTCGGCCGGGGTGGGATGGTCGTTCATGGCTTCGTCCTTCACAACGCACCGCCCAGCTGGGCCTGCAGCGCCTCGCGCGCCCGCGCAATGCGGCTGGTGAGCGTGCCGATCGGAATGTCCAGCACTTCGGCCGCCTCCTTGTAGGGCAGGCCTTCCACCAGCACCAGCGCCACGGCGACACGCTGGTCCTCGTTCAGCCGGGCCATGGCCTGCTGGACCGCCAGCGCGTCGGCATGCGCGTCCATCGCGTTCACGCCCACGTGTTCGCCGGCCTCTTCAGGCAGCAGCAGGTCGTCGCGCCGGGTGCGCGCCCTGATTTCATCGATCCAAGCGTTCTTCATGATGCGAAACAGCCAGCTGTCGAGTCGGGTGCCCGCCTGCCACTGGTCGGCGCGGTTGAGCGCGCGTTCGATGGCCACCTGCACCAGGTCGTCGGCATCGTCACGATGGCGCGTGAGGGCGCGCCCGAAGCGGCGCAGGCGCGGCAGCAGGCTCACCAGTTCGTCGCGCAGGCGGTCGGCCTCGGGCGTCATCGTGTCGTTGTCTTGAAGGAAAGAACGCTGGAGCGAGGGATTTTCTTCCATGGCTGCAACGTTCTTTGTCTGACGCGTTCGATGCGCACGCTAACCTGACCGCCATGCCCTCTGCCTTCTCCTTGCTCCTGCGCTGTGGCGCTGCCCTGGCCGCCGGCCTGCTGCTGGTCATGCCGGCCCGGGCCCAACTGCGCGGGCTGCCCGTACCCAACCTGCCGCAGCTGCCGACTGCGGTGCAGGCGCCGGTGCAACGGGTGCTGCCGGCACTCGCACCCACCAACCTGCTGGACCTGCGCCGCAACCTGGTGGACGAGCTGCTGCAGCGCGAGCCGCGGCGGCTGGAGCGCGACCCGCAGGGCCACCCGATCGTGCGCGGCGAGGTGGTGCTGAGTTCACCCTCGGTGGCGCTGCTGGAAGCGGCCCAGGCGGCGGGCTTCCAGGTGGCGCGCGAGGAGCGGCTGGCGGCGCTGGACACCTTCGTGGTGGTGCTGCGGGCGCCTGCGGGCGTGGGTACCGCGGCCGCGCTGGCCATGCTGCGTGCGCTGGATCCGCAGGCGGCGGAGGACTTCAATCACCTGTACCTGCCGGCTGGCAGCGTGGCGGGCGGCTCTGCACCGACGAGCCCGTCGGCCATATCTTCCAGCGGCCCCGCGGCCGGCCCACGCGTCGGGCTGGTCGATGGCGGTGTGGACACCCGCCACGTCGCACTGCGCGACGCCCGCATCGTGAGCGCCGGCTGCGAGCGCGCTGCACCGGCTGATGCACATGGCACCGCGGTGGCCTCGCTGCTGGTGGGCCATGCCCGTGGCTTCGGCGGCGCCGTACCCGGGGCCACCTTGTATGCCGCCG
The DNA here is from genome assembly GCF_036231905.1 of Ideonella sp. BN130291. Lineage (NCBI taxonomy): Bacteria > Pseudomonadati > Pseudomonadota > Betaproteobacteria > Burkholderiales > Sphaerotilaceae > Ideonella > Ideonella sp. BN130291. The sequence continues at coordinate 48,814 of NZ_JAZARE010000009.1, read as the reverse complement.
ATATCTACTGCGGCTCGCCCGCCAACGGCAGCCTGCAGTCGGTGTTGCGTGCGCTCGCCTGGCTGGCGCAGGAGCAGGTGCCGGTCATCAACCTCAGCCTGGTCGGCCCGCCGAACCGGCTGCTGGAACAGGCGGTGCGCACCCTGCAGGCGCGTGGCCATGTGCTGGTGGCCGCCGTAGGCAATGACGGCCCGGCGGCGCCGCCGCTGTACCCCGCTGCGTATGCCGGCGTGTTGGGCGTGACTGGCGTGGACGCACACCAGCGTGTGCTGCCCGAAGCGGCGCAAGGGCCGCAGGTGGCGCTGGCCGCACCGGGTTCCGAGATGGCCGTGGCGGGCGCGGACCGGCCCTTCGGCACCGCCCGCGGCACCTCGTTCGCCGCGCCGCTGGTGGCCGGCCTGCTGGCGCGCCGGCTGCGCACGCTGGACCCGGCCGCCGCGGAACGGGCGGTTGCCGCACTCAGCGCCGAGGCGCTGGACCTGGGCGCGCCGGGCCGCGACAGCGTGTATGGCCAGGGCCTGGTGGCCCAGGACCTGCGCATCGATCCCGCACGGCTGCGTTAGCGGCGACGGGGCAGCCGACCGTGTTGCACTTCGTTGCAACCACCCGGGAAGAAGCCCGCAGCGGCCGTCGTTGTACCTGTTGAGAGCGCTGCGGAGAGGCTGCAGCGACCACCCGACAGGAGATCACACCATGCATCGCACTTCTTCCCGCACCACCCTTCGCCTGGCCGCCCTGGCCGCTGCACTCACCCTCGCCGGCACCGCGCATGCGGGCCTGCTCGGTGGCGGTGCCGGCGGTGGCGGCGTGTTGACAGGCGGTCTGGGTGTCGGCGGCCCGGGCGCTGCCGGCGGCCTGCAAGGCGGCATCGGCGGCTCGGTGAACGGCACGCTGCAACGCCCCGCCGTGATCGACCGTGCAAAGGAGCGCACCCAGGAAGTCGCCAACCAGGCGGGCGACAAGGCGCGTGACACCGCCGCATCGGCCCAAGGCATGGGCCAGGGCGCCGCACAAGCCGCAGCGGCCGGCGCCGGGCGTGCCAACGGCCAAGCGGCGGGCAGCGCCGAAGGTGCGTTGCAGGGCGGCGCGAGCGGCACGTTGGGCAACGCCTCCACCGCCGTCAACGGCGCAGGCCATGCGGCAGGAAGCACGGCGGTGCAACGCCCGGCCCTGCCCGCCACGCCCGCCGTGCCGGCTGCCACCAGCAACGGCAGCAGCGGCAAGGGCGTGAGCGCGGCCGCCACCGGTGGGGCCACCGGCGCGTTGCAAGGCAGCGCCCAGAAGGACGGCAGCACCAGCCAGGCCAACGCCGGCGGCAGCGCCAATGCCAATGGCAACGCCGCTGCACAAGCCGGCCGCCACAACGTGCAGGGCTCGGCCTCGGTGGGCGGCTCGGCACAAGGCGACGCCTCGGTCAGCCGCTGAACCCTCTTCGCATGGAAAAGGGGCCCGCGTGAGGGCCCCTTCTTGCTTTGGCGCGCAGCGTCGCGCGGCGGGATCAGATCTCCTCGTACAGCGGCAAGGTGAGGAACTCCGCAAATTCGTCCTGCGTGCTCATCTGCTCGAAGATCTGGGCAGCGCGATCGAACTTGCCCTCGAAGCCGCCGGCCTTGATCTTGGCCAGCTCTTCCGGCACGAAGCCGCGCACCATCTCGGCGGTGACCTTGCGGCCATCTTCCAGCACGCCCTTGGGCGAGCGGATCCATTGCCACACCTGGCTGCGGCTGATCTCGGCGGTGGCCGCGTCCTCCATCAGGTTGTGGATGGGCACGCAGCCGTTGCCACCCAGCCAGGCGCCCAGGTAGTGGATGCCCACGTTGATGTTCATGCGCAGGCCGGCTTCGGTGATCGGCTGCTCGGGCTGGAAATTCAACAGGTCGGCGGCCTTCACGTTCACGTCGGGGCGCTGCTTCTCGAACTGGTTGGGCTTGTCGCCCAGCACCGCCATGAATTCCTTCATCGCCGGCTCCACCAGGCCCGGGTGCGCCACCCAGCCGCCGTCGTAGCCGTCGGTGGCGTCGCGCTTCTTGTCGTTGATGATGCCCTGCATCGCCACCGCGTTCTTTTCCGGATCGTTCTTGATCGGGATCAGCGCGCTCATGCCGCCAATGGCCGGCGCGCCGCGTTTGTGGCAGGTCTTGAGCAGCAGCAGCGCATAGGCGCGCATGAAGGGCGCGGTCATGGTGACCTTGGCGCGGTCGGCCAGGCAGAAGTCCTCGTCGTTCTTGAACTTCTTGATGCAGCTGAAGATGTAGTCCCAGCGGCCGGCGTTCAGGCCCGCGCTGTGCTCGCGCAGCTCGTACAGGATCTCGTCCATCTCGAAGGCGGCGAGGATGGTCTCGATCAGCACCGTGGCCTTGATGGTGCCCTGCGGCAGGCCGAGCTCTGCTTGGGCCATCACGAAGATGTCGTTCCACAGGCGCGCCTCCAGATGGCTTTCCATCTTGGGCAGGTAGAAGAAGGGGCCGGCGCCGCGCGCGATCTGCTCACGCGCGTTGTGGAAGAAGAACAGGCCGAAGTCGAAGATGCCGCCGCTCACGCGCTGGCCGTCGATCAGCACATGCTTTTCTTCCAGGTGCCAGCCGCGCGGGCGCACTTGCAGGGTGGCGATCCGGTCGTTGAGCTGGTAGGTCTTGCCCTTCTGCTCCAGCTTGAGCTCGCGACGGATGGCCTTGGCCAGGTTGATCTGGCCCTGGATCTGGTTGGACCACGAGGGCGCATTGCTGTCCTCGAAGTCGGTCATGTAGCTGTCGGCGCCCGAGTTGAAGGCGTTGATCACCATCTTGGCTTCGACCGGGCCGGTGATCTCCACGCGGCGGCAGTGCAGCGCCGGCGGAATCGGCGCCACCTTCCAGTCGCCGGCGCGCACGTGGGCGGTTTCGGGCAGGAAGTCGGGGCGCTCGCCGGCGTCCAGCCGTTTCGCCCGCTCCACGCGCAAGGCCAGCAGCTCCTGGCGGCGCGGGTTGAAGGCACGGTGGAGCTTGGCGACGAAGGCCAGCGCCTCGGGCGTGAGCACGGTCTCGAAGCCGGGCTGGATGGGCGCGTTGATCTGCATGCCTTGGGGCAGCTGGATGGTCATGGCAATCTCCTCAGGATGGAAAGTCGAGCACGTCGGCCGGAGCAGCAGGCGTGGCAGGCTGCAGCCACTGTATTGCGAACCTGGGTGCATATTGCGCGCGCCAGAAGCGATTGATCTTTGCCTCCAGGCAGTGGAATCGGCCGGCCGGCGATCTAATATCCGGCGCCATGGACCGGTTGAAGCAGATCGAATCCTTTGTCGCGGTGGCCACCAAGGGCAGCCTCACGGCGGCCGCCCACGCCGAAGGGGTGGCGCCGGCGGTGATCGGCCGGCGCATCGATGGCCTGGAGGAGCGCCTGGGCGTGAAGCTGCTGGTGCGCACCACCCGGCGCATCACCCTCACCCATGAAGGCAGCGCCTTCCTGGAAGACTGCCAGCGCCTGCTGACCGACCTGGCCAATGCCGAAGCCAGCGTTACCGCCGGCGGCGTGAAGGCCAGCGGCGCCCTGCGCATCACCGCGCCGGCCGGCTTCGGCCGCCGCCACGTGGCGCCGCTAGTGCCGCGCTTCCTGCAGCAGCACCCGGACGTGCACCTGTCGCTCAACCTGAGCGACCGGGTGGTGGACATCGTCAACGAGGGCTACGACTGCGCGGTGCGCGTGGGCGACCTGCCCGATTCCAGCCTGATCAGCGTGCGCCTGGCCGACAACCGGCGCCTGTGCGTCGCGGCGCCCGGCTACCTGCAGCGCGCCGGCGTGCCGCAGCATCCGTCGGAGCTGGCGCGCCATGAATGCCTGACCCTGAGCTCCGATGCCAGCCAGACGCGCGGCTGGGCCTTCACGGTGGACGGCGAACTGATGCACCTGCGCCCCAGCGGCCGCATCGACTGCAGCGACGGCCAGGTGCTGCACGACTGGTGCCTGGCCGGGCTGGGCATCGCCTGGCGCAGCACCTGGGAAGTGGAGCACGAGGTGGCCAGCGGCGCGCTGGTGAGTGTGCTGGACGACTTTGCCGCGCCGCCCAATGGCATCTTTGCGCTGTTTCCGCATGCCAAGCACCTGCCGCTGCGGGTGCGCTTGTGGATCGACTTCCTCAAGCACAGCTACGGGGATCCGGACTACTGGAAAGCGGCTGGGCAAGGCGCCTGAGTTTCAGCAGAATCGCTCGCCATGCTCAACCCTGCCCTCAGCGAAGCCCTGCTCGCCTACTTGCACATCACCGCCATCCTCGGCGTGGTGGTCTTCCTCACCAGCGAAGCGGCCCTGTGCCGGCCCGAGTGGATGAACGCCGCGGTGGTGCGGCGCCTGGCGCGGGTGGACTTCCTCTACATGATCTTCGCGATCGTGCTGCTGGCCACCGGCCTGGCCCGCACCTGGTGGGGCATGAAAGGCACGGCCTGGTACTGGCACCAGCCGCTGCTGCACCTGAAGCTCACCTTGTTCATCGCGATCGGCCTGATGTCGATCAAACCCACGATCCTGTTCACCCGCTGGCGCAAGCAGCTGGACGCCAACGGCAGCCTGCCGGCGGAAGCTGAAATCCGCCAGGCCCGGCGCTGGGTGATGATCGAGGCCCACCTGCTGGTGCTGGTGCCGCTGGCTGCAACCCTGCTGGCGCGTGGCGTCGGCACCCGATGAAGGAGTTGGTCCATGACCTTCCGCCTGATCGTGCTGACCGCCGCCCTGGCCAGCGCCACGTTGGCCTCCCACGCCGCCGACCCCGCCAAGCGCAAGCCCGGTTTGTGGGAGGTGCAGAGCAAGACCCAGGGCGGAGGCATGCCGGCGGGCGGCATGCCCGACATGAACGAAGCGATGAAGCAGATGTCGCCGCAGCAGCGCGCCATGGTGGAGCAGATGATGAAGGACCGCGGCGTGGGCACCGGCGCCAAGCCGAACAGCTTCCGCTACTGCCTGAGCAAGGAGAAGGCGGAAAAGGACTTCGTGCCCCAGACCGACCCGGACACCGACTGCACCCACAAGATGGACAGCACCTCGGCCACTGAAGCGAAGTTCAGCTTCAGCTGCAAGCGCAAGGACGGCAGCTCGGTGCAAGGCGAAGGCCGCGCCTACAACCTGACCCCCGAGAGTTATGCCATGGACATGCGCATGAAGATGCAGCACGACGGCAAGCCGATGGAGATGCAGATGGAGCAGAAGGGCAAGTGGCTGGGTGCCGACTGCAAGGGCTTGAAGCCGCTGGGCGGCTGAAGGCGCGCCACACCAAAGGAAAAGGGCCCGCGCGGGCCCTTTTTGTTTTGCCGTGAGCGGCTTACTTGCTGAGGCATTCCTTCATGAAGGCCTTGCGCTCGTCGCCGGTCTTGCCCTTGGCGTCGGCATTGCAGGTCTTCATCTTGTTCTGCTGCTCGGTCTTGGCGGTGCCGGAGGCGGCCGTGTCGGCGCTCTTGGCGGACAGGCATTCCTTCATGAAGGCCTGGCGCTCGGCGCTGGGCTTGCCGGTGGCCTTGAAGTCGGCGCTGCAGGTTTTCATCTTGTTGTTCTGGGCGCTCTTGCCTTTTTCGGGGGCGGAGGCCGCCGCATCGGCGGCTTGGGCGGAAACGGCAAAGCCGGCCAGGGCCAGCGACACAACAGCGATCAGGTGTTTCATGGTTCCTCTTCCTTCCAGGGTTGTTCCGCGGTCAGTGCGCGGTGAGGGCACAACGCGGCCCGCAGGCGCCGAGCCGACAGGTGGAACCCCCAAACCCGTGGGAGAGACGCGCGCTTACAAAATCCGCCGGGGATGCGCCAGCGCCTCGTGCGCTGCGTGCAGCCGACGCACCAGCACCCGGATGAAGGCCGCGTCGAAGAGGTGGCGGGTGCTGGGGCTCACCTGCGCCAGGGTGTCGGGCGTGAAGCAGATGGTGGTGCAGGGCAGCGACACCAGCACGTCGGTGCTGTGCCGGCGCAATTCAGGGCTGGGCGCCAGGTAGGCCATCTCGCCCACCGAGGTGCCGGCGCCCAGCTGGGCCACTTTGGTGCCGTCGCGGAAGACCTCCACCTCGCCCTGGGCAATGATGTGGAAGCTGTTCCCCTCCTGCCCGCGCTTGAACAGCGCATGGCCGAACTTGAAGCGCTGCCACTTGGCCCGGTGCACCACCTCCCACAGCTCCACGTCGCCGAAGCCGGAAAAGAAGTCCAGCGTGCGGAGCAGGTTGAAGCGCTCGGAGTCCAGCACGCCCTGGATGCGGCCACGCGGCACCTCCCGGTTGGCCACCAGGGAGGACAACGCCTGGGCAAATTCGTCCCAGGACGTGTGGCGTTCGGCCGGGTCCTTGGCCAGGGCACGGCGGATCACCTCGTCCAGCCGCGGCGGCACACCGTCACGCAGGTTCACCAGCGGCGGCGGCTCGGCGTTGTAGATCTGGTTCATCAGCGCGGTCTGCGACTGCGCGTCGAAGGGCGGGCGCCCGGCCACCAGGTGGTAGATCACCGCGGCCAGCGAATAGATGTCGGCGCGCGCGTCCAGCGTGCTGCCGTCCAGCTGCTCGGGCGACATGTAGGCCAGCGAGCCCACGCGGAAGATCTGGGTGCGGTCGGACGTGAGGTTGAGCACGCTGCCGAAGTCGGTGACCTTGACGTCGATCACCTGGTCGTTTTCCACCACCGCCAGGATGTTGGCCGGCTTGACGTCGCGGTGGATCAGGCCTTGGCGGTACACATACCCCAGCGCCATCGCGCACTTGAAGCCGATCTCCACGATCTGCTCCAGGGACAGCAGTGCGTCCGCCCGGCAGAAGCGGCGCAGGGTGATGCCCTGCACATACTCCATCACCAGGTAAGGCGACACCGGGTCGGCCACGGCGTCGAAGATCTGCACCACGTTCGGGTGCTGCAGCCGGCCCACCAGCGCGGCCTCGGCGGCAAAGAAGCGCTCGTAGTAGTGCCCTTCCGGCATGTCGCCGATCTCGCCGCCCAGCATGGCGGCGCGCACCCGCTTGATGGCCACCACCCGGCCGTGGAAGTTGTCGCGCGCGAGGAAGACCTCGCTGGTGGCGCCCTCGCCCAGCTTGCGTAGCACCTCGTACTTGCCGATATGGCCGGGCAGCGCGGCGTCGAACGGCAGCGAGTCGGTGAGCATCGGTGGGGCTTGGGACATGAAGGCAAGGCGCCGGCACAGGCGAGCCTGCAGCATCGCGGCTTGTGCATGATGCGCCCGTCCGCGGGCCGGCGGTACACCGAACAAGCGCATAAACATCCGGCAATCCGGCCCGCCGGACGGCGTCCGCACCAGGCCCCACCCCTAAAATCGCCCGATGATCCAAGCCAAGCAGGACCTGCTGCACGCCTTGCGTGACGCGGTCGCCGAACTGGGGCCCGTGCTGGGCCCCGCCTCCTCCGGCTTCACGCCCGCCTTCGAATCGCCCAAGCAGGCCTCGCATGGCGACCTGGCCGTCACCGCCGCCATGCAGCTGGCCCGGCCGGCGAAGAAAAACCCGCGCGAGCTGGCCCAGGCGCTGGTGGCCGCGCTGGAGCGCCAACCTGCGGTGCAGCGCTGGGTGCAGGCCCTGGAGATCGCCGGCCCCGGCTTCATCAACCTGCGCCTGAAGGACGCCGCCAAGCAGGCGGTGGTGGCCGAAGTGCTGCGCGCCGGCGATGCGTTCGGCCACCAGCAGTCCAACCACCAGCGCGTGATGGTGGAGTTCGTGTCGGCCAACCCCACCGGCCCGCTGCACGTGGGCCACGGCCGCCAGGGCGCGCTTGGGGATTCGATCTGCAACCTGTTCCAGACCCAGGGCTGGAACGTGACGCGGGAGTTCTATTACAACGACGCCGGTGTGCAGATCGGCACGCTGGCGCTGAGCACCCAGTGCCGCATCAAGGGCCTGAAGCCCGGCGATCCGGGCTGGCCGGAAAGCGCCTACAACGGCGAGTACATCGCCGACATCGCGGCCGACTTCCTGGCGAAGAAGACGGTCAAGGCCGACGACCGCGTGTTCACCGCCTCGGGCGACCCCGACGACCTGGATGGCATCCGGCAGTTCGCGGTGGCCTATCTGCGCCACGAGCAGGACCTGGACCTGCAGGCCTTCGGCGTGCGCTTCGACAACTACTTCCTCGAGTCCAGCCTCTACGGCGACCAGCTGGTGGACAAGACCGTGCAGCGCCTAGTGGCCGCCGGCAAGACCTTCGAGCAGGACGGCGCGCTGTGGCTGAAGACCACCGACTACGGCGACGACAAGGACCGCGTGATGCGCAAGTCCGACGGCACCTACACCTACTTCGTGCCGGACGTGGCCTACCACATCAACAAGTGGGAGCGCGGTTTCACCAAGGTGGTCAACGTGCAGGGCACCGACCACCACGGCACCATCGCCCGGGTGCGCGGCGGGCTGCAGGCGGCCAACGTGGGCATCCCGCCCGGCTACCCGGACTACGTGCTGCACAAGATGGTCACCGTGATGAAGGGTGGCCAGGAGGTCAAGCTGGGCAAGCGCCAGGGCGGCTACGTCACCCTGCGCGACCTGATCGACTGGACCAGCCGCGACGCCGTGCGCTTCTTCCTGGTCAGCCGCAAGGCGGACACGGAATTCGTGTTCGACATCGACCTGGCGCTGAAGCAGAACGACGAGAACCCGGTGTTCTACGTGCAGTACGCCCATGCGCGCATCTGCTCGGTGCTGGCCCAGGCCAAGCAGAAGATCGGTCAGGACGAGGACCAGCTGCACACCGCCGACCTGAGCCGCCTGAGCGCGCCCACCGAGACCGCGCTCATGCTCAAGCTGGCCGCCTTCCCGGAGATGCTGGGCCGGGCGGCGGCCGAGCTGGCGCCGCATGACGTGGCCTTCTACCTGCGCGACCTGGCGGCGGCTTTCCACAGCTACTACGCGGCCGAGCGTTTTCTGGTCGATGATGCCGAGCTCGCCAAGGCCCGCCTCGCGCTGCTGGCCGCCACCCGCCAAGTGCTGCGCAATGCCCTGGCGCTGCTGGGCGTGAGCGCGCCGCGTTCCATGACCCGGGAAGAAAGCGAAGAGATCACTGCATGAAATCCGCAAAGAGCGAAAAGGGCGGCTTTGTCCTCGGCCTGATCGTCGGCCTGTTGATCGGGCTGGCGCTGGCGCTGGGTGTGGCGCTGTACGTCACCAAGGTGCCGGTGCCCTTTGTCAACAAGGTGCCGCAGCGCACGCCCGAGCAGGACGCCGCCGAGGTGGAGCGCAACAAGAACTGGGATCCGAACGCGCCGCTGGCCGGCAAGCAGGTCAAGCCCATCATCCACAGCGCATCGGCTCCCGCCTCCGGGGCGGCGCCCGCACCGGGCGCGATGCCGCCGGCCCCCGCCGTGGTGGGCCGCCCGGCCGAGGCGCCGGACAACCGGGCGGCCGCCTCGCGGCCCGTGGCGCGTGACCCGGGCGCCATCCTCTCGGGCCAGCCGGTGTCGCCGGCCGCCGCACCGATGGTGGGAGGGGCCAAGTCGGCCAAACCGGAGGCCGGCGCGTTCACTTACTTCGTGCAGGCCGGCGCCTTTGCCCGCCCCGAGGACGCGGAACAACAACGGGCCAAGCTGGCGATGATGGGCATGGGCGCGCGCGTCACCGAGCGGGAACAGTCCGGCCGCACCGTGTATCGGGTGCGCCTGGGGCCCTTCGACCGCAAGGAAGACGCCGACGCCGCGCAGGAACGGTTGCAGGCGGCCAGTGTCGAATCGGCGCTGGTGCGGGTGGAAGCCGCGGCGCATTGAACTTCACAACGAAAGGACATGGGATGAAACGGCGCGACTTTTCGGCGCAACTGGCGGCAGCGGCTTTGGGCCTGCCGTTCCTCGGCAGCAGCGCCTTCGCCCAGGGCGGCCCGGTCGAGGGCACCCACTACATCAAGCTGAACCAGCCGGTGCCGGTGCCGGCCAACGGCAAGATCAACATCGTCGAGTTCTTCTGGTACGGCTGCCCGCACTGCAATGCGTTCGAGCCCTCGCTGGACGCCTGGAGCAAGAAGCTGCCGGCGGATGTGAACTTCCAGCGCGCGCACGTGGCCTTCAGCGCCCTGCACGAAACCCACTCCAAGATCTTCTACTCGCTGGAGACCATGGGGCTGGTGGAGCAGATGCACCGCAAGGTGTTCAACGCCATCCACCTGCAGCACAAGCGCCTGGACAAGGACAACGACATCGAAGCGTTCATGACCGAGAACGGCGTGGACGGCAAGAAGTTCATCGAGATCTTCAAGTCCTTCGCGGTGCAGACCAAGGTGCGCCAGGCCAAGCAGCTGTCCGACGGCTACAAGATCGACGGCGTGCCGGCGATCGGCGTGCAGGGCCGCTACTGGACCTCCGTCGGCCTGGCCGGCGGCCATGAGCAGGCGCTGCAAGTGGTGAACTTCCTGGCTCGCAAGAGCAAGGCCTGACACCGGCGGCGACGGCGGCTTCGGCGGCCGCCGTCAAGTTGTTCCGAAAACGGCCCCAGATATTTGCGGGTGCCCGTCCGGCATGGACAGCGACCGTCGTTAGAATGGTCTGCAAGTTCCATGCCGCAATGAAACACCTGCTGACCCCTTCCCTTCTCCGCGCTGCCGCGCTGCTGGCCGGCGCCGCCGTCTCGGCCCCTGCGGCCTGGGCCGACAAGGCCGACCGCAACCAGCCGATGACGATCGCCGCCGACCAGCAAAGCACCGTGGACCTGCTCAAGCAGGTGGTGGTGTTCAACGGCAACGTGGTCATCACCCAGGGTTCGCTGGCCATCCATGCCGACCGGGTGGAAGTGCGCGAGAGCCCCGAAGGCTTCCGCAGCGCGCTGGCCCAGGGCGCGCCCAATCGCCCGGCCACCTTCCGCCAGAAGCGCGACGGCACCGACGAATACATCGAAGGCACGGCCGACCGCGTGGAATACGACGGCCAGGCCGACACGGTGCACTTCATCGGCCATGCCAAGGTCAAGCGCCTGCGCGGCGCCACCGTAGCCGACGAGATCAACGGCAACGAGATCACCTACAACAACGTGGCGGAGCTGTTCAGCGTGCAGGGCGGCCCGAGCAACGTGACGCCCGCCAACCCCACCGGCCGGGTGCGCGCGGTGCTCACACCGCGCGGCACCGCGGCCTCCGCGCCCGCGCCCAAGCCGGCCGCACCGCTGGCACCGTCCGGCACGCTGGGGGAGCGCCGATGAGCCCACGGGCCGTTTCCAAGGCGCTTGCCGCATGAGCCGCCGGGCCGTTCCCCCGGAGAAGAGCGCAGCCCCCTGGGCGGAGCCTTCCCGATGAGCGCGGTGCTGGACACGCAGGCTGCCGGGGCCGGCGCCACCACGGCCACCAGCCGGCTGGAAGCGGTGGGCCTGCAGAAGGCCTACGGTTCGCGCAAGGTGGTGAAGGACGTGCGCCTCGCGGTGGGCGCTGGCGAGGTGGTGGGCCTGCTGGGCCCCAACGGCGCCGGCAAGACCACCAGCTTCTACATGATCGTCGGCCTGGTGCGGGCCGACGCGGGCGAGATCCTGATCGACGGCCAGCCGGTGCAGCACAAGCCCATCCACCAGCGTTCGCGCCTGGGGCTGTCCTACCTGCCGCAGGAAGCGTCCATCTTCCGCAAGCTCACCGTGGAGGAGAACATCCGCGCGGTGCTGGAGCTGCAGCAGGGCGAGGACGGCAAGCCGCTGAAGAAGGACGTCATCGAGCAGTTGCTCAACGGCCTGCTGGAAGACCTGAGCATCGAGAAGCTGCGCTCCAGCCCGGCACCGGCGCTGTCCGGCGGCGAGCGCCGGCGGGTGGAGATCGCCCGCGCACTGGCCACGCAGCCGCGTTTCATCCTGCTGGACGAGCCCTTCGCTGGCGTGGACCCGATCGCGGTGATCGAGATCCAGCGCATCATCAGCTTCCTCAAGGCGCGCGGCATCGGCGTGCTGATCACCGACCACAACGTGCGCGAGACGCTGGGCATCTGCGACCGCGCGTACATCATCAGCGAGGGCCGCGTGCTCGCCGAAGGCGTGCCGCAGGACATCGTCGAGAACCCGGACGTGCGCAAGGTGTACCTCGGCGAACACTTCCGGATGTAGTCATGCGAGCCATGAGCAGTAAAGCAGCATGAAACCCTCCCTGCAGATCCGCCTGTCGCAGCATCTGGCGCTCACGCCCCAGCTGCAGCAGTCCATCCGCCTGTTGCAGCTGTCCACACTGGAGCTGCACCAGGAGGTCGAGCAGATGCTCGAGCAGAACCCTTTCCTCGAAGTGGACGAAGAAGCCCCCACGCCGTTCGAGACCTCCATCGAGCGCGCGACGGTGGAGCGCACCAGCTCCAGCGAACGCGAGGAGTCGGAGTCGCACACCAGCGAGGCCGGTGGCGACGACTCAGGCGCCGGCGTGGACGGCGCCGAGTTCGGCACCACCGAACGCGAGGACTGGGAAAACGGCACCGAGCGCGACGACTTCGATGGCATCCGCGAAACGCCGTCCGCGAGCAGCGGCACCAACAACGCCGACGACGACTTCGAGCCGCAGGAGCGCGGCGCGCAAGGCCCGTCGCTGCAGGACCACCTGCGCAACCAGATGTGCGGCATGCGGCTGTCGGCGGAGGACGCCGCGGCCCTGCACATCCTGATCGAATCGCTGGACGAGGACGGCTACCTGGCCGACCCGCTGGAAGAGATCGCCCAGCGCCTGCTGGACGACGACGACGATGGAGATGCGCGCGAGGAGCTGCTGGACCGGCTGCAGTGCGCGCTCAAGTGGCTGCAGAGCCTGGAGCCGCTGGGCGTGGGCGCGCGCAACCTGGGCGAGTGCCTGAGCCTGCAGCTGCGCGCCCTGCCGCGCAGCGAGGCGCAGATGGTCGCCATCATCGTCTGCAAGCAGCACCTGGACCTGCTGGCGCGGCGCGACCTGAAGAAGCTGATGGCCGCCACCGGCGCCGACGAGGACCTGCTCAAGGCCGCGCAGGCGCTGATCGTCAGCTGCGAGCCCAAACCCGGCCGCCCGTTTGCGCGTGCCGAGTCGCACATCGTGGTGCCGGACGTGATCGTGCAGAAGTCCGGCCGCAACTGGAAGGTGGTGCTCAATCCGGACGTGATGCCCAAGCTGCGCATCAACGACCTGTACGCGCAGGCCATCCGGGGCGCCCGTGGTGCGGGCGGCGCGTCCAACCTGGGCGCGCGGCTGCAGGAGGCGCGCTGGTTCATGAAGAACATCCAGCAGCGCTTCGACACCATCCTGCGCGTGAGCCAGGCGATCGTCGAGCGGCAGAAGAACTTCTTCACCCATGGCGAGATCGCGATGAAGCCGCTGGTGCTGCGCGAGATCGCCGACGAACTCGGCCTGCACGAAAGCACCATCTCGCGCGTGACGACGGCCAAGTACATGGCCACCACCTACGGCACCTTCGAGCTGAAGTACTTCTTCGGCTCCTCGCTCAACACCGAAGCCGGCGGCAATGCCTCCAGCACCGCAGTGCGTGCGCTCATCAAGCAGCTGGTGGCGGCCGAAGATGCGGCCAAGCCGCTGTCGGACAGTCAGCTCAGCCAGATGCTCGAGGAGCAAGGCATCCAGGTGGCCCGCCGCACGGTGGCCAAGTACCGGGAGGCGCTGAAGATCGCGCCGGCCAACCTGCGCAAGGCCATGTGATGGAGCCACCCACCGTCAGGCGCCCGCAGCGATGATCCCTGCCCTCTTTCTTCCCTGCGCCCAAGGCGTCGAGCCACTGCTGGTGGACGAGCTGCAGCGCCTGCCCGGCCTGGGCGCAGCCCGCATCGAGCCCTGGCGCGGCGGCGCGGTGGTGCATGCCAACAGCGTGGACGAGGTGCCGGTGCTGGCGATGCACTGCAACCTGGAAAGCCGGCTGGCGCAGCGGGTGCTCTGGCCGCTGGCCTTCGGCGAATACCGCAACGAACACGATCTCTACGACCTGGCGCGCTCGGTGGACTGGCTGCAGTGGATCACCCCGCGCGAGACGCTCAAGGTCGACATCACCGCCACGCGATCGCCGCTGCAGAGCCTGAACTTCGCGCTGCTGCGCATCAAGGATGCGGTGTGCGACGTGCTGCGTGACGCCACCGGCGAACGCCCCAGCGTCGACACGCACCGGCCGCACCTGCCACTGCTGCTGCACCTCACCGCCCAGGACGCCACGCTCTATGTGGACACCTCCGGCGAGGCACTGTTCAAGCGCGGCTGGCGCGACGACAAGGGCGAGGCCCCGCTGAAGGAAACCCTGGCCGCCGCGATGCTGGCCGCGGCCGGCTGGCAAGGCCGCGCCCAGGACGGGCCGCTGCTGGACCCGTGCTGCGGCGCCGGCACCATCGCGATCGAAGCGGCCCAGCTGGCCTGCGGCATCGCGCCCGGATCGCAGCGGCGTTTTGCCTTCGAACGGCTGGCACCCTTTCGTGCCGCCTTGCCGCAATGGCAGCAGATCAAGCAGGCGGCCCAGGCGCGGGTGCACGCGCCGGCGGTGGCGGTGTATGCCGGCGATGTGTCCTTCCGCATGACGGACTTCGCCACCCGCAATGCCGAACGCGCAGGCGTGCTGGAGGCGATCGAGTTCAAGACCGCCGACGCGCTGCAGCGGCCCGCGCCGGGTGCCGCCGGCACGCTGATGCTGAACCCGCCCTACGGCGAGCGCATTGACCCCAAGGGCCGGGGCTCGGCCGGGCACGCGGCGCGCCAGGGCTTCGAAGACGGCGCCGGTCCGGCCGAGTTCTTTGCGCAGCTGGCCAGCCACTGGAAGAAGCAGTACAGCGGCTGGACCGCCTGGGTGCTGAGCCCGGACGCCAAGCTGCCGTCGTGGATGCGGCTGAAGGAAAGTCGGCGCGTGCCGCTGTGGAACGGCCCGATCGAATGCCGGCTGTTCCGCTTCGACCTGGTGGCCGGCTCGCTGCGGCGGCCCGCTTCGGCGCCTGCCAGCGGCGATGGCGGCGCGGCCTGAGCCGGCGCACGGCCGCGCGCCAACGCCCAGGCCCCTGGCCGACCCGGCCGCCGACGCACCGCTGCCGCTGAGCCCGCCGGACACCCGGCGCCAGCTTCTCTCCATGGTGGGCTCGCGCGCTTCCGCCGAGCTTGCCGGCCTGGTGATTCCGCCGGTGCTGCTGTGGACCTTCCCCGCCGGCCGGGACAGCCGCGCGGTGTGGGCTTGGGCGTGTGCCTACTGGCTGATGTCGCTGCTCGTGGTCGGCGCGCGGCGCGCCTTCCGGCGCGACCTGGCCACCCTGGCGCCTGAGCCTCTGCATGCACGCTGGCTGCCGCGCTTTCACTGGGCCGGCGTCGGCTATGGGCTGTGCTGGGGTGGGCTGGCCGTGGCTGCGCTGGACGCTCGCTCGTTCGAATACGGCGTGCTGGTGTACCTGGTGCTGGCGGCTTCCACCGCATCGGCGGCCGCTTTCGCCACCGGCGTGATGGGCGTGTTCCGGCGCTACTTTTTCGCCTGCTGGAGCATCGCGCTGCCAGCCGTGCCGTGGGTGTTCCCTTTGCACTGGCACGCGGTGCTTCCGTTGGCGCTGCTGTATTGCGCGATGGTGTGGCGCCACGCCCGCCATTCGCATGCCTTCCTGGTGGAACAGGCCGGCCTGAAGGAGCAGAGCGCGCACCTCGCCGAGCAGCATCGCGCGGCCAGCGAGGAGGCGCGCCGCGCACTGGCCGCCAAAAGCTACTTTCTCGCCACCGCCAGCCACGACCTGCGCCAGCCGCTCTATGCCCTGGCATTGACGGTGCAGACGGCCCGCGAGCGCAATGCCGACCCGGCCCTGGCGCCGGTGCTCGACGAGCTGCGCCATGCGGCCAGCAACATCAACGAGATGTTCGATTCGCTGCTGGACCTGTCGCGCATCGAGGCCGGTGTCTACACGCCGCAGCTGCAGCCCTGCGACCTGGGCACCCTGCTGGCCGGGCTGCATGCCCAGTGTGCGGCCGAAGCCGCCGCCCGCGGCCTGGCCTGGCGGCTGCGCCTGCCGGCGTGCACGGTGCTTGTGCACGCCGATCCGCTGCTGCTGCGGCGCGCCGTGTCCAACCTGCTGCACAACGCCTTGCGCTACACACCCGCCGGCGGCGTGCTGCTGGCGTGCAGGCGCCGCGGCGCGCACTGGCAGGTGCAGGTGTGGGACACGGGCGTCGGTGTGGCCGATGCGTCACACGAGCGCATCTTTTCGCCGTTCTACCGCGAGGGCAACGCCTGGTCGGTGAGCAGCGAAGGCCATGGCTTGGGGCTGTCGGTGGTGGCCGAATGCGCGCGCCTGATGGACGCCCGCATCGGTGTGTCGTCGCGGCTGGGCAAGGGCTCCTGCTTCTGGCTGGCCCTGCCCCTCGCAGCACGCGATGCAGTGGCCGCCATACCCATGCCGGGCGCCTCTGCCGCCTTGCCACCGCTGGGCGGGCGCTGCCTGGTGATCGACGACGACCCGGGTGTGACGGCCGCCTGGCGCGGCCTGCTGGCCGCCTGGCAGGTGGACGCGCGCTTCGCCGCGCATGGCAAGCAGGCGCTGGCCCACCTGGAGGCCGGCTTCCGGCCCCAGGTGCTGCTGTGCGACCAGCGCCTGCGTTCGGCCGAAAGCGGCTTCCAGCTGATGCAGGCGCTGCTGGAGCGCCTGCCCGATGCGCGCGGCGCCATGGTGAGCGGCGAGCTGCAGTCCCCCGAGCTGGCCGCCGCGGACGCCGAGGGCTACGTGGTGCTGCGCAAGCCGGTGGCGCCGGAGGCGCTGCATGCGCTGCTTCAGCGCTGGCTGCGCGAGGACGGTGCCGCGGGCTGATCGCCGGCGGCCAGCACCAGGCGGCGCCCACGCAGCAGCGCGATCGCCTCCATGCGGGTGGCCACGTCCAGCCGCCGCAGCACCGCGGTGACGTGCTCCTTGATGGTGGAGTCGGCCACGCCCAGGGCCTGGGCGATGCGCTTGTTGGGCTGCCCGTCGAGCAGCAACGCGAGCACCCGGCCCTGCTGCTGCGTGAGCCCCAGGTCGGCGGGCCGCACGTCGATCTCCCGCTGCGGGCCCGCCGCCGCGCGTGCGGGCGAGAACCAGCAGCCGCCTTCGAGCACGCAGACCACGGCATGGCGCACCGTCTCGGGCGGCTCGGCCTTGCTGACGAAACCCCGCGCCCCGGCGCGGCGCGCCTGCGCCACCACCTCGGGCCGGTCGTCGCCGCTGACCACCAGCACCGCGGTGTCGGGCGCCTGGCGCATCAGGTGGCGCAGCAGCGACTCCGTGTCGCCCGACGACAGCCAGAAGTCCACGATGGCCAGCCGTGGCGGCCCGCGTTGCGCGAGCGCGCGGTCCACGCCGTCGGCGTCCGCCACCGCCACCACCTCCTGCACGCCGGGGATGCCGGCGAGGAACTGCTGCAGCCCGGCGCGCGCCATCGGATGGTCGTCGACCACCAGCACATGGCTGGCGGGTTCGGCAGGCTGGCGCGGCGGCGGGAAGGGGGTGTCGAACATCCGGTTACGTCAACCCGATCGAAGCAGGGTTGTGGCGGTGGAGCTGCCATTTTGACAATCGCGGCACTGCGCGTCGTCGTAACGGCACCACCATCCGCGCTGCTCGCGTGCCCTTCTCAACACCCTGCGTCATTTCATGCCCCGCACCACTCCCCTGCTTCGATGGCTCATGGCCAGTACCTGTGCCGCCGCACTCAGCGCCTGCGGCGGTGGCGGCGACGGACCGGCCACCGACAGCCCCATCGCACAAGCGCCCCAGCCGGCGCCGGGACCGGCCCCATCGCCGTCACCCGCACCCACGCCCACGCCCGCGCCCGCACCAACACCTGCGCCGGCCCCGGCCACGGCCAGCGGCGACTTCCGGACCGAAGCCGCCACCGACACCGGCGCGCAGACCGAAGCGCAGGCCAACAGCCTGGCCGCCGCCGGCTATGCGTTCATCGGCCCCTTCTCAAGCCATGCCAGCCCGTCGGCGATGGCGCAGCTGTACCTGCGCTTCAGCGGCCGCAGCGCCACCAGCCTGCAATACGCGTTGAAGGCGGCGCCCGACGACGCAGCGGCCTTCGAGGCGCTGCTGGACAGCCAAGGCGCGCAGGGCTTCGTCTACAAGGGCAGCGCAAGCGCCTCCGAGGGCATGGTGGCCATGCTGGTACGCGACACCACCCGGCCGGGCAGCGTGGCGTACTCGCTGGCGCCGGCCTCGCTGACCGACAGCATCGACAGCCTGCTGGCCACGCTGAACGCCCGCGGCGCGCAAGGCGAACGCTGGCGCGGCCCGCTGGGCTTCGGCACACAGGTGCTCGACATGCGCCATCTCTTCGAGCGCGTGGGTGCGACCCCACCGACCTTCGTGTACGAAGCGGTGAAGCTGGGCAGCGCCTCCGGCCCGGCCGACGCCCAGGCGCTGCTGAGCCAGCTCAACGCGCATGGCGCCAACGGCGGCCGCTTCCTCGGCACCTACTTCACCGGTGGCGAGACCGCGATGCTGTTCGAAAGACGCAGCGGCGACACCGCGGCGGTGGTTTACGAGGTGGAACCCGTGGACCGCAACGAGACCCTGGCGGCGATGGTGCAGCGCCTGAACACGCAGGCGGCACTCGGGCGCTTCTTCTGGAGCGACTTCGCCACCGCAGACGGCGCCATCGTGCGGGTGTATGTGCGCGACAGGGTGCTGGACCACCCGCTGTACGGCGCGGTGTTCCCCTAGACCAGGGCCCTGGGCGCTGCTGCCGCGGCACGACGCCGCAGCAGCGCCAGCCACACCAGCGCAGCGCCCACCAGGGCGATCGGCAACAGCGTACCGACGTTCATGCCGGTCCAGCCGCTGGTGGTGACCAATGCGCCGGAGCTGAACGAGGTGATGGTCATCGTGCTGTAGATGGCGGTGTCCATCGCGGCCTGGGCACGGGTGCGCTCGTCCGGGCGGTAGGCCTCGGTGAACAGCGCCGTGCCGCCGATGAAGAGGAAGTTCCAGCCCAGGCCCAGCGCGATCAGCGCGGCCAGGAAGTGCATCAGGTCCACACCCGACAGCGCGATGCCGACGCACACCGCGTTGAGCAGCAGGCCCAGTGCCATGACGGGCAGCGCGCCCACGCGCTTGATCAATGCGCCGGTGAAGAAGCTGGGCACGAACATGCCGAGCACATGCCACTCCAGCACCAGCGCCGCGCTGCTGAAAGGGTGCGAACACTGTGCCATCGCGATCGGCGTGGCGGCCATCAGCAGGTTCATCACGCCGTAACCGAGCGCGCTGGCGGTGACCGCGACGATGAACACCGGCTGCCGCGCCAGTTCGGCCAGCGGCCGGCCGCCACGCGCTTCGGCGGCGGTGGGCATGGCCGGAAAGTGAATCCGGCTCATCACCCCCAGCGACAGCAGCGCCACCCCGATCAGCGCGAGGTAGGCGCCGGCAAATGGCTGGGGCAGCAGGTCGCGCGTGCTGCTCGCCAGCTGCGGCCCGGCCACGGCACCGAGGATGCCGCCGGCCAGCACCCAGGAGATCGCACGCTCCTTGGCAGGCACCGGCACGAGCTCCACCGCGGCAAAGCGGTACAGCGAGCCGTTGGCGTTGTAGTAACCCGCCGTGGCGGTGGCGAACACCAGCAGCCAGAACTGATGCGTGAGCGCCGCGGCTGCACACAGCGCCGCACTGCACATGGCCACCACCAGGCCCAGCTGGAAGCTGCGCCGGCGGCCGAAGCGGCGCTGGTGCGAGGCCACCAGCGGCGCGCTCAGCGCGGCGCCGGCCACATAGGCCATCACCGGCAAGGTGGCCATCCAGGGTCGCGGCGCGAGTGCCAGCCCGACCAGGCCGTTGATCGCGATGAAGGTGACGTTGTTGGTGAGGTACAGGCCCTGGCACAGGGTGAGCAGCAGCAGCGGACGGTTCATCGCCCGCAGCCTACGCCAAGCCAGGCCAGCACGGCCAAGGGCGCGGTGTCCGCACGCAGCACGCGCGGGCCCAGGCTCACGGGCTGGAAGCCGGCGGTGTGCGCCAGCGCTTCCTCGCGCGGCGTCAAGCCGCCCTCCGGGCCGCTGAGCACGCACACGGCCGCCGGTGCAACCGCCATCGTGGCCAGCGCGGGCAGCGGCTCGCCCAGGCTGAGCAACCAGCGCATGCCGCCGGCCGCCGGCCCGCCGGCCAGCCAGCGTGCGATGTCCTGCACCGGCTCGATCACCGGCACCCGCGTGCGGCCGCACTGCTCGGCCGCGGCGACGGCGATGCCTTGCCAGTGCTCACGCCGCTTGTCGGCCCGCTCACCGGCCAGGCGCAACACCGAACGCTCGCACAGCAGCGGCTGGATCGCTGCCACGCCGAGCTCGGTGGCTTTTTCGACCAGCGCGTCCATGCGGTCGTTGGCCGGCATGCCGAGCGCCAGCGTCACCGCCAACGGCAGCTCGCGCTCCACCGCCTCGCCGGCGCCCACGAGCACCGCCACGTCGCTGCGCCCCATGCGCACCACCGTGGCGTCAAACTCGATGCCCTCACCGTTGAACAGGCGCAGCGGCGCCCCCGGCTGCAGGCGCAGCACCTGCACATGGCGGGCGGCACCGGCCGGCAGGTCGAGGGGTTGGCCCTCAGCGAGGGGATGCGGAACGTACAGGCGCGGAACAGGCATGGGCTGGCAGTGTGCCAAAGCGGACGCCTCGCGGGGTGGCCGCGGTCCCCCGCGGCCGGGCCGACACTCTTCAGCCTTGGATACCGAGCGCCACGCGCAGGTGGCGCATGCCGGCTTCGCCGTGCTCTTCCTTCACCTGGTTCAGGAACCGCTGGGCCACCCCCTGCATCTCCTGGAGGTTGGCGCACTTCTCCACATCCAGGATCACGCGGTAGCCCTTGATGAGGCCGAAGCGTTCCTTGGCCTGGCTGGTGAGCAGGGTGTAGAGCTGGTCGTAGCTCAGCGCGTTCATGGCGGCCGTCAGCTGCTCGACACTCGGTTCGCGCTTGCCCTGCGACGCGGCCGGCGCACCGGCGGGTGCGGCCGCTGCCTCCACCAGGCCCTGGGCCAGCAGCCCTTCGAGGTCCGCCTCGGTGGCGCCATGGACCAGCCCGAGCCACTCGTTGGCGGGGCGGGACCCGTCGATGATGAGCAACAGGTTGCGCGCCGTGCGCGACAACGGCAGAGCGCGCGCCTTGATCTCGGCGCGGCCAGCTTCGGTCTTGCTGCAGCGTGGGTTCATGATCGACTCCTTGACAGCTTCACACTCTATGCCCAGGGCCGCGCCCAGGCAGTGAAAAGCGAACGCCAACTCACGTTACAAAAATCGTAACGCGTGAACTCTCCCACAGCAACGGCAAAAAACTGCGAGTTCCGCGTCTTGGGTGATAGACGCGCAAACACGGGCTGATGCGGATCAGGCCGCCTTTTTCTGGTCGCGCAGCTCGCGGCGCAGGATCTTGCCCACGGGTGTCTTGGGCAGGTCGGTGCGGAATTCGATCACCTTCGGCCGCTTGTAGCCGGTGAGGTTGGCTTCGCAATACGCGCGCACGTCGGCCTCGGTGATGGCGGGGTTCTTCTTGACGATCACCACCTTCACCGCCTCGCCGGCCTTGGCGTCGGGGATGCCGACCGCGGCACACTCCAGCACGCCGTCCATCTGGGTGAGCACGTCTTCCACCTCGTTGGGGTACACGTTGAAACCCGACACCAGGATCATGTCCTTCTTGCGGTCCACGATCTTGAAGTAGCCGCGCTCGTCCACCACGCCCACATCGCCGGTGCGGAAGAAGCCATCGGCCGTCATCACCTTGGCGGTCTCGTCCGGGCGCTGCCAGTACCCGGCCATCACCTGCGGGCCGCGGATGGCGATCTCGCCGGGCTGGCCCACCGGCACCTCGTTGCCGTCATCGTCCAGCAGCTTGAATTCGGTGTTGGGCAGCGGCAGGCCGATGTTGCCGCTGTAGGCGGTGCTGTCCACCGGGTTGCAGCTGGCCGAGGGGCTGGTTTCGGACAGGCCGTAACCCTCGCAGATCGGGCAGCCGGTTTTTTCGAGCCAGAGCTTGGCGGTGGCCTGCTGCACCGCCATGCCGCCGCCCACCGAGATCTTGAGGTGGCTCCAGTCCACCGTGTTGAAGCTCGCGTGGTTGGCCAGGGCGTTGAACAAGGTGTTCACCGCCGGGAAGCTGTGGAAGCGCTCCTTGGCCAGCGCCTTCAGCGTGCCGTCCAGGTCACGGGGATTCGGGATCAGGATGTTGCAGCCGCCCATGCGCATGCTGAGCATCATGTTCGCCGTGAAGCCGAAGATGTGATACAGCGGCAGCGCGCACACGGTGACGATCTGCTCGCCCGACGGAATCTTCTTCAGCGCCGGCTGGTACCAGGCTTCGGACTGCAGCAGGTTGGCCACCAGGTTGCGATGCAGCAGCACCGCGCCCTTGCTCACGCCGGTGGTGCCGCCGGTGTACTGCAGCACCGCGATGTCCTCCGGGCCCACCTTGGCCGCCGTGAACGGCTTGCCCCGGCCCTGCGACACCGCGTCGTTGAAGCGCACGGCGCCCGGGATCTCGAACGCCGGGACCATCTTCTTCACGTTGCGCACGACGTAGTTGATGATCATCCCCTTGGGGAAGCCCATCAGGTCGCCCATGGCAGCCAGCACCACCTTCTTGGTGGGCACCGCCGCCATCACCTGCTGCAAGGTGTTGGCGAAGTTCTCGATGATGACGATGGCCTTGGAGCCGGAATCCTTGAGCTGGTGCTCCAGCTCACGCGGCGTGTACAGCGGGTTGACGTTCACCACCACGTAACCCGCGCGCAGGATGCCCGCCACCGCCACCGCGTACTGCGGCACGTTGGGCATCATGATGGCGACGCGGTCGCCGCGCTCCAGGCCCTGGGCCTGCAGCCAGGCCGCGAAGGCGCGCGAGAGCTCGTCCACCTGGCCGAAGGTGAAGGACTTGCCCATGAACCGGTAGGCGGGCAGGTCGCGGTACTTCCTGAAGCTCTCCTCGATCAGCGCCACCAGCGACGGATACACGTCCGTCTTGATCTCGGCGGGCACGCCTTCGGGATACTGCTTCAGCCAGGTCTTCTCCATGTCTGTCTCGCTCCGGTGGATGGGCGATTCTGAACGCCGCCCCTGTTGCCCACATTGGGTGTTTCGCTATGCAACTCTAGGGGCGGCCCTCCAAGACCGCCCCGGATGCGACTTATTCGATGGCCTTGACCATGTCCTCGACCACCTTCTTCGCGTCGCCGAACACCATCATGGTCTTGTCCATGTAGAACAACTCGTTGTCCAGGCCCGCGTATCCCGCGGCCATGGAGCGCTTGTTCACGATCACCGTCTTGGCCTTGTAGGCCTCGAGGATCGGCATGCCGAAGATCGGGCTGCCCTTTTGCAGCGCGGCGGGGTTCACCACGTCGTTGGCGCCCAGGATGATGGCCACGTCGGCCTGGCCGAACTCGCCGTTGATGTCCTCCATCTCGAACACCTGGTCGTAGGGCACCTCGGCTTCGGCCAACAGCACGTTCATGTGGCCCGGCATGCGCCCCGCCACCGGATGGATGGCGTACTTGACGGTAATGCCCTTCTCGGTGAGCTTGGCCGCCAGCTCCTTCACCGCATGCTGGGCGCGCGCCACCGCCAGGCCATAACCCGGCACGATGACCACGGTTTCCGCATTGCCCAGGATGAAGGCCGCGTCGTCGGCGCTGCCGCTCTTGACGCTGCGCTGGGCCTGCTGGCCTTGCGCAGCGGCGCCGGCCTCCCCGCCAAAGCCGCCCAGGATCACGTTGAAGAACGAGCGGTTCATCGCCTTGCACATGATGTAGCTCAGGATCGCGCCCGAGCTGCCCACCAGCGAGCCGGCAATGATCAGCATGCTGTTGTTGAGCGAAAAGCCGATGCCCGCCGCCGCCCAGCCCGAATAGCTGTTGAGCATGGACACCACCACCGGCATGTCGGCCCCGCCGATCGGGATGATGATCAGCACGCCCAGCACGAAGCTCAGGGCCAGCATCAGGAAGAACGCGCTCCAGTTCCCGGTGAACATGAAGGCAAGGCCCAGCGCCACGGTCGCGATGCCGAGGAACAGGTTCAGCAGGTGCTGGCCGCCGAAAGTGACCGGCGCGCCCTGGAACAGGCGGAACTTGTACTTGCCGCTGAGCTTGCCGAACGCGATGACCGAACCGCTGAAGGTGATGGCGCCGATGGCCGCACCCAGGAACAACTCCAGCCGGTTGCCGGTGGGGATGGGATCGCCCTTGTTCAGGCCGTGCAGCAGCGCCGATGGCTCCGCCACTGCGGCCACTGCGATGAACACCGCCGCCAGGCCGATCATGCTGTGCATGAAGGCCACCAGCTCCGGCATCTTGGTCATCTCGACCCGGTTGGCCATGATGGCGCCGGCGCTGCCACCGATCAGCAGGCCGAACAGCACATAACCCAGCCCACCCACGTTGCCACCGGCCAGCTTGACGATGAGCGCCGCGGTGGTGACCACCGCGATCGTCATGCCGGCCATGCCGAACAGGTTGCCGCGGATGGACGTGGTGGGATGCGACAGGCCCTTCAAGGCCTGGATGAAGCAGATGCTCGCGACGAGGTACAGCAGCGTGACGAGGTTGACGCTCATTTGTGCGCTCCCGCGGCCGGCGCCTTCTTTTCCTTCTTCTTGAACATCTCCAGCATGCGGCGCGTGACCAGGAAGCCGCCGAAGACGTTCACCGCCGCCAGCGCCACCGCCAGCACGCCCATGGTCTTGCCGAGCGTGGTTTCGGTGAGGGCCGCCGCCAGCATGGCGCCCACGATCACGATCGCCGAGATGGCGTTGGTCACCGCCATCAGCGGTGTGTGCAGCGCCGGCGTGACGTTCCACACCACGTGGTAGCCGACGTAGATCGCCAGCACGAAGATGATCAGGTTGATGACGGTCGGACTGATGGCTTCCATGGCTTACCTCTTTTCGAATTCGATCGCGGGCAGCTGCAGCGCTCCGCGGAGGGACCGCATCGCGCTGCGCACGGCCCAGTGGAGTTCCTCGCCCCACGCCACCAGCGCCGGCGCCACCTCGTGGGCGTCGTCGGTGTAGAGCGTGGTGCCGGGCAGGCCGACAAAGTCCTTGCCGGCCATCAGGTTCACATGCAGGTAGGTGCCGGCCTGGGACGTGACCGTGCTGCGCAGGGACACCGCGGATTTCGGCAGCTCCACGCCCTTGTCGGCCAGGGCCTGCAGCACCTTGGCGTTGTTCTTGAAGTACGCCGGCGGCGAGAACACCGGATTCACCACCAGGCACTCGATGTGGCTGGTGACCTTGTTGGTATGAAAGTCCTCGGCAAAGAACCTGGGCCGCGCGGGCGGGCACTTCTCGCTGACCCACCGCACCTTGCCGGCGTGGGAGCCGCTGGTGGCGGTAACGAGCAGCAGCGCCTTCGGTTGCCGCCCGGCGCCAGGCAGCTGGTACAGCTTGGTGAACAGCGGAATCGAGTGCTCGCCCCCGTTGAAGGTCAGCGGGTGCTCATAGTCGGCCACCAGTTGCCATTCAGCGCTCGGCAGCGGGAAGTCGACCCGGCCCACCGTCTCCGCACCCGCGAGCCCGGGCACCAGGGTGACCAGCAGCAGCAGCAGCAGGGTGCGGATCACGGCCTACAGTTCCTTGATCTGCTGGATGCGGTTGCCCTCGCCCAGCAGCACCACGCGCGGCTTGTGCGTGGCCGCCTGGCTTTCGCTCATGGGGGCGTAGGTGCAGATGATGAGCAGGTCGCCCACATGCGCCTTGCGCGCCGCGGCGCCATTGAGCGAGATCGCGCCCGAGCCGGCCGGCGCCTGGATGATGTAGGTGGAAAAGCGCTCGCCGTTGTTGACGTTGTAGAGCTCGATCTTCTCGTACTCGCGCATGCCGGCCGCGTCCAGCAAGGCAGCGTCGATGCCGCAGCTGCCCTCGTAGTGCAGGTCGGCTTCGGTCACGGTGGCGCGGTGCAGCTTGGCCCGCAGCATCACCCGGTTCAGCTCATTCATGCCTTCAGCACCTGCCCGTCGCGTGCCACCAGGCAGGCGGCCACGATGTCGTCGTCCATCGGCACCTGCAGCGTGCCTTCCTTGGTGAGCACCAGCTTGAGGAAGTCCAACACGTTGCGAGCGTAGAGCGCGCTGGCATCGGCGCCCACCAGGGCGGGGAGGTTTGTTTCGCCGATCAGCGTGACGCCGTGGCGCTGCACCGTCTGGCCCGGCACCGTGAGCGGGCAGTTGCCGCCGGCCGGTGCGGCGATGTCCACGATCACCGAACCGGGCTTCATGCTTTTCACCATCTCCTCGGTGATGAGCACCGGCGCGGCGCGGCCGGGGATCAGCGCGGTGGAGATCACCACGTCGGCCTGGGCCACGCGCTTGGCTACTTCCACCTTCTGGCGCTCCAGCCACGAGGGCGGCATGGGGCGGGCATAACCACCCACGCCTTCGGCCGCTTCCTTCTCTTCCTGGGTCTCGTAGGGCACGTCGATGAACTTGCCGCCCAGCGACTCCACCTGCTCCTTCACGCTGGGGCGCACGTCGCTGGCCTCGATCACCGCGCCCAGGCGCTTGGCCGTTGCAATCGCCTGCAAGCCCGCCACGCCCACGCCGAGGATCACCACCCGCGCCGCCTTCACCGTGCCGGCGGCGGTCATCAGCATGGGAAAGAAGCGCTGGTACACATTGGCGGCCAGCATCACCGCCTTGTAGCCGGCAATGTTGGCCTGCGAGGAGAGCACGTCCATGCTCTGCGCGCGCGTGGTGCGCGGCGCGGCCTCGAGGGCAAAGGCGGTGAGCTGTGCGCCGGCCAGCGCGGCCAGGCCCGGCTTGTCGAAGGGGTTGAGCATGCCCACCAATGCGGCGCCAGGCTTCATCAGCGGCAGCTCATCGGCCAGCGGCGAACGCACCTTCAGCACCAGGTCGCAGCCGAAGGCCCCCGCGCGATCGGTGATCTCCACCCCCACCGCCTCATAGGCGGCGTCGGGCGCGCTGGCGGCCACACCGGCGCCGGACTGCAGCTTCAGCGTGTGGCCCTGCGCCTTGAGTTTTTTTGCCGTCTCCGGGGTGACAGCCACACGGGTTTCGCCCGCCGTCGTTTCCAGCGGGATGCCGATCAGCATGGTGTTCGCTCCTTGTCCGCCCTCGCGCGGGTGGTTGGGTGTTGGCGGCGAAGCTTACACAAAGCCAACAAGCCTTCTTGTCGCTTGCGCGTCTTTAGGGCTCATCCACTACCATCGCGCCCCATGTCGAACCCGCAACGATGGAAACCCAGCGTCACGGTGGCCGCCATCGTGGAACGCGACGGCCGCTTCCTGATGGTGGAGGAGCAGACCCGCGAAGGCCTGCGCCTGAACAACCCGGCCGGCCACCTCGACCCGGAAGAATCGCTGCAGCAGGGGGTGGAGCGCGAGGTGCTGGAAGAGACGGCCTGCCGCTTCACGCCGGATGCGCTGGTGGGCGTGTACCTCTCGCGCTTTCGGCGCGCGGACGGTGAAGACGTCACCTACTTGCGCTTCGCCTTCACCGGCACCGTGAGCGAGCCCGACCCGGCCCTGAAGCTGGACGAGGGCATCGTGCGCACCCTGTGGATGACGCCCGACGAAGTGCGCGCCTCCCAGGCCCTGCACCGCAGCCCGCTGGTGCTGCAGTGCCTGGAAGACCACCTCGCCGGGCGCCGTTTTCCGCTTCAGGTGCTGAGCACGCACCCCTCGCTGTACGACCCCTGGATTCCCGGCTGAGCGGCGCCGCCCGCCAACACGCGCTCCACCACATCCACCAGCACCTGGGTGTGGTGCTCCACCTCCACGTTGACGCGTGAGCCCGGCCGGTGCCGCCGCAGCGCGGTGCGCCTTAACGTATCGGGGATCAGCTGCACCCGGCATTCACCGCGCGCCGGGTCCACCGCGGACACCGTGAGGCTGGCCCCATCCACCGCGACAAAGCCGCGCTCGAACAGATAACGCGACCAGCGCGGCGCCACGGTGAAGGCCAGGTGCGCGTCCGCGCCCTCGAACACCGCCGAGGTGACAGTGCCAGTGGTGGACACATGGCCGGACAGCGGATGGCCGCCGATCTCTGCGCCCTGGCGCGCCGAGCGCTCCAGGTTCAGCTCATCGCCGGCCCGACGGTCGGCCAGGTTGGTGTGCGTCAGGGTGGCCTGCACCACGTCGAAGGCGATCTCGCGGCCGCTCATCGCCACCACCGACAGGCAGACCCCATCGACGGCGACGCTGGCGCCCAGCTGCAGGCCGCGCATCAGCGCGGGCGGGAACTGCACCCACAGGCGGCCGCCATGCGGCGCCGTCTCCAGGCGCAGCACCCGGCCGCGGGCTTGCACGATGCCGGTGTACATGCGGCGCCTCCATCACGCCAGCACGGCCGCCAGGCCATGCACCGCGTCCACCAGCTCGGCGATGGTCAGGATGGGGAAACGGTGGAGCCTGGAGAAGCGCTCCACCGCCTCGCCACGGGCCATGGTGCCGTCGGGGTTCATCAGCTCGCACAGCACCGCGGCGGGCGTCAGGCCCGCCAGGCGGGCCAGCTCCACCGCGCCTTCGGTGTGGCCGCGCCGCGCCAGCACGCCGCCCGGATGGGCCCGGAGCGGGAACACATGGCCGGGGCTCACCAGGTTGGCCGGAGTGGCGCCCACGGCGGTTGCGGCCCGGATGGTGGCCACGCGGTCGGCCGCGCTCACGCCGGTGGTCACGCCCTCGCGCGCCTCGATGGAGACGGTGAAGGCGGTGCCGTAGCGGCTGCCGTTGTGCGCCACCATCGGCGGCAGCGCGAGCCGGCGCAGTGCCTCATCGGGCAGGCACAGGCAGACGATGCCACTGCACTCCCGGATCAACAGCGCCATCATCTCCACGCTCAGCGTGTCGGTGGCCACGATGAGGTCCGCTTCGTTCTCGCGGTCGTGGTCGTCGAGCAGGAGCACGGCGCGGCCCTCGCGCAGCGCAGCAAGCGCCGTTTGCAGGCGCGGGGAAAGGTCATGGGGAAAGGAAAGGTCGGACATGTGAAACGCTCCTCGTCAGAACAAAGTGGCGAAAAACGTTTCAGGGGCGCGCGGAGGCGCATGCTCGCGCCCAGCCCGCGGGCTTGAAGGCGCGGCAAGCGCATCAGCACATCTTCTTTCATCCGGACTGTGACCGTCGGCCCTGGCATCTGACCAGGTCTGCTGACCCTGCGCTCCATGGCGGAGTGCAGGCGCTCGCGGGCTCATGGCCTTTGCAGGCCACCTACCGCCGGTGGGGAATTCCACCCCGCCCTGAAGACGTGTGCCGGGAACACCCCGGCGCAGCCATCTTATAACCTTCGTGCAGCACCAAGGTTGCTAAGGTCGGGGTCATGAGGATCTCCCAACTCGCCGAACGCACTGGTGTGTCGGCCCATGCCCTGCGCCACTACGAGCGCCTGGGGCTGCTGAAGCCGCGCCGCCTGCCCAGCGGCTACCGCGACTACGACGAGCGCGTGGTGCGCGAGGTGGTGTTCATCGTGATGGGCCGGCAGATGGGCCTGCCGCTGCAGCGGATTGCGGAGAACCTGCCGGCCTATCGCGCCGGCCGGCTCAGCCACGCCCAGGTGATCGACGCGCTGCAGCAGCGCGTGGCGGAGCTGGACCAGGAGATCAGCACACGACAGCAGCAGCGCCAGGCCCTGCTGGACCACGTGCAGTGGCTGGTGCAGCAGCAGAAGCAGGCGCGCGAACGTTCCCCTTCAGGCGCAACGCCCTGGCCCAAGGTGCGCCACACCCGTTCACCGTGACCCAAGGAGAGACGATGACATCCCTGCCGATGACCGAACAGGTGCAGCGCATGGTGCTGGCGATGCCGGTGGCGCAGACGCTCCAGCTGCGGTTCGTGAACGTGGCGCCCGGCGAGGTGACGCTGGAGCTGCCGGTCACCGATGCCTTCAGCTTCCGCCCCGGCCAGCTGCAGGCCACGGCGGTGTTCGCGGCGGCCGACTTCGCCGCCGTGGCCGCCGCCGGCACCCTGCTGCCGCCCGGCTGGGTGAATGCCACCATCGACACCAGCCTGAAGATCGTCGCGCCGGCGGCGGGCGCGCTGCTGCGCTCGCGCGGGCGGGTGCTCAGCGCCGCCCGGCTGCTCACCGTCTGTGCGGCCGATGTGTTCGCGGTGGACGAACAAGGCCGCGAGACGCTGTGCGCGACCTTGCTGGCCACGGCCCGCAACGTGGACACCGCCGCCCGCGCGCCGGCCGCCGTTCAGTAGCTGACCGACACCGTGCGGCGCACCGGCTTGCGGCTGCCGCTGCGGCGCGCCGCGGTGCGGGCACGCGGCTCCGCGGCACGGCCGTTGGACGCAACGGTGGTGTCCTGCTCGCCGCCCAGCCAGCGGCGGATGTCCAGCGCGTCCAGCGTGCGCTTGGAGCTGTCCACCGCGCCCATCAGCACCACCAGGATGCTGCGGCCGGCGGATTCCAGCCGCATGGAGACGCAGCGCCCCGCCTCGTTGGTGAAGCCGGTCTTGGACGCGGTGATTTCCCAACCCGGCGCACCGACCAGGCCGTTGGTGTTGTGGAAGTTGCGGCGCCGGCCGTTCACCGCAATGGTGTCGCCGCGCTGGCTGGTGGCCACCGCGATCTCCGGGTAGGCGGAAGCGGCCTTGAGGATCTTGGCCATGTCGTGCGCGGTGGCGTGGTTGTTCGGCGACAGCCCGGTCGGTTCCTCGATCACCGTGTTCTCCAGGTGCAGGGCCGCGATCTTGAGCTTCACCGCGTCCAGGAACGCCGTGCGCCCGCCCGGGTAGGTGCGCGCCAGCGCGGCAGCAGCATGGTTGTCCGAGGACATCAGCGCCAGGGTCAGCGCGTCTTCGCGGCTGAGGATGGAGCCGGCCGGCACGCCCGACTTGGTGAACTTCAGGGTGTCGTAGTCCTCCTTGTCGATGCGCACCACTTCATCGGGCGGCAGGTGCGCGTCCAGCACCACCATGGCGGTCATCAGCTTGGTCATGGACGCGATCGGCGCGGGCGTGGTGGCGTCCTTTTCCAGCAGCACCTGGCCGGTGGCGGCGTCCAGCACCAACGCATGGGCCGAGCGCAGCGGCACGGCGCTCCAGGCTGCGCTGGCGCAGGACAAAAGTAGGGCAACGAAGGCGTTCTTCAACATGGGCAGGCGGTGGGGGTGACAGCAGACAGCGCGGTGCGCCAGGAGAGCCCGTTTGATTTGCAGCAAATCTCACAGGGCTTCATCCGAGCACATATCGCTACAGAGGTTCCCGCGGCGGGGCCTGCTGTTACACAAAACCTGTTTATCCGCTTCGTGTGCCGTTCGTCACGGCGCCTCCGCAGTTCGTCGCGCGAAGGTTTGCGCTGGTCCCGCAGAAGCCTAGAGTTGATCTCAACGCAATGAGCGTTGTCCCCCGAAGGAGCCCACCATGTTGAACCGCCTCACCCCGCAAGCCACGGCGATGAGCCTGGCCGCACTGGTCACCCTGGCCACGCTGGGCGGTCTGGACGCCCTGGCCGACGGCCAATACAACAGCGCCGCGACCGAATACGCCGAAGCCAACGCGCCCATCATCCAGCAGGTGGAAATCGTTGGAAACGCGGTGCAACAGGTGGTCGTCACGGGCCGCAAGCGCGGCTGAACATGACAGCCCTGCTGCTGTTCGTCGGCTGGTGCGTGCTGCTGGTGTTGAGCTGGCCGCTGGCCTTGCTCGCCCTGGTGCTCGCACCGGTCGTCTGGCTGCTGGCCCTGCCCTTCCGCCTGCTCGGCGTCGCCGTCGACGGCGTCTTCGCCCTGCTGCGCACGGTGTTCATGCTGCCCGCGCGCCTGCTCGGCAACCGCGCCAGCCCCGGCGGCCGCTGAGCCCGCAGCGGTTCTCGCCGCTGCGGCCGTTTGCGCTCAGTGCGGCGCTGATTCCCTTGCCTTCACCCCGTTCTGCGGCCTTGGCCGTGTCACTCCTGTCACCACTGAGAGGAGTGCCCCCATGCCGACCCGCCGCTGGCTGCTGTGCAGCCTGTTGTTCACCTTGGGCGCCTGGGCCGCCGCGCCGGCCGCCCGCGCCGACACCACCCTGACGGCGTACCGCAGCGAAGCCGAGCTTCGGCAGGCGCTGGAACGCTGGCGCGACGCGGCCCGGAAGCTCCAGCCGCGCCTGCGCCGGGCCGAAGGCACGACAGCCGGCCTGCCGGAGCTGGCCATGCAGGCCGCGCCACCCGCGCCCGCCAACGTGGCGGCCGCACCGGCCGCGAAGGCGGCCGCCGACTCGGCCGCGGAATCCATCACCAATGTGCAGACGGCCGGCGTGGACGAAGGCGGCATCGTCAAGCGCGCAGGCGACCACCTGGTGATCCTGCGGCGCGGCCGCCTGTTCAGCGTGCGGGTGGGCGGCGACAGCCTGCAGCCGGTGGGCATGGTGGACGCCTATGCCCCCGGCAGCAGCCCGCAGGGCGCCTGGTACGACGAGCTGCTCATCTCCGGCCGTACCGTGGTCGTCATCGGCTACAGCTATGCACGCGGCGGCACCGAGATCGGCCTGTTCGACCTGGCGCACGACGGCCACCTCAGCTACCGCGCCACCTACCACCTGCGCAGCTTCGACTACTACTCGTCGCGCAACTACGCCAGCCGGCTGATCGGCAGCCAGCTGGTGTTCTACACACCGGTGCTGCTGCAGCCCTGGGGCCCGGCGCCCTGGGACACCTGGCCCGGCATGAAACGCTGGCAGGGTGACGCGGTGCCTGCCGCCTGGCAGCGCCTGCTGCCCGCCACCCGGGTGTATCGCAGCGACGACGAGTTCGATCCCGCCGAGCCGCTGGCCCTGCACACCGTGACCGCCTGCAACCTCGCGAGCGCGCCGCTGCAGTGCGAATCCAGCGCGGTGCTGGGGCCGGCGGGGCGGGTGTTCTATGTATCGGCCGGCTCGGTGTATGTGTGGACCAACCGGGGATACCGTGGCGCCCGGCGCCCGCTGCCGGGCAGCCGCACGCTGTCGGCGGTGTTCCGCCTGCCACTGGACGGCGGCGCGCCCAGTGGCCTGAAGACCGCCGGC
This sequence comes from Ideonella sp. BN130291, assembly GCF_036231905.1. Classification (NCBI taxonomy): domain Bacteria; kingdom Pseudomonadati; phylum Pseudomonadota; class Betaproteobacteria; order Burkholderiales; family Sphaerotilaceae; genus Ideonella; species Ideonella sp. BN130291. The sequence goes on along the minus strand of NZ_JAZARE010000009.1, from coordinate 16,006 downwards.
GTGCCGGTGGACCAGATGTCCTTCCTGGAAGACGGCGGCCACCTCAACGTGCTGCTGCGCGAGGCCGGCGGCGGAGAAGGCATGTGGAGCAGCGAGGACAGCTCAGCCGGCGCGATGGCGCTGCTGCGTGTGCCGCTGTCGGAGTTTGGTGATGGCCGCGCGGCGGCCGGTCCGCGCCACTACCGCCGCGTGCCAGCACCGGCCGGCGGCGCACTGCAGAACCGATACGTCGGCGACTGGCTGCTGTGGGGCGGTGGCCAGGCCGGCTGGGCACTGCGTTTTGCCGACGACCAGCCGGCGCAGCCGCTCAGCCCCGGCCACACGATAGAGCGCATCGACGCCATGGGGCCGCATGCGGTGCTGGTGGGCAGCAACGGCCAGGACCTGCACTTCAGCAGCGTGCGGCTGGACCGCCGCGCCGAGCTGGCGGGGCGCCATGTGCAGTCGGGCGCCAGCCAGGGCGAAACCCGCTCGCACGGCTTCTTCTTCCGGCCCATGGGGACGGACGGCGGCCTGCTCGGGCTGCCGGTGCTGGACTCGGCTGCCGGTGGCCGCGGCGCCGTGTACTCGGGCGGCGCGGGCGCTGCGGCCGTGCTCTTCCTGCGCCAGCGTGACCTTGCATTCCAGCCGCTCGGGCGCCTGCAGGCCCTGTCGGGCGATGCACAGAACGACGCCTGCGAAGCCTCCTGCGTGGACTGGTATGGCAATGCCCGCCCGCTGTTCCTCGGCGATCGGGTGTTTGCCCTCCTGGGTTACGAGCTGGTGGAAGGCACCCTGTCGGGCGGCCGCTGGCGCGAGCGCATCGACGAGCGCCGGCGCATCAGCTTCGCACCCGGCGCCCGCGCGGGGGCCCGCTACTCGCCGTTCTGAAGGCACGGCTGTGGGTGCACACCCCGGCGGGTGGCCGGGTGCACCCGCCGCCCTGCATCCGCCGATTGGGCCCAAATCCGCGCCTCGGCCGTGCGGGCGGTGCAAGACGGGGCGGCGCGCTTTGGCGCAACATACGCCGCATGCAGCGCATCCGCTTCGTCGATTCCCACACCGGGGGCGAGCCCACCCGGGTGGTGCTGGAGGGTTTTCCGTCCCTGGCCGCCGCCGCCTCGCTGCCCGCCAAACGTGACCTGCTGCGCAGCCAGCATGACCGCTGGCGCGCGGCCGTGGCGCGCGAACCGCGGGCGTCCGACGTGATGGTGGGCGCCTGGCTGGGTGAGCCCATGCAGCCGGGCTCGGCGGCCTCGGTGATCTTCTTCAACAACGTCGGTTACCTCGGCATGTGCGGCCACGGCACCATCGGGCTGGTCGCCACCTTGCGCCACCTGGGGCGCATCACGCCGGGCGAGCACCGCATCGACACTGTCGTGGGCACCGTCGCCTGCATCCTGCATCCGGACGGCCGGGTCACGGTGCAGAACGTGCCGGCCTACCGCTGGCGCGCCGGCGTGCGCGTCGAGGTGGCCGGCCTCGGCACGGTGCAGGGCGACGTGGCCTGGGGCGGCAACTGGTTCTTCCTCACCGACTGGCCGCACACGCCGATCGCACCCGACCAGGTCGAGCCGCTCACCGACGCCGCCTGGCGCATCCGCCAGGCGCTGGCGGCCGCCGGCATCACCGGCCGCGACGGCGCCGAGATCGATCACATCGAACTCTTTGCTCACTCCGATACAGCGGACAGCCGCAGCTTCGTGCTCTGCCCCGGCAAGGCCTACGATCGCTCGCCCTGCGGCACCGGCACGAGCGCCAAGCTGGCCTGCCTGGGCGCCGACGGCAAGCTCGCCGAAGGCCAGGTGTGGCGCCAGCAAAGCGTGGTGGGCAGCCTGTTCGAAGCCAGCTACCGCCGCGCCGGCGACCAGGTGATCCCCTCGATCACCGGCCGGGCCCATGTGTGTGCCGAAGGCCAGCTGCTGCTGGACCCGGACGACCCCTTCTGCTGGGGCATCCACTGATGCCCGCTTCTTGTCCTTCCCTCAGGAGCCCTTGATGTCGCTTGTTTTCCTGGACGGCGTGCTGCCGGCCATCACCACGCCCTTCACTGCCGACGACCGCATCGACCACGAGGCGGTGGATCGCCAGGTGCGCAGCTGCATCGAGGCCGGCTGCACCGGCATCGTGGCGCTGGGCTCGCTGGGCGAGGTGGCCACCTTGAGCGCCGACGAAAAACGCGCGCTGCTGCGCACTGTCGTGCGCGCCACCTCACCGCAGCGCAATGTGGTGGCCGGCATCGCGGCGCTCGCCACCGCCGACGCGGTGGCGATGGCCCGCATGGCGGCCGATGAAGGCGCGAGCGCGCTGATGGTGCTGCCGCCTTATGTGTACTCCACCGACGCGCGCGAGATGCAGGCGCATGTGAGCGCCGTGATGGACGCCACGCCGCTGCCCTGCATCCTCTACAACAACCCGATCGCCTACCGCACCGACTTCCTGCCGGCGCAGGTGGCCGAGTTGTGCGCCCAGCATGCCAACCTGGTGGCGATCAAGGAGTCCAGCGCGGACGTGCGGCGCCTCACCGCGCTGCGTGCGCTGCTGGGCGGCCGGCTGCGCCTGCTGATGGGGGTGGACGACCTCATCGTCGAAGGTATCGGCGCCGGCGCCACCGGCTGGATCGCCGGGCTGGTGGATGCGCTGCCGCAGGAGTCGGTGCGCCTGTTCGACCTGGCGCGTGCGGGGCGGTGGGAAGAAGCGCGCCGGCTCTACGAATGGTTCCTGCCGCTGCTGCGCCTGGACACCGTGCCCAAGTTCGTGCAGCTGATCAAGCTCACGCAGGAGATGGTGGGCGTGTGCAGCGCCCGGGTGCGCGCACCGCGGCTGCAGCTGCAAGGCGAGGAGCTGGCCCAGGCGCAGGCGGTGATCCGCCATGCACTGGCGAACCGCCCCACGCTCGATTGAGAAGGTTCGAACGAACCGGACATGTCCGCTCATCCCGCCAGACCACACCCACTCGGCGTTGCGAATGCTCGCCGTAGCCCGAGCTACGGCTGGGCTTTGCGCCTTGATTGGGCGCGCCCTGGCGGCCTGCTCGGCCACGCCGAGTCCATTCAAACCTTCTGATACTTCGCCGCATGTTTGCACCTTCGATCTACCGCCAGCGCCGGCGTGAACTGATGCAGCGGCTGGGCACCGGCCTGGTGCTGCTGCTCGGGCATGTCGACAGCCCGATGAACTACCGCGACAACGCCTACCCGTTCCGGCAGGATTCCAGCGTGCTGTATTACGGCGGCCTGCCCCAGCCCGGCATCGCACTGCTGCTGGACCTGGACGCCGGCACCACCACGCTGTTTGCCGACGATGCCGACGTGGACCACGAGGTCTGGACCGGCCCGTTGCCCAAAGCGGCCGAAAGGGCGGCCAGCGCGGGCATTGAGCAGCACGCGCCACGCGCTGCGCTCGCCGAGCGGCTGGCCACGGCCAAGGCGCAGGGCCGGCGGGTCCACTGGCTGCCGGCCTACCGCGGCGAAGCGCGGCTGGAGCTCGCTGCGCTGCTGGCGCTGTCACCCGCCGAACTGGACGCGCAGGTGAGCCGGCCGCTGGTGCAGGCGGTGATCACCCAGCGCGCGGTGAAGGCGCCGGAGGAGATCGCCGAGATGGAAGCCGCGCTCGCCGTCACCCACGACATGCACCTGCTGGCGATGCACCGCGCCCGCCCGGGCGTGGTCGAGCAGGAAGTGGTGGGCGCGATGGAGGGCCTGGCGCTGGCGCGCGGTTGCCGCATGGCCTATGCGCCCATCTTCTCCAGCCGCGGCGAGATCCTGCACAACCACGACCACAGCGTGCGCCTGCGCGGCGGCGAGATGATCGTCAACGACTCGGGCGCCGAGTCACCACGCGGTTATGCGTCCGACATCACCCGCACCATTCCCGTGGGCGGGCGCTTCCAGGGCCTGCAGACGGACCTGTACGACCTGGTGCTATCGGCGCAAGAGCAGGCGATTGGCGCGGTGAAACCCGGCATGCCCTACCGCGACATCCACAACCTGGCCTGCCAGGTGATGGTGCAAGGCCTGATCGACCTGGGCTTCATGCGTGGCGATGCGCACGAGGCCGTGCAGGCCGGAGCCCATGCGATCTTCTTCCCCTGCGGCACCGGCCACATGATCGGCCTGGACGTGCACGACATGGAAGGCCTGGGCGAAGACCTGGTGGGGTATGGCGACGGCTTCGAGCGCGACCTGCGCTTCGGCTACAAGTCGCTGCGCCTGGCGCGCCCGCTGCAGGCCGGCTGGGTGGTGACCATCGAGCCGGGTGTGTACATCAACCCTCTGCTCACCCACCGCTGGCGTGCCGAAGGCCGGCACACCGGTTTCATCGACTACGCGATGTTCGAGCGCCATGCCGGACTGGGCGGCATCCGCATCGAGGACGATGTGCTGGTCACGCCGGAAGGCCAACGGGTGCTGGGCCCGGCGATCCCGAAGGCCAGGGCCGACGTCGAAGCCCTGGCGTCCTGATGAACCCGCTGCTCGACGGCCTGCCGCGCACGTTGCGCGAGCTGCCGGCCGGCGCCGTGGTGTTTCGGCGCGGCGACCGGGTGAGTGCGATGTACTTTGTCGACGCGGGCCAGGTGGCGCTGAGCCGCACGCTCGACAACGGCACCACCTTGCCATTGGCCTCGTATGACGCCGGCCAGTTGCTTGCCGAGGCGTCCCTGTTTTCTACCACCTACCACTGCGATGCGGTCGCGTCGCTGCCCACCCGGCTGTGGCGCGTTTCCAAGCCGGGGTTGCTGCAGGTGCTGTGCGCCGCGCCGCAGGCGATGCTGGCGCTGCTGGCCCAGCAGGCGCAGGCGATCCAGGCCTTGCGCACGGCGGCCGAGCTGCGCAACCTTCGCCCGCTGTCGGCCCGCGTGCTGGCCTGGCTGGAGCTGCAGCCCAGCGACCGTGCCGGCTGGGTGGCGCCGGCGCACAGCTGGAAAACCACGTCACAGATGCTCGGTGCCTCGCACGAGGCGCTGTACCGTTGCCTCGCCACGCTGGAAAACGAAGGCGTGATCTCTGCAGCGCATCGTGGCCGAGATGAAAGCCCAGGCGCGCGAGCTCGGCCGCCGGCTGATCGAGGTGGAACAGGAGCTGGACACTGCCTTTCGCACCGGCGCCGCCGACGAGACCACCGTGGCACGCCTGAGCGCCGCGGCCGGCCAGCTGAGCGGCCAGCTGCGCAACGTGCACCTGCAAGCCCACCTGCGCACGCAGCGCCTGTTGAAGCCGGCGCAGATCGCGGCGTATGCCCGCGCCCGGGGTTATGCCGCGGAACAAGGGCTTGAAGGCGGCCACGCTCACTGAAGCGGCCGCCTCCCTAAAATTCGGGGATGAGCTCCCCCAAGCACCGCGTCGTTGTCGGCCTGTCCGGCGGTGTCGACTCCGCCGTCACCGCCCACCTGCTCAAGCAGGCCGGCCACGAGGTGATCGGCATCTTCATGAAGAACTGGGAAGACGATGACGACGACGAGTACTGCTCGTCGCGCCAGGACTTCCTCGACGCCGCCAGCGTGGCCGACGTGCTGGGCATCGAGATCGAGCACGTCAACTTCGCGGCCGACTACAAGGACCGCGTGTTCGCCGAATTCCTGCGGGAATACGGCGCCGGCCGCACGCCCAACCCCGACGTGCTGTGCAACGCCGAGATCAAGTTCAAGGCCTTCCTGGACCATGCGATGCGCCTGGGTGCGGAGAAGATCGCCACCGGCCACTATGCGCGGGTGCGTCAGCGCACGGGCCGCTTCGAGCTGCTCAAGGGCCTGGACCCGGCCAAGGACCAGAGCTACTTCCTGCACCGCCTGAACCAGGCGCAGCTGAGCAAGACGCTGTTCCCGGTGGGCGAACTGCGCAAGACGGAAGTGCGCCGCATCGCCGAGGAGATTGGCCTGCCGAACGCGAAGAAGAAGGACTCCACCGGCATCTGCTTCATCGGCGAACGGCCCTTCCGCGAGTTCCTCAACAAGTACCTGTCCAACACGCCCGGCCTGATCAAGGACGACCGCGGCCGCACCCTTGGCGAACACGTGGGCCTGAGCTTCTACACCCTGGGCCAGCGCAAGGGCATCGGCATCGGCGGCATCAAGGACAAGGGCGCTCCGCGCGGCGGTGGCGAGCATGAGCCCTGGTTCGTGGCCCGCAAGGACGTGGAGCGCAACATCCTCTACGTGGTGCAGGGGCACGACCACCCCTGGCTGCTGTCGCCCACGCTGCAGGCGGACGATGTGAGCTGGGTGGCCGGCCACGCACCCGCCGAAGGCGCCATCGCGGCCAAGACACGCTATCGCCAGGCCGATGCTGCCTGCGTCCTGCATCTCGGCGCACCGGGTTTCGAGCTGCGATTCGAGGAGCCGCAGTGGGCCGTGACACCCGGGCAGTCCGCGGTGCTGTACGACGGCGAGGTCTGCCTGGGCGGCGGCGTGATCACCGCGGCCGAAGGTGCCACGCTTCAGCGCGTGGCCCAGGTGGCCAGCACACCGATCACCAGGAAAGCCACCCAGGAATAGTGGCGGCCGCGCGAGCCGAACAGCGCGATGGCGAAGTGCAGCAGGAACACCGCGCCGATCACCATGCCCACGGCCTGCGCGCTCACCGGCGGATGCGCCAGCAGCACCAGCAGCGCGCCAAATCCCCACCAGGCCACGGTGGTCACATGCCAGGCGAAGCGCAAGGTGCGGCGGGTGTAGTCGGTGCTGCCAAAGAGCTTGGGCAGGTCCTCCCGGCGGAACAGGCGCATCAGCAGGTAGCGCTCGCCCATGTAGGAGTGCGCGATGCCGATGGCCAGGGTGGCTGCCGCGGCCAGGTAGAGGGCCAGTTCCATGGTGTTCACCCTGCCGTGCGGATGGTGCCCTGGGCCGCGGCGCACAGCCGCCGCTGCGCACCTTCGACCATGAACACGTCGCAGCGGCACACCGCCTGGGTCTTGCCACTGCCCAGCACGCTGGCCACGGCCAGCAGGCGCTCACCTCCTACGGCAGGACGCAGGTAGTTGATCTTGTACTCGGCGGTCACCACCTCGGTGCCCAGCACCGAACCACCGGCGTAGGTGAGCGCGTTGTCGGCCAGGTAGGACAGCACGCCGCCGTGCACGAAGCCGTTCTGCTGCAGCAGCTGCGGCCCCACCGCGAGCGCAAGCTCCGCGCGGCCGGGCTCGAAGACCTCCAGTTCAGCACCCAGCAGGCGGCTGAAGCCCTGGGCGGCAAGCACCTCGCGGCCGCGTTGCAATAGATCGACGGTCATCGTTTCTCCTTCAAGGGGCAACGGCGCGCCAGGCCGCTTCAGCGAGCACGGCGCGCAATTTCGGTGGCACGGACGGGCGCGGCTGGCGTGCCCACTGCGGCGTGAGCTGCAGCACCGGCGCGAACACCAGCGCCAGCCACACGCCAAACTGCAGGGCCTGCATGCGGCCGGCGGCCGCTTCGCCATCGCACCAGCGGCGCAAGGTGTCGAAGGCCTCGGCATTCAGGCCACCCCAGTCGGGCTCGGCACCGGCGATCGCGGTAGTGCGGCGCAGCTCGTGCAGCACGCGCGCCTGCTGTGGCTGCTTGAGCACCCAGGCGATGTGCGCGGCGATGAGGCCGCGCACGCCCTCCTCGGCTGAAGCACCGCCGGCCAGCACCTTCAGCAGCGCGGCGTGGTAGTCGCGCAGCGCGGCTTCGTACAGCGCGCGGGCGAGGTGGTTCTTGGTCGGGCAGTGGTGGTACAGGCTGCCGTTGCTCACCTCCGCCCGCTGGCGCACCTGCTCCATCGAGGTCGCTTCGAAGCCCTGCGCCAGGAACAGGTCGGCAGCGGCCTGGAGGATGCGGTCGTGTGCGGAAGGCGCCATGACTGGAGTGTCACTCCAGAGTATTACTCCGGTCAAGCGGCGTGCGGACAGCTGCGGTACAACACGCGCTCGATATCAATGGGGAGCATCGGCCATGAGCAGCAGCATTCGCGTGGGCATCGGCGGCTGGACCTTCGAGCCCTGGCGCGAGACCTTCTACCCGGCCGACCTGCCGGCGCGGCGCGAGCTGGAATACGCGAGCCGCCAGGTGACCGCGATCGAGGTTAACGGCACCTTCTACAGCACCATGAGCCCGAGCAGCTTTGCCAAGTGGCACGACGAGACGCCGGAGGACTTCATGTTCTCGCTCAAGGCGGTGCGCTACGCCACCAACCGGCGCGTGCTGGCCGAAGCCGGCGAATCCATCGATCGTTTCCTCGCCAGCGGCCCGGCCCGGCTGGGCCACAAGCTCGGGCCCATCCTGTGGCAGTTCGCGCCCACCAAGAAGTTCGATGCCGAGGACTTCGAGGCCTTCCTGAAGCTGCTGCCGCCGCAGCTGGAGGGACGGCCGCTGCGCCATGTGCTGGACGTGCGGCACGACAGCTTCATGACGCCGCAGTTCCTGGACCTGGCACGCCGCTACCGCATGGGCACCGTGATCACCGATTCGCCCAAGTTTCCTTCCTTCGCCAACCTGACCACCGACTTCGTCTACCTGCGGCTGATGCAGTGCCAGTCCGATTGCCCCACCGGCTACGCACCCGAGGTGCTGGACGCCTGGGCCGCCTGCGCGCGCAAGTGGGCCGAAGGTGGCGAGCCCGACGGCGTGCCGCGCGTGGCGGGCGACACCGGCTCCACCGCGGCCCAGCCGCGCGACGTGTTCATGTTCATGATCAACGGCGCCAAGGAGCGCGCGCCCGCGGCCGCCCGGGAAGTGCTGCAGCGCCTGCGGGCCGGGTGAACCCCGGGCCGGTGCTGTAACAAACCGGCAGCAACGGGAAGCAAACTGCAAACCCTACCGGGCTGGCCCGGACTCCGGGCGCTTGTCGCCGGGGGGTGAGGGAGGGTACAGGGATTGCCGAAAGGTAAAGCCCCTGCCGCCGGCTCCACCGGCGAGCCTCACACCCATAAGGAGTCATCTTGAGCCTGCTGCATGCCAACAGCCGCGTCACCAATGGTCACGCGAAAAGCCGTAACGAGCGTTCGGACACGGACTTCAGTTTCGACTACCTGATCGTGGGCGCCGGCTTTGCCGGCAGCGTGCTCGCCGAGCGACTGGCCAGCCAGCTCGACGCCCGCGTGCTCGTGGTCGAGAAGCGGCCCCACATCGGCGGCAACGCCTATGACCGCTATGACGACGCCGGCCTGCTGATCCACCCCTACGGTCCGCACATCTTCCACACCAACTCGGCCGACGTCTTCGACTACCTCAGCCAGTTCAGCCAGTGGCGCCCCTACCAGCACCGGGTGCTGGCCAGCGTGGACGGCCAGCTGGTGCCCATCCCGATCAACCTGGACACGGTCAACAAGCTCTACGGCCTTCAACTGACCGCGATGGAGCTCGAAGGCTTCTTCGAGAAGATGGCCGAAAAGCGAGAGCGCATCGCCACATCCGAGGACGTGGTGGTGGGCAAGGTGGGCCGCGACCTTTACAACAAGCTGTTCCGCGGCTACACCCGCAAGCAGTGGGGCCTGGACCCGAGCGAACTGGACGCCAGCGTGACCGCCCGCGTGCCCACGCGCACCAACCGCGACGACCGCTACTTCACCGACACCTACCAGGCGATGCCGATGCACGGCTACACCCGCATGTTCGAGAAGATGCTCGCGCATCCGAACATCAAGGTCATGCTCAACACCGACTACCGCGAGATCGCGCGCCTGGTGCCCTGGAAGCACATGATCTACACCGGCCCGGTGGACCTGTTCTTCGACTGCAAGTACGGCAAGCTGCCTTACCGCAGCCTGGAGTTCCAGCACGTCACGCTGCCGCAGGAGCGTTTCCAGCCGGTGGGCACGGTGAACTACCCGAATGACTACGCCTACACCCGCATCAGCGAGTTCAAGACCATCACCGGCCAGCAGCATCCGTCGCTCACCTCGGTGGTGTACGAATTCCCGCGTGCCGAAGGCGACCCGTACTACCCGGTGCCGCGGCCGGAGAACACCGCGCTGTACAAGAAGTACGAAGCCGAAGCCGATGCGCTGGAGAACGTCACCTTCGTCGGCCGGCTGGCAACCTACAAGTACTACAACATGGACCAGGTGGTGGCGCAGGCCCTCACCGCCTTCAAGCGGCTGCGCGAGCGTTATGAAACCGTGGGCGCGGAGGTCGCCCTGAACTCCGGCTCGGCCGCGCTGGCCCTGCCCGTGCACAGCCGAGCGCCGGCACCGGTCCGCACCCAATGACCGAACCGCGCCTGGCTTTGTGGGCCGGCCCGGAGTGCACGGTCAACCGGGTCGGCGACGAGTACATCGACCAGCTCGAGTGCACCGGCTTCGCCGGCCGGCTCGACGACATCGACCGGCTGGCCTCGCTGGGCATTGAGCGCATGCGCTTCCCGCTGCTGTGGGAGCGCACTGCCCCTGGCGCGCTGGAGGAGGCCGACTGGTCCTGGCCGGACGAGCGCCTGGCCCGCCTGCGTGCGCTGGGCGTGGCGCCCATCGTCGGCCTGCTGCACCACGGCAGCGGGCCCCGACACACCGACCTGCTGGACCCGGAGTTTCCCGACAAGCTGGCCGCCTATGCAGCCGCGGTGGCGCAGCGCTACCCCTGGGTGGACGCCTACACCCCGGTCAACGAGCCGCTCACCACCGCCCGTTTCGCCGGCCTGTACGGCCTGTGGTACCCGCATGGCCGCGACGACAAGAGCTTTGTGCGCGCCCTGCTGAACCAGGTGCGCGGCACCGTGCTGGCGATGCAGGCCATCCGCCGCGTGAACCCTGCGGCCCAGCTGGTGCAGACCGACGACCTCGGTTTCACCAGCAGCACCGGCCCACTGGCCTACCAGGCGCGCTTCGACAACACCCGGCGCTGGTTGGGCTTCGATTTGCTGTTCGGCCGGGTCACGCGCAGCCACCCGCTGTGGCGCTACCTGCGCGCCAACGGCGCCACGGCAGCGGAGCTGCAGGCGCTGGTGGACCGCCCCTGCCCGCCCGACATCGTGGGCATCAACAGCTATGTGACCAGCGAACGTTTCCTGGACCACCGGCTCGCCCACTACCCGCCCGAGCTGCATGGCGGCAACCGGCGCCACCGCTATGCCGACACCGAGGCCGCGCGCGTGTGCGGCACGCCGATCGGCGGCTTCGCGGCACGGCTGCGCGAGGCCCATGAACGTTATCGCTGTGCGTTGGCCATCACCGAGGTGCACATGGGTTGCACCCGGGAGGAGCAGCTGCGCTGGCTGCGCGACGCCTGGGACGCGGCCAACACGGTGCGGGCCGAAGGGGTGGACCTGCGCGGCCTCACCGTGTGGGCGGCGTTCGGCGCGTGCGACTGGGACAGCCTGCTCACCCGCCGCCAGGGCCACTACGAACCGGGCCTGTGGGACGTGCGTTCGCCCGAACCGCGGCTCACCGCCTTGGGCGAGCTGGCGCGCCAGCTCGGCCGCGGCGAAGCCTTCGACCATCCGGCGCTGGACAGCCCCGGCTGGTGGCAGCGCGAGGTGCGCCTGGTCTACCCGGTGCATGGCGAGGCCGAACACAAGCCGGTGCAGGGCCGGCCGCTGCTGATCACCGGCGCCACCGGCACGCTGGGCCGCGCGTTCGCCCGCATGTGCGAGCTGCGCGGCCTGCCGCACCACCTGCTGCGGCGCGAGGAGATGGACATTGCCGACCCGGCCTCGGTGGCCGCGGCATTGGCACGCTGGCAGCCCTGGGCGCTGGTCAACACCGCCGGTTATGTGCGGGTGGACGATGCCGAGGCCGACGAGCGGCAATGGCGCGAGAACGCGCTGGGCCCGGCGGTGCTGGCCGCCGAATGTGCGCGCGCCGGCGTGCGCCTGCTCACCTTCTCGTCCGACCTGGTGTTCGGCGGGGACCAGTCCAGCCCCTACGAGGAGCACGATGCGGCGCGCCCGCTCAACGCCTATGGCCGCGCCAAGCTCGCCGGCGAGCGCGATGCGCTGGCGCGCTGGCCGCAGGCCCTGGTGGTGCGCACTGCTGCCTTCTTCGGGCCCTGGGATGTGCACAACTTCGTCAGCCAGGGACTGGCGCGGCTGCAGCGTGACGAACCGTGGATCGCGGCCCACGACCAGGTGGTGTCGCCCACCTATGTGCCGGACCTGGTGCAGGCGGCGCTGGACCTGCTGGTCGACGGCGAACGCGGCGTCTGGCACCTGGCCAACGACGGCGCGGTGAGCTGGGCCGAATTTGCCTGCCGAGCGGCCGAGGCGGCCGGCATGCGTACCGCCGGCGTGCGGCCCGAGCCGGCGGCGGCGCTGCGCCAGCGTGCGCCGCGCCCGTCCTTCAGTGCGCTGGGCAGCGCGCGCGGCCAGCTGATGCCCACGCTGGATGCGGCGCTGGAACGGTATGTGGAGGCCTGGCGCGCCACCGGTTGAGGCGCGCCGGGGCCGGTGGCGCCGTCAGGACTTCTTGTCGGTCTTGGCGGCGGCCTTCTCGCCCTTGACCGCGTTGTTCAGGTCCTTGGCCATCTCCAGGTGGTGCTGCAGCGCGGGCAGGGTCTTCGTTGCCCAGGCCTTCACGTCGGCGTCCTTGGCCTTCTTGGACTCCTTCTGGAACAGGCTCACCGTGTCCTCGTGCGCCTTCACGCCAAAGCTCTCGGCATAACGCTTGTCGAAGTTGGCGCCGTCCGCGCCCTGCAAGGCCTTGAGCTTGGCGCGCTGCATCATCGATGGCTCGGTGGGCAGTTCCACGCCCTTGGACGCGGCCAGCGCCTTCAGCTCGTCGTTGGCCTTGGTGTGGTCGTCCACCATCTGCTGCGCGAAGCTCTTCACCTGGGTGTTGGTGGCCTTGGTGGCGGCCAGCTTGCTGGCTTCCACTTCCGCCAGGCCGGCTTCGGCAGCATTCTTCATGAAGGCGGCGTCCACGTGCGCGACGTTGTCCTTGGCCATGGCGGCGCTGCCGGCCAGCAGCAGCACGGCCAGCCCGGTGGTGGTTTTGCGGATCAGGGGGTTCATGCGGTTCCTCCGGCAGAAAAGTACAAAAGGCAATGCACAGGGCGGCCTGCGGGCCCCCTGCTCCCTTCATCTGCGGCAAGCGCCATTCCCAGCGAATGCGGGCCAGGCATGTCGATACAACGAAAGGGTTGTTGGCAGCCGGCGTCGCACCCGCTACCGTCGCTGCCTTTCCCTCCAGCCCGTGAAAGGACCATGCCATGGCAACGCTTCGCCTGGGCGACACCGCGCCCGACTTCGAACAGGACTCCACCGAGGGCCGCATCCGCTTCCACCAGTGGCTGGGTGACAGCTGGGGCGTGCTGTTCTCGCACCCGGCCGACTTCACGCCGGTGTGCACCACCGAGCTGGGCCTGACCGCCAAGCTCGGCGAGCAGTTCAAGAAGCGCAACGTGAAGGTGATCGCGCTATCGGTGGACCCGGTGGACAGCCACCAGAAGTGGGTACGCGACATCAACGAGACGCAGGCCTGCACGGTGAACTTCCCGATCATCGCGGACGCCGACCGCAAGGTGGCGGAGCTCTACGACATGATCCATCCGAACGCCAACGCCACCCTCACCGTGCGCTCGCTGTTCGTGATCGACCCGAACAAGAAGATCCGCCTGGTGATCACCTACCCCGCCAGCACCGGGCGCAACTTCGACGAGGTGCTGCGGGTCATCGACTCGCTGCAGCTCACCGACCACCACAGCGTGGCCACGCCGGGCAACTGGAAACAGGGCGATGACGTGGTGATCGTGCCCTCGCTGCAGGACCCGGAGCTGATCAAGCAGAAGTTCCCCAAGGGCTACAAGGCGGTGACGCCCTACCTGCGGCTGACGCCGCAGCCGGACCGCAAGTAGCCGTCAGTCCCTGGCGGCAGTGCGCCGGCAGCGCCCCGGCCGCGCCCGCCGCTCAGGCCAGCTGGCGCAAGCCCAGCAGCAGCTCACCCAGCTCCGCCTCGTCGAGCGCATGCGCGGCCGGTGGCAGGTTGCGGTCTTCGGCCGCACGCAGCAGGCGCTCCAGCGTGTCCGGCTGCGGCGTGATCACCCCCAGGAACTGCAGCCGTTCACCCTGCGCCACCAGCAGCGTGGGGAAGTTGTCCACGTCGATCGCATGCATCAGGTCGGCCTCGTCCTCGATGTCGACGTACACAAAGCGATGGCCGGGGTGGCGTGCCGCAGCGGCTTCGAAGGTGGCGCGGTAGCTGTTGCACAGCTGGCACCAGCGTGCGCACAGGCAGGCGACCAGCAGTTCGGAGGTGGCGGCAGCGCTCATGAGGAGCGAATCATCCACCATCCGCGCCGCAACTTTTGAAACGCTGATTGAAATCCGGCGCGCGGGGCCGGTTGATATGGTTTGCGCGTGGACAGCCTGGCGGCCGGCAAGCCGAACATCCTCGTCGTCGATGACGAACCCGACATGGTGGCGCTGCTGCAGGACCTGCTGCAGCAGGCGGGCTTCGATGCGGACGGTGCATTCACCGGCGCGCAGGCGCTGCAGGCCATCGGCCAGCGTGCCTATGCGCTGGTGCTGATGGACCTTCGCCTGAAGGGCGAGGACGGGCTGACGCTGGCGCGGCGCATGCGCCAGGCCTCGCGGGTGCCGATCGTGATGCTGTCGGGCCGCAGCGACGAAACCGACCGCGTGCTCACGCTGGAGCTGGCGGCCGACGACTTCCTCACCAAGCCGTTCAGCCCGCGCGAGCTGATCGCCCGGCTGCGGGCGGTGCTGCGCCGCACCGGCGCGGCGGATGGAACGGCGGGCGCACGAGAGCCGATGCCGGCCAGCGGTGCACCCGGTGAACAGCTGCGTTTCGACCAGTGGGTGCTGGACCTGCGGCTACGTGAGCTGCGCAGCACCGACGGCCGGCCCTGCGGCCTGACGCAGGCCGAGTTCCGCCTGCTGGAGGCCTTTGTGCGCCACCCGCAGCGGGTGTGGAGCCGCGACGAGCTGCTGCTGCACACCCGCAGCATCGACACCGAGGTGTTCGACCGCACCATCGACGTGCTGATCCTGCGCCTGCGCCGCAAGATCGAACCCGACCCGCGGCACCCGCGCTACATCCGCACCGAGCGCGGGCTCGGCTATCTGTTTGCAGCCAAGGTCGACAAACTCACCGCATGAATTGTTCGTTGCCGACCAGGCCGATCTTGGTGACACCCAGGCGCTGGGCCGAAGCCATCACGTGGGCCACGTGCTTGTAGGTCACCAGCTTGTTGGGGCGCAGGTGCACCTCGGGCTGGTCGGCCTGCGCAGCCACGCCGGCCAGCTTGCCCTGCAGCTCGGCATCGGTGCCGACGATGATGCCGTTCCAGCCGACGGTGCCGTCGAAGTCCACGTCGATGCGGATGATCTCCGGGGCTTTCAGCGGCGGTGCGCTCGGGCCCACCGGCATGTTCATCTTCACCGCATGGGTCTGGATCGGGATGGTGATGATCAGCATGATCAGTAGCACCAGCATCACGTCGATCAGCGGCGTGGTGTTGATGTCGACCATCACGCCGTCGTCGCTGCCCGTGCCTACATTCATTGCCATGGTGTGGGCTCGCTCATTGCACGTTGGGAGGGGGTTCGGTGATGAAGCCCACCTTCAGGATGCCGGCACGCTGGCAGGCCACGACCAGGCGGCCCACGCTTTCGTAGCGGGTGTCCTGGTCGCCGCGGATGTGCACCTCCGGCTGCGGCTCCTTCACCGACTCGGTCTTCAGCTGTTCCACCAAGGCATCGATCGTGGGAATCTGGCGCACGCCCCAGAAGATGTCGCCGTCCTTGCTCACCGCCAGCAGGATGTTCTCCGGCTTGGTCTGCGTGGGCAGGTTGCGCTCCTTGGGCAGCGCCAGCGGGATGGACTGCGTGACCACCGGAATGGTGATCAGGAAGATGATCAGCAGCACCAGCATCACGTCCACCAGCGGCGTGGTGTTGATGGTGGAGTTGACCTCTTCCTCGTCGCTGTCGGCCGGGCCGACGTTCATGGCCATCGCGCCGCTCCTCAGGCGGCCTTGCGCAAGGCCACCGTGGTGCTGCCCGCCAGCAGCACGTTGTGCAGGTCGCCGGCGAAGGCGCGCACACGCTCCAGCGCGCCCTTGTTGCGGCGAACCAGCCAGTTGTAGCCCATCACCGCAGGCACCGCGACGGCCAGGCCGAAGGCG